>NZ_RJUF01000180.1 GCF_024343775.1 Lacihabitans soyangensis | reverse complement strand
CTGCAATATACTAATTTTGTGATGGAGAAACGACCGACGGTGACCTTTGCACCGAAAGTAGATCAAGTGTCTCGGGCCCGTGCATTTTGATAGTGAGCTTTTCGAGCTCGGGAGAAACTTCCCTCAGGCTTCCATTCCCCGATAGCAGGTAGTGGGGAATTTTTAGATTAAATCTTTTTGGCTTGTTCTGTTCTTCTATCATTTCTATTAAGTTTTGATTCCACAATTTCCAGAAAATTACTGGCGAGAGGTGATCGAGGCTTCCATGTAATCTGCTGTTATTGTATATTTTATAAAAATTCATCAGGTGTTTTTCTAGCTCGTTTAATGTTTTGAAAGCTTTGGCATTTAACGACCTTGCCAGTATGGAATGGAAGCTTTCGATATGTCCGTTTTCTTGTGGAGTGTAGGGGTGAGTAAATACCTGATTAAGGTAGTTTTCCTTAAAAAACGTCTGAATCTCTTTGGCAGCAAATCGGGTGTCATTATCATTTCTTATTTCGACGGTGATATCATTTTTAAGCATTTGATAGGGTTGCAGATAGTTGAGAATTATCTCTTCCCAAGCCTTTTTTACTTGGGCTGACTTAATTGAAAACGCAACCTCCCAATACAGCACTTTTCTGGTAAAACAGTCGATAACCGTCAAAATGAATGCATAACGTGCCTGTTCACTCACCCACTGAAACTTAATATCCATCTCTAATACCTCCAGAGGTTGATTGGGATACACTCTTCGATACTTGACATAGTTTTTGGCAGGTCTTTGGTTGCGGTCATTAAGTATTTGGTACTCCCGCATAAGTCGATAAACTTTCTTATGATTGATGATAAGGCCATCATGTTGCAGGCTGGCAGTCATAGCTCTGTAACCATAGCTGGTCTCTGGCAAGAATAAGGTGTTAATCATCATTTCTACTACAATTTGATTCGAAATAGGCTGTAACTTACCCTTTGAATCTATCCTGAGGGTAGTTTCTGTTGGTTTCAAACCTCGGTTATCAGTTAACTTTGACTTATAATAATACTGATGCTTGGTGATTCTTAATAAGCTAAATACCAGACATTTGCTTAACCCCAGACCAATGTACTTCCTGGCCAAATCTATTTTTTCGTCTGGGGATACTTCTTTTTTAGCAGTTCATCCTTTAATCGTATTTCCAACTCTCGCTCGGCCAACATTTCCTTGTATACCCTGAGCTCTTTTTCAAGTTCTTTAATCCGACCCTGAGATGCTTTGTTATTGCCATGGCTTAACCCAGATTCCCCTGACACATAATACTTACGCTTCCAGTAATAATAGGTCGTTGGATAAATACCATACTTTTCCAAAATTGGTTTCATACCCTTTTCTTCGCATTCCTTCAGGATCTTTAGCTTCTCTTGCTGAGAATAATTCTTCTTTTTCATAGACATAATTACAAAATTATTTTTGAATTTATGTCCGAGTTATTTGGGGTGCGTTACAGTCATTCAGTTCATTTCATATTTCATTCGGCTGTTACAAATAACCTTTAAGGGTATCAATAATTTTAACAACATTATTCTACAATTTTCCGAAGTGCCTTTTAAAGGCAACAATATTTTTACAAAAAATCGGGGGTTATACATATTTAAGGAATGTGTGAAAAATGAAAATTTAGGTATCTCTCAAAGCTCTGTAAGTTTTTTATATCAAAAAATGAAAAACGATAGACTGATGCATGAAAATTTAAAGTTCCACATACTAAGAGATTGGTTTTTAAATAATTATGAGATTGAAATACCACAGAATAAGGATTTGTCCGAAAGAAATTTCGCCAAAATGGAAGATATTTACTATAAAGTAAAAGGAATTCTCCACCCTAAAATATTTACAGATCAGGTTTAAATGAAAAAAAACTATTTCAAAGGCAAATCTAGGATAAAAACAATTCTAAGTTTAATGTAAGTGTTTGAATATTAGTAATATATATATCAAATTTGTTGATTCGATAGTTTGCGGAAATTTACTTAAAATCGTATTAAAATGCCATAATTAATAGAAAATGGTGCCACTTTGATAAAATTCCCTGGAAAAAAAATTATTTTCAATTCTGGTTACACCTCCAAATTTGCAGTCAAATTAAATACAATTGCAAATGTCCCCATCAAATTCTTTTCAATCTTCTGGCAACAATCCTACTGAGCTTCTTACTCGCAAACAAGCGGCAAATTTTCTGCATATTAATTTGTCTACTTTATGGACTTGGACAAATGCCAAGAAAATTCAAGCTTATGGAATTGGTAACAGAGTTTTCTACAAAAAATCAGAGCTTCTTGATGCTTTAAGGCCATTGAATTAACGCATTCAATGGCTTTTTTAAGCCCTCCTGATAGTTCGTTTATCTTAACGTCGATTCTCGGTTTTTTTTAGAAATTTTCTCAACATCATCCAAAATGGAACTTGACCTATTCGGAAACCACCTTCCTGAGCACAGAAAGCCTTTTTTGAGCCGTAAACAAAAGCAAGAGGCTCGTAATTCCAAAATCAAAGCAGACAAAGATGCCAAGGCCGCCAAAAGGCACGCTATCATGAATAGCATGCCAGTACGTACCACAACACAAATAGCTACCATTGAAACTACTGCTTCTTTCCGTAACAATGGTATTGTCATGGTAGATATTTATCGAAGGGAGCAAAATGCTCCTATTAACCCCAATGCCAAAAACAACCTGAACAATCTAAACGGAAATGATTCGGCATATAATGGCTACCTATCTCCGGCAACCAGGAGGTATGTTGAACGTATGATGTCTGTATGGCTTACCAGCATAGAGTTGAACAATGAACTAAAGAAAAGCAGTAAGGAGGTAAATAACGAAAAGGTTTTTCCAACATTCGTTACTCTCACACTTCCTTCGGTGCAGTTACACACCGACAACGACATCAAGGATAAAGTTTTGGCTCCGTTTATCAAATGGCTTACGGCAGATTCGAGTGAATTATATAAAAAAGGCCCTAAAAAGGGGCAAAAAAAGGGTTTCGGTGTCACTGTGTACTTTTGGAGAGCGGAACCTCAAAAAAACAACAAAATACATTTTCATATTGTAGCTGACAAATATGTGCCTTGGGATAGGATTCGCGATCAGTGGAATCAATGTTGTGAACGCCTGGGATATGTTAGCCGATATGCTAACGTCCAAAGACGCAAATACAAAGATGGCTTTGTGCTTGATACCGAAAAACAAGCCAAAGATGTGGAAGAGCTACGGTCTATTTCAAAAGCAGCTCTCGAGACTGGCGAAATTCCGAACAACCTAAACGAAACATTTGCCAAGTACATAGAGCTTTCTATCAACTATAATGAAGTGCTTGACAAAGAAATATTGGAACAAGCTGCCATAGAAAAACAACAAGCAACCTACCAAAAAGCCCTTGCTTGTGGCTTTACCAATCCACCAAGTACCGAAATTAGAGCCATCCAACACCTTGACAGCGTAACAGCTTACGTGATAAAATATGTGGCCAAAAAACCCGAAGAAAAACCATTGGGCAAAAACCAAGAAGTGAAATTCAACGAAGCCCTGAACCGTGAGGTGGTCTATACCTATGAGGATAGGTTAAACCCTGAAAATGGCCAAATGGAGCGTGTAGAAGTAAATATGCAATACTATACCTACACACCCGAAGAAATGAAAAACAACCCAGAAGCCTGTTTCAAGAAAGAATTTGTAGACAGAAAAATAAAAGGTCGTATTTGGGGCTGTGCTGATAAACTCAAAGGATTTAAACCAGCAGAAGATATCATCACCGAAACTGACGAAATGGGCCGCACATTCATTGTTGGCCGCAAAATAACCGAAATAAACGAGGAAGGACAAGAAGTACTAAGAACCGTTGAGACTTCAAAAATAGCCGTGCCGGTTATGAAGTACTTCACCAAAATTGTGAACTACCGCGAAGTGATCATGACTGAGCAAGATGGCAAAACCAACGTCTTTGTTTCTCCCGAGATTAACCCTGACCATGCAACTATGGCCTACCTCGATAAAATGGTCAACTACATAGGTAAAGAAGAAGTAGAACGCATAAGTCGAGAGGTTGGACCAAGTTTCGAGAAAATGAGAGGAAAGATTATTCCTTTCAGGCTCGAAAAAATGGGCTACAAGAAGAAGCCAAACGGAAAGCCAGCCGTAATTAAACATGCCAAAGTACTTCTAGACAACAGTCCAGAGCTATATCGTCAGTACATGATGTTTTATTCCCATATTTTCAATTGTCTTTATAATCAAGCAGCTTAAATGGAAAAAGAAAAACTATTAAAAGGCCATTGGGATGTTGAAAGCGATGGCCATATGAAATATGTCGTAGATGGAAATATTCATTTCGATATAGAGCCTGAATTATTAGCCCAACCTTACATGTATAATGATCTAGATTGTGATGGTAAACTCGATATGAATGAGTTTTTATATTGCTACATAACGGCTTGCTTAAATTATGGCCTAGATGAAATAATAATAAAAAGGTAGTTAACCATGACGAATATGCAAAACAAAGACGAAAAATTAAGTTTTAGGCTAAGTGGTAACCTAAAAGAGAAAATTCTAAACCACTCTTTACAGAAAGAAATGTCTATATCCAAGTTTCTAGAACAAGTTTTGGAAGACTACTTTAAACCACAATTTAATGATAAGGAAGAAGAAATGGTTACCACAGAAGAAATATCATCCCCAGAGGAGGAATCATTGAAACCTACCATTTGGTCATGGGTGCTTTCTTTAAGCATTATTTCTTTTTTTACATTATTTCTTGTAAAATTCTCCAAGAAAAAAGGGTTTTGAAGATTTCAAGACTTGGTAAAATTGAAATCTTCCGTCCTTTCAAAAAAAATGTCAGACATTTTTGTGTTACAGCCCAACTTGCTATTAAAAAAACTGTTTACGCCTTTGTATTACAGCGTGTTTACGGCGTAAACAGCCATTTTCGCAATACCGTTTACGCTGTGTAAACGCCACCGTTTACACTAGCGTTTACGGCCCTAACGTGTCATCTGAGGCCGTTTACGCTATTTTAGAAAATAAGTATACAAATGCGTAAACGCTAACCCGAAACCAGATTTGTCCTACAAACCCAATGAATTATAAATTTTCCTCATTTTTTTTTAAACTAACCACAAATGGCCCAAAATATCATAACATTTTCAAGTTAAAATTACTCGATGCCGGTGGGGAAGGTTTCATCCAGCTTCTAATTTTCATATATTTGCCAAAAGCCTTACAAAATCATTATTTTTTAGAAAGAACCCATGTCAATCGACCAAAAAAAACAACTTGAGCAGCAACTTTGGAACATCGCCAATACCCTTCGTGGCCTTATGGATGCTGATGAATTTAGAGACTACATCCTTGGCTTTATTTTCTATAAATATTTGTCTGAGAAAATGGAGCTTAATGCCAATAAAATCCTCTCAGAATCTGGCGAAACTATCAAATACCGAGAAATCAACGAAAATACTCAAGATGGGATCGAATATCTTGAAGCTATAAAAGACGAAACTGTAGAGTCATTGGGCTATTTCTTGAAGCCAAGTGAGCTTTTTAGCCAAATTGCAGCTCGTGGTGGGCAAATAGAAGAGGCTACTGAAGACAATTCAGCCTCAGAAAGCAATACGGATAGCTTTATTCTAGGCGATTTGGCTCTTATTTTACGAAATATCGAGCAAAGTACTGCAGGTACAGACTCCGAAGACGATTTCAACAAGCTTTTTGAAGACCTTGACCTTACATCCACAAAGCTGGGTCGCACAGAAAAAGACAAAAACAAGGTAATTTCTAAGATTTTAGGGCATTTAGATAAAATAGACTTTGAACTTGAAAATACCGAATCTGACATTCTGGGCGATGCCTATGAGTATTTGATTGGGCAGTTTGCTAGTGGTGCAGGCAAAAAAGCTGGAGAATTTTATACCCCACAAGAAGTTTCAAAAGTATTATCAAAAATAGTAACAACTGGCAAAACTAAGCTCAGGTCGGTATATGACCCTACTTGTGGTTCGGGTTCATTGCTATTGCGAGTAGCCAAAGAAGTGCAAGATGTAGCGTTTTTCTACGGTCAGGAGCGAAACCGTACTACCTACAACTTGGCCCGCATGAATATGATCCTACACGATGTGCATTACTCCAAGTTTGATATCAAAAAGGAAGATACGCTCGAAAGACCTCAACACCTTGACAAACGTTTTGAGGCAATTGTAGCAAATCCACCTTTTTCGGCACAGTGGTCTGCTAATGTTTTGTTTCAAACTGACGACCGTTTTAGCCAATATGGCAAGTTGGCTCCTGGCAGCAAGGCTGATTTTGCATTTATTCAGCATATGATTTACCAATTAGACGACAACGGTGCTATGGCCGTGGTGATGCCGCATGGTGTGTTGTTTAGAGGTGGAGCTGAAGGCCACATTAGACAATATCTGATTGAAGATTGCAACTACCTTGATGCCGTGATTGGCCTACCAGCCAACATTTTCTATGGTACCAGCATTCCAACGAGTATTTTGGTATTTAAAAAATGCCGTGAAAACCCCGACGATGTACTTTTTATAGATGCAAGCCAGCATTTTGAAAAGGTTAAAACTCAAAATATGCTTCGAGAAGAGCATATTGATAAAATAGTGAGTACTTATAGAGATCGAAAAACCGAAGAAAAGTATAGCTATGTAGCCAAAATAAGCGAAATCAAGGAAAATGACTTCAACCTCAATATTCCTCGATATGTGAATACTTCTGAAGCTGATGAAATTATTGATTTGACCAAAATAGCTCAAAAAATAAAGAGTATTGACAGCTCAATGGTTGAAATTGATAAGGCGATAGCCGCTTTTTGTCAGGAATTAAACATTGAATCCCCATTTTAAAATATGATCATGCAAAAACCAATATTACGTTTTCCTGAATTTTCGGATAATTGGGAAATGAAATTGCTTGAAGATATGGCAATTAGAGGTTCGGGACACACTCCAAGTAAAGCCTTTGATAATTATTATGATGGAAACATACCTTGGGTCTCATTAGCCGATTCAAAATATTTAGATCAAGGATTTATTGAAAAAACCACAATTACAATATCGAAAGATGGCATTAAAAACTCCTCTGCTGTTCTACATAAAAGTGGTTGTGTTTTACTTTCCAGAGATGCAGGAATTGGTAAAAGTGCAGTTATGAAGGTAGATATGGCAGTTAGCCAACATTTTATAGTTTGGAAACCTCTCGAAGATAAGTTATCAAATTGGTTTTTATACTATAAATTACAAATACATAAGCCTGAATTTGAACGAATTGCTATAGGAAGTACCATAAAGACAATAGGTTTACCATATTTCAAATCATTAACATTCAACTTTCCCCAACTTCCAGAACAAACAAAAATAGCCAATTTCTTGACCGCTATTGATGAAAAAATACAAGCCTTAAAAGAAAAGAAACGGCTGTTGGAAGAATATAAAAAAGGCTTAATGCAAAAGATTTTTTCACAAGAAATACGCTTCAAACAAGAGGATGGCTCTTATTTTCCTGATTGGGAGGAGAAGAGTTTGAGAGAGATTTTAACAGAACACAAGACAAGAAACTTAAAAAATCAAGTAGAGGAAGTATTTTCAGTTGCTAAGAATAAAGGTGTAATTAATCAAATTGAACATTTAGGCCGTTCCTATGCCTCCGAAATTACTACTAATTACAAAGTTGTTTATCCTGATGATATAATATACACCAAAAGCCCCACAAGTGATTTCCCATTTGGTATTATTAAACAAAATAAACTTAATAGAACTGGAATTGTGTCTGTTTTATATGGTGTTTTTACTCCAAGGAATAAAAATTTAGGACTATTACTCGACTATTATTTTTCAATTTGGCAGAATACCTATAATTATTTGAATCCATTAGTTCAAAAAGGTGCAAAAAATACCATGAATATTGGCAATAATGATTTTCTAAATGGGGAAGAGCTTTATTTACCATCTTCAACAATTGAACAGCAAAAAATAGCTAAATTTCTAACATCAATTGATGAAAAAATCGAAAAAGTTGGCCAACAAATAGAAGAGGCTCAAACATTTAAAAAGGGGCTTTTGCAGCAGATGTTTGTATGAAAGGCCTAAAAGACATATTCCTTGAGTCGCAATATTGGATGATGACCATTCATGCAGCTTTTCAACGAGCAAATGTTTATAAGGCTAATGTTGACGAAAACAAAAGGAAAGAATTTCGTGAATATTTACATGTCGAAATACAACAAATTGCAGAAAAATATTATTTTAAAGTTGATGAGGATAAGCATTTAAAAAATATCGAAAAACTTCAGGAGTATTCTAGGAACGAAGATATTCTGCAAAATGGAGTCCTTAATTATGGTATTTGCCAAAAAATATTGAATTTGTATTTAAAATACCTTTGGTGTGCTGGTAGAATACCAACTCCGCCACACTTTCCGATTGATAGAGTTGTTCAAGAACGTCTTGGTTTCAAAGAAAATGAAATAGTTTCTTGGACAAAACAAATAAAATCCGAAATTGACTATTTGAGTATTATAAGAAAAACTGAAAACATTTTAGCACAAACTTACATAGATACACTTGCAGAATTAGAACTAGAACTTTATACCCATAATAATCTGAAAGAACTTTTAAAAAAATAGCCCTATGCCACAGCCAGAAGCCGAACTTGAAAACAAACTCATTGAAGCCCTTATAAAACAAGGATACCGTTTCGTGAAAATCGGAAATGAGGCAGACCTTGTGGCAAATCTTAAAACCCAAATCGAAAAGCACAATGGCATTTCCTTGACTCAGAAGGAATTTGGGCAAGTGCTAATTCATCTCAATAAAGGCAATATCTGGGACAGGGCCAAAATACTTCGTGACAAAATGCAGCTTACCAAAGAAGATGGTACTAGCGTTTATTTGGAGTTTATCAATCAAGAGTTTTGGTGTCAAAATCAATATCAGGTTTGTAGCCAAATCAGCAATGAAGGCGACTACAAAAATCGGTATGACGTAACCATTTTGATAAATGGCTTACCACTTTGCCAAATCGAACTTAAACGCCGTGGCTTGGAGCTAAAAGAGGCATTTAATCAAACCCACCGATACCAGCGACATTCTTATAGTGCCAATTATGGCTTGTTCCAATACATTCAGGTTTTTGTGATATCCAACGGTGTAAACACCAAATATTACAGCAACAACCTCAAACAAAACTTCAAACAGACCTTTTATTGGTCTGACAAAAACAATAAACTCATCACTGACCTGTTCGCTTTTACGGATGATTTCCTAGAGCCTTGTCATTTATCCAAAATGATAACTCGCTACATCGTACTTTCAGAAAAAGACTCCACATTGATGGTTTTGCGACCTTATCAGTATTTTGCGGTAGAGGCCATTTTAGACAGAGTAAAGAATACACCAGCCAATGGACCTACCAAAAACGGCTACATTTGGCATACCACAGGCTCGGGCAAAACATTGACTTCGTTTAAAGCCAGCCAGATATTGGTCACCAACCCGAACATACACAAAGTGGTGTTTGTGGTAGATCGTAAAGACCTTGACTACCAAACTACCAAAGAGTTTAACAGTTTTTCTGATGGAAGTGTAGATGGCACGAACAATACACAAAAACTCGTTGAGCAGTTTACCAACGACACCAAACTGATAGTAACCACCATTCAGAAGCTCAATACGGCCATTTCGAAAATTCGACACCTGAACCAGATGGAGAAGCTGAAAGACAAACGCATCGTTTTTATTTTCGACGAATGTCACCGGACACAGTTTGGCGAAACCCATGCTCGCATCAAAAGCTATTTTACCAACAACCAAATGTTTGGTTTTACTGGCACACCGATATTTGAACAAAACGCAGCCTCATTGGATGGCCGAAAACGAACCACCAAAGAGCTTTTTGAGGAATGTTTGCATAAATATGTGATAACGGATGCCATTAAAGACGAAAATGTTTTGAAGTTTTCGGTAGAATATGTTGGACGATATCGACAAAAAGAAAGCCAGAATGAGCTCGATATTGAAGTTGAGGGCATTGATACCCAAGAACTATTGGAATCGCCCAAAAGGCTTGATAAAATAGCTGATTACATCATAGCTCACCACGACCAAAAGACCCATTCAAGAGCCTATACAGGCATGTTTTGTGTGAGTTCGGTAGAGTTACTTACGCAGTATTATGACATTTTTGCCAAAAAGAAATTAGAAGGCAAGCACGATTTGAGAATCGCTACAGTTTTCAGCTATGTGGCCAACGAAGATGTAAAAGACAACAATGGCAACATCGAATTGGATGAGTTGGATAATTTTGATTTCAACCGAGTGGCGGAACCAGAAGTAAAGTACCAAAAACTGAGCATGCACAATCGTGACAAGCTCGAAAAGTACATTGGCGACTACAACAAAATGTTTGGCACAAGGCACTCCACCAAAGACAGTCAAGCTTTTTACAACTATTACAACGAGATATCGAAGCGAGTTAAAAACAAAGAAATTGACATTTTGTTGGTTGTAAACATGTTTTTGACTGGTTTTGACAGTAAAACATTGAATACGCTCTTTGTTGACAAGAATCTCAAGTACCACGGCCTAATTCAGGCCTTCTCACGTACAAACAGAATACTGGACGACAAGAAATCGCATGGAAATATTGTGTGCTTCAGAAACCTTAAAAACGCCACAGATGACGCCATTGCTTTGTTTTCAAACAAAAATGCAAAAGAAGACATCATATTGAAACCTTATGGCGAATATATCAATCGATTCAATCAGGTATATGCCGAATTACTTAAAATCACACCAACAGTTGAAAGTGTAAACGATTTGGCATCAGAAGATGATATTTTGGAGTTTGTGCAGAAATTCAGAGAACTGATTCGGATAAAAAACACGCTAAGCACCTTTGCAGACTATGAAGAACAGGACCTAGTGATGCCAAGTCAAGATTTTGAAGACTACAAAAGCAAATACCTTGACATCCATGACAAAGCCAAATCATCGGCCAAAGAAAAAGTATCGATCCTAAACGATGTAGATTTTGAGCTGGAGCTTATACACAGAGACGAAGTAAATGTGGCCTATATCTTGATGCTGTTGGCCAAACTCAATATTGGTACTCAAGAGGACCTTGAAAAGAAGAAAAAGGAAATAAAGGAGCTTTTAGAAGGCCAAATACAGCTGAGGAGCAAAAAAATACTGATAGAGAAATTTATCAACGAAAACCTGCCAAACATAACGGATGCAGACCAAGTAGAAGGCCAATTTGAGGAGTTCTGGAGCCTCGAAAGAGCAAATGCACTAATTACCCTAGCCAAAGCCGAAAACCTCGATTTAACGAAGCTTCAGGAGGTTATTGCACAATATTTATTCTCTCAGAAGTTGCCATTAGTAAACGAAATCAGGCCAATGCTAACAATAATGCCCGGCCTAAAAGACCGAAACTCCACCTTCTCAAGAATCAAAGATAAGATATTGGAGTTTATCGAGACTTTTATTGAGGGGGTGTAGGGGTTTGGGGATTTTTGGTGATTTTACCCATGGAAAATCAATGTTTTAATTTAACTATTCATATGTGTAAAACATTGATAATCTGAAATGATAATTATATTTGATGAAATTAAGGGCTTACTCTAAAATGCAATAGTTTCGAGGAAAAATGCATCCAAATCTAAAAACTTTTGCAATATTGAGAAAAATTATAAATTAGATGGCATTATTATTTGATTGAATTAGAATATATACGACAGAAAAATAAACAACAATATAAAACGACTAATGGACAAACATCTAAATCACATTGAAGTAAGATGGAAAAATTTCAAAGGTTTTCGAGACACAGGATGGGTAAAAATTAAACCCATAACAATTATTCTTGGTTCAAACAATTCAGGCAAAACAAATTTTCTTGCTCCGTTCCTATTAATGAACCAAACAATAAATTCCCGTGACCGTCTTTCTCCTCTTATCCTAAAAGGCGATATTTATGATGGAGGAAACTATCAGGAAATTGTGAAAGACTACAAAACTGAGAATGAAATATTCTTTGGTTATAGGTATCATATTCATGATTCCGATGAGAATCTTGACCCATTAGGCGATTATCCTCCAGGTGCATTTGAAGTAACCTTTAAAGTTGAACATAAGGAAGGTGAAATCAAACTAAAGACTAAAACAGTTTATGATATTTTCAATCGTAAATTTTTAAGCCTATCATTAAAAAAACCTGGAAAATATAAATTCACAGGGATTGGTTCTGATTCAATGAATCAACTTGAAAAAGAATCAATTATCAATAGTGAGCCAGTTAATTTTCTTTTTTCACCAAACGCTGTTCTCTTTGACCTTGATAGTGCAAAAGAAGAAAATGAAGAAGATGAGGTTGAAGAAAAAATAAAAAGAAAAGTTGATCGATTTACAAAAGGATTTTCTCAATTTCTCAGTGCAGTTTCATACAACAATAGTAAAGTAAGAAAATATTTAGGGGATTTAAGTTTTATTGGACCAATCAGAGAGAATCCTCATCGAATTTATGAAATCACAAATGAAACCTATAATACCGTTGGTAGTATGGGTGAAAATATGCCAAATCTTATAAAAAAAATTGGTGACGATAATGAAGAATTAAATAATTGGGTTAAAAGATTCGGCTTTGGAGACAGAATAGAATTGAAACATCATTATAGCAATACTTATTCATTAAGATTTTTAAAAGATGATTCGGTTTTTTACACAAGTATAGCAAATGCTGGATTTGGTGCATCCCAAGTTTTACCGTTAATTGTTCAAGCAATTGTGTCACCTAAACGAAGTATTACAATAGCGGAACAACCTGAAATTCACCTTAACCCAAGGATTCAGTGTGAACTTGCTGAACTTTTTGCATCAATGGCAAAAAAAGGACAGACAATAATTGTAGAGACACATAGTGAACATCTATTATTGAGACTAAGAAGACTGATTGCTGAAGATAAACTAAAATCAGAGGATGTTGCAATTTACTTTGTAGAAAGAAAAAATCATGATTCCATAATTAAAGAAATCAATCTTCAAGAAAATGGACATATCAACCCTCTTGATTGGCCTAAAGACTTTTTTGGTGAATCATTAAAAGAGGCTTTAGCTATGGCAACTGAACAATCTAAAAGGAGGAGAAAATGATTGACATAGTTTTAGACACCTGCACTTTAGTGCATGCAGACAATTCAGAATCCGACTATCAAGAATCATCAGTGGAGTTGATAAATAAAATGTTTGCAAACACAACCTTAGTAACTGTTGACGAAGGATTCACGTTTGATGAAAGTACAAATCAAAGTTATATTGGATTGGAATTTATCAAGCATTTGAGACCTGGGAGTCTTGGCTACAATTTAATAGTACATTTAGCATTAAACATGAGAATAAATTTTGTTTCAAATGTTATTCCTAATGCAACTAAGAACTATATTGAACAAATCATTAGGAATAAGAAAGACAGAATGTTTCTACGTGTGGCCTTTAACTCAAGCGAAAAAACTCTTGCTTCTCACGATTATACGGACTATCAGAAAAGTAAAAGGCATAGAATTAGAAAGGAGCTTGGAATAGAAGTCGTGACAGCGGAAGAGATAAACCATGCATTATAGAAAAAAAAGTAGTATCAATTAATTTGCACGTGCATATTCCAACCAAAGTGAGCTAGCAATTCCGGTTCAAAGTGAGCCACTAGAGTAGATTTCTATGATATAAATACTTACCAAGTCTAAAGTCAATTTGAGGGCTTCTGAGGAATAGAAATAGCAAAAACACAAATTTCCCAGTTATAACAAAAAATCTCGATTTAACGATGCAACAAGTGGTTGTTTCATAACATTTGGTTTTAATTGGATGCCACAAAATGATACTCCATTTATTGAAAATGTCATCTTTATAAGCTTCGGCATAGTTGTTTTCGCACACTTTGATGACATTTTGGTTTTCATTTATCAATACCATATCAATTTGCTTGAGTCATTTGATGACAAAATACTCGAAAATTTCAATTAACGAACTTTCAGTGAGTTCTATGCTATACTTTACTTCGGTGCATAATTGAGTGATTATTTGTTTTTTTGCATTATTGTGGCACTCCAACTGTTTTTATTTTTTAAATGATGACCTTTGGTATCAACTTTTTCCTCCAAATTCCTGTCTATTTCGGATTCTATCTCTTATATTTTTTTTAGATTGCCTTAGTTCTATCCAATTTGTCGGACAATTGAGGTGTTTGTGGGTTATCTAGGGTGTGTGCGGTTTCTGAAAATGGAGTGTGTGCGGCTATTTTTGCCATTTGTACACACCCAGTGTGCGGGGTGTGTACAAAAGTGTGTGCATGGTGTGTAGGTCGTTTTGAGCCGTATTTAAGACGTACACACAAGGTGTGTGCGGCTCTTGTTCTAAATAAGTATGTCTCGGTTAGAGTTTAATCTCTACCAAGTGGAGGTTTATTTACTCTTTTAGCTCTGTGTTCACGCATTTTAGACCTTGATTTAACTCTCTAAGATTTGTATTTTTCCAATATCTTCTGGATTTTCATTGTTGAGGGTTTTGTATACTTGGTCGTTCTTCCATTTTGGTGTAATTGATCCAGCCTCTCTGTTTCAAAATTAGCCATTGGAAATCTACACTACCGATGATTTCCATTTAGGAAGCCAATTTAAGGACTTCTCTGGCATCGAATGAACATACACACTAATTACTCTAGGGGAAGCTGAAAGCCTCGATATAAGGTAGCTGTAAGAGGTGGTAACTGAGTATTATTTGTTAGGGAAGTTGCTATTGGTTAATGTAATAAGGCCAATAATAAACGATATACTCGGCCTCTTGGAGCGAAACACCACCTTCGCAAGCATGAAAGACAAGATTTTGGGGTTTATGGAGAATTTTATGGAGAGGGTGTAATTGGGTTATGGGATTTATAGTGTTTTACCCATGGAAAATCAATAATTCAGATTGACTATTTCTGAATCTTAAACATTGATAATCATACAAATTAATTATATTTGGAAAAAATAAGTACTTACTCCAAAATTCAAAAGGTTCTGGAAAAAGGATAAAGCAATCCAAAAACTACTGCAAGTAATGCGTCTATCAAAATGTTAGCTTATTTTATGTTAGCTTATTTATTTTGACAACCGAAACTATGGATAAAAAAATTGACAATAAATCATCGACATTAGAAAAGGGACTTGAAATAGCAAAAAGCTTTGTTGACAAACTAATAATGCCTTCAATTGAGGAAACTGGTTTGTTGATGAAAGACCATATAACAATGTGGCGTTTCAAGAACCAAGTGAAAATACTAAACAGGGCAAAAGACTATTGCGAAAAGCATAACATAGAGCCAAAAAAAATTTCACTCAAAGTTCTATCGCCCCTTTTAGAATATTCTAGCTTAGAGGAGGAAGAAGTGATGCAAGACAAATGGTCAATTTTACTTTCTAATCTTATTGACTCAGAGCAAAATATAGAAAATCATGTTTTCCCATATATTTTAAGCCAGTTATCAACTGACGAGTTTTTGCCTTTGGAGATAGTGTATGACAACTGCAGTTCAAGAAGATTAAGTTTAATTTCCGAGTTAGAGAAATTCAAAAAGGAAAGAATTGAAAAAGATAAACTAATACAAAAGCAAATTACTTCCTTGAGCAAGGACATAGAGGAAAAGAAACAAACACAAGGAAATAGTTGGAGCACTGGAATTTGGGAACTAGAAAACAAAAAAAGGGATGTTGAAAGAGTATTGCGTAACCTCGATAACGAAGAACACAAAATTCAATATTCAATCAAAAGAGCTGAAGTTGTATACCAAGAATTATTTAAAGATTTTGAAATGTCAAATTTGACACGGCTAGGATTAATAAAAGAGATACGAGAGTTTTATGCGGAAAGTCAAACTCTAGAAATACCAATAGAAAGAGAAGATGGCTTCGGTAATTCCAGGAGTTATGCAAATGTTAATTTAGATATAGATATGGACTCGACAACTGAATTTGTATTAACAGAACTTGGTGAACTTTTTTTCAAAGCTTGTAAAGAGAAAAAATAAATACATCAGCTAACATTTAGCAATGTAGAAGAAAGTCCCAGCTAAAGAGCCCTCAATATTTGAGGTCTTTTTGCTATTCTGAAAGCTTGAACGCATCTTCGGCGAAATGGTGCGGTATCAAAGTCTTTAATGTAGCTACTCAGCAGATTTTGGTGACAGTCTCAGTAGGTATTAAAGACATTAGATTTGTTCCCATATTCTAGTGGAATTGATCCTCCCATTTCGGTTCAAAGCGAGCCAATTGAGCATTGAGATTTACATTGTCTGTATGAACGAAGTGAAGGTCAATTGAGAGCTTCTGGGGCATGAAAAAAGCTATCTGACGAATATGCCTATTTAAAGCTGAAACTCGATTTAAAATACCATCTGGAGATTTTACCTTAGTATTTACACTAACTTGGACTCAACAATAAGATATTCTTTATTTTGAACCAATAATCTAAAGTAGCTTCCATGTGCAAATTCCTGTGAAAGTGAGCCAGCCATTCCAGTTCAAAGTGAGCCACTTGAGTGATGGTATCTTCATTATATTTTTCAACCAAGTTCAAGACCAATTTGAGGTCTTATCAGGCATTAAATTTTTCACCACACAATTAATTAGCTAAAGCCGAAAACCTCGAATTAACATAACATTTAGTAGTTGTTATTGAGTGTTAATTCTCATTTGGACAGTACTAAAAGATTTCCATTTTTTTGAAATTGTCATCTAAATCAGCTTCGAAATGGTTGTTTTCCCACTTTTTGACGAAATTCAAGTTTTCATAATCAATATCAATTCATTTTGCTTGTGGCATTAGATGAAATACTCAAAAATTTCATTTAACGAACTTTCAGTGAGTTGAATTCTGTACTATTATTTTCATTGGAACATATACAGGCAATTGTTTATTGATATTCATATTTGTGGCACCCCAAATATATTTGTAAGTCAAATAATGAGCTTTAGCATCAACTTTTCCCTACCAATTCCTTTTTAATTAGTATTCAATATCTTAAATTTCTCTTAGATTGCTTTAGTCCTATGCAGTTTGTCTGACAATTGGGGTGTGGGCAAGTTGTGTACCTGCAACATATCTCCTATTGAAGCATATTTAGAGATGCACGCAATTAGTATCTTCACTTGTTATTAATTTACATCAAGTTGGGAATCTAATCATACTCCAAACGGTTTTCCTTAACCCGAAGCTAATTCTTCACTTCGAGCCGGAATATCTTTTTACACAAGATTGTGTTCTGCTACTCGTAAAGTTTACTTAAGCGGCATCAAACAGGTAAAAATGCCTAGTGTCTGCGAAAGGTATTTTTAACATCAAACCGTGCATAAATGCCTGTTTGTTTTTTCAGGTATTTAAACGCTGATATCGGCCATGGGACTTCTTGAACTTTGTGGTATTATCAATTAAGAATTTCCAATTTTTCTAACTAATTAAATTATGGCACGTATTACAGGAGTTTCGGTACAAGAATGGATTGATTTCAATTCTCAAAGTTTTATGCCTGGAATGGTACTTCAGGTTGCAGATGGTCAAATAATGGCACCAGCCAACTCTGCTGGTATTGGTGGTTATGATGCTGCCGCATCTGCTGCTGCCACAAACGGTTCATCGCCAGGAAGTATTTTCGAGGGTATGCAAACCATCGCAAGATTGGCGAGAACACGTTCAGGCTATAATCCTTTGGACCCAGAAGGAATGGGCAACAAGCAACATTTTATACAATTCACTCAGAATATAGCATCTGCACCTATGTTGGATCTGCTAAAAGCGGATACCCAAGACGTTATTAATAACAGTCAGAATTCAGATTCTTTGATTAACTCTTTTGTAGATGCTTTCATTGGAATTTCTACTGAAAACGTAGGTGAGATTACGAAGGCAGTAAGTAATCTTGCCAAAGCGGCTCTTTCCTATTCCGACAAAATTGAAAAGTATTCCAATTTCGCTCAGAACCTTCTACAAGTAGACAGTTCAGGAAATGTTCAATTCCATTTATACGCCAGCACCTTTGGTATTCATACTACTGAGAGTAAGGGTACTGTTACATTCCATTCTGAATATTCAGTTTCAAGAGCTGTGTATCAACTTTCACCAGCTGCTTGGAATGCTTGTAAGGAGTATTTTAATCAGCAGCAAAATACTGACACAAATAGCTGGATTAACAGTATGACTACACCTGTCAAAGCAAATGGTGGAGCAAGGGCACTTTGTATTGAGCGTATGTTGAGACGTATGTCTTGATTCTGGCATCAGTAGATTGTTCACCTTGAGTAAATCTCATTTATTCAATCATTTTGTTTAGAGAAATATGAATGTCTTAACCGAAACTTGTCGTTTGTAACCTCAAGTTTCGGTTACATAATTTTTAAAGAAATTTATACCATGGATACTAATTCAAAAAATCTATTCTTCGTTCTAACCTGTTTGACTGGAACAGACAGAGAAAATATTATGGCTCAGGCAAGTAATTTGCAAGCCCCAGTTCCATCAAAAGGTACGGTGGAGTATTCTACATTTCTAGCGAATTTTCAGGCCAGTCCTGCAAATGTTTTATCAACCCTAGCTCAATTTTTACAAAATAGGGTGAATTGGGCAATAAGTTCCGATCTTAATTTTCAGACCTATTTGAACCAGTTCAATGGAGCTCCTTTTATTGTAGGTGTTTCTAGTGGTCCTATTCAAGGTAAAGACAGTGTTCACACCATTGTCGACCTTATCAATACTTGCTTCGTCACTGCCGGTGTACCCGTAGCAAATAGAACAGAAATAGCTGAACAGCTTCAACTTGAAGACTTGTTGGCTGGTGATTTTGAAGGATCGCCTATCACTTTGTCCTTTATTGTTCAAAACATGCAGTCTTCAGATGGCAACTTGGGCTTAGTTTGGAAAAAAACTACTTTATCCGTTAGTTATTACCCACCTGAAAAAAATGGCATTTTTGATAAGAAGGTAAAGCAGCTTCCAACATATACCGTTGTGGAGCAGGGTACCACAATTTCCTTAACAGCACAGTCAGCAAGTTATTTCAAGGCTAATTCCGAACAGTTTTTAGGTTTAGGTTTTACCAATGTAATTGATTGGATGGCCAATAATACCACGAAATTAACAAAAGCGTAAACCTTCTAACATTTTTAATATGGATACGATTGTTGTCAATCCACAACTTATTGGAGACTGGCGTAATGCCTTGGCAAAAGATGCGAGTGTAGCTGCTGAAGTTCAAAATAGTGGCGGTAGCGGAGTTTGGAATCAGGCTACCTTAAATGCTTTTGCGGCATCGCCTGCAACAGGCTGTGCTTCGATATTAGAGATAGCTCGGGTAAAATCAGGTTATAATCCATTGGATCCAGCACAAACTGCCAACCAGGGTGCATTATTGAATTGGATAAGCGAAGTCAAAACTTGTATATCTAATACTTTGTTTAGCCAGGAATACGGTGATAATGTAACTATTGGTGGTGCATCTGATTGGCCTACATACGTCCAACAAGCTATAAATACATATGTTGGAATAACGGATGCTGATAAGTCACGTCTTCAAATGAGTGTTCAAAACCTAGTCCAAGCTGCTTATTCAGCTCCAAACCAGCCGGAAGTCGTGATAATGGTGCAACATGCCATTCAAGCCAACACTGATGGTAGTGTTTCTATCTATTTTTATTTTACCTCTGCTGTGATTAAATATAGTGTCGGAAGTGGAAAACATGCAACCTCATCATTGGGTAGTATTTTTAATATTTATCGGGCAAAGCTGAACCTAAACATGACTGAATATCAAAGCATTTCAAATCAAGTAGCAAATACAAGAATTGAGTTGGTAAAAAACTGGTTAAACAATATGTCAGGCAGTAGTGCATATGTTCAAGGCTTAAACCAATTGAGTGTTCTTCATAGCATGAGTTGTTTTCAACCTGTGCCTAGCTTAGAAAACGCCCAAGCCATGGGCAACGGAGATGACTACTGGCGTAGCTTTTCTTGGGAGCAGTTGCCTTTAAATGCTCAAGAATTGTGGGGAGATTTTGGATGGAACAATAAAAATTGGGACGGAATACCGAGTGGTTTTCCATCAGCTTTTTATTTACCATGGAATCAATTGTTACCTGGTCAAGTAAATACAGCAAAGTTGTTGGGCTACGATGAACTACTATGGAATGGCCCTTCGGTGTCGGAAGCCACTTTACAAGCCAATATGATGGCCTACTGGAGGAAGTTTGAATGGTTAAGTATTCCTGTCAGATTACAGAATTTATGGGTGCAATTAGGATGGAGCAGTGCTTCTTGGAGTGGAACGGCACCTGAACCTCTTTCGGTAACTACAAATTGGAACAACTTGACTTTGGAACAACAGAGGACAGCCAGTTTATTGGGTTTTGCCTCTGGAAATTGGTCTGGTGGTTAACTAGTTGTAATGTTGTGTTTTATGGCAAATTGGTTCTAAGGATGAGAAAATCACCTAGAATGAGAAATTTATTTGTTTTCCAAAAAATCAATCATTGACAAAAATGTTCTGCCAAAACGTGGGGAATCCCAATAATGAAAATCTGGGCCATAATCGGAAAGACATGCATTCAAACCTATGGCGTAATACTGTTTAGGGTTATCAATTGCTGAAACTAAAACCGGGCCACCACTTGCTCCTTGGCTAAAGCGGTTACCCTTCATTCTAATGTGTGGCTCTCCACCGATGAAGTTTAGGAATAATAATTCAAAATTCGTAGCCCAAAGACCACCAGGCTCAAACTCCTTTCCAACTGGATACCCTATAGATTGAAAGTTATTATACTTGTTAATATCAAAATCACCTGCTATCCAACCTAATGAACCAGTCTTGTCTCGCAATTTTGGTAAACTCGGTTCGAGTGTTAAACAACCAAGGTCATAGCCATACCTTTTATCTAAACTCGATTCATACCATTTCCTTGCCACACCTAGACCATTTGCAACATAAACTTCTCCTGCTTCAAAATAATCTAATAACGGCCTATTTTCCATCTCGAAGAATGGAATAAAAATCACATGTTGGGCCCATTGCCTAGGAATCTTTAGGTCATGCTCAGAAAACAGACAATGGCCAGCGGTAAAAATGGCATTCTCATTGCTTGTTTGATAAACAAAAGCAGTACCTTCAAAAAGTGAATATTCGTCGTCTACAACAAGAGCAAACAATAGTTTACCTACCGCACTATATGGATAGTCGATTTGTGTTGATTTTGTCAGTTTAACAGGTATGTTTTCGGTTCCATATTTGAATACCGAGTTCGCAGAAATTGGAGCATTTGGGATGCTCCAGCCATCACGGCTTACAAATGGTCCTAAAAAGTTTGTTAAGTCCTCAAAGTCTTTTTTCACAACTGACGGCTCATCAATCTTGGTAACCTTGACAGGTTTGTTTTTTAAAATACAATCCCAAAACTTCAGAGTCTCAATAGGATCAATATCTTGCCAAATAATGTCATTGTTGTTCATTTTTATTAATAGAGTTGAGTCTTACAAGGTTTCTTAAATATCATAATTACAATTCTTAGCTGCCTTCTGAAATAACATCCAGCTATAATCATTTCTAAATAAAGTGAAAAATTTAGTTAAGCTACCATAAAACTCCAGTTTCTTTAAGAAGTTCCAATTATCTAAATATTCTCTTGAATGAAAAGCAAATCGTAATCAAGTTCTTAGGAAAAAATGTTGTGGTAGTGAAACATAAGAAAAATACATAATCAGTCTTCATTCAGGTTATAAGACCAAATTCTAGATGTGTATGAATCTTGATATCTATAAAAGAATTATTGTGTCTGATGCTGCAGAATAAGTAAGTTTTGTAAAGTAAAAGGTGCTTACAAACCAAAGTAGTATTGAGGATAAGAGTACACTGATTATTTACCAATAATCTTCCTAGTTGCGTAAGTTCACTGGCTAGAGTATCATCTTGTATGAAATATGCTCGATTAGGTTATTAGATAAAATAATCCTTACGAATAATAATTTTGGGTTTTCATTTTGGTAATGGTGGGTCTCATGTCAATGTTGGGTAGTATATATAGTAAGTTTTTCTTCTTTCTTCGTCGTCTGGATCCCTATTTTCTTTGCATTTTTTTAAGATTGCTATCTTCTGTTATAGTTTGTCCGACAAATAATAAGTGTTCACTTTATTTTAGGTGTGTTCACTTTTGCTAAAGGTGTGTTCACCTCGGTGAAATGACGTGTGTTCACCTATTTTTGCCATATGAACACACCCTGTGTGCGGGGTGTGTTCACAGGTGTGTTCATGGTGTGTAGGTTATTTTGAGGCGTATTTTGGGTGAACACACTAGGTGTGTGCACCAGTTTTTTTTAAATAGTATCCAGTGATTAGATTTCAACTTTCATAAATATAGATTATTTCTACATTTTAAATGTGTTTTCGAGCTTAAATTGGTGATATATTTATTTTTTGGCATTGTATTATTTTGATATTTCCAAGAGTTCCATGGTCCATGATACTTTTGTAAAAGTGCAGCAAAAAAAAGTTGAATAGGATAATAAAACAAGGTATAAAGAGTGCCCATGTCAATATCTAAATAAAATTTAGCAATTTAATTTCTCTTTCCAACTTCATAAAATTTAATTTAATCGTTTGTGGGTTTATACAAGAATTGAGAATTTTACAAAGATTGATATTGAATGCTCCAAATTGTAGCATTCTTGAAGATTTATGTATTTTGTTGATACTAGGTAGAAATTTTACAATCAAATTTGTGCTTCAAATACATAACAAATGACCGTTTTTAGAAACTTCAACTTACCCAAAATTCAGATATTTCCTGCTTCAATTGACATTGCCCTCAAACTTCCATTTGTGAAAGAAGGTATTTCGGCTGGTTTTCCATCGCCTGCCGATGACTTTATAGACACGGCCATCGATCTTAACCACGAACTTATTAAACACCCGAGCTCTACATTCTTTGGCAAAGTAAGAGGTAACTCAATGAAAGACCTAGGCATTCATGATGGTGACCTTTTAGTTATTGATAAAAGCCTTGAACCGGCAACTGGCAAAGTGGCAGTTTGTTATATTGATGGTGAATTCACTGTTAAAAGCCTAAAAATAGAAAAAGATAGCATTTGGCTTTTGCCTGCAAACGCAAGTTACAAACCTATTTTAGTAACCAAAGAAAATGATTTTATGATTTGGGGAATTGTGACGAATGTTATAAAGTCTTTTTGATATGTATGGTTTAGTAGATTGTAATAACTTCTACGCTTCATGCGAAAGAGTATTTAATCCAGCCCTCAACAACAAGCCCTTAGTCGTGCTTAGTAACAATGATGGTTGCGTTATAGCTCGAAGCAATGAAGCCAAGGCCATGGGTATTCCAATGGGTGCTCCAGCTTTCGAATTTGAGGAGCTATTCGTAAAACATGATGTAAAAGTATTCTCCGCCAATTTTGCCTTGTACGGTGATATGAGTAGCCGGGTGATGGACCTCTTGAAGGGCTATTGCCCAGAGATAGAAATTTACAGTATTGATGAGGCCTTTTTGGATTTTAAGTCCTTTACAAAAAACTACGATCTAAAGGCATATGGTGAAAAAATGGCCTACCACGTTAGAAAAGCCACAGGAATTCCAGTCAGTGTAGGTTTTGCTCCGACAAAAGCTCTAGCAAAGGTGGCTAATAGAATAGCAAAAAAGTACCCAGAGCAAACCAAAGGTGTTTTTGTGATGGATACCTTAGAAAAACGAATTAAAGCTCTAAAATGGCTTAAAATCGAGGATGTATGGGGTGTTGGCCGACAACATGCCAAAAGGTTAAACGCAATTGGGGTAGTCAACGCATACGATTTTACGGAATTAAACGACCAGTGGGTTAAGAAAAACATGGCAATAGTTGGTGTGCGGCTACAAAAAGAACTCAAAGGCATTGAAACCTTGGGTCTAGAGGAAAAAGCACCTAAAAAAAACATTGCAACCACAAGGTCTTTTGACCGAAGCTACACTAACATTAGTGACCTCCAAGAGCGTGTCAGTACTTTTGTAGTAATTTCTGCTGAAAAATTAAGGCGACAAAATAGCTGCTGTAATGCCGTCATGGTGTTTTTGAATACAAACTTTTTCAGAACTGACCAACCGCAGTATAACAAAAGCATCGTGGTTAGACTTCCTTATGCAACAAATTCAAGCATTGATATTACGAAGTATGCACTTCAAGGGCTTGAGATAATATTCAAACCAGGCTACCAGTATAAAAAGGCTGGCGTAATGCTATTGGATTTTTGTAATGAGAATGAAATACAGCATACGCTTTTTGAGGCTCCAAATCCACAGCATAAAATTTTAATGAGAACAGTTGACAAGCTTAATGCAGCCATAGGTCAACAGAAAGTGAAGTTGGCAATACAAGATAAGGATCGGGTGTGGAAGATGAAACAGGAGAAGCTTTCTAGAAGATTTACTACTAAACTGAATGAGGTGATTGAGGTTTGTTGTGAGTAAATATATACATATTTATTAATGCAACTGGCGGAACAATACTGGTTTTTTTACCTTGATTAATCTTTAGCCTTTAATCATTACAACTTTACAAAATATGTGTGCTAAATGTTAACTAAACTTCAAATAAAAAAAACCAAATGTTTATTATGTAAATAGTTACGCTTTTAAATTTTGGAGATGCAATTAGTTGTAAGATTTTACGGACTCCATATTTTTGCCTAGGTTTTTTTTGCATGGTGTCAGCACTGTAGGTATTTATAAATGGCTGAATTGTATTCAAGATGCTGGGATAAGCGGTTTTTTCTAAAAAGTGAACATCAAGAGCAATTTGGAATTCAATAACCTGAGCTAGAGTATGATCGTTGTAATCCTTTAAATTCGGCAAAATTTTATCGCTTTGTCGTCTTTAAATTCATAAAATAGCTCACTTTCACAATTCAAACTCTTTCAAAAAAGTATAAATGTCATTGACACCTTCGTATGTAATTCAATAAAACGGGTGTAACAAACCACGCTAGGATACAATTGAATCGATTTTTCTTTGATGACTAGCAAGTAGTAAAGCTTAAAACGACAAATGAGCCCTAGAGTGAAACCGAATCCTTATCGTAATAATTTCAGAATCCGTCAATTGAGAAGCTATATTCTAGCTTTCTTATAGTATTCTAAGGCTAATTTCATAGCTTCTAAGTTCCTTTTTGAAACTTCTGACAAAGAACATAATGTACGAAGTAAGCTTTATAAGTTTTATCATGGTGAACAAGAAGAAAAATTAGGGTTAAATAATAGATTGTCCAATACGAGTAAACAAAAATCTATCTTGAACAATTATTTTATTCCAATCAATATTACGAATTCATGTTAATGTAACATTTTTGATATTACTTGTTCGTTTTTTAATAATGCTTTCATCAAGTAATTGCATAATTTTGAAAGATGAAGGCTCCAGTTTTAAAAGTTTCATTCATTGCATTTATTTTGATTGCAATCACCTCGTGTTCTTATCAACAAGAACACAAGTACCGCATTGTATTTTTGCAATGCTGCCACGATGAATGGCGAGATGTGATGAATAGCGAAATGAAAAGAGAATTAGCTTTTCATCCAGATGTAAAGTTGGAAACCATTGAATCTTATAGCAATACCGAAAAGCAAATTGAACAATTAAAATCCTTAGCAAAGCAAAAAATTGATTTGTTAATTATTACACCCAATGAATCAAAGCCTCTAACTGCTGCAATCGAAGAAATTTATAAAGCCGGTATTCCTATTGTTTTTGTAGACCGAAAAACCGAATCTAGAAATTACACGGCCTTCATTGGTGCTGATAATTATGAAATAGGCAAGACTGCTGGTAAATTCCTTGCCAGTCAATTTAAAGATGGAGGTAATATCATCGAGGTACAATTAGAAATGACATCATCACCTGCAACTGAACGAAATCGGGGGTTTAAAGATGCGATTGCTGACACTCCAAATCTTAGAATAATAGAATCTCTCGAAACAAAAAATGGCATAGAGGACATCAAAACGAACATTCCACGTATCCTGAAGGAGCACCCTCAAACAAATATTATTTTTGCTCACACCGATTTTCTTGCCTTAACCGCATACAAAGCAATAGAAAGAGAGGGTAAATCTAAAAATCTATTCTTTGTTGGTATTGATGCTATTCCCGTAACAAAAGGTATGCAAGAAGTAAAAAATGGCACTCTGAATGCTACATTATTGTATCCAACTGGGGGGGCAGAGGCAATTCAAACGGCTATAAAAATTCTTAAAAAACAACCCTTTAAGAAAGAAAATACACTTTTGACCAATGTAATAACGTCAGATAATGTGGATATTATGCTCTCACAAATTCAGAAAATAAAAGAACAACAAGTCGAAATTGAGCGGGAAACTTTAAAAATTACAGAGTTAAATAAAACTTATTCTACTCAGCGAAACAGACTCTATTTTATTAGTGCTCTGCTTACTATTGTGGTGATTTTGGGAGCCATTTTATATTTTCTTTTGCAGGAAAAACAACATTCTAATAGGATTTTGGAGGAACAAAATTTAGCAATTCTTGAACAAAAAAATGAAATAGAAAAAGTATCGCAATTAGCTCGAAAAGCCACTGAAGACAAAATGCGATTTTACTCGTACATTTCTCATGAATTCAAAACGCCATTGAGCCTTATTCTTACTCCCACTGAAGACTTACTTCAACGAAAAAATACAGATATAAAAGAAACCCGAGGCACGCTACAACTGATCTACAAAAATGCCAATCGCCTTTTGCGGCTTGTTAATCAACTTTTAGAAATGCGAAAGTTGGATGCAGGAAAAATGGAATTAGAACTAAGTCAAAATGATTTAGTTGCTTTTATCAAAGATATTGTTGGAGATTTTGGCGTTAAAGCCAAACAAAAGCACATTGACCTTCAATTTATCAGTCCATTTAAGGAGTTATCTTTTGCTTTTGATGCTGAAAAATTAGACAAAGTTTTGTTCAATATCATTTCAAATGCCTTTAAATATACCCCTGACTGGGGCTTGATTCATGTTTCGATTTTAAAGAATACTGATAAAATCGAAATCAATATTGCCGATAATGGCATCGGTATGAACGCAGAAGAAAAAGCACACGCTTTTGATTTGTTTTATAGAGGAAATAAAAACATTTCATTGGGAACGGGTTTGGGTTTGGCACTTTCACAAGAATTTGTAACGCTGCATGGTGGAGAAATCTCAATAAACTCTGAAAAAGACAAAGGCACAACTTTCAAGATTATCTTGCCAATAATTGAAACGAAGCACGTTTTGGAAGAAAAATCTGCTATGATTTCTTCTAAAATAATTCGTGAATTTGAAGATAACGAAGCAAATTTAATTAAAAACAACGCCAAACATACCTTTGAAAATACCATCATTCTTATCGAAGATAACCGAGATTTGAACTTGTTTTTAAATCAAAAATTAGAAAAACAATATAATGTTGTTGCCACAGAAAATGCCGAACATGGCTGGCAAGAAATTCTGTCGTATATTCCTGACGTTATTATCTGTGATGTGATGCTTCCGGGAATGGACGGTTTTACTTTAACCCAAAAAGTAAAGTCTGATTTCAGAACATCGCATATTCCAGTGATACTATTGACCGCTAAAAGTCAAATCGAAAGTCAGATTGAAGGTACAAAAGCAGGTGCGGATGATTATATTTTGAAGCCCTTTAACCAACAGTTGTTGGAAGAAAAACTAAAAGGTTTGGTAGAAAATCGTGATAGAATGAGGCGAAGATTCTCGAATGAAGTCATTAATCCCAATCAATTGCAAAAAGGAGAACGCAGATTTTTATTAGAATTTGAAGCTTTAATTGACAAAAACATCAAAGATAGTACGCTTTCGGTTGAGAAATTAAGTCACGAAATGGGAATGTCGAGGGTGCAACTATTTAGAAAAATATCTGCATTGACCAACAAAAATGTAGCGGATTATATTGCAGAATACAAACTCCAAAAAGCAAAGATTTTATTGAAAGAACAAGAAAAAAATATTGCCGAAATAGCTTACGAATTGGGTTTCAGTACTCCAAGTTATTTCACGACTTTCTTCAAACAAAAAACCAATCAAACGCCTACTGAATGGCGAAATGGTTAATTGTAACAATAGTGATATTTCGTGTTACAATTATAGTATCTAAAATTTAAAATATAAGTAAAAATAATACTATTTTATTGATTATCAATAACTTATAAAAATGTATCAAAATCATAAGTATTTGAATGAATACTAAAATCCACCCTTAAAGTTTAGTTGTAATTTTGGTTCATCAAAAAAAACTCAACAAGTTTGAAATGAATCAAAATCTAAAAATATTCTTCTGGTCACTTTCTGCCGCACTCGGCGGTTTTCTATTTGGCTTCGATACTGCCGTTATTTCGGGCGTAGAACAAACGCTTCAAAAACTCTGGAATCTCAATTCCTTCGAGCATGGCGTAACGGTTTCTATTGCCTTAATCGGTACAGTTGTTGGTTCAGTAATTGGAGGTATTCCTGCCGAAAAATTAGGCAGAAAAAAATCACTTCTTATTATTGCATTACTTTATTTGGTTTCTTCACTTGGCACAGCCTACGCCGTTGATTGGTCAGTTTTCTTGGTTTTTAGATTTATGGGTGGGCTTGGCGTTGGCGTTTCTTCGGTGGTTGCTCCTTTATATATTTCCGAAATCGCTCCTGCTCACAAGCGTGGTCGTTTAGTAGCCATGTTTCAGTTCAATATCGTTTTTGGTATTTTGATGGCATACCTTTCTAACTATTTATTGTCTGGAATTGGTGAAAACGAATGGCGTTGGATGTTGGGCGTGCAGGCTTTTCCTTCAATTATATTTACTATTACGGTTTTATTAATTCCAGAAAGCCCTCGTTGGTTGATTCTGAAAAGGGGTGATATTTCAACTGCTCGTAAAATTCTACTTACGATTGACGAAAATTCTGCCGAACAAATCATTTCTTCGATTAAACAAAATACTTCAAAAGTACAGATTTCATTATTCCAAAAGGGTTACAGTAAACCTATTATATTGGCGGTTTTATTTGCAGTCTTCAATCAAGTTTCGGGAATTAACGCCATTATTTATTTCGCCCCACGTATTTTTGAAATGGCAGGAATAGGCAAAGATTCGGCTTTGCTTTCATCAGCAGGGATTGGACTAATCAACCTCGTTTCTACACTTTTAGGCATATCATTGATTGATAAATTTGGCCGTAGAGCTTTAATGATTGCAGGTTCGTGCGGACTTATTCTTACACTGTTTTTGGTTGCCCAAGCATTTTTTACCCAACGAATGGGCATGAATGTTCCTTTCTATTTGTTTGCCTACATTGCTTTTTTTGCCTTTTCACAAGGTGCCGTTATTTGGGTTTTTATCTCCGAAATTTTCCCTAACGAAGTTCGTGCTAACGGTCAAGCCTTGGGCAGTTTCACGCACTGGTTGATGGCGAGTATCATCACTTTTACTTTTCCTTATATCGCCGAAACCTTCGGTGGCGGAATCGTCTTTGCTTTTTTTGCTCTTATGATGGTTTTGCAATTGCTTTTTGCATGGAAAATCATGCCCGAAACCAAAGGGAAATCATTGGAAAACATGGATTCAGTTGTTTTAGTTCATTAAAAAAGAATCATGGAAAACAATCAAAAATACATCGTTTGTTTCGGCGAAATGCTTTGGGATATGTTGCCCACAGGAAAAATGCCTGGCGGAGCCCCAATGAATGTAGCTATTCACTTAAAAAACTTTGGCAATAACGCTACTGTCATAAGTAGGGTTGGCACCGACGATTTAGGTACTGAACTGATAGATTTTGTTGAAGAAAATGGTCTAAATACGCAATTTATCCAACATGGACAAACGCACTTAACAGGGGTGGTGAAAGTGAACATGGATGATAAAAATAACGTAAGCTACAAAATCGTAAAGCCCGTTGCGTGGGATTATATTTTGTTAGAAACAGAGACACTGGAAGCAGTAAAAAAATCAGATTGCTTTGTCTTTGGAAGCCTTTCAGCAAGGTCGGAACAGACTTTTGAAACCCTCAAGAAACTTTTGGCGGTTGCTTCATTTAAGGTGTTGGACATTAATTTACGTCCGCCTTATTATGACAAAGAAACGATTGAGTTTTTATTGAATAATACTGATTTACTGAAACTCAATCATTTAGAACTTGCCGAAGTTTCTGCGTGGTTTTTCCCATCGGGAACGATTCAAGAAAACCTAAGTCGTTTGTCAGAAAAGTTTAAAATTAAAACAATTTGTGTAACACTCGGCGAAGATGGAGCTTTGCTTTTGCACAACAATGAGTTTTTCAAAAGTGCAGGCTTTGAAGTGGAAGTTGTGGATACTATCGGTAGTGGCGATTCATTTTTAGCATCCTTTATTTCTAATTTCCTAAAAAACAATCCTGTCCAAAACGCCCTAATCGAGGCTTGTGCCATGGGGGCTTTGGTAGCTACTTATCATGGGGCATCACCCCTTATTTCGAAAGAAGAGATTCAGCTTCTAATTTCTAAGAAACTCAAATTGAGCGATTTATAGTATAATTCCTTTTTAACTTATGTTTAATTAAAACCTTTCAAAATGATGAAAAAAACTTTATTATCTTTCATTGCAATGTTGTTGTCGTTGCAATTGGCTATTGCCCAGAGGACTATTTCTGGTGTGGTAAAGGGGGGCGACACCAATGATTATTTAATAGGTGCAAGTGTAACTCTCAAAGGAACCACCAAGGGTACCACTACCGACGTAAACGGTAAATTTTTATTAGAGGTGCCCAAAGATGCCGGTACTTTAACTGTGTCATTTATTGGCTACCAATCTAAAGATGTAGTACTAACTGCTGTCCAAAATAACCTCCAAATAGTACTTTCTGCTGGTGAAGCATTGAGTGAATTGGTAGTGGTGGGTTATACAACTCAAAAAAAGACCGACTTGACTGGTTCAGTTGCTGTGGTAGATTTAAAACCCGTTAAAAATAATAGCTCGGGAAACCCTATGCAATCACTTCAAGGAAGGGTTTCAGGGCTATACATCGAAAAAGACGGTTCACCAAACGGATCAAACGGCCGGATTTTAATTCGTGGAGCCAATACACTCGGAAACAACGACCCACTTTATATTATTGATGGAATTCCTACTACTCGTCCAGAAGTATTCCAAAACATGAACCCCGCCAATATTGCGTCTGTTCAGGTTTTAAAAGACGCATCAGCAGAGTCTATTTATGGTGCAAGAGCCTCTAATGGCGTCATAATAGTAACTACCAAAAACGGTGGAGATACCAACGGAAAGGTAGAGTTTCAGTTCAATAGCAGTGTTTCTGCCCAGTCAGAAAAATCTATGCGTTTTAATATGTTAAATTCGGTAGATAGAGGTAAAGCTCTTTGGCAGGCTTCTGTAAACGACGGTCAAGACCCAGCGGCTGGGTATGGAGAAATATACAATTTTGATTGGAATAAAAACTTCACAAACCCAATTTTGAACAGTGTAAGTGCTAAGCCATTTGTGGGTGGAGATGCTAATACACCTGTTGGCGACACCGATTGGCAAAGTGTAATGTTCAAAACTGGCATAGTTGTTAAAAATGACCTAACAGCCTCATACGGAAACAAACATTCTTCTTTAGAAATAAACTTGGGCCATTTGAAAAACACTGGCATGTTAAAATTCACTGGCTATGAGCGACTGAGTGGAAGCATTAATGCCCTTACACGTGCTTTTAACGATAAAGCTCGTTTTGGTGTAAACCTTCGAATAGCCAATTCTAATGAAACACTTACGGCAAGAGACTTAGGTGGTGCCTCTACAACCTTTTTGGCTGTATCCTTGGCTCCAACTATTCCGGTATACCAGAAAGACGGAAGTACTTATGCCGGAGCTTCGGGCGGTGGATATTCGGATAGAAACAATCCTCTTCACATGCAGGACATAGCCAAATGGAACAATGCCAACAGACAAAGTACTTTCGGTAATGTTTTCTTAGAAATTCAGCCAATTAAAAACTTGTTTTTCAAGTCAAATTTAGGAGCTGACGATGCTCGGTTCTTAAATAAGGTAATCACGCCTACTTTTTCTGAAGGTGCTTTTAACCGTACCACCAATAGTCTTACTTTTGACCAAAATCATTATTTAAGTACTACTTGGTCGAATACGGTCCGTTATAACTGGAACCTGAACGAAACAAACAATTTCAACTTTTTGGTCGGAACAGAATACATCAACACAAATGTAGATTTCCAAACAACCAAAAAAGAAGGATTTGCCCTTCAATCTGAAGACTATTTCACTTTAAATGCTGGTACTGGTAATACCACAGTTTCGGGTAGCTCAACAGGACATAGATTACTCTCTCAATTTGGCCGTGTTGATTATAACCATTCCGATAAATATCTCCTTGCCATAACCGTCCGCCGTGATGGATCTTCAAGATTCGGTGCGGACAACAGATATGGTATTTTCCCGGCTGCCTCAGCTGGTTGGAGAATTGACAAAGAGCGATTCATGGAAAATAGTAAAGTATTTAGTGAGTTAAAAGCACGAATCGGTGTGGGTCGTGTTGGAAATCAACAAATCGGTGACTTAGCTCGTTTTGGTCTTTTCGATACAAGATATGGAACTACTCAGGCTCAGTTAGTAGGTGGTTTTTGGGAACAATACATGAACATCGGCACCGCCTATTCCCTCAGTGGAGCCAATACGGGTACTTTGCCGTCAGGCTTTGTTCAAACGCAAGCCGCCAACTCAGCACTTAAATGGGAAACTACTGATGAGATCAATGTTGGTCTTGATTTCGGCTTGATGGAAGATAAATTCTTCGGTTCATTTGACTATTTCTCAAGAAAAACATCAGGTATATTAATTACGCCACCAGTGGCAGCCACGCTTGGCGAAGGCCAAACAAAAGCCGTAAATGGTGCTGCAAAGTCGAATAAAGGTTGGGAGTTTGTTTTGGGATATAAAGGCAACACAAATAACAACTTAAAATATAATGTTGTGGCCAATTTGACTCATTTTAGAGATAAAATAACAGAGCTACCTGAAAACGTACGTCCAGCTTATGCAGGAAACCTAGTCAACACTATCATTGGACACTCTCAATTTGATATTTTCGGTTATAAAACAGACGGGCTCTTCCAGTCTCAAGCCGAAGTTGATGCAGCCGCTGACCAAGTAGGTGCAGGTCCAGGTAGAATAAAATATGTAGATATCAATAACGATGGCAGAATAGATGACCTCGATAGAACTTGGATAGGAACTACGCTTCCGTCATTGGAATACGGATTGAGAGTTGATTTGGCCTACAAAAAATTTGATTTGTCTGTCTTTGGTTCTGGTGTTGCTGGGAGAGAAGGATTTGATGTCTATACAGTGTTCAACAACCTCATGAGAAGTAGAGAAAATGTAGGACCCGGCGTGTTCAATGCATGGACCCCTCAGAATACTGATACCAGAGTACCTGCCTTGACACTAAAAGATAACAATGGCGAGGGTCGTACTTCCGATTATTTCATAGTAAATACCTCTTATTTCAAAATGAGAAACATTCAGCTGGGTTATAATTTGAACCCTAAAAAGGTATTTTCAAGTGTTCGTATTTTTGGTATGGCTGAAAATATTTTCTGGATAAAAAGCAAAAGCTATTTAAGCCCAGATCCAGAACGTATTGATCTTGACCCAATTCCAATTCCAAAAACTTACACGTTTGGTGTTAATGCGTTCTTTTGATAAACAAGTGAATTTGAAATAAATTTAAAAAATTTAAGTAATGAAAAATAAAATTATTATAACAGTTTTAGCCTCTAGCTTGCTGGCATTCAGCTCTTGCGAAAACGTGCTAGAGTACACTCCCAAAGGTGTTCTTTCTTCATCAGACCTAACCTCACCAACAGCGGTTGATGGCTTGGTGACCTCTGCTTATGCCGCCATTGGCAACGGCGACATGATTGGACCAATCTACAGTATGTGGGCTTATGGCTCGGTGCGTTCTGACGACGCCTACAAAGGCGGTGGTGGCACGGGTGATGTCGGTGAAATTGATGCATTGGAACATTACAATCTTGTAACGCCTTCCATGGGTGCCTTTGTTACAAGAACTTGGCAAAACTTGTTCAAATCAATCTCTAGAGCAAACGTGGCCATAAGAGCAGTAAATAATCTCGATGAGACAAGTTTCCCAAACAAAAAAGTAAGATTAGGCGAACTTAAGTTTTTGAGAGCCCATAGTTATTTTACTATGAAACTTTTGTACAAAAACATTCCAATATTTGACGAAACCGCCACTGAAGAAGACATTTTGAAGGTTTCAAATACACTTAGTAATGAAGAATCTTGGAATAAAATTGCCGCGGATTTTCAATTTGCAATAGACAATTTACCAACAAACCAGCCAGAATTGGGTAGAGCAAATAAATATGCAGCCCAGGCTTATTTGGCCAAGTTGAGGTTATTTCAAGCATATGAACAAGATGCCACCCATAAAGTGACCAATATCAACAAAACGAGATTACAAGAGGTGGTAACATTGACTCAATCTGTCATAAGTTCAGGTAAGTATAGATTAAGCAAGGACATCGGTGATAACTTTTTGCCAGAAACAGAAAACGGCCCAGAATCCATTTTTGCCATTCAATTTACAGTAAATGACGGTACAACTGCTGGTAGAATGAGCTATGAAGATGGCCTAAACTACCCACATGGTGCACCTCAGTATGGTTGTTGTGGATTCCACGCTGGTAGCCAAAACTTGGTGAATGCACATACAACGGATGCCAACGGATGGCCGAACTTCGATACATTTAACGAAGGCATTGCCGATTTGTCAAAACAATCAGTAGATCCAAGACTTGACCATACCGTTGGAATTGATGGCCATGTTTACAAATACGATAATACGAAATTGTTTAGCAATAGTTGGGTTCGAGACCCAGGTGTATACGGAAATTATCACACCATGCGTTTTCAGCAATTGGCCTCAAGCGGTTCTTATTTCAAATTAGGGCCATTCATGGGAACAGCCAAAAACTATGATGTACTCCGCTATGATGACATATTGTTAATACAAGCAGAGGCATACATTCAACTTGGCGAACAAGACAAAGCCCTACCACTTATCAATCAAGTCAGAGAGAGAGCAGCAATAAGCACCGAGCGTCTTAAGAAAGCCGATGGCACTTTTTCTTCTAATTATAATGTAAAGCCCTATTCAGCTACTGGTTGGACAAAAGATTTCGCTTTTAAAGCTTTACAATGGGAGCGTCGATTAGAGTTTGCCACAGAAGGCCCACGTTTTTTTGATTTGGTAAGGTGGGGCATAGCAGAGGCTACACTAAACAAATATATCGATAAAGAAAAAACAAGAAGAACATTTTTAGCAACTGCCAAATTTACTGCAGGAAGAGATGAGTATTTACCAATACCTCAGGCTGAAATTACCTTTACCAATGGATTATACAAACAGAATCCAGGGTATTAAAATAAATCTTCATAGGATTTGATTGTCCAAAATGGTAGTGGTTGATTTACTGCTACCATTTTTTTAAATCTTAATATATTATTTAAACATTTATTCAATGCAAAATATATTTATCATTCTGATAATTGCCATCATTTCTTATTCTTGTACCACCATATCGGCAGATAGCAAAAGAGATTTGACAACTTATCATCCTGACTATCATTATACCTCAGAAAAAAACTGGGTAAATGACCCTAACGGCATGGTACATTTAGACGGCGAGTACCATTTATTTTATCAATATAATCCTTTTGGCGAAAAATGGGGCCACATGAGCTGGGGTCATGCCGTGTCAGCTGACCTTAAGACATGGAAAGAATTGCCAGTAGCCATTCCAGAAACCAAGAATTCCGATGGATCTGTAAACATGGTATTCTCGGGAAGTGCTGTGATAGATACTTTAAATACATCTGGACTTTTTGAAGAAGGATTCAAGTCTGGGATGGTAGCAATATATACTGCCCATATTGAGAAGGATGGTAAAGGTATCGGGCAAGCACAAAGTTTGGCCTATAGTTCGGACAAAGGAAGAACATGGAAATTCTACGATAAAAACCCCATACTTGACCTCAAAATGACTGACTTCCGAGACCCATCGGTTTTTTGGCATGAAGGCAAATGGAAAATGATTGTCGTAAAATCGCTAGAATATACTGCCCAAATCTATGAATCAGCTGACCTAAAAAACTGGGAATTAGTGAGCGAATTTGGAAAAATTGGAGATTATGCTAAAATATGGGAATGTCCATCGCTATTTAAAGTACCGATTGAAAACAGTGATAAATTTAAGTGGATTTCAATGATATCGAGTGCACATGAAGATACGGATTATGTAGGAATGCAGTATTTTGTTGGTGAATTTGATGGAAAAAAATTCACGCCGGATGCTCAAACAGGGGTTTTAAGAATAGACTACGGTAAAGATTTTTATGCGGCTGTGCCCTTCAATAATCTACCTGAAAAAGAAAAGAACCCAATAATTATGGCTTGGGTGAACAATTGGGCTTACGCAGTTGATCTTACAGCTGAAGGCAGAAGAGCAATGTTTTCGATGCCCCGAAAAATTTCCTTGATTGAAAAAAATGGGAAATATAAGATGGTTCAGAAACCTATATTTTCAGATAATATTCAAACCGAAGTGCTCAATTTCAGTATGAATAACTCAGCAAATCGAAAAACCATTGAAATGAAAAGCAATTCTTATCGTCTGAATTTCACAATAGACCTGACAGATTCAAAAGGATTTTCTATTGATTTATTAAAAAATGGTGACGAAAAATCAACCATAAATTATGATTCAATCACCAAAAAACTGAGCTTTGACAGAACAAAATCAGGTGTAGTAAATTTCAATGAAAAATTTCCAAGCGTTGAAAGAATGACTGTAGAGCCCGAAAACAACATCATTAAGTTAGATATTTTCGTTGATAAATCAATTGTTGAAATATTCGCAAACGAAGGTCAGGCTGTGCTAACCAACCTTGTTTTTCCGAAAAACATTGGAGGCTCAGTTAATTTCAATTTCGTGAAATAAAAGAATATACTAGAGCTCAGCTTGGTCAAAATGTCATAACTTTCCATTCATTAGAAAGGTTTTGAAAATTGATTAACCTGTTTTTAGAATACAATTAAAGAACTTCTAGGAGGGGTCGTTACTCATATCGACTCCTTTTTGAAGTAAATATTCAAACCTGCTCTTGTATTCTGCTTCGGAATGAATTCTCAAATCCCCATCATTGACATTACAGCTAATGTTAAATTTGTTGATGTCCTATATGGAGAAGCTTCATAATGAATGTTTAAATCTCCATTTAGGCACCTAACCCATGGCCCAAAATATTGATTAGTATAATAGATAAGCTTATTACTGACATAGGTCGACAAAAAGAAAAGTTGGCGATACAAGACCAAGCTCGAGTTTAAAAAGCGAAACAGGAGAAGCTTTCTAGACGATTTACTACTAAACTGAATGAGGTGATCGAGGTGAGATGTGAGTAAAAATTCATGAATTGGCCGTTCGGAAAATAAATTTCTGAGAGTGGCTTTTTTGGTTATTTAATTACCTCAAAAATTATCCTAAATAAAAATTGTGGGCTAAATGTGGGCTAAATCGCAAATAAAAAATCGTAACTATTTAGTAATCAAATAGTTACGATTAGTATTCGTGGAGACGCAGGGATTCGAATTCAGCGTTAATTTGGTAATACTTAGTTTATGTTGTTGATAATAAGGTTTTTATAGGTTTTTTGAAGTTGTCATTTTGGATTTTATGTTGTCATATTGTTCACTCGGTGTCAGTATTTTGTCATTAATTTTAATGCTAGCATGCCTATGCTACTTGTATAACTGGTGGGTATAATGTCGTTTTTTTGCGTGTTAGTTTGGGCTACTTAGCATCCACCTCAGTACTCTTTAGTCTTTCGACTTGAAGATTGGCTCTTTGGGCTTCTTCTGTGGCTTTGTTGGCCTTCCATTTGTAAAATTCTATGAGCTCTTCGGGAGATATGCCGTATGGTGTGTTTGGCTCTAAAAATTGACCTAGTTTTTGTTCTGTTGCATATTGTTTGGGCGGTTGGGTGCCGAATAGTAGGTATGCTGGGTCTACGTCTAAGGTCTTGGCTAAATCTTGAATTTTATGTAAATCGGGCATTCCTTTGCCTGATATCCATTTCAAAACTGTAGAAGTGGATTTGTATCCTAAGGCTTCTCCTAGCGTTGAACTGTTAAAGTTTCGCTCTTTCATGAGCTTGGCTAATCTCTCTTTAAAATCGGACATTCTTACTTTGTTTGAGGTTATTGCAAAGAATAATGAAATAAAGTCTCACTTTATTTGCTAATTATTACTTTGTTTGATACTTTTGTTACGCCGTAAAATTACAACGTAAAGAAACGGCGTAAAATAATTAATTCATAGCGTATAACTACCTTAAAATGCTAAAAAAAGTAGAAAAACCAGAGAATGAAATGCTAGATGTGGGCTATTGGAGGGGTCTTTTTGATGATTTGTATTTGAAGGCTCCGCATTTTGAAAGAAAGCAGCTCGTGGTTTATGACAATTTTTTCCTGACTGCTGTAGGGAAGGATTGTGTGAGAAATGTTAAGGCCGGAAAGGCTGGATTACTGCCTACTAAGAAGGTGGTAGAGGCTCTGACGAAGTTGGTTGAAGCTCAAGAGCTGGCCAAAACGAATGTGGATGGATTGAAGAAACGACAAAAACTTGTGATGCCATGAAAAAGGAATGTATAGATCTGGCTCTTTGGTGTGGTGTGGCGGCTTTGGGCGTGTACCTGTTGGTGGATATTGGTATTGATAAATATAAAAATAGGAAGAAATCATGAACCTACAAGAGACTATTGACGCGATTAATGACTCAAGCATTAAGCTGGAGCAAATACCAGACGCTAAAACACTTCTGGAGAATGAGATAGCGGCTTGTGAAGATGTGATACAGGACCCAGAGACGGAGTTTCATATGCGGGCTGAGTATCATCAAAAAATGAAAACCTTTAAAAAACTGCTGAATAGGATATGAATTCTAATACCATTCCCGATAATTCTCAACTGCAGCTGCATAATGATGTGGTTAACTGCAGTAGTTGTAAAGCTAATTATGGCGTACAAGTGGCTCTTGAGCTGAAGAATATTAAGACTAAATGCCCTTGGTGCGAGAAGGTGCAGGACTACGGCCCTCAAAAAGAAAGCCCTTTGGCACCCAACTGGATAACTCCAGGCAATGCAAATAAATAAAAGACTTCCCTAATTATATGAGAAATTTAAAACTGGTGGCGATATGACACAACAGGAATGGAAAGTAACGCCCCAGATGGTGTATGATGCCACTAATGGTGGTTTGGATATTATTCATGAGTATTATCCGCAGTCTGTTGGCAAGGAGGGTACGAAGAAGTATTTTAAGATTAGAGACGAAGGAAGTGCGAGCTGTAGGTTGTCGGAGTACAATGGTATTTACTATGTAACGGATTTTGGTGATAGTGGCACTACCAAGGGCGGTTTCTTGGTGATGAATGCTCTTGAGGTGATGATGCGTGAGGATAGCCGAAAGCCGAGCTTTGTGGAGTGTCTGAATATTTTGGCTGAAAAGCATGGACTGAGCCAAGAAACGACTAAGCAAAAGGCTGAGTATAAGTATGAGAAACTGCCTCCTGTAGAGGGTGCACCTGTGGGAAATATTGCTTTTGAAACCAAGGAATGGGACAAAGGTGAGCTTCAGACGGTTTTTGCAAGGCGTGTGTGGGATAGACTGCAAGGACTGAACTTGAAGCTGGAAAAGGATAAGTTGGAGGCCAAAGGTGATGATGTGGCGATGAGGAATGCTATTGACCTATGCAAGGAGTATGGGTTGATTTCTCTGAAACATTATGATTTGACCTCAAGAGAGGAGAAAAGCGGTAACCTGGTAACGCATAGGTTTGGGTCGACGGCTAGTTTTCCGATACTGATGTGGGAAGCTGGTACCTGGCAGAAAATTTATAAACCGAGTGCTAGAGATAAGAAGTATAGGTTCGTGATCAGGGGAGAGAAGAGCCGTGTGATGTTTGGCTATGCGATGGCTAAGAAGAAGTATGAGCAGCTGTTGGAAGACAGTGACGCTTCGACAGGCTCAGGGCAGGAGGATGAGGTTGAAAGTAATAGAAAACCAGCTAAGAAACTGAATGAGATTATTATATGCTCTGGTGGTTCTGATGCCTTGAATGTGGCGGCAATGGGTTATGCTGTGGTGTGGTTTGATAGTGAGATGTTTAGCCTAACGAGTGAAGAGTATAGTAAACTTTCAGGAATAGCTGAGAAGGTGTATTATCTGCCTGACATAGACACAACGGGTGTACAGGAGGCGGTGAAGATAGGCATGGAGTGGCTGAATATTCATTTGATTTTTTTGCCAAATGACCTGAAGAAAGAGTATGATCTGAGGGGAAATCAGTGTAAGGATGTGCGGGATTTTTTTAGAAATCATGGACAAAGAGAGTTTGATACTTGTCTGAAGCAGAGCATGCCAATGAGATTCTGGGATGAGAATATGAAGCTGAATAAAGAGGGTAAGGTGGTGAAGAAGAATGGCCGTGCTCAGATTGATTACAAGCCTAATAATGAGCTGATGTATAATTTTCTTTACAGAAATGATTTTGGGCTTTATGAAATGCCTTCGGTGAAGTCAGGACAGATATTGGTAAGGAAAAAGGGCAATGTGGTTCAAAAGATTGGATTTAGGAATATTAATCAGTTTGTGAAGGAGTTTCTGAACGTGGATAGTGTGATGAGGTTGGTTGGGTACAATTATGTGGATATCAGGAATGCGTTTCACCGTTCGGCTCAGTTTTCGGAGGCGAGTATGGATAATTTGAAGTATTTGAGCCTTGATTTTAAGGATACCGGGAAGAGTCATCAGCTGATGTTTTTTGAGAACGAAACCTGGAAAATAGAACGGACGGGAATTAAGGCGATACAACACAACAAAGTGCCTGCAGTGGCTTGGGAGGAAGAGGTAATACCTGACAGAGTGAAGATTTTGGAACCTGTTTTTGAGGTTTTTGAGAATGAAAGTGGTGAGTTTGATATTAAGATTTTACGGAAGGATTGCCATTTTTTGAATTTTTTGATTAATACGAGCCGGGTGTATTGGCGTGTGGAGCTGGAGGAAAGGTTGGATAAACTGACTGATGAGGAGCAAGCTAAGTATAAGAAGGAGCATCAGTTTAGTATTGACGGGCCACTTTTGACAGCTCAGGAGATACATGAGCAAAAGTTGATTTTGATTTCGAAGCTGCAGACGTTTGGGTATTTGCTGCATAGATATAAGGATAAGGCCGAGGCGTATTGTGTGTGGGTGATGGACTACAATATGATGACCGGAGCCAGTGACGAAAACGAAAGCCATGGCGGAACTGGTAAGAGTATTAGCTATGAGATACTGAGCCGCTACATGAGAACGAAGTTTTTGAATGGCCGTGATAAGAAACAACTGGAGAACCCGCACATAATGGAAGGCACGACTGAACACACGGATTATCTGTTTGTGGACGATGCCATGAAGGGTATTGATTTTGATTTTTTTTATGGCCTTATAACGGGGTTTATGCCTGTAAACCCAAAAGGCAATACGGAGTATATTATTCCTTTTTCGGATAGCCCTAAGATGACGATTACGAGCAATTTTGCTCCTGCGAGGAATGACAAAAGTACCAGGAGAAGGATGTGGTTTAGTAGTTTTTCGGACTATTACCACAAGAACCCTAACGGTGAATACAGGGAGGAGAGATTGCCGAAGGATGAGTTTGGTATGACGTTGTTTGAGGATTTTGACGCTGAACAGTGGAATCTGACGGATAATGTGTTTGCGAGGTGCGTGCAGAGCTGGCTTATACATGGCAAAGTAGAGAGTGCCGAGGAAAATGTACTGAAGAATATTTTGGTGCAAAGAATGGGCCCTGGTATGATGGCTTGGGCAGATGAGTTTTTCCACCAGGATAATGGTAGGTTGGACAGCTTTGTACAGAGACATGTGGTGTTTGAGGATGCCAAGAAACGAATCAGCCCGAATTTGACTCCTCAGGGCTTTATGGACAGAATGAGGGCGTGGTGCCAGTATAAAGGCTATGTGATGAATCCGAAGAATCTGCTAGGCAAAGATGGCCGAATTATGAAGCATGTGAACGTAGAGGAGTACAGAAATGGCGAAATAAGGGCAACTGAGGCGAAGGGAACGAAGGAGTGTATTTTTATTAAGACTGCCTTCGACTCCGCTCAGGCACCGCAGGTCAGTGACCAGGGTAATCCTGTACCCGGTGATTCTGGGCAGTTGAAGGCGTTTTGATTGTCGATTTTAGATTTAGGATTTTAGATTATCTCACTAATAAATTAAGTAAAAGGATGTTAAAAATTGCAACTAAGTTAATTGAATCCGGGATGGATTTTAATTATGAGAATTACAATTCTGAAGGCGAAAAGATTATCTGTTTTCCTCTTTGCATTGTGATTGTTGAGAAAAATGGAACGGTTTATTTAAGCCACTTAGACACTAATGAACAGTTCAAAAGTATTGAAGCTGTTTTACCAATATTGGATAGGCTGATTATTGAAGAAACTACTGGAAATTGATTATCTCATGACAAACGGATGGTATATGTATCCTGCTTTTAATGCTTTTTACAAGGTAGAGGGCAATGGGAATGAAGGGCGTGGGTTTAGGTGGTTTGTATCGACTGACGGGAATCAGAGCCGGTATGAGTTTTTCACGTTTGAGAAGCGGACTGCGGATTTTATAGCTGAAGGTGTGGCGGCCAAGACAGTGAAGGCTTGCCACGAGGCTGAATATCTGGCTTATCTGAAGGCGTTTTTGACTTGGCAACAGAATGCGTTGCTAGGCTTGGCTGAGCATCCAGCTTTAGCCCCCCCTGCCGTAACGACGGACCGCCCCAGTGGGGGAGCTTGATTTGAATAAGTAAATTGATTATCTCACTAATAAATTTTTGGTAAAATGAAATTGATAGGTTTTTTGTATGTGTTGTACCGGCTGAAATGTGATGTATGCCAGGCTCTGGAGGATTTGGGGATTTTTGATAAAAATGTAAACTGCTAAGGCGATGACGTTAGGATTTAAAACTAAAACGGATGACGGTAAGCCTACTTTGTTTCCGGAGAAGGTGCTGCTGTGCTTGATGTCGGAGGTTTTGATTAAGATAGTGGACTGGAACGATATTATGAAAGATAGCCCTTATGGACAGATGGCGGTGGGGACTTATGCCCCAAAGCTGCACTCAATAAGAGAGGACATTAGATGGAAGCCTGGTGTGATGATAGACTTCTACACTGGAGTGCGGACTAATAATGCTTATAGGTTTGCTCCTAGAGTGTCTGTGGTGAGTGTGCAGAAGATTGAAATTATACCTGAGCCTCCTAAGCCGCATAGCCTTGATCACCCTCGCATTTATTTGAAGAAAATAGATAAAAAAACGGGTAAGGAGGCTCTGCTGTGTTTTAGCGTAAGAATTGATAACAGGTACCAGTGGGAAAACGAAATTAAGAAGCTAGCAAAGAATGATGGCTTTGATACTGTTGATGAGTTTTTTGAGTGGTTTGGAGCTGGGTACAAAGGCAGGATTATTCACTGGACTTCTTTAAAATACTGATATGGCAAGGATGTACGAATACGAAATTAGGTGGTCGAAGCATTGTAAGACTGGAAGGGACTTACTGCTGTTGTACAGGATTAAGAAAGGTAATGATAAGATAGTGAAGCGGTTGAGCGTGAAGGAGATAGAGGTGCTGGTAAACGCTGGTGTTATTGAAAATAAGCGTGTGAGTGCTTGGCTGAAGGCAGAGAAGGAGTATAAACTCAGGAAGGAGAAGGAAAAGTTTGTGGGGAAACCAAAGGAAAAGCCTTCTGAAGATGGAGGTTTTCCGCCTGGATCACCTGAGCTGTATAGTTATTTGGCGGGATTGTATAAAATTAAAACCTGGGGGAATGTATGATGACGCTGGAGGATTGTGATTGTGGCCTTCGACAGGCTCAGGCAGACAGCAGTGGGTTGACGACCTTGGAGAAAATGTACTACATGGCACGGCCTGAGCCGGTTGATTTGGTTGAAGGAGATGACGGTGTTTTTAGAGAAAAGAAAATAGAAGGGAAGAATGAAAACGAAAGAAGAGGGTTTATTGGAAGGATGTTTTGGGCTTCTGATAGGTTTGACTCTTATGAGAAGGAGTTTGATTTCTATTTTGGGAAGGTGATTTTTAAGGCTGATATTTTTTAAATTATTAACAAATGTTTTATGAATAACAATGATAAGGAGGCTCTGAGGAGACAATTGAGCCTGAATCCGAGTAAGATTGAGCAGCTGGAAGCGGCTGTGAAAAGTGAGGCTTTTTATGATGATCAAAAAAAGGCTTATGCTGGAAATAAAGCGGCCGGAATACGTACCAGGAAAAGACTGAAGGAGATATCGGATATGGCCAAAGCGGCTATGGCTGAGCTGCTGGTTGTGCGTAAAAATCTGGATTTGACGCGGTGAGGAGCCGGCTAGCCCCCGGTGGGGGAACTGAATCGGATTCCTGTAGTGGGCGTTGTTTTTTTAGGGAGAATGGTGTGCGATGTGTGGCTTGTAGGCCGCAGAAGATATTGAAGACTGTTAAATGAATGTATCACCTTGGTGTGATATGAGTTCTTTAATTTTAGGGTTTACTAGAAAGGCCTGGGGCGATGCTCCGGGTCTTTTTTTTTGGCTTCGGCTCAGATACTGAGACGCAATGCATAAATCCTGCTAGAGCCGCTATGCATATCGGCTGTACTTAATCTGTCCTATGAGTATTGTTTTGAGGGGTTTAGTATTGAGTATAAATTGAAATTATGGCGACGTATTTGGTTAAGAATAGGATTAAGATTAGACGTCAGGCAGGTAATGACTGTGACGTGGTTTTTAATGTGCCGGATGTGTTTCAGGTGGCTGGGACGACGTTTAAGTTTGCGGTGTATGATAAAACACAGCCGTATAGGTTGGTTTTTGAGAAGACTGGAACGGCTATAGTGGCCACCGGCCAAAGGCTGGAGATTGTGATAAATAAGGCTGATACGCTGAATAAACATGGGCTGTATGACTGGGAGCTAGAGGCTGTGAAGAATGGCAAAGAGGTGACAATAGGAATGGGGGATTTTGAACTGACTAAAACGAGATTGTGATGGCTGAGGTAGAACTTTTGTTGGAAGTGGAGCCACCCATTGAGCTACAGCTGGTTTTAGAACCCGAGGTAGGCGTTATTCCTGGGCTGGCAAATTACATAGGCTTGCCTGGCCCCAAAGGTGAGCCTGGTGAGGTATACTGGGGCAGTACAAATTGGTAATTTATAATTTTTATAATTCATAAACATGAACAAAATATTTAAGGTATTCAAAGAAACGGCTGTGCCGGCTACTTGGCAGGCCGACGCAGTTTATTTTATACAGGCAGCTGGGGCTACCTACATGGAGATATACACCACCAGTGCGGCTGGTGTACCTAAGCGGCTGATTAACGAGGCGGATATCACAAGTATGATATCGGCAGGGCTGGCAGCGGCCAATGAGCTCACTATAGTGGCAGACATAGCTGCTCGTAACGCTTTGGCTCCTACAAGGGCGATGAATGTGTTTGTGCGTAATGCTACAGCAGACACTACCGTAGCAAGCGGTGGAGCATACTACCTCTATGACCTGGCCAACACAGCTTGGATAAAAACCAGCGAGGCCGAAAGCTTGGATGTGGTACTGACTTGGAACGCTCTACAGGGTAAGCCTACCAGCACGGCGGCACAAATAGACGCTGCTGTGGGCAACAGCCACTCGCATGCTAACAAGACACAGCTGGACAAAATAAGCGAGACAGACGGCAACTTGTACTACAACGGTAGCCTGCCAAAAACCGCATGGGCTTCGACAAACTGGTGATAGATGGAGCTGAAGATATATAAAGAGATATCGGCCATTCCGACTCCGTACACGCCCAACGCCATATATGTGGTGCGGGTGGGTACGGGTTTTAGCTTGTTTGTGTCCGACGCCACGGGTGCGGCGGTGTTTGAGCTGAATAGCAAAGAAACCTTCGAGACGGTATCTAAAAACCTACGGGGCATAGACATAGTTGCTAGCACGGCAAACAGCATGACGTATGCAAACGGAGTGGTGAAGACCATTACACGGCCTAGTGCTAACACTATAGTAGTGACGCTAGCTGGCACTACGCCTGCGGGCATAGAGCTGGTGAAGACAGTGACAACTTACGCAGACAAATTACCTACAATTATATATAGTTAAATTTTTAAAAAAATATGACGTTCATAAAATCAGGAAGCACAGTAATACAATCTTCGGTTGATGTTAATCCATCAGGCTTGTCCTCTATTGCAGGAGTAACTGCCCCGGCTAGAGGTAATTTATACGCAACTGCTGACAATTTAGCTGTGAGCGGGCAGTTAAGTGTACCTAAAGAAACGTTGCAGATTGCCACTATTTTTGCGTACGGATCTACGGCTATATTAACAATAGGGAGCGATGATGGTAATCTAGTTTCGGGCGGGACTATATATATACAAAATCCAACTATAGGATTTACTTCAGGAGCTCTATATGCTACAAATGGAGCAACAATTTCTTTAAACAATACAAATATTATTGTAGCTGCTGGAGGCGGTGGTGCTGAAATTGGTGCTTACCTTTCGAGCTGGATTCTTAACGCTAAAAATGTAAATTTCATAAAAATCGGTAGCACAAAAGGCTGGCACTACATTGGAGGTGGTGGTGTGTTAAGTAATGTTTCCTGGAGAAATGCACTTTGTGTGTTTTTTCAAGCGAGTCCTTTAATCGCTGAGAAATTAAAGCTCACAAATGTAGATTGGGGTATAGGCATCGATGGTTATAATATCAACGTTACGATTAAAAAGTCATCAATTCCAAGGGCGATGATTCAAAGGTCATCAAACACATTAAATCTATATGATGTACAGATGACGGATTGGGTTGCTTGCAGAGAGGAGAGTAGTCCAACAACTTCTTGTTTTAAATTTTTTAGAACATTAAATGTAAAAGCTGTTGGTAATAATCAAAGTCAGAGATTTGTTTTGTGGGATAATGTAAATTCGATATTAATAAATCAAACAACAGATTCTGCGGGAAATGTAGCTGATATTGCAATTCAGTGGGGCGAGGTACCTCACCCACCGGCAAATTATAATCCTGATATACTTACTGACAAAGTAGTTGCTTCGCAAATTGTTTCAAATCCTTCTGTTCATCGCACAGGTGCTTATAAGATGCCGTTAATTGCACAGTTCGCCACGTACAACTCTGTTTTATCTACTCAGGTAATTTCTCAGTTTGATATTACACAAGCAGACGCAGTTAATGCTTTTTCTTTATCTCCGAATATCATTGTTGATAATAATGTAACCCTTTCTGAAACAAATGCGGTCGCAAAACTGGCTTCTTCATTTAATGTTAACATCGGAACAAATACAATAACAGTAACCGCACTCAGCACCTTGGATGACTTGTATGATGTCATGAAAGCCTTTAAAACAAGAAATGTAAAAGCACAACTGGAATATCCCTCTATAGGCACTCAGCCAGTGGTGGCAAGTGGTGATACGCTGATTACAGCAATGAGCATAGTAGGGCTAGAGTTTTTGACGGGAGGAGCGAAATTTAAAAAGATTCAAGCTAACGGAACCGCTAACGGAGCTTTTGCTAATTTCTCTATAGTAGGAGATGTGACGCAGAATACTCCTTCGAGTTTGACTAATGTGAGTATATCGGGTACGCTTACTTATAATACGAATGTGGCTGCTGTTATTATGATTACTAACTGTACGTTGAATACTGTTGTAAACAACGGCACGGGCATAATTACAATTAATAAGATAAATGCTAGCAGAGCAAACTACGTTGATGCTGAAATCAACTTCATAGATAGTACTATTGCGGTAGTAGGTGCCGATGTGGTGACTTTTCACCCCTCGGCAAATGATAGAGACCTAAACCAAAACGCTTCTGGCAGTTTTACGGGTTCTTATGCGTTTAAGTTCGGGTCGGTGCAGAACGGCTCCACAATGTCCGGCACACTGTACCTGAGGTGTGTGGCGGGTGGTATTCCGTTTAATGTTAATCGGGATATTGTTGTCGGAGATAACCTGCTCGACCTCGGCACAACGGCCCAGCTGGCATCGCTCTCTAGCAAGATAGACCTTGCAGCTAAGGAGGCCACGGTGCAGGCCGTGAAGAGTAATACGGATTTGATTCCGGCTGTGTTGTAGGGTTTTAGGATTTATTATGAGACGCCAAGCCCCTCGACTTCGCTCGGGGTGACACATGGCGTCTGTACTGAGAGCTGGCAGTGATGCTGGCTCTTTTTTTTGGCCAAATGGGGAGATTGGTTTGGTTCTGCTTGGCTAGTGTATTAGACGCTAAGCATTGCGGCTGTACGGTGTTGATGGTAAATTACAGAATGGTTCCGATTTTCTCCGATTTGTGCAATTTCGTAAGGCGGCACGGGCGGTGGCTTTTGGTTTTCCTTACCTTTCCAGTTAGTAACTTCGTTTTTTTTGTAAGAATGTAATGTTTTAGTGTGTTTGGGTTTAAGTGTCTGTATTTGAGAGTATTGTGTATTACAAAATCTATTTATTTTTTGTATTTTTTAGTAAGAAATTACAAAAATTAGTAATAATAGAGGGTAGTTGGTTTCTACTATAGACTGATTATTACATTCTTACAGAATTTCGGAGGGTTCTTTCAGGTTTGATTTGGTCGGTGTATAGTTGTTAGATGCTTATAATCAATTAATTGTGTGTTTATTACAAAATTACGGTTTATTACGAGTTTGGGTAGATTGGTGGTTGGTTTTTAGCGGCACTGCAATTTGGCTGTAGTGAGGTGTGATATTGGAATTGTGCAAATAGCTGGCTTTGGAGTTGTTTAGATACAAGAGTCGCCAAGCATGGCGACTGTACGAAATGTTATTTTGTTTGATAATTATCACTTTATTTGATAGTTTTGGGAAACTATCTAAAATGAAATTATGCTTCTGCCGATCCCTGTAAAGCCGTATGTGCGGCATCTCCTTTTGAAACATTATGGTAAAGAGCCGATACCGATAAGGGCTAATACGGATATCGGACAGATTTTTCTGCTGGCTGTGCTTAGGAAGGCGTATCTGAATTTGAATTTCAAATGGCGGGGCCAACTGCTGTATGAACTGGAGGATGATGAAAGGCAAATTATGCTGAATGAGATTGTGGAAGACCTGAATAATCCGACGGATGATGATGGACTGCCACCAGGAAAGAAAAAAGGAGCGAAGGCTAATGAGCTGGAGATAGAGATGCCCGAGGATTGTGTGGAGTTGAGGTTTTTGGTAGGTGGAAAGTTTGAGCGTGGTGTGATTATGCCAGATATGCTAGAGCAGATTGGAAAGGCTCTGGAAAGTTATGCGAGGATTTATGCGAAGGGGTTTTCGCATGGCTGCCGGTGCTATTTTAATAGTAGCCGGAACTCGGCTATTATCATGCATCAGCTGTTTGATTTTGCTGAAGACACGCTGACTAGAGATAACCTAGATAAGATCATCCAACGGGAGAATAATGAGATGAAGGACCCGATAGAGGCGACGGGTTTGCCGAGGAAGAGTTTTAGGTTTGTGCAGCCCCCTAACCCCCAAAAGGGGAAATAGTATTATTCATTGCGGTTGTACAAATAGCCGCAATGCATTGCGGCTGTACTGTCTTATTTCTTTTTTTTTGGTCTTATGCATGTTAAAGTTGTCTTGGATTTGGATGTTTTTGGAGGGCTTGTAGGACGGGTTCTTTATTCACTTCGGCTCCGCTGGCTTCGGCTTCGCTCAGCCACCAGTGATGGAGAACTTGGATTGCGTGCCTTCGACAGGCTCAGGCTGAGAAAGTGCTGAATTGCGGCTGTACTATTGGATATGTATATATATGTATAGGTTTGGATTATGATGTATGTGAATGTTGGTGAACTGGGCGATTGGCAGGGAATGACCAATGGCCGTATGGTGAAGGAGCTGTGGCTGGTGAAACAGGCTGACGTGCTGAGTGTGAACGGCTTTGTGGTGAAGCTGAATGCTGAGGTGACGAAGATGGTGTTTGCCCAGAATACTTGTTTTTATACTGAAAACGAGGAACTGACTGATAATGGACATGCGTATAGCTGTGCAATAGACTGTGAGATGCCTATACTGAGAGCTGATGTGAACGCTTGGCTGAAAGCAAATAGGAATGCTAAAGTAGTGTGTTTTTTTCGTGATGGGAATGAGAATGCATGGCTTATAGGTGATGATGTGACCGGACTGGATGTGATACACAGAAAGCAAGTAGGTGATAAGACTGGCTATGTGATGAATGTGGCTGGTGTGTGTAGAGAAGGTGCGGTGGCGTTGCGGTCTTCGGACGTGGCGGTGGTTTTTGAGAGTACGGATTTTGGTTTTGATTTTAGTGAGGATTTTAATAGTTAAATAATAATAAGATGACTGCAGATGAGTTTGAAGCTGGTGTGAACAACATCATTGATAATACACCTAGGCGTGGAGTGGCTGGTAGCGAGGGTATTACGAAGAGTATACTGAAACTGATAGTGGGTGAGTTTAAGAAGCTGTATAGTAGTTTTGTGGGTATAACTGGCTCTGCTGTGCTGAATGCACCGAACGGGCGGAATTATGTGCTGACGACGTTGTACTGTCATAGGACGCTGGGGAGTGATAATTTGACGGATGAACAGTATTTGGCGGGCTCGCTGAATAACCAGAACTGGTTTCAGAGCGTGGAGAAGTGCTGGGATTATGTAAATAAGCTGAATATTCAGAATGTAAGAATTTACCTGCTAGGAACGACGGCGAACGACCCTTGGGTGATTGATACTTCGCTGATTATGTTTCATAAAGGGGAGTTTTATTTTGGTGGTTCAACTAATTCAGCTATTGGCACGGCTTTTATAAGTTTTACGGCTAATGGCCGGTTGAGCTTTATAAACACAGCTGCTAATATATATAGGTGTAATATTGTGCAGAATGGACAGCAGAGTATATATCTAACAAGCCAAAGTAGCTTGGCATGTGGACAGCTGGAGGTGACGCTTGCGGCTGCGGCTTTGCGGTTTATTGGTATGTCTGGAGCCGCATTTGTGAATTTTCAGGGAGGATTGACGGTGAATTTTGGGTCTAATAACCAGCAGGTGTTTCATAATAATGGCAATGGAGCTGCGAGTGTGTGGATAGGTAACCATACGGAGTCTGTGGTACTTAACACAGGAGCATACACGGGCATAAAGTGGAGTACTACTGGAGGTGGGTATAATTTTTATACTCACATCATAAATACGGTGAGTTTTGGCCTGAATAGCTACCCGACGGTGGATTTTTCGGGGTCAGTGATGATAGTTGGTACAGGAATGGCACTGAAGACACAGCATGTACCTGGGAATTTTGACTATGCACTAGTACTGGGTACTGCTAGCCCTCTGAGGTTTGCTGACTTAAATAATGCTAGTGCGAAGGCATCGGTAGGAGCTGATAGGTCTTTGATGATAAATTCGGTGGGTAAGGTTGTGGTTGGTCAGGCTGAAAATCAATTAAGCAGCTTCAACATTCAAGTCCGGAACACTGCAAGTGTAACAGTAGAGGAAGATGCGAACGACCCTAGACCAATGATGGTAGAACTTACGTTTGCAGGAGCAAAGACCGTAAACTTAACTAATTACCCTCAAAATAGGCAGATTATTATTGTGAACACGACAACAACAGGTGCGACAATTAATCCTGTAAATGGAACTAGTATAAATCTTTCTGCTTTAGAGGCAATTAGCATTGTTAAAAGCACTACTGGCAGAAATATCGCAAAAGCGTATGGTTATGTTGTGTGATTTGTGCTGTCCTATAATGTTGTAAATAGATAGTGTAGGTTTGGTTCATTGTAAAATTTATCTAATTTATTTATCATGAAAAAGTTTATTGTAATGTGCTTAATGGGGCTGTTTAGCTTTGTTGGTATTACTCAAGCTGAGGGTCTGATAAAGGTAGATGATGGTTTGAAGGTAAAAGTGGCAAGTGTGGACAGTTGCAAGATTGTGGCTGGAAATACGGTTTCTACTGTTGTAGAGATGCCTGCTTACCTTACTGATACCATTGGTATCTTTAGTGACTCTTTAGGTAAAAATGAGGCTTTTGCTGAGCCTAATGGAGTTGATCAAGAATTTGTTAGCCTGCATATAGACCCTGGTTTATGTGATTGAGGGCGTTGATTACAAAAGCTAAAAAAGTGCGAGATTCTTATAGGGTCTCGCACTTTTTTTATTATTCCTGTCCTATTGAGAGGTGAATGTGTATTGTAATCTTGGTTTATGATAGAGCAATTAATTTCAAAAACTTGGGCTTTGGAGCCTCGTTTTAACGAGGTCCAGGCCGCTCTTATGCTAAGGAAACTTAGCCAAGGCGGCTCAATGGCTGAGATGAAGGCGGCTTGGGATGAGCAAAAAGCGAAGCATGGGCCGTATTTGGCACCTAGTAACTTCGGCTCCGCTCAGTCACCTGTTGCAAGCCATATAGGAGCTGATGGGAAATGGAAACCGTGGGATTTGTCTCAGGCTAAAGGTGGTGGAGTGGCCATTATACCTATGATAGGCACCATGACCCGTTATGGCGGAATGTGTAGCTATGGAAGCGAGGATTTTGCGAGCTGGATTATGGAGGCCAATAGCATGGACTACGTAAGCTCGATAGTGCTGGAAATGAATGGCCCTGGTGGTGAAGTGGACGGTACTGAGATGCTGGGTGCTGTGGTGAAAAACTCGAGAAAACCTGTAGTGGCGTATGTGGCCGGTATGGCTGCGAGTGCTCATTATTGGGTAGCTAGCCAGTGCCGTGAAATCATTATGGAAAGTGAAACCACTAGCGAAGTGGGCAGTATAGGTGTACTGAGCATGCATGTGGATGCTTCGAAGTTCTACGAAAAAGAGGGCTACAAGATTAATATCATCAGGTCGGATGGCTCTGAGGATAAGGCTCTTTATAATAGTATTGAGCCGCTATCGGCGGAGTTGCTTAGTACTGTGAAGGCTGAGCTGAATGTAGTTAGAGGCACTTTTATAAAGAATGTGAAAGCTGGTAGACCAGGTATATCTGACGATGTTTTTACGGGTAAAATGTACTTCGGAAAGGAGGCTATTAAGAAAGGTATGGCGGATAGTATAGGATACCTGGGCGATGCTGTCTATAGGGCGGATTTGTTGGCGAGCAAGAGTGCTTGATTTTGTGTGAGCCGCAAAGCATTGCGGCTTTACTTGATGTGATTTTTTAATTTAATTTTTTTATAACATGTTTAAAACGTTAGCTAGTTTTTTTAAACCGAAAGGGCAGGCTACTGAAGATGCCACGGATGACTCAGGAGCCCCCCAGCCCCCAGTGGGGGAGTCTGCGGATGCTGATGAGAATGATGAAGAGGAATCTGAAGAAGAGACTTCTGAAGATACTCATGAGGATGCTCAGAAGCCGAGTGCCGGAATAAGTACTGAAAGGTACAATGCCTTGCTTGCTGCTGAAGCCGAACTTAAGAAGTTTGGTGCTACTCCTGCAGCTAGAGCGGATTTTTTGGCCGAAACCAGACAGTTGTTTACGTGGTACAACAATGTGAAGAGCGTTGGTGTGAAAAATGTGGCTCAGGATGCCAATCAGGAGCAAAAGACCAAGACTAGACACAAAAGTTCAGTGACGAAAGAGGCTGAGGCTTTGGAGGCTAAGAGGGCAGGTAAGTAATTTTTGAAAAATTTAAATTGTATTAAAGCGAATGCCGACTTCAATTAAACTTAGTGACATATCAGCTGAGCTGCAGGATGTTGCTACTGACAAGAAGGATCATTTTTTTACTGAGGTATACAACCTGGGTGAAAATGATAGTGATCCGGAGAATTCAATTCCGTCTATGGCGGATTATTGTGCTGAATTTGACACCCCTAATGAGGTGATTTTTACTAATGTATGGGCTACCGGTGCATGGCAACCTGGCGGCAAAAAAACAGCTACTGGAAAGGTTTTTAACCCTACACCAGATGCTGTTGTTTTGAAGCCAAAGTCTGCAAGGGTAGAACATATTTCGCAAAACTTTGAATGGAGCCAAGCCGATTTGATTTTGTTAAAGAAATCATATTTGAACGCAATCCAGAGAAAGGCTATTAAAGCTGATGAGATTCCGTTTGGTCAGTTTTTGTTGGATGAATTGGCTTTAATGGCTAAGGAAGAATTGAGACTTGCATACTGGATGGCCGTGCATAATCCTCAAGGAACTAATTTCTTGCAGTTATTTAATGGCTATAGACACCAATTGCTAGCGGCTATTACGTCTGGAGAAATACCTGCAAGTAATGTTGTAGATACAGCTGTTTTGAGTGCTACTTCTGGTGTGAATGTTTTTGAAACCATAGTGGCGGGTATTCCAACAAAGATGCTTAGCAAAGTGGTTTGTTTAGTTTCAAGAACTGCGAAGAAGGCCTATGAAGACGATTACCGTACTAGATACGGAACTTTGCCTTATAACCTTGGTCAGAAAAAGCCGAAAATAGACGGTACAAGTATAGAGTTTATGGTGGAGCCTGGTCTTGATGGTTTTAATCGTCCAATATTTACGACAAGGAAAAACTTGGCTAGGCTATATGATAGCTCAAGTATGGCTGAATTGGAGATTGTGCGTGATATAAAGGAAAGGTCAATAGCGGCTGTTGTTGATGCTCAAGCTGGTGCCGGTTTTGGTAATGGTAAGCACGTTTGGACTAACGACGGGGTTTGATAGCCTTTGGTGTGAGAGCCGCAAAGCATTGCGGCTCTACGTTTGTTTTTTTTGAATTTTAAATCTTTAATAATATGCCTGTATTGAGTTTGGGTGCTGTGGATGGACAATGTTTCCAGCAAGCTAACCCTGGCGGTGGTCGTAATTTGTTTGCGATACTTGCCAAAGATGTTGTCGGTAATTATCCTTTGCCTGAGCATTTTAATGCAGATGGAACGGAGCTGACGGCGTTGCCTACTTTGGTGGCTACTAAGAAGTGGTCGCAGTATTTGTTTCCTGACGGAACGCTTGACTATAAGATAGATGATAGCGGAGACCCTAGTTTTCAGTCTTATAAGCACATGATAGAGTTTATGATGGCTGGTAAGAGCAAGGCACTGAGAGCTGAGATGAGGAAGTACATCAATGCCGGTGCGTTGTTTCTGATTGAAGATAAGGATGGTGAGTACATTCTTGTGTTTAGTACTGATGATCCTGGTTTCTTGAAGAAGTCGTTTGCTCTTGGCAAAAAGGGTAACGATAAGCGTGGTTATACTCTGAAAGCAGAGGTGGATGGTTTGACGTTTGGACTTGTAACATTGCAGAGCTCACTACTGGCTACGTTGTCGCCAAACTTGGTGCCGCTTCCTGCTTAATTTTAATTTTATGCTTAAAAACTATAGAATAGTAGACGAAGACTCGCACAAAAATGCGGGTGCTATTATACCAGGATTCGGCCTGGTGCCGCTTGATGCGGAAGTGTTGACTGACGATATGGCTAAAGCTGCTATAGCTGCCAAAAGTCCGTTTTTTGAGGAAGTTCAAGAAAAAACTCAAAAAACAGCTCGATTGACTGGAACTAATAACGACTCTCAAACTGCATAATGATGAAACAGACTAGAGAGGAGAGAATTAAGGCAGCTGCTCAGGCGGAGTTGGATGCTTTTGTGGAAGAGAATGCGGCTTTGACAGGTGGTACCTCGGATGAAGAGCAGGACGATACTGCAGCATCGAATTTGGAGGATATCCAGATGGAACTACAGGAGGCCATAGAGGCTAAAGAAAAAGCTGAACAGCAGGTGCTAAGAATAGCTGGAGAAGCTGAAAAAAAGCAGGAAGAGCTAACTGCAGTAAGTGCGGAGCTTGCAACTGTAAAAGAGGCTTATGAGGGTTTGCAGAAGTCTGCAGATACGATGAGCGAGACCATAGCGGCACTCCAGAATGAATTGGCTGGATTTAAGGCTCTTGTCAAGGATGCAGGGGAGCCTGCTGAAGTGAAAAAGTAATATTGAATTTTTTAGATTAGTTGGAAAAGCTCGGGGCGATGTCTCGGGCTTTTTTTTGTGCCTAAGAGACGCAATGCATTGCGTCTTTATGATTTTATTGATGCTGTGAGACGCAAAGCATTGCGTCTTTATGATTTTATTGCTGCTGTGAGACGCAATGCATTGCGTCTTTACTATATTTGTGGTGCTTACTCATTATTTATTGGCTTACGCAACCGAAAGAAACTGTTCGGTTGGCATGGGGTGCGAGTCCCTGTCTGTTTTTGCGTAAGCAATAATGGGTAAGCGGTGACCAACCGAACTTATGTATCTACTCGAAGAAAGGAATATTCCGTCTCTCGCTGAATTGCTGAAAGATATCAGCTCTATCAAGGAATTTAAGTCTGTTGTGCATGATCACTTGCAAATAGTGAATGAAGTTACTGCAGATGAATTTCAGGCTTATGAAGACCCCATGAAATACATCGAATTGCGTGATTATGTGGATGCTATTGAAGGGTTTATGAGGTTGCTGAGATAGAACTGAGCCGCCAGCCTTCGACTCCACTCAGGCAACAACATTTGAAAGTATTACGTCTTAGCGGCAATTGCCGCTTTTTTTGTATTTTCGTAACATGGATGATAAGGAATTACGAAGACAGAAGATATTGGCTAAGGCTCATTTTGATAGTGTTCTGCAGCTGTTTGAGCACGGTCTTGCTACTAAGGATGATTTGGAAGCCAAAAGGAAGATTTGGCAGGATTTAAAGGGTTTTGACCCTGCAATGATTGCGAAGCCTGAGAAGGTTATTTTTACACCTCGTGCTGATATTAATGTAAAAGTACCTTCGGAAACCCAGAGAGGATTGAATCCAAATTGTTTGATAGTAGATGAAAGTTTTGATGAAGCTGCAGAACTGGAGGCTATACAAGCAGAGTTGCATGAAGTAGACATGCGGAAAAATAAGAAGATCAATGAGCTGGCTAAGATGCCTCGCGATAGTAATCAACTGCCACTTGTGACGGAAATTAAGGCCTTGAGAGAGGAGTATGTAAATAAGAGCGATGAGGTTTATTATTTTAAAAGGCATGGGGAGCGTGTCTCGGCTGCCTTCGACTCCGCTCAAGGACCTGGAGAATTAAATTCAGAATTGGTGAGTTTTGATGATAGTGAGTTTGTGAAGTCGTTGCCGAGAGATAAGTTGGCACTGCATAAGATGAAAAAAAGCCTGGAGAGTTCTTTGAGTAAATTTAAGGCCAGACTAGCAGCTGCCAAGACTGAGGTGAAGAAAGCTTCACAAAATAAGAATATAAGCATTGCGACGATTAAGATTAATACTATTGACCAGTTAATGAGTACGTTATGAAAGTAAGTAATAAAATAAACAAGCGTATCAATAAGGATACTGTTCGGATGTTTTTTGAGCTAGAAAATGACAAAGCTGCCACTCCAGCCGGTGAACTGTTGGTGGAAGTGAGATTTGGGATTTTTACGAAGTTGAATTTTAAAGCTCAAATAAAGCCCTTATCGAGTAGCCAACATGGTTATGTGTCTTTTGATGTTAAACGTAGTGTTTTTGCTAAAGGGAAGCGGTTTACATGGTTGTTTGTGACTTCTGCTCCGCTAAGTCATCAGGAAGGAAATGGCGTTTTAACCGATAAATGGGAGAATTTGTATGAAGGTTGAGGAATTGTTTGTGACCGAAAAGGTAAGTGTGGCTGAGCTGGTGCCTCATACGCTGAATCCACGAAAGATAAAGCAGCTTGAGAAAGGAAAACTTTGGGCTAGACTGCAGAAATTTGGCTTGATTGGTATTCCTGTAAGGGATGCGGATGGAACCCTCCTTAGTGGCCACCAGAGATGCCAGGTACTTAGAGACTATGGCATGGGCGATATGGTGATAGACGTAAGAACTGCCGTGAGGAAACTGACAGATGTGGAGCTGAAGGAAATCATGGTGATTGAGAATACTCATGCCGGGGAGTTTGACCTGCAGATGCTACATGATGAGTTTGAGGAATATGTGAATCTTGATGATTTTAATATCAGCATGGATGACCTGACTAAAGACCTAGACACAGGAAACGAAAAGGCCATGCGTGATGAGCCCGAAATGCCGATAGTGCCCAAATACTCTGAGAAGTACTCTGCAGTGATAATTATGTGCGAAAATAGCATTGATGAGAATTATGTACGTGAGGTGCTTGGACTTGGCAAAGCCAAGGATTATAAGACCAGCAATGTGGGAGAAAGCTATGTGATGACCGCTAAACAATTTACTGAAGCATGGCAGAGGAAATGACGGCCCCCCAGCCCCCAGTGGGGGAGATAAAGGTGCTTATTGCTTCGCACAAACGAGCTGATAAGATTACTACTCATAAGAAAGTGGCGAATAGTATTATTTGCATACCTGAGAGCCAATTGGGTGAGTATCGCGAACATTGCCCGGATGCTGAGATTGTGACCCATCCTGACTCAATTATTGGCCTTAGCTGGAAACGCCAATGGATGTATGAGTATTTTGGTGATGCGTTTCATATGGATGATGACCTGATGTATATGAAGCGGATTTATACCGAAACAGGTGAAAAGGACAAATTGAGTCCACAGGAGATTTTTGATGTTATACAAGCCACTGCCAGAGCTGCCAGACAGTCTGGGGCTTTTTTGTTTGGATTTAATACCTCAGGTAAACCTTTTACTTATGCGAGTTTGGCACCCATCCAGCTGAGTGGCTACGTGAATACTTGTGCATTTGGGTTATTGGAAGGCTCGAAACTGTATTTTAGACCTGAACAGCGATACCAGGAGGATTATTGGATTTGTGGGCTTAATGCTTATTTGCATAGGAAGATTTGGCGTGATAATCGGTTTTACTTCCACTACGGCGATACTTGGGTAGGCTCTGGAGGATTGGCGGAGTTTAGAAATATGGAGACTTTGGAAAAAATATTGGGCGAATTGCAAGGATTTTTCGGCGAATATGTAATTTGCGTAAGAAAAACTGGTACTAGAAACCACCAGTTCCAAATGAATTTTAAAGTACCATTTTAAACAACTGAGATTACGGAATTTAAGGATATGAAGTTTACCTCTGATGGTTTGGCAAAGGCGAATCTTCAGATGGCACTTTTAAATAATGCAGTGCTAAATTCAATTTTAGATATATTGATAAAAGAGCATGATTTAGATTATGATAAAATTATTCTTGAAAATTTTGATAGTCATTTAAAAAATGCTCTAGAGGATATTGAGGAATTTTCAATAAAAGGCAATAATGAAGGAGGCCTTGAGCCCACGAATGAAGAGCGAAATGAGCCGTAAGGTGTTTCTTTAAGTAGAGTATAGTTTCGCTGAAAAGCCCTGAGAAATCGGGGCTTTTTTTGTGCCCAATTCTGCCAAAAAGGCTGTGGAAAACTTGGCTAAAAATTTAAGATTCACTGTTTTGGCTCCTTGTTAATCAGTCGTACGTTCGTACTGTCAAAACGCAAATAACATGTTGTATTTCAATCAGATAGTAGAAATTAAAGACATACCAGGAAAGCTGGTTTTTAAAGGAGAAAATAATGTTTCACTTAAATTTTATAGTAAAAATGCAAACGCAGAAATCGAAATCGAAAAAGCCAGTTTTTGTAAAAGTAAGCTCACCGAAATCTGGGAGGAAGTTAAGTATGGAAAAAGCAAAATCAAAAGACTTGCCAGAGCCTACTGACATGAAGAAAGCTGAAGTAAAAATAGGGGCGAATTTTGAACGCCACATTAAAAAACATGGCGAAGGAAGCGACTATGAGGGCTTTGCCAAACGTACAGCCCAAAAGGTAACGATAAGCCGCCACGATGGCTTTCTGTGCGAAAAATTCAATGTTTACAATATCGCTCATCTGGCCTTTGTGAATGTAAATGTACCTGAGCATGTGGATTTGAGTAATCCTGTGGAGATAATTGAAACCACCACAAATCCTTATGAGCTAGCAAAGATGTGGAAGGACCTTGAAGCCGATGCCAAGAACTATGTTAGCAAAGAAACGGTGATATCGGAAAAATTCTATGGCTTGAAGAAAGCAGATCTAGAACGCTGGGGAGATAAAAACTGGAACATCTCTAAGAAATGGTTTTTTGAGGATGCCATTGCCATCGATGTGAAAGTTGAAGCCCTTAGCGAAGAGTGTGGAATGGAAATCGGTATTGATGATGTGCTTGAGTTTGTGAAAAGCTACAAGCCTGGTGAATACAAGAATCCAAGATTGGTGCTGAAGGAGAGAGTAGAGGAGAAGTTTAAGGAGGTAGTTGGTTTTCAGATAAAAGACTACTATGCTGAGCACTTGATTAAGAGCTGTGAGTTTGTGAAGGTTTCAACAGATCAATATCCTTTCTAATATGGCAAAGCGAGCTAAAAAACGAGTAATGACTCAAGAACAAAAGGCTTTAGTGGCCATGGTAAAGGAAAACCCAAATATGAAAATAGGAGGTGTGCAAAAGGCTCTACAGCTGGGTTGGAATGATTTACCACTTTTTTATGAAGACAACCAAACGAAGCTTTTTGACTAAAAAGTGAAAGCCTGACGGGAATCAGGCTTTCGTTTGTTCAAACCGATTATCTCACTAATAAATTTAAACAGAGGCAAATGTATGCAAGAATTTAGGAAAATAAAAACCCAAGAGAAATGGGAAAAACGCAAATGGGACTTGAAGGTTGTACCTCAACTCCTGCTAAAAGGAGAGTGGCTGAAAGAAGCTGGATTTGAAGCGGGAATGACCTGCAGTATTAAAGTAGAAAACGGACGATTAACAATATTATCGATATGATCAGCGAGATAAAGACAGAAAACGGATATGATTTTTTTGAAGCCAGCTCGGCTTTTCAGAAATGTATCAGGAGAGGGATGGAAGATGATGCACTGTTTTGGGCGGTGGAACTGAGCCTCAAAACGCCAGAATATGCATGGAAAAGATTGAAAGTAATCAGTAGCGAAGACGTGGGCTTCGCTACTCCTGGCATCAGTACTGAGATCAACAGCCTCTACCAAATGTGGAAGGACATGGCCAAGAAAAAGGACGATAAGCACTTTCCGGAAAGGTTGTTTCTAGTGCATGCCGTGATAATGCTCTGTAGAGCCAAGAAAAGCCGGTATGTAGATTGGCAAACGGTGTATGTGTTTGGGTGCCACAGCTCAAGGTTCAGACCGGTGCCGGACTTTGCCTATGATAAACATACCAGGAAAGGAAAAAAAATGGGACGTTCAATGTCACACTTTATTGAAGAGGGCTGCAAGTTGGAGAATTTCCACCCCGAACCCAACGAAGATGAAGCCAAAGAGAATGCTTTGAAGGCATTGTCTGGGCTTTGTAATGGGTTGTTTTAAAATCCTGTCCTATACTGCCTCACTCACGCTTTGTTGCTTTGAGAAATCAAAAATGGTAGCAAAGCGTGAGCAAAGCACTTACACTAAAACAAGCAAAGGCATTACTGAAGGTAGACGAAACCAAGATAGAGAAGTATCTGAGGTTCTACAATGATGAGATATTGCTTGAGCCAGACCCACAATTTCCGCACAAAGAATCTCTCACAGAAACCGAAAGAACCAAGTTTGAAAGGATTCGTCGGGTTTTCTCTCTTTTTGATATCGGCCGTACAGATGAGTTTATTCGCTCAGTACTTACCAAAGAATATGAAATCGAATATCGCCAAGCCTACAATATTGTTAAGGAGGCCTATCTGATTTATGGCATTGTAGGTGAAGCTGACAGGGTTGGTAAGAAAAGAGCTTCTATAAACTTCTACAGAACACTTGCCAACTTGGCATTTAAAGATAAAGACTACGAAGCTGCAGGGAAGCTGTGGGAGAAAGCTGACAAGCTCGAAGGCTTATTTGAATCTGAAATGCAAGGACTGGATCCAGATGACTTCAAGCATCCATCGACTTTTGTTTTCACCAACAATATCAATGTTTTACACCAACGCCAAAAAGAACTAGATCCCGATGATTGAGGCAAATAAAGACAAATTGAAGGTTTTTGCCAACCTCAAGCAACAGAAGTTCTTAGGTTCTCGTGCTCAAATAAAAGATTTTTTGGGCGGTCGGGGTTGTGCAAAAACAGATACCATCGGTAAGGTTGTAGGTATGGCTTACCGAGAAATGCCAAGGGCGAAGTTTGCTCTCGCTGGCGTAACATATGTAACGATTGACCTGGTAACCCTACCTGTAATCAAGGAATCGCTTGAATACATGGGTATTTACGAATATTCAAAGGCTAATCCTTTTGGACATTATGTAGTTGGCAAAAAACCTCCAGAAGATTGGCCTGGTCCATACAAAAAAGTTGGCCGTTTAGGATATCAGTACTGTATGAGTTTTATCAACGGCTTTACAATCCAATTTGTAAGTGAAGATAGAGCGGAAACTCACAGAGGTTTGAATATAGACGGCCTATTGGTCGATGAAGCTGCAACTGTTGGAGAAGATTTTATTTACAAGATTCTAAAAAAAGCAATTCGAGGCAATACGCACAAAAAAATCTCGAAATCGAAATTTTTTCATTGCCACTACCAATTTTCTTCTGCAGCCTGGTACCAGGAAGGAATGCACATCTATAGAAACGAGGAACTTTATAAATCCGAATTTGCAGCTAGAGAATTTTTAACACAACAACAACGACTTAAAACACCTCCAAAACATCTGATTTTGGAGGCCACTTGTTTAGACAACCCATTGGCAGGTCAAAAATATTGGGATGAACAAAAGGCTGGAGAAGACCCGTTAGTTTTTGATGTTGAGGTAGCAAATATTCGCTTGACTAGCCTTCCTGATGGTTTTTACCATGCCTTTAAAACATCAAGGCACTTATATTGGGAAAAACAACGCTATGAATACGACGATAAAACAGGACTTCATTTATCGTTTTCAAATGACTATAGAGACGATTTAGCCCTTGATGTTACCCTTGATTTCAATGCTAAGATTTGCTGGGCAGTAGTTCTGCAGGAAGTTAAGAATGAAGTTAGGGTGATTAATTCAAACTTTATAAAACCAACATTAGTAAAAGAAGCAAATTCAGATACTGAAGCCAAGGAAACCACAGATATAGTGGTACAGAATGCCAAATGGTTCTGTAAGACCTACATTAACCACCCTACTAAAGAGGTCAATATATACGGCGATCCTTCTGGAAATGCCAAGAATTCAGGCACTTCAGATACACATAGGCCAGATTTTGACCGATTCCAAAAAGAGCTCAAAGCCAATGGATGGGTTGTATTTAGGAAGGAATCTAAATCACGGCCTTTACATAAGCGGAAATACAGATTGGTCAACGATATACTATCAGAGGATTCAACCAGGCTACCTAAGCTAAGGGTGAATCAGCATACCAATAAGGTATTGATACTGCAGCTTCAGTCAACACCTGTCAACGAAGAGTATCAAAAGGTCAAGAAGAGTGAGAAGAACCTGCCTCTGAAGCATAGGGAGTACGCACCAGATGGAACTGATGCATTGGACTATTACCTATGGACCAGGTTCCACAACCGTTTGCCTGATTCAATGACTCAACAAAATCAACTTTACGTTTACCGACCTAAGTAATCCGGACATGGTATTTATATTCCAAATTCGAATATGGCAATTGCCGTTTCTGTCAAAGTGCGGGCTACGGATGCGAGACATGAAGTCAAAAAAAATTAACTTTTTGGAGGTAAGTCTTTAGTTTTTTGAGGGTTGCAAAAAAAAGCATTGCAAAACATGTAAAATAGTACCTCAAAAATAACCTGTCCTATGTAGAAATGGATACGAAATGTAGAATTGCATTGTCAATTTGAATGATTTATGAAAATTTTAATCAGTGAGGCTTTGGGAGATATGAACAAACCGAATTCGGTCTTTTCGATTGGGTTTTGGAAGGCTGACGGAAGTTTTGTGACTAAACACGATGTGACTAACCGTAAGACTTCACTGGGTGATAGAAAAAAGATGAATCGAAATGGTGTGTTGAATTGCTATGTACCAAAGAAGGATGAGTTTTTTGATTGTACGATTGACTTGATTATGACCTACAACGGTATGGAGATTATTAGACCCGAATAAAATGGCTGTTAGATTAACCGAAAGTGTTTATGTAGTTAGAGGCAAGGTGGCCGATGTGGGTGTTCAGTTTGGAGCTGGAGCTGATATTGGTTATAACGGCATTTCTAAGGCCAAGGCTGATAAGGCTGACCATGTGCCGATTGGTAACAAAGATGAGATAATGCATGAGTTGCATTTACTTGTGTCTGAAAGTGCTAACAAATGGTCATTGATTAGAACCAAGCGTGACTTGATGATTGGTAAGGGCGTAGAGGTTAGAACCCGAAAGATTGAAGCTGGTGAGGAAGTGTTTGTTTTGGATGAAGAACCGGAGACAATTGCCATTGAAGATTTTTTGGAATCTATCCAATACAAACGGAATTTAAGGGCAAGGGCAATTGACTTGGTTTGGGGTGGGAGATATTATGTAAAAATGACGCTTGCACCTAACGCCAAAGTAGAGCGATTTGAAAGGGTTGATACGTTTCATTGTAGGCCTTACAGGATGTTGGATGGTGAAAGTGAGGTGACTAGATATGCTTTGAATCCCAACTTTGGTACAAAGAGATGGAAGAAAGAAGAAAATGTGGAGCTTCCTGCATTTGACCCGATGAATCCAACGGCTTACCCTGTTTGTATTATTGATGTGAAGGATATTTATCCTGGACAAGTTTACCACCCAATAGGTGAATGGTGGGGCACTAAGGATTCTACAAAAGTGACCAATAAGATTCCAAAGTTTCATGACTCGGGCCTTGATAATGGCTATAATATTAAGTACCACATAACGGTGCCTGATGATTATTTCAAAAAAGAAGCGTACGAAGATGGCTACGATGAGGAGCGATTGAAACAAGAAACGCTTGACCAAATTGGTGATTCGCTTGCTGGTATTGAGAACGTGGATAAGGTTCTGTACACTTTTAATAAGGTGTTTACGGATGGAAAGTTTTATGAAAGTGGTATTAAGATAACTCCATTGCCGAACCCAATGAGCGATGATGCTTATATGAAGGTGTTGACCTCTATGACGCAAATAAGTACCAGTGGCCACAGGTTGCTACCGTCGATGGTTGGGGTTGATACAGGAAATGGCCTTGGAACTTCTGGTAAGGAGTTGGAGGCTACTGCGAATTTTCAACAGGGTTTTTTGACTTATAGCGACCGGGAGCTGTTGTTGGAGGATTTTCAGATACTGAAAAAGATTATGGGATGGAGCCGAAATAAGGTTTTGGTTTTTAAAGATATTAAGCTGTACACTTTTGATGTGACTCCTGCTGGAAGTGAAAGCAACCCAACCACTAAACAAAAGTCTGATGTTAATAAAAAATGAAGCTGAGCTGAAGAGCGTGCTGGGTGGCGTACAGCAAAGTATTACCTGGGAGACTTTTGAGAGTTTTGTGAAGCAGGCTGAACTGAAATATATTGTGCCGGCTATTTCGGAGAGTTTTTATGATGAGCTGTGTGAGTTGTATGAACCGAATGTGTATCAGCAGAAAATTATTGATAGGCTGATGATAGCATCGGGCTATTATGCTTTGGTGGCGGCTTTGCCACAGCTGGTGACGGTGATTGGCGATAATGGTATAGCGGTGAATAATACTGGTGGCTCACCGATGTATAAGTGGACTTATAAGGAACTGAAGGATAGTAGCCTTGAAGCTGCTGACGAGGCACTTGAACAGGCATTGGTATGGCTGGAGAAGAATCAGAATGCCGAGGTTTCGACTGGTGTAAAGGTTTTTCAGAAGTGGATTGATAGTGATGAGTGCTCAATTAGTAAGAGCCTTTATATCAATGATGCTAGTGAGTTTACTGCGTTTTTTCCACAGGCAAGGCATAAAAGAAGGTTTTACCTGAACATCAGAGAGTATTTGGTAAAGGTTGAGAAACATGAGCTTTTGCCTCAACTTGGAAAGGCGTTTTTTGATGCTCTCAGGAATGGTGATGAATCGAATTATGCTATTGCTGAGGCGAAGGCATATGCTAAGTATTTTTTGGCTTATAAGGCTGTGAGTGAGGCGATTCCGTTTTTGAATATCAATGAGGATTTTAGGTTAATTAATGCTGATCAGTACTCGCTGATTGAAGGTGAGTATGCTTTGGATGCTAACCGCCGGAATGCTTTGCAGGCTACTTGTGACGATAGGGCGAATTGGTATTTGAAAAAACTGAAGTGGTTGATTGACAAGAATGCCAGTGCGAGTGTTTTTCCGACTTACTTCAACTCTGAGGAGTACAAAGTGAGCTCTACAACGAAGGGTTATTTTAGAGCGAAGAATGACCCGAGTAAATCATATGTAACAATTTAATTTTTTCTATAAAAATGGAACTGAAGGATAGTGAGATTTTGGAGGCTCTTATGGCTTATAAGGCCAAGAAACTGGAAGAAGAGAAACAGGCCAATACAGATGAGGAAGAAAGCTTCAAGGAGAAGGCAGAGGGTTTTTTCAAGACAAAGTGGGCAGGCCTGATTAAGAGCAAACATTTTGATTTGGTTAAGACGGTGCTTATAAGTGCGGTACTGGCTACGCTTAGTTATCAATTGCCGAATATTTTCTTTTTTGTTTTTGGCAAAGAAAATATTAATGCATCGTTTGCTGGCATGGTGGAGAGCCACAGTTTTGCTGCTTTTGGATTTTTTGTGGCCAGACTTGTGGTGGACGTTAGCTTGTATTTTAATGAGCACAAATTTTATGTGTTCATGAAAAGGAATGGGAATTTGGCTTTTGATTATCAAGAAAACCTAGAAAATTTAACAAAATGGGAACAAACCCTTATAAGTACTATAAAGTACGGTATTTACTTGTGTGTTTATGTTTTGCTTTTAAAAGCTTAGGACAGCCTTCGGTTTTGCTCAGTGATAGCAGAGTTGCCGTAATTGAGGTGGCTAAGAAAGATGTGGGATTGATAGAGGGCAAGAGCAATACGGGTTTTACTCAGAAGTATGCCCAGCGGTGGAATGAGGCTCATCCTAAGGGAAAGTTGGCTTTGAATTCGGCGTATTGTGGTCTTGCGGTGTGGTATTGGTATAGAGGTGCTGGGTTAGATCCTAATATTAGTTTCTCTCCAAGGGCATTGAACTGGAAAACTAATTGTGTGAAGCCGGTTTCATTTTTTGGGCTGACGATTAAGGATATTGAAGGGATACCGATGGCTTCGGCGGTGGTGTATAAGAACAGCTGGGGAAACCATGTAGGGCTTTTTGAGAAGGCTATTATGGCGGATATCTACACTTATGAAGGAAATACCAGCTCGGCAAGGTCTGTTACGAAGTATCCTTCAAGAAAGGAAGGGGTGTTTTATCTGAAGACTTCGGTGAATAATAAGGATTTGAAGCCGATTTATTACTGTGACTGTATTAAACAAAGTAAAGCGATATGATACCTGTTTGGATTAAGAAGTTGATAGCCTCTAGAGCTGGTGGGTGGGCTTTGAATGCTTGGGAGTTTATTAGGGCTTTTTGGCCTTTTGTGGCAGCTGCAATTATGCTTTACATAGCTTGGGTAATAATACACACTACTAACGAGCTGAGGGCTATACGCCTGAATCAAAAAAAGGTGAAGGTTTGGAATAAGAAGATTGAGACTTCTGCTGAAGATGACAGCTTGATAGTAGATCAGATGAGGAAGTTAAGGGAACATGAATTGGTTATTATTTATACTCATAATGATGAAAAAGTACGGATTAAGAGGATTGCTGACGATAGCCTTCAGTTTTGGGCTGATTCATTGTATAATAGCACAAAGTGATAGCATCAGGCTTACTCCTGATGGTTTTAGAAAGGTGCTTTTGCAAAGGAATGAACTGGCTGAGTGTAAAGAGCTGCAGGTGGTGGCCGCTAAGAAGGTCAGGCTGATGGAAATGCGAGTTGACCTGAAGAATGTGCAGATTACGAGCTTTCAGGCGATAAGGGATACACAGGCTGCAGATATTAAGAAATTTAAGAGGTTGGTGTGGAAGAAGAATGTGCAGATAGCTGGCCTGGTGGTGCTGAGTGCGGTGCTGGGATATGAGTTGGTTTTTTAAATTTAATTGAGATGGCACAATTTTTAAATAAGGAACGTGGAATTGCTATTATTGGAATGCCTTTGCATTTCGGCTTCATTGGTGAGGCTTTGATCGCTGCTCATAGGATTAAGGAAGATAATATTCATTTTATAGATATTGCTAATTTACCTCCTGCAACATTTAAAGAAATTGATGATATGAACTTTGCCCTATCAAAAAGAAACCTTGATTTGGAAATTCCTGCATTGTGTGAGTTAGTGACCAATGATTTTAAGCGGGTGAAGAAGCCTGTGAATCCTGAATGGAAAAGGCGGATGAAGAATTTGCAGAATAAAAATTGATTTTGCTTAATTAGATGCAATAAATGGGAACTATAATGATTGATTATGAAGGATGCGGTGGGTAGTTTGATTGGTAGTTTGCCGGTGGCTCTGATTATGGGTTGGCTTGGAAATATGATTTTTAAGAGGGTGGAGAAGATTTTTGAGAGCTCTACCGACCACGAGATTAGACTGCAGGTGATGAAGGAGCAAATAAGGGTTTTGGAGGAAAAAATTAAGGAATTGAATGCGAAAGTTAACGATAGGTAATGAACATTTTGGTGTGCCGGAGAATTTTAGTGAGTGTAATATGAACCAAATATCTGGCGTGCTGGTGGCTCAACAGGCCTTGAATATAGCGAAAGAGTATAAGAATGAGGATAAGATAGATAAGGTGAAGTTGTCTATCTTATTTTGTTTAATACCTGACCTGAGCATGGACGGCTGGAGGATATTGACGAACTGGCAAAAGACTCAGGTGATGTGTTTGATTCGGTGGGCTTTTACGGCAAGGGTGGAGAATAAGCCGTTTGAGTGGTTTGTGGTACCAACCCCCAACCCCCTTGTAAAGGGGGCTAAAATGGAGATGTATCTGCCTGCTGAGGATTATGCGGATACGAGTGCGATAGAGTGGGCTTTGCTTAATATTTATTATTTGGCGTATACTAAACCCCCAACCCCCTTAAAAAGGGGGCAGAATAGCGATTTCTTTTTTAAGATTGTGGCTTTGTTGTGTAGGCCGCAGCGGGTGGACTTGGTGGAGTTTAGGAAGAATCCGAAGGCATGGAATGGTGATGTTAGAGAGCCTTTTAATATGGCTCTGGCTGATGAAAGGGAGGAGCTGCTTAGGAATGTGCCGTTTGGAATTCTGCTGGCGGTGTTTCAGTACTGGGAGAAGATGAATAATGATTTTGTGACCAGGAATGAGGAGCTGTTTAATGGTGCTGATGGTAAGCCGCTGTTTAAGAACGGTGAAGGATGCCTGAGCATGCTGGAAGATGTGGCCGAGGAAGGTACCATGGGCGACCTGGACAAAGTGCATGAGAGCAATGTGGTGAATTTGTTTTTGTACCTGAGGCACAAACAAAAAAAGGTGGAACGAAGGGAAGAGGAAATTTTAAAAAATCAAAGGGATGATAGCAGGTAATTTGACGGCCTACAAGAGTTTTTTGGAGGAGAAGGCTCTGGCTTTGGAGGGTGTAAATAAGTTTATTTATGGTTCTGCGGCCAAGATAGCGAACATGAGCCGGAGCAATACGAAGTTTGGTTATCCGCTAATACATGTCTGCCGGCCTGTGGTAGCTAGCCGAGACAATGGCATGGGAAATATTACGACGGTGTTTTATTCTGAAATAGCGTGCATAGGCAAGCTGAATAAGAATGGTAGTGCTGAGGATGTGGAGAATGACGAAATGTATGTGGAAGATTTGACGCTGAGCGTGTTGCTGGAGTTTGAGAGACAACTGCGACTTGCACATAGAAAGGGTGATGTGGAGTTTGATAGTGATGTGGAAATAGAACCGACACTGGAGAAGTGGATAGATGCCCACACCGGCTGGAAGATGAGCTGTAAGATTGTGCTGGGTGCAAATAGTAGGTTGTGTAGGTAAATTAAATTAATGAGACGCAATGCATTGCGTCTGTACTTCAATTATTATATGGATTTATTGATTGCGGAAAATTTGGCTTATGGGAATCTTGTTTTGGTGAAAAACAAGGTGGAGATAAATATTGATGCTGCTGATCTGCTGATAGAAGATAGAAGCGGATTAAAGTATTTTTTGAAGCTGCAGGTGAGGCCTTTTCCGAATGCGAGTACATGGGAGGACCTGCCCGAAATGGAAACGGTAGAGGAACCCGTGGAAGACTTGGGAGGTGCTTTGATAGCTAAAGGGGCGTTTTTTGAGGTGGATAAAATACTGAAGAGTTATGTGGCTGCAAGCCCCCCAACCGGAACGCCGGACCGCCCCAAAGGGGGAGTTTCTTTGGATATCAGGCCGTGTGTGGATTTGGTGAGGCCGTTTAGGTTTGTGGCGACTGTGAAGAATGGTGCCGCCGTGCTGAGTACGTACACGAGTGAAACGATGTATGCCATCAGAGCCGGTATTAATGAAAAGTATTGGAAAGAATGGAATTCGAGGTTTTTTGGGAAGTGGTTTGCTAAGACTAAGGGATTTTTGACGTGGAATCCTGGATGCAAGGTTTTGCCGAACCAACCGGTGTATTTGTATTTTTTGACGAATATGAATCCGAGCCCTTTTGCTCTGAAGCTGAGGGTTTTTAGATGGTACACAGATGGCACTGCTGATACTACGGCTCAGACTATAAGTGTGCTGAATACACAGGCGATGAATGTGTATGAGGTGCCGTGTGGATTGGATGTGATAGCCTCGGCAACTGTTGGAGCTAAAAAGGTTGCTAGGTATATGGTGTGGCTGGTGAATGAGAATGATGCAGTGGTGAGTAAGATGAACACCTATGAGGTGGACTGGAGCTTTTATGATGACAGCCGGATATTGATATTTAGAAATAGCCTGGGCGGATATGATACGCTGGCTTGCACCGGGAGAATTACGGAGAATGTGTTTGTAACCAGAGAAACTACGGAGCGGATTGTGCCTTTTGAGAGTTTGGCGAGTTTTGCTGAGGTAGTGATTAATAATGTGACTGGTGAGCGTGAATTGACGGTGTCGACTGGTTGGCTGGATGCTAAACAAAGGGCTTGGCTGGAAGAGCTGGCTTTTAGTGAGGATGTGTATGTAGTGACTGACCGGGAGCATATACCGCTGATGCTGATGGATGAATCCTATAATACGCTTGATAGTAGAGAACAGCTGATAGGTAGGACGTTTGTGTTTAGATATACAAACAGTGAATCGGGGTTTTCGGATTTGCCAGAGATGGAGGCTGAAGCTGAAAGGCCTACTGGATGGAGGACGTATGCGTATGGCGGCTGCGAGCTGGACGGGTTTGGGAAGCGGACTGGGAAACGCCATGTGAGCCATATAGAGAAGTATTATGTTGATGACAATAGTGCTGTGAAGCCTGTTAGCATTAAGCTGAATACACCAGGCGAGACCGGATATAAACTGCCTGAGGTTCATGCTGGTTGTGCTGTGACGCCGTTTTTGAGCGATGAGTATGTGGCGTTTGGAACTTATAGTAACCAGACCTGTACTGGCGGACTGATAGGCGGGCCGGCTAGTATAAAGATAGATAAGGACCGATGGGGAAGTGAGGAGAGTAAGGCGAATGCGAATGCGAAGGCATTGCTGGAATGGCAGGCGATTAATACTCAGGCGTACGCAAATATGTGGGGGACGTGCTTGCCTTATACACCGGGTGGATTGGCAGCGAAGTTTTATAGCTACAGTGTGAATGCTACTGGTGTGCCGCCTGCGGATGTTTTTGATGGAACTCCTGTACTGAATGCTTTTATAGGGCCTGTGGAGCTAAGCGATGCGGTATTGACGAGCCTAGGGCTAAATGCGGATTATGTAGCGATGAGAGCGGCGGGATTTGTGAAAGCTCCTGTAACTGGAGATGTGACTTTCTACATAAAGAATGACGATGGCGTGAGACTGTGGATGGGTGCACAAAGTGCGAATGTGAGCCGAGTACTGACTAAAAGAATGGACGACTGGCTAACACATGGGCCTGTAGAAACGAGCTTTACGGTGAGTATGGCGGCTAATGAGTATTATAGCTTTGTGGTGGAGTATTTTGAATATAATGGTTATGCGGCTCTTGAAATAGCTTGGAGCTATGCCGGACAGGCGAAGGTGCTGGTGCCGTTAACGAATTGGTATCATGAGTGAGACTGGAGATGATATCAGGCAGGCGATAAGGGAGATTTTGCCGGAGACGATTGCTGAGGGTGTGGCGTTTTTTCAGAAGGCTATTGCTAATAAGGATGTAGTGGCTAGTGCTGACCTCATGAATGACATTGAGCATATGATTACGGAAGAGGCTGAAGGCGTGGTGGGCAGTATTAATTTTCATGAATACGGCCGATATCGCGATATGAAGAATCTTAGATGGGCTGGTAAAGCTCCTCCAATAGAGGAACTACAGGCTTGGGTGAAGCTGAAGGGCGTAAATAATTTTGCATGGGTGCCTGGATACGAAGCGACTGGCCGAATACCTACCGAAAGTGTGGCCATTAGACGGCTGGCCAGTGCAATAAGTAAAAGCATGGGCAGTGTGCAAGTGACCAGAAGAAAGTACTCTGGTACATGGTACAACGAAACTAAAATGAAGCTGGTGAATGTGACCAGGAGAAGGATACTGGATAGGGTGGCGGAGCTGTTGGCGAAAAGGGTGGCTGGGGAAGTAAGAATAGATACCTCAGATTCTGTTATTGAGATTGGGTTTGAGATTATTGAATAATTACACTTGAGACGCAATGCATTGCGTCTGTACGATAGATGAATTGAGATTGATGAATATTTTAAAATTATTATTTGTATGATTGAGTTCCTTTGTTTTGTGGTAGGATTAATCTTTGCTTTGGTAGGGGCCATGTATTTGACGGTTAATTTTCCGATGTTTGTGAGCCCAAGCCAAGCCGTGGGTTTTCCGAAGTTTAAGAACCCACCACTGCCACCTCCGATGAGGAAAGAGCCGGAGAAAAAAGAAGCGTATTCGTTTCTGCAGGTGTGTAGTTATAAGCAACTGAAGGTGCTGAGTGAGTTGTTTCCGCCAGAACAAAAAATGCCTAAGGATACTGGGGATTTGGGTGTTTTTTTGGTGGCTGTGTTAAGGCAACTGGATTTAGTGGAAGGGCATATACGAGACTATAAGAATGAAGCAGGCACTGATGCTGATGGGTAACCTTGGTGCTGGGAAGAGTACGATTGGGAGGATGTTTGAGGCTGAGGGCTGGTGTAGGATTGTGATTGATGATTTTAGGGCCCACTCCCTGAAGGGAGTGGCAATTGATTTTGAAAATGAGTATTTGGCTCGGAATGCTATGCTAGCGGCCATACATGCGGCTAAGAGTAATATTGTGTATGAAACTACAACGGCCAACCAAGTGCACCCGAAGGTATTGAAGGCTTTGGAAACGAAGCGGATGCGGATGACTCGGGTGCGGCTGCTGGTAAGTGAGGTGGAGAGTAGGAAGCGGGTTGAAAGGCGTGGCTTCGGCTCCGCTCAGCCACCGTACCCCTTTGCAAAAAGCCACGCTGAGAGCTTTGGGTATATTGAGCGGAAATTGAATGCGGATTGGGCGGATGTGGTGATGGATAGTGAGCGGATGGGTGTTGAGGAGATTTTCAAGAATGTGAGAGGGTTTTTGGATACTTGAGAGACGCAATGCATTGCGTCTGTACGCTAGAATGATTATATTTGATGATGGAAAGATATTGGTTGATTTATTATGCAGTAGGGCTGATGCCTTGTATATATTTGGCAAGGGAGTTTTGGAATGAAACGCCGATGAGATATAGGGCTTCGGTGATTTTGTATTTTGGGATTTGCTTAGTGATATGGCCGTTGCTACTTCTGGCTGTATGGCTGAAAAAGGTTAGAGATAGACGCTGATTATACTTTTATGTACTTGGAATGGCCGTGGGTTTTGCCCATGGTCTTTTTTTTTGTATGATTGGTCATTATTAATCTAAAAAAATGCTAGAAATATGAAAAACAGAACTACAGCAGGAATTTTCGCACTTTTACTTGGCGGACTTGGAATACACAAATTTTACCTTGGTAAGGTGGGTGTTGGAATCATTTATTTGATATTTTGCTTGACTTTTATACCAGCAATTGTAGGCTTTATTGAAGGTATTGTTTACCTAACGATGAGTGACGCAAATTTTGACTTGAAGTACAATGGAATCCTAACTCAAAAAAACATTAATGTAGAAGCCGTTCCAGATAATTCAAAAAAGTATGCGGCCAATAATGAAAGAATCAAAGAATTGTATCAGAAAATGGAAGTTGAAATAAAAACTGAGAAGGAGTTACTAAGTGCAGATTATAGTGCTGGTAAATTAACCAGAGAGGAATTTCAAGAAAAATTAAAGTTTTGGAATGAGGAAGAAGCCAAGCTGAAAGTAGAAAAGAAAGAATCTGGATTATAAAAGTTTCGAAAATAAAAAAAAGCCTCTCAAGATTGAGAGGCTTTTTTTTGTGCAACAACTTGTGATTCTAACAAGTCTGCGGCAATTTCTGCAAGTGAAGTCCTTGAGCTTTTAAGCTTCTTTCTCCTAAATTGCTCATCGAGTAAGCCATCATGAGTTTCTTCACTGATCTCTATTTGTATCTTCTTCATACAACAAATATAAGTTATAATAATTTATATTAGAAAATGTTTGCATAGATAATTTTAATTATATTAATTTGTACAAGTTATAACAAGTTAATATAATTAATAACAAAATATATGACACGAACATTAAGGAATTTACTTTGGGAACAGAGCAATAGGGACTTAAATAAGATAATCCGGACTATTGCTACGATAAAATTATGTAGAAGACAAAAACTTGTATTACCAGCTAAATATTTTAAAAATGAAAAATAAAAACGAAGGGCCTGAGTATCTTTTGATAAAGAACCCAATGAATGGAAAGCATGTGAATGTGATGCCGTTGTTTGTGCTACTAGAAGAATGTCATTCGGCTGAGAGTGGGTCGCTGAATAATTTTATAAAGCCACTGCAAGAAATGCAGGATTTTATAAATACTGAAATGTGTCTGAAAGATAGAGACGAGAATACGTTTATGGAGCTTGGGAATGTGAATTTTAATATTATACGGCTCAGGCGGATGTTTGAGGCTATGGCTGAGGCGGTGTAGCCCCCTAACCCCCAGTGGGGGAATTTTATTTAGACGGGAATAAAGAGGCTAACCGCTTACGTAGTCTCTCCCGTTTTCTTCGAAGCCGCCACGCATGGCGACTTTACAAAATCCTGTCCTATATAGCTTGAAAGGTATGTTGCAAATTGGCAGCGTACCTTTTTTGATATATAATGAATATTCGTGAGGAAGCTATTGTAGACCTTAAAGTAGATGATAGCGATGCTACAACCAAGTGGGAGGAAAATAGGCAGAGAATAAAGGATATTAACACGGAGCTACGCCAACTGAAAGAAGCTGGCGAAAAAGGAAGTGAAGGATACAAGGCCCTGCAGATAGAGCTACGAGATTTAAAATCGGAGCAAAAGGAGCTGAAACACAACATAGACCTAAGTACTGCAAGCATTGACCAGATGCATGCAGCTCTGGACTACTGGACTAAGGAAGCCAAAAAGGCTGAACAGGGTAGCGAGGAATGGGTGGCTGCCACCAAAAAAATAGAGGAAATAAAACCGGTGCTGACCGAAGCCCGGGCGGAGCTGAAGAGCTTTGGTGAAGAAGCGGACAAACAACCAGGTTTTTGGGATAATTTCAAAGCATCGGCATTAGGTGCTTTTACTGGTATTGGGCTTTTTAGCTTAGTAAAAGAAGCTGCTGGGGCGATTTTTGATTTTGGAAAGGACATTTTTGAGACTACGGCTAAGTTTGAAAAGTATGAGGCTGTACTTACAAATGCATTAGGTACTCATGAAGCGGCTGGTAAAGCCATGGAAATGATTAAAAATTTTGCAGCTGAAACGCCTTTTTCTGTTGATGAATTGACTGAAAGCTATGTGAAGTATGTCAATAGAGGTTTGCAGCCTACTATGAGAGAAATGACACAGTTAGGAGATATTGCAGCATCGCAGGGAAAAAGCTTTGAGCAGTTGACCGAGGCGGTGTTAGATGCCATGACTGGCGAAAATGAACGGCTAAAGGAGTTTGGTATTCAAGCTAGTAAGAGCGGAGATGAAGTAACTTTTGCTTTCAAAGGCGTTCAACAAACAGTGGCCAATACTCCAGAAGCTATTCAGGGAGCTATTTTAGCTTTTGGTGAGCTTGAAGGCGTGCAAGGTGGTATGGCTGCTATTTCAGAAACTTTGGAAGGGCGTGTGAGTAATTTGGGTGACAACTTTGATAGCCTAAAACTTTTGCTGGGTGATGGGCTAAACCCAGTATTCAACGGCATATTGGATGTAATGAATTGGATTATAGACACAACCAAGGGCTTAATAACTGAATCAGGTCCATTGGTATCTGTTTTCGAGAGCCTTTGGGAGGTTGTGCAGAATGTTTGGGAAAGTTATAAAAGCTTAGTAAACGCTTTATTTGATACAGGTGATGCTTCAATAACCCTCAGGGATGTAATTAATACACTATCGGTTGCACTTCAAGCCGCTGGCACTGTTGTGATGGTTGCATTGGCAGCTGTTGAAGGCATGTATGATGGCTTGAGAGCATTGGTGGATGCAGGAAAGCAAGCAGCTAATTTTTTTGGAGCGGACTTTAAATTAGACCCAAGTGCAACTTTTGAAAATATGAGAGAAAATTTCATGGAAAATATGACCTCGATAAAAAATGGGTGGTCAAAAACCATGAATGAGGTTCATATTAACAATATGAAAGATGAGCTTGATTCTGTTATTGAGATTGAGGATAATAAACTTAAGGCAGCAAAAAAGAGAATTTTAGAGCAAGAAACTGATGAGCAAACAAAGCTTAATAAAATACAGGCACTGAATAAGGAGCATGACGATAAGGTGTCATCTCAAAAAATGATTAGTCTAGGTCAGCAAGCCGCATCTAGAATAGATCAAATCAACAAAACTGCAAAAACAGAAGAGGAAAGGGTCGCTAAAACAGCTAAAGTGACCGAAGAACTGAATAGGCAGTTGAATCTTAAAGTTGAAGATAATCATAAAAAATCATCAGCGGCTAAAGGGAAAGTTGATACAGAAGCCGATAAAACAAAAAAGAAACTACTTGATAAGCAAGAGAAAGATGAAGCCGCACTTCTGAAAAAAGTTGAAGATATGCAAGTAAAGGCTATAGCTGACGATACCAAAAGGGCTATAGCGAAGGCGGATTTGGATTTTAAACGTGAGCAGGAAGCCATAAAGAAAAGCATGGCCAGCGATGCTACGAAGAAAAAGGCACTGGAGAATGCCGAAAAACTACACGAGGCGAACATAGCGAAGATAAATGCGGATGCTAAAACAAAGCAGGATAAGCTTGATGAAGTTGCGAAAAAGAAAAAGGATATAGCAGATAAGAAAGATCTGGCTGATGAGAAAAAGATAAAGGCTCAAAAACTGGCGGATACTAAGAAGCTGCTGGATGATGAGTTTAAGGCTGAGGTGGCAAATGCTAAGATAGAGCTGGCACTGACGAAAACGAACAGCCAAGCCATGTGGGATGCTAAGCTGAGAATACTGCAGATAGAGACCGCACATAAAAATGCCAAACTGGCACAGGAGGCAGCGGCAGAAAAAGCCAGGATAGCGGAGAGCATAGCTGACAACGAAACGAAGGCAGCACAGCTGAAGGCTATAGATGATAAGTTGACGGCTGAACAACGCCAAAACGAAACTCAACTGCAGGCGGATAAGAAGCAACTGCAGCAGGAAGCAAATGCGGCACGACAGGCTAATAATGAGGCTTTTTATAATGCACTGAATGCGGCAATGACTGGGGATTTTCAGGCGTTTACGACATTCCTACAAAATAAAGCCCGGGATGATGGTAAGCACTTGAATGAGAGAAGTGTGGCTTTTGCGAAGTATGCCAACGATGTGGGTAAGGTAATGTTGACCACGATAGAGGTGTTAACAAAGCTGAACGCTGATTATACTCAAAGGCAGATCAATAACCTGACGAAGGAAAAGGAGACCAATTTTAAGAAGCTGGATGATGAGCTAGCCAAAGGCATAAAGACTAAAGAGCAGGTAGAGGCTGAGAAAACGAGACTGCAGGAGGAGTTTGACCAGAAAAATCTTGCACTGAAGAAGAAGGAATTTGAGCGTAATAAGAAGATGCAAATAGCGGCGGCATTGATACAGGGGTCTATGGCGATACTGAGTGCTTTGGCCACTCCACCGTTTCCGTTGGGTATAGCGTTGGCGATAGTGGCTGGTGTGAAGACGGCATTTGATATTACGAAGATAAAGAACACGAAGTTTGAGGCGAGAAGTGGTGGAGTGTTTAGAAATGCTGGTGTGGCTCAGGGCTCACGCCATGGTGCGAGCTATGGGCAGGCTGGAATAGCGATGTATGACCGTATGACTGGTGCTGAGGTGGGCGAAATAGAAGGTGGAGAGCCTGTGATGGTGTTGAGCCGGAATACTTACAAGAATAATAGGCCGGTAATTGACAGGCTGTTGAATAGTAGCCTCTACAATAATGGTGCTCCAATAAGTATGGCCAATGGCGGTGTGCTGACTGTGAGCCGAGCCAGGATGTTTGCTGATGGTGGTGTTTATGAAAGCGATGGCGGTGGCGGGTCTTCTGGCGGTGGAAATTATGCGGATAATAGCAGCTCGGCCAGTAGCGATGCTATTATAGCGGAAAATAAGAAGATGCAGGAGGAAATGAAGAAGTTTCAGAAGGAAACGGCTGCTAATACTGCTGAAACCGCTAAGGTGCTGAAGACGCATACGGGGATTTTGAGGGATATTGCTTCGAAGGATAATGGGTCGAGCGGTGTGCTGCATGCGTTGGATAGGTTGAAGGAGAATATGAATAAGTCGAAGTTGTAAATAAATAGAGCCGCAAAGCATTGCGGCTGTACTGATATGTATGGAATAAAGATTGATGGGGTTTGGGCTGATATGAGTCCTGGGCAAACTGTGAAGCTGATGAGGTGGAATAGTTTGTTTGATTTTGATACTGTGCGTGGTAGCCTGGTGAATGATTTTACTTTGCCGTTTTCGCCGATTAATGATAAGCTGTTTGGGTGGTTTAGAGAACCTGGGATGAAGTACCCGAATAAGCAATATTACTGCGAGAAAATAGCTGATGGCTATGTAATAGAGCGAGGTTTTATAGAATTGGTGGATTGCACTGAAACGGAATATGTGGTGATTTTTACCCAGAATTTGAGTGAGATTTTTGGTGAGTATCAGAATGTTTTGATGAATAAGTTGCCGTTGGGTAGCTCGGGCTTTGGCTCCGCTCAGCCTCCGGTGATAGCGGCTAATCATTTGACAGATATACTGTGCTGGCCGACGGTGGCGAATAGTGCTTTTTATGGTACGAATGTGCAGGCTGGGTGGAATGGAAAAATGAATGAGTGGGTCACTTCGACATCATTGAATAACCATGCTCGGGTGCCAATGCTGTTTTTAAGATGGGTGTTTGAGCGGATAGGTGAGCTTTGTGATTTTAAGTTTGAAGGTGATTTTTTTGAGAGTGAGGTATTTAAGAGGGCTGTGGTGTATAATTGCTTCAGCTTGGATGATGCGACAACTATTACTTATGCTAATCATTTGCCTGAGGTGACGATTCCGGAGCTGATAAAGGAGCTGAGGAAGTTGTTTAATTTGGCGATTTATTTTAATGTAAATAGCCGGACTATGTATGCGTATTTTGGCAATGAGATACTGACCAGACCGACAGTGCTGAACTGGACTAAGAAGGTTGTGCCGAGTGCATCTAGAACGCCTGAGCGGTTGAACAGGATTAAGCTCGATTGGGAGCTTGACCAAGGAGATAATGTGATGAAGCGTGTGCCTTTACCTACTGGTTTTGATTTTTATCAAACTCCTGAAACTCAGAGAGGGTTTGTGTTTGAGATTGTGAGCAAAGTAAGTACTGTGGCCGTAGAGGCTGGAATGGCTACTGTGGAGCAGATAGGAGCTAGCCCGAGGTTTAACCAGGGCGGAGCGAAGTTTGCTCCGAGAATTGCTCTTTGGAATGGGGTTGTTGGTGGAGTGCCGACGATTGCACCGACCTATGGCAGTTGGAATATTGCCTGGAGTGGTGCGAATAACTTGAAAGATAAGTGTTATGGCAATTATGAGGCTTTTAGGAAATCTACCTCAAGTAAGGTGGTGTTGGCGGATTTGACGGCTCTGGACTTGCATCAGATTGACTGGCATAATAATGTAAATGCCCATCATAGCGTATTTGTGAAGGGAAAGGAATATTTTGTGGCTGCTGTGGAGACGTTGTTGCCGCTGAATGGTAGAAGCCAGGTGGTGCTTTGGGAGAAGTGAGTATGTGAGACGCAAAAGTAAAGCCCTGAGAGATTGGGGCTTTTTTTTGATTTATATACTTATGAGACGCCATGCATGGCGTCTGTACGGGGTTATATTTCGGGGAATTTGTTGATTTCGTCGTAATCGGTGAATTGGCCGAGGTCTCGCAGGTATTTGATGGTTGTGGCCACGTCTTTGTGTCTGCAGTGTTGGCGGACTAATTCGAGGTTTTGGGTTGCTAGGAATAGGGCAATTACGCCTGAATGTTTCCAGGAGTAAACATCATACTGCAGATGGTCAATTTTTAAAGCCTTGAGGTGTTCTCTGTGCCGCATGTATTGGTATTTTTTGCCGTTGTGTTCTGGACCTGGTAAACCGTTTTTTGAGAAAATATAGTAATCGCCCGGATAGCTTCTAAGATTGTGTTCTTGAATCTTTTTTTCAAGCGGTGGAGCAATACGAACGTGTTCCTTTTCCTTGTTTTTGGATGTATCGCAGGGAACGGCTATGGTTTTGTCGAGGATATCCTCTATTTTAAGAAGTCGAAGTTCTTTGTTTGGCCGTAAAGCTGCGTAATACTCAAATTGTACGAACAGATCTAGCTGCAAATCTTCTGACTCTTGGAATGATTGTAGCAGTTTTTTTACATGCTCTTTTGATATGGCTGTGTATTTCCTGGCATGAGTTCTTAGGCTTTGTATTTCGTTGAATGGATTCTCCTCTATTATCCGACGTTTTTTAAAGTAATTAAAGAAGATTGAACAGGTGTCTTTTACGTTGTTGCGGGTTCGATTACCATGTTTTACCTCTGATATCAGTTCATCGGTGAATTGGTAAGCTATTTGGATATCCAGCTGCTCAAGTGTAAGGGATTGGTTTTGGTGGCGATTGAGATAATTTATAAGATGATCAAGATGTCTTTTGTAACTCTCATATGTGTTTTGCTCCAAGGTGGCTTTGTTTTGCTCCAAAAAGTATTTTATGGCCTCAGTTAATTTGGAAGTCTTGGTGATTTCGGACTTCTGAAGCTTTTTTTTGATAGGGTCTATGATGGCCCCAGCTTTAAGCATTTCGGAAATGAGCTTGATTTCGGATTTGGCTCTTTCGATTCTTTGTTTTTCTGTTGGCTCTGCCAAAACAACTCGCTTGCGTTTGAGTTTGGCATCTCGCTCAGAATAGGCGTAGTATTCTACATACCAATCCTTCTCGAGAGAGTCGTATTTTCGCAGTACTGGGAGCTTGTAGGGATGTGGGTCAGACATCGTGAGGTTATATTTTTTGAAGTAATAATTGAGGAGTTCGGGTGTCATAATGTTGTCATTTATGAAATTCAAACTCCCTGAAACGAAAGTAACACGCTAATAATTAACGTGTTACCAAAGTGGAGACGCAGGGATTCGAACCCTGGTCCGAACACGGCTACTGTCGAGCCTTCTACATGTTTATTCGGTCTTACTTTTCGAAATTGGGAAGCCGTCCGACGTACCTAACCCAATCCTTATCTTCTCATTTACTATTTTAAAGTCAGAAGTCCGCTTTAAAACGCCTCTCTATTTTCGACGCTCCTTGATCTCCCGCAACAGAGGTTAGCAAAAGAGGAACGATGGCGAATGCTAATTTACTCCGAAATTAAGCAGCCATGGCATACGATGTATTGCCAGTTATTGTTCGGTAGATTTTTTGAATGGAGACCTTCCACCAACTCCATACATGCTTATACTCGCAATGGCATCATGCCGTCAAAACCGGTCGCCCCCATTGTAAGAACAGAATGCAAAACTACTCCAAATGGTTCAATATTCATAAAAAGAAATGTGTTATCAGAAAAAAACTGTATTTTCGAAAAATATTCAACCATTAAAATTAAAATGTCAACGAAACTTCTAAAAACTGTTTTAATAGCTGCTCTCTTTAACTTAAATCATTCATCTTTTTCTCAAACCAAGTATAGTTTAGACTCAAAAAGTATTCAATCGGGCAAAGAAATATTTGAGCTTCAATGTGCTGCTTGTCATAACTTTACCCAAAATGGCATTGGGCCTGAGTTTTCTCAAACTACCAAAAAAAGAGACAAAAATTGGTTAATTGATTACCTGAAAAATCCACAAAAAGTAATGGCGGCAGAGCCCAATTTCGATAAAAGAACCATTGCCATGCCCGATTTTGCTCATTTAAAAAAAATGGAGGTTGAAAACCTTTTAAACTACATAAACAGCCGACAAACCAAACCCGATCCAAGAAAAGTTCTTTCGCCAGATGGACTGAAAAATCCAATTCCTGAACCTATTAAAAAGTCTGAATTAACTTTAAAACTCAAATATCTGTTCACCGCACCTGCCACCAGTGATAAAATCCCCTTGGCTAGAATTAACACAATGGTCGTGTTAAACGATGACCCAAAGAAAGTTTTTCTCTCTGACTTGAGAGGAATAGTGTATCATTTTAACGAAAAAGAACTCAAGCCTTACCTTGATTTCAAAAAAATGGTACCCGAATACATTCATGTTCCAGGATTGGCCACTGGTTTGGGTTCGTATGCATTTCACCCTGAATTTCTAAAAAATGGACTTTTTTATACTGCACATTCAGAAAAGGCAAAGTCGAGAAAAGCAGATTTTAGCTATGCCGACAGCATCAAAGTAACACTTCAATGGGTATTGACAGAGTGGAAAACTAACAATCCCGAAGCTGAAACTTTTGAAGGGACAAGGCGAGAACTGTTCAGAATCGATATGGTTTCTCAAATTCATGGTATGCAAGAAATCGCGTTTAATCCAAACTCTAAAGCTGGTGATGAAGATCATGGATTGCTCTACATTGGAATTGGTGACGGTGGAGCCTCTGAAAATGGTTTTCCTTTCATCTGTAATTCTTTTTCTACGCCCTGGAGCTCAGTTTTGAGGATAGACCCAGCGGGGAACAATTCAAAAAATGGCAATTACGGTATTCCTGCCTCCAATCCATACGCCAATTATAAAGAAATGGCTGGTGAGGTTTATTGTAGAGGATTTAGAAATCCCAACAGAATCTACTGGTCACCTGATGGTAAAATGATTATCTCTGATATTGGTCATACAAATGTAGAAGAGCTAAATATTGGCCAAAAAGGCTTGGATTACGGATGGCCTTATCGCGAAGGCACTTTTATCATAAAACCTGAAGCGAATATGAAGCAAGTATTTGATTTAAAAGGGAATACATCATCTTACACCTGGCCGTCAGCACAATATGACCACGACGAAGGCTATGCAATTTCTGCTGGGTATGTTTATATTGAAAATGAGATTCCGGCTTTAAAAGGAAAATATATCTTTGGAGATATTGTAAATGGCAAGGTACTATTTGTTGAAAACAAAGACTTGAATTTAGGACAAACAACTAATATTCAAGAATTTACTTTAGAGATAGAAGGAAAAATAGATAATTTTAGAAACATTTGTAAAAACAACAAAACTGATTTGAGATTTGGACAGGGAGCCAATGGTGAAATTTATATTTACACCAAAACCGATGGGAAGATTTATAAGGTGGTGGGGTGTGAATAAGAAATTGCCACGAATTTAATCTTATATGAATGAATTCGTGGCAAATAAATCAATTGATATATCTAAAATCTGTCCCAGCTTTCAAATTCAACAAAAACTCATAATACAAATCAATACAGGCCTGCACGTCGTCTTTGTGTACCATTTCTACGGTCGTGTGCATATATTTCTGCGGTAAAGATATCAATGCCGAGGCCACACCTTCAGCCGAATAAGCGAAAGAATCGGTATCCGTACCCGTCGAACGGCTTACTGCAGCTCTTTGAAAAGGAATTTTCTTTTCATCAGCCAAATCAATAATCATATTTAATAGATTATTCTGAACAGCCGGGCCATAAGAAAGTGTAGGACCTTTTCCACAAGCTATGTCGCCGTCTTTTTTCTTGTCATACATAGGTGATTGCGTATCGTGAGTTACATCAATAACGACTGCCACATCTGGCTTTAATCTCCTCGAAATCATTTCTGATCCACGCAAACCAATTTCTTCCTGAACTGCATTGACAACATAAAGCGTATAAGGCAAATCTATTTTGTTTTCTTTCAGTTTTCTAGCAACCTCTGCTATAATGTAACCTCCAATTCTATTGTCCAAGGCTCTTCCTACGTAGAATTTCTCGTTCAATTCCATCAAACCATCTTCAAAGGTTGCCACAGTTCCTACATGAATACCCATGGCTTCCACTTCAGCTTTAGTTGACGCACCCACATCAATAAATATGTTTTTCAAGCTTGGGGTTTCTTCTTTTCCAGCATCACGTACGTGAATGGCAGGCCAACCGAAAATACCTTTGACAATACCATTTTTACGTGTGTGTAAATTTACACGCATCGATGGGGCTATTTGGTGGTCAGAACCTCCATTTCTTCTAACGTAAATATACCCTGAGTCTGTTATGTAGTTTACAAACCACGAAATCTCGTCAGAATGAGCTTCAATGACCACCTTATAATCTTTTCCAGGATTAACCACTCCAACGGCAGTACCATAAACATCCACAATACTTTCATCGATGAAAGGTTTCATATAATCCAGCCAAATCTGCTGACCAGTAGATTCAAAACCAGTAGGAGAGGCGTTGTTGAGGTATTCGTAAAGAAATTTTATATTATTTTCCATTTAAAAGAATTTGTTCGGAACAAAAATAACAAGCATATTTTTGATGAAAGAGAAAACCTCAATTATTTTGATAAAAAAGGGATTCTTGGTTTATCCTAATGATTATACTTTCAAGATTTCTGGTTGCTTATTTACACTAAAATTAAAGACGTCATTTCTAGAATAATGTCCAATTACATCAAAATCCAATTTACTTTTTGCCAAAACCGAAAAGTCCAATTCTGCGGTTAGTAAACCTTCTTGGTTCCATAATGGACCAGCCAAAACTTCGCCCATAGGTGACAAGATTACACTTCCCCCCGTACACATTATTTCCGCCTCAATTGCCAAATCCTCTTTAAAATCAGCTGGATAATCAGATTTTCTAACAAATTGATTGGCCGCCAAAACAAAGCATCTGCCCTCCAGAGCAATGTGCTGCATTGTGGATTGCCAAGATTCTCTACTATCAGCAGTGGGAGCGAGGTAAATCTCCACGCCTTTGTTGTACATGGCCATTCTGGCCAGTGGCATATAGTTTTCCCAACAAATTAGTCCTCCGATTTTACCTATTTCAGTATCCAAAGTTGTAAGTGTTGAACCATCACTTTCTGCCCAAATATATCTTTCTAAACCTGTTGGCTTTAGCTTTCGGTGTTTCCCGAGCAAATTTCCATCCTTACCAAAATACAAAAGTGAACAATGCAATGAGCTACCTAACGATTCTTTTTCAGTTACTCCCAAAGCAACAATAATATTTGCCTTTTTTATAGCCTCGCTTAATCTTGTAAGATATTTGGCAGTTGTACTTTCAGGATTCAAATCTAGACTGCCGTTCCAATATTTGAGCCATTGGTCACGGCTTTTATCAGAACGTCGGCCGATAACCGCATCAAAAGTTAGTCCGCGTGGATAACAAGGTATAAACGACTCAGGGAATAGCAACAATTCACAGCCTTCTTTTGCTCCATTTTCTATCCAAGAAATGACAATTTCAATGGTTTTCTCAATGTCGAACAAGGCTGGAGTGGCCTGAACAACACCCACTTTAATTTTTCTGTTTTCCAAAATATGTTGTTTGGTTGAATCAATTATCAAATCTAAAACATACAAACAAGAAAATTACCATCGAAATAGATAATTGATTCCGAAATTGATAAATTGCAGTCAAAGAAATCATGCATTGAGAGAGATTTCTAAATTATTCAACCTTTAAACAATTAAAATGAAAAGAAATATCGTATTTCTCTTATTACTTCTTGTCGGTAAAGCCATCGGGCAAAATACCCCAGAGTCATATCCTTCAGACGTAGCTTCTATTGAGAAAGCAGGTGTACCAAAAGGTGAAATCATAAAATTTACTTTTGAAAATTCAAAAATTTTTCCGGGTACTACCCGAGAAGTAAGTATTTATATACCAGCACAATACGATGGCAAAAAGCCGGCTTGTGTGTATGTGAATCAAGATGGAATTCAATGGAAAGCCCCGACAGTTTTTGATAATCTGATTCATCAAAAAGAAATGCCTGTAACGATCGGTGTTTTCATTACTCCCGGCCAGGTAAAAGCTCAAAATGCGGATTTAGCCTTAAACAGATTTAACAGAAGCTACGAATATGATGGTTTAGGAGATAATTATGCCCGCTTTCTTTTGGAAGAAGTTTTGCCAGAAGTTGAAAAACAAAAAAGTAGCAATGGCCGAGCAATTATTTTGTCTAAAAACGGCAATGATAGAGCCATAGGTGGTTCAAGTAGCGGTGCGGTTTGTGCATTTACAGCAGCTTGGGAAAAACCTCAGGAATTTTCAAGAGTCTTTAGTGCTATTGGTACTTACGTGGGCTTAAGAGGAGCTGACAGGTACGATATTCTGGTAAGAAAACACGAACCAAAGCTATTGAGAATATTTCTTCAAGATGGCTCAAACGACCTCAATATATATGCTGGAGATTGGTGGAAAGCCAACGAGACCATGGAAAGAGCATTGTCTTTCGCGGGTTATGATGTGAAGCACGTATGGGGAGAAGGTGGCCACAATGGGCAGCATGGAACAGCCGTTTTTGCTGATGCCATGAGGTGGCTTTGGAGAGATTATCCAAAGAAAATAGAAGCCGGGCAGTCTAAAAATCAATTCTTGAAAGATATTCTGATAGAAAATGAAGATTGGGAATTGGTTGGTGAGAAATACGGCTTTACCGAAGGTACAGCCGTAAATGCGAAAGGAGAAGTGTTTTTTCAGGACATACCTAATTCTAAAACTTATAAAATAAACGCTGCTGGCAAACCAGAAGTCTACGTAGAGGATGCAAAAAAAGCAAGTGGCACCACTTTTGGACCAGACGGGCAGATGCTGACCATCACGGGAGGTTGGTCGCAGCCGCCAACTAAACAAATTCACCAATATGGAGCAGATGGAAAGTTCATAAAAGCCCTTACAGAAGAAACTCCGGGTAATGATATATCCATAGCCAATAATGGGAATATTTACATAACTCAACCGGACGGAAGAGAGAAGCCCAGTAAACTATTATTGTTAAGACCAAACGGGGATAAAGTCATCTTAGACGAAGGACTTAAATTTGCCAACGGGCTATGTTTTTCTCCGGACCAAACACAACTTTATGTGACAGAATCTGCATCTCATTGGGTTTGGGTGTATTCTATTCTGCCAGATGGTACTTTAACGAATAAACAAAAATTTGGTTGGCTACATGTAAGAGATACAGATGAAAACGCTTGGAGTGATGGTATAAAATGCGACAGAGATGGCCGTATTTATGTTACAAGTTTGAGTGGAATACAAGTTATGGACCAACTGGGAAGAGTAAATGCTATTGTGCCCTTGCCTAAAACCAAAGGACAAGTGTCCAATTTGTGCTTTGGAGGACCTAATTTTGATACCATTTATGCTTCGGTTCACGACAAGGTCTATAAAAGGAAAGTCAAGGTAAAAGGAGCGAATAATTTCGATATGCCTAACAAACCAACGGCACCGAGACTTTAAAAATCAAACCGCAAAGGCACAAGGTTGCAACCAAATTCCCCTTGCGACCAGGCGTCTTTGCGGTTTTATAAATTTACTTCACGGCCACAAATTTTAAACTGGCCGAATTCATGCAGTATCTCAGACCTGTAGGCTTAGGACCATCATCAAAAACGTGACCCAAATGTGCGTCACATCTTTTGCATTTTACTTCGTCACGAACCATTCCTAGGCTTGCATCTGTTCCCACTTCAACATTACATGGGTCAATAGGCTTCCAGAAGCTTGGCCAACCCGTTCCGGATTCAAACTTCGTTTCGGACGTAAATAGATCCAATCCACAACCTATGCATTTGTAAATGCCTTTGGCGTGATTATCCCAGTAAATGCCCGTAAAAGACCTTTCTGTGCCAGACTGCCTCGTTACATTGTATTGTAAAGGTGTGAGCTGGGCTTTCCACTCTTTTTCAGTCTTTTTAATCTTGGTTATGTTACAGTTGTCTTTGGTTTTCTGAGCACAGCTCATGGTGAAAGTAAAGGCTGCTAAAAAGGCGATTAATATCTTTTTCATGTTTTTATCTTTTTATTTAAATACGAATGAACATACCAATTAGTTTAAAAAAAATAAAAATACAGTGTATGGGAACAAGGTTAGACTATTTAGAGTTATTAAAAATAATGATTATTATTAAAAGTTAATAATTTATCTTTGTACCACAATTAAAGGGATATATTTATTTATGCTGAAAATCAGTAATTTACAAGCAAGAGTAGAAAGTAAAGAGATACTTAGAGGAATAAATTTGGACATAAAGCCAGGTGAAATTCACGCTATAATGGGACCAAACGGCTCGGGAAAGAGTACTTTGGCCTCTGTTTTGGCTGGAAGAGAAGATTATGAAGTCACTGGTGGAACCGTAGAGTTTAATGGCAAAGATTTGCTAGAACTTGCTCCAGAGGAAAGAGCGGCTGAAGGTATTTTCTTGGCTTTTCAATATCCAGTCGAGATTCCTGGTGTTACAACCATCAATTTCCTCAAAACAGCTATCAATCAAATCAGGAAATATCATGAAAAGGAGCCTCTAGATGCTGCTCAATTCTTGAAATTGATGAAAGAAAAGGCAAAAAGTGTAAAAATTGATGACCAACTTCTTAGAAGATCACTAAACGAAGGTTTTTCTGGCGGTGAGAAAAAGAGAAACGAGATTTTCCAGATGGCCATGTTAGAGCCAAGTTTGGGTATTTTGGACGAAACAGATTCTGGTCTTGATATAGATGCTTTGAAAATCGTAGCTGATGGTGTAAATCAATTAAGATCGGCAGACAGATCATTTATTGTTGTTACGCACTATCAAAGACTTTTGGATTACATCGTACCTGACTTTGTTCATGTTTTGTATAAAGGAAGAATCGTTAAATCGGGGACCAAGGAATTGGCTTTGGAACTTGAAGAAAAAGGCTATGATTGGATTAAATCTGAAGCCGATGCATTAGAAGCATCAATGGTTTGATAATTAATTCATTAAAATAAAGAAAAATGTCGTTTCAAAATATTCAAGCCCAGTTTGAGGCTGAATTTGAGAATATTCAAAAAAACTTAAACGGTAAAAGCGGCTCTGATTTCAATAAAATGAGGAATCATTCTTTTGCCCAGTTTAAAAAACTCGGAATTCCGACTGTAAAGCACGAAGATTGGAAATATTCCAATCTCAAAAACCTAGATAAAATTCAGTTTAGTTTCAATTCTGATTCGAATTTTTCGAAAAAAGACCTCGAAGCTCTGCCTTTCTCAAGTTTAGAAGGAATTTCTATTTGCTTTGTAAATGGAGTGTTTAATGAGGAACTTTCAACTTTAGGAAATGTCCCAAAAATCAAAGTCTTGACACTCGAAACCGCAGTTGAGCAGATTCCTGAAGTAATAGAAAAACATTACGGAAAATACGTTGAAACAGAGAAAGAAGGGCTTTCTGCTCTGAATAATGCACTTTCAAACACCGGAAGTGTGATTGTTATTGACAAAAACTATGTTCTAGAAAGTCCTATTATAATCAGATATATCTCCGACGTAAAATCAGAAGATATAGCTGTAAACCTCCATAATCTAATAGTGGTAGGTGAACACTCGGAGGTAAAAATTGTAGAGATTTTCCAGACGGAGGGACAAAAAACTTCATTTTCAAACCTTGTAACCGAGATTTTTGTAGATAAAGAAGCCATAGCACATTATTACAAAATTCAAGATGAAAACGACCAGAGCTACCATGTGGGTACCACACAGGTCAATCAGGAGGATAAAAGTTACTTCTATTCTGCAACAATTACCCTCAATGGTGGTTTTGTAAGAAATAACTTGAACTTGGTTCTCAACGGTCAGTACATCGACAACCACATGTATGGACTTTATATTCCAAATGGAAAACAACACGTTGATAATCATACACTTGTAGATCATAAAATGCCAAATTGCGAGAGCAACGAGCTTTATAAAGGTGTTTTGATGGATAGCTCGAATGGTGTTTTTAATGGCAAAATTTTCGTTAGAGAAGACGCTCAAAAAACCAATGCATACCAAAATTGTAGAAATGTAATCACCTCAGATTCAGCTACAATGAACAGTAAGCCGCAGTTGGAAATTTGGGCTGATGATGTAAAATGTTCGCATGGAACAACCACAGGAAAACTCAATGATGAAGCGATTTTTTACATGCAGTCAAGAGGAATTCCTAAGCCAGAGGCCATTAGATTACAGTTGGTGGCTTTTGCAGAAGATGTAGTTTCTCAAATCAAAATAGAGGAACTAAGAGAAATGTTGGATACGATGATTGAAAACAAACTCAAATAAATTCCAAATAAGGATTTATTTACAACAAAGATTACTTTGAAACTTGATATCAATAAAATAAGACACGATTTTCCGATACTAGAGCAATCTATAAACGGCAAAAAACTGGTTTATTTTGATAATGCCGCAACCACTCAGAAGCCTTCTGTGGTTATTGAGGCATTGAAAAACTACTACGAAGGTTATAATGCCAATATTCATCGTGGCATTCATCATTTGGCTGAAAAAGCCACTGCGGCATTTGAAGCCACACGAAAAACCGTTAAATCCTTTCTGAATGCTAATTCTATTGAGGAAATAATATTTACCTATGGCACTACTGATAGTATTAATTTAGTTGCTGGTACTTACGGTAGAAAATTCATTAATGCGGGCGATGAAATTATCATATCTACACTCGAACACCACTCCAATATTGTTCCGTGGCAGATGCTTTGTGAAGAAAAAGGGTGTATTCTGAAGATAATTCCAATCAATGATGAAGGTGAGATAATTTTGGAAGAGTATGAAAAATTACTTTCACCAAAAACGAAATTTGTCTCCGTAGTGCATGTTTCTAATGCTTTGGGAACTATAAATCCCATCAAAACCATTATCGACAAAGCCCACGCTGTTGGAGCAAAGGTTTTGATAGATGGGGCACAGGCTAGTAGCCACCTTGATATTGATGTACAGGCTTTGGATGTTGATTTTTATGCTCTTTCCGCTCATAAACTATTTGGACCAACCGGAATGGGTGTTCTTTATGGCAAAAAAGAGCTTTTAGAGGCTATGCCTCCATACAGAGGCGGTGGAGAAATGATAAAAGAAGTGACTTTTGAAAAGACCACCTATGCTGATTTACCTTATAAGTTTGAAGCGGGTACGCCGAATATAGCCGACGTTGTAGCTTTTAAATTCGCTTTGGATTATATACAAAACATAGGAAAGACAAATATCGCGGCTTACGAAAACGAACTGCTAGCTTACGCTACTGAGAAATTGGAGTCAATTGAGGGTCTTACAGTTATTGGGAAGGCCAAAGAAAAGGTGAGTGTAATATCATTTGTTTTAGAGGGAATACACCCGCAAGATATCGGAATTATACTTGATCAACAGGGAATTGCGGTAAGAACTGGTCACCATTGTACCCAGCCTTTAATGCAACGTTTGGGTATTCCAGGGACGGCAAGAGCCTCATTTTCAGTCTATAACACTTTTGAGGAAATAGATGCATTGGTGGCAGGAATCTTGAAGGTAAAAAAACTTTTGTCATAAAATGACCATAAACGAACTACAAGACGAAATAATAGAGGAATTTGAGCTTTTCGAGGACGACTGGGAAGGCAAATACGAATATATTATTGATTTGGGCAAAAAGCTCGCACCATTGGCCGAAGAATTTAAGACCGACGAAAATATCATAAAAGGCTGCCAATCAGTAGTTTGGTTGAATGCAAGATTTGAAAATGGCCTTGTAATTTTTGAAGGAGATAGTCAAGCCATAATCGTGAAAGGTTTGGTTAATATGCTTTTAAAAGTTCTTTCTAACCATAGCCCAACCGAAATATTAAATGCAGATTTGTATTTTATCGAGAAAATTGGCCTTACAAGTCATTTGGCACAAACCCGATCAAATGGATTGGCATCGATGGTTAAACAGATGAAAACTTACGCTTTGGCTTATCAAAGTTTAGAAAAATAGAGAACTTTATTAAAATTCGTTGTGTTTTTTAGAAGTATTTAAAACCTAATTGAAATGGATACGCAAGAAGAAGAATTGAAAGCCAAAGTGATTGAAGCCATAAAACAGGTTTATGATCCAGAGATACCTGTTGACGTGTTTGAACTTGGTCTTATCTACGATATCAAAATTTTCCCTGTCAACAACGTATTTGTTTTAATGACACTCACTTCTCCGTCATGTCCTTCAGCCGAGTCTATTCCATCTGAAATAGAGCAAAAGATAAGGGAAGTTGAAGGTGTAAATGACGTAAGTATCGAATTGACTTTCGATCCACCTTACGGCACCGAGATGATGAGTGAAGTGGCAAAATTAGAATTAGGATTTTTATAAAAAGCTTTTTTGAGTACACCCCTCCAAAAATGCTGTTGATTTTTAAAACTCCCCCGAAGGGGTCGGGGAATAAAATTAAGAAACAATGTATCCTCCCCATTTAGTAGAACCAATGAAAGCTGATCTTACTTCGGTAGGTTTTAAGTCTTTGCAAACAGCCGAAGAGGTTGACCAATTTATGGCCAATCAAAAAGGCACTGCACTTGTAGTTATAAATTCAGTATGTGGCTGTGCAGCAGGCACTTGTCGTCCAGGAGCAAAGCTTTCTCTTGAAATGTCAGAATCAAAACCTGACCAATTAGTAACAGTTTTTGCTGGTGTGGACACAGAAGCTACGCAACGTATGCGTGAATACATTCCATTGCCTCCGTCATCACCATCAATTGCATTGTTTAAAGACGGTGAGTTGGTTCATTTTGTAGAAAGACACCACATTGAAGGTCGTTCAGCACAAATGATTGGTGGACATTTGGCAGCGATTTATGAAGAAGTGTGTGTAGCTGAATAATCAATCAAAAAATAAATCAGAGGCTATTTTATCAGAGAAAATTCTTCCTTGAGTTGTAATTTTGATAGAATTTCCAGATTGAATTACTAGATTTTGATTTTTCAAAATATCTAAAGTATCCCAAAAAGTTTGAGGAATTCTTCCGGCTATTTGGGATATTTTTTTTGTATCAATTCCCCAAATTGTTCTAAGCCCGCACAATAAATAATCATTCACTTTGTCTGAAATACTAAGATTCTCTATCGCAAAAGGCACCTTTCCTGATTCTAGTGCCGCAATATATTTAGAATTATTGGAAATGTTTGATTGGCGAGAATCCAAATTATACGAATGTGCCGACGGACCAACTCCTAGGTATTCTTCGTTTTTCCAATAAGCCGAATTGTGAATAGCGTATTTCCCGTTTTTTGCAAAATTGGAAACTTCATATTGTTCGAAACCTTGACTAGTTAGACTTTCTATCAATATTTCGTACTGCTCGGCCGCATAATCCTCACCGATGGGTTCTAGCTTTTTTTGATTTACCCACTTACCAAAAACTGTAGAATCTTCGATGGTTAGGTTATAAGCCGATATATGGTTTAGATTATATTTTTCAATGATTTCTATATCATTTATTAGAATACTATTTTGCTTTTCGATATCAAATTCCTTCGCATTTTTAGCATAAATCAAATCAATAGTGATATTTCCTAGGTTATTAGTTAAAAGCAAATCCAATGCATTTATACTTTGCTTTGAATCATGAGCACGGTTCATAAACTTCAATAAGTCATTATCAAAAGTCTGAATACCCAAACTAACTCTGTCTATTCCGTATGATTTCCATTCATTTATTTTGTCAATAGTAATATCGTCAGGATTGGTTTCAATAGTAGTTTCTTTCAGACAAGATATATCATAGAAATTTGAAATGGTTTTAAAAATTTTCTCAAAATCAGGTCCCGAAAGTAGGGAAGGAGTACCACCTCCAAAATAAATGGTTTGGAGTTTCTTGTTTTTAAGATAATCTGTCTGAAGTTCAATTTCCTTGCAAATAGCTTCCACCATCTTATCTTTCAAAGAAAGATTGGTGCTGAAATGGAAATCGCAATAAAAACAGGCCTGTTTACAAAAAGGAATATGAATGTAGAGGTGCATTATTTGGTAGCCACAAAGAAATAGTCAATGCATTTCTCTGGTTCTTCGCTTAGATAATGATCATCCCAATTGATTTCAGCTGCCAGCCCTTCTGATTGTTGCAAAAGCTTATTTCTGTTGAATCTATTCAATATTTCATAAGGAATTCTAAGAATCCAGGCTGGTAAATTGTGTTGAAGATTAAAGATGTCCCAACGCATAATTTTATTTACTGAGGCCTTATTTTGGGCATAATATTCCCAAACTTTGTCATTTCCGCCTACACCTTTGGCATCAAGAGTTTTGAAATATTTGAGCATTAAACTTTTCAATTCTTCTGTTTTATATTCTCTGATATGCCAAGGATTTCGGCTTAATGAATATTCTTTATTAACGGTGGTCAACAATATTTTGCCACCAGGTTTCAAAACCCTGTGTGCCTCTTGTAGAAACTTGTGGTCGTCCTGAATGTGCTCAATAACTTGAAATGTAACTATAAAATCAAAGGTATTATCCTCGAATTCAGTTAGAAAGGGAAGATTGACGGTATTAAAGTAATGTTTTGGATGCTTCTCTTGAAGAGCTTTAATGAGAGGCTCATTTTTGTCTAAGCCAGTAAAATGTTCGCAATTGCTAATAAGTTTTTCAACACCACGACCCCAACCACAGCCTAACTCTAGCACTTTCCCACTTATTATTTTGGCGGCCATTTCATAAGGAAAATACAACCTTTGATGCACTGGATTATCCGATAATATCTCCGCACTGGTTATTTCTGTAGTAGCGTATGTCATTTTTTATTAATTACAATTAGAACTATAGTTTGTAAATGTATCTTTCACCCAATCCTCATTTGCAGTGGCCGCGGCTACATTCGTGACACAAATTTGAGAAAGATTATTGTTATTTTTAGTATTCAAGGCTATTATATTTGGATTATTTTTTACACTGAGGCCCGTAAGTCTATTGTTAGAAACATCCAAGGTTTTTATGCCAACATTATTTGTAAGACTCACGCTCGAAATCGTATTGAAAGAAACATCAAGGTGCTTCAAATTTGTTAAATTCCCTATTCCCAATCCACTTAATCGACAAGACTGGCAGGCCAAATTTTCGAGTAAAGATACTCCTGATAGACTCAAGCCAGTTATAGGATTATTACTCAAATCTAGATCGTTAAGCTGAGCATTTGCGGATAAATTTATTTGATTAAGATTGTTGAAACTCAAACCTACCACTCTCAGAATTGTATTTCGGCTGATATCGATACTGCTCAACAAGTTATTATCAGCCACCAGAACTTCCAATTGCGTATTTTGAGTGATATTTAGTTGATTTAGCCTATTTTTAAATACTCTTAGCACTTTTAAGTTAACATTTGGCGATAAATTCAAGTTGGTGATGAGATTAGAGCCTGCATTAAGCTCTGTTAAATTAATATTTTGACCTAAGTTCAGCTGTGCAACAGAATTACCAGAGATATCCAAAGTTTCTAAATTTACAAAATGCTGAATACCCTCCATATTGGTGATACCTGCATTAATAGCAACTAAATTTTTAACGAGCAAAGCATCAACTTTAATCATTTTCCCATTCCGAATTCCTTCTGTGTCATAACCAGCCGAAATGAGAGCTTGCTCAAGTCCTGCATCAGGTATAGGTATGTATTCTTTTCCTGTGGTGAAAGTGTATGGGGCTGATTCTGTATCACCAGCTAAGTTTTTCCCTACCAAAGTACCTGTATAGGTAGTGTTATAATTTAGATTGTTTATGGTGTAGGTATTCGCATTTATATTACTTGCAACTAAGGTATTACCCAAGTATAGGTCGTAACGAACAGGTCCTATTCTTTCATCCTCAACCAAGGGCCAATCCAAACGGACCGAAATACTGTTGTCCAATACCGTAGCAACTATATCAAATGGGGGTAAATCGGGAGGCCGAGTACAAGACATGGCCAATAAAACAAGTATTATTAAAGCACGAAAAATGGGACTCATACACTCAATATGTATTGATTTATACAAAAATAGTTTTGAAATTAGACAATAAAAAACCTTTGCTCTGAAAATAAAGCAAAGTACATTTGAGAAAAATTAAACTTAATTGCAAAAAGATAAAAATACCGCCTTCATAAAATCCAAAGCAGCAGAGCTGGGCTTTGATTTTTGCGGTATTTCAAAAGCAGAATTCCTGGAAAATGAAGCCAAACTTTTAGAGACATGGCTCAAAAGAAACTATAATGGTAAAATGGCTTATATGGCCAATTATTTCGACAAAAGGCTTGATCCACGGTTACTTGTAGATGGTGCCAAATCCGTAATAACTTTCATTCTCAATTATTTCCCAGAGAAGGAACTTACGGAGCAAGACTACAAAATTTCGAAATATGCTTATGGCACTGATTATCATTTTGTTATAAAGGACAAACTTTCATCTCTATTGGCTTCAATGCAAACCGAAATAGGCAATATAAACGCAAGAGTATTTGTTGACTCTGCACCCGTTATGGACAAAGTCTGGGCTAAAAAAGGCGGGCTAGGCTGGATAGGGAAACACAGCAATTTGATTAATCGAAAAATCGGTAGTTTTTTCTTTATTGGAGAAATCATTTGTGACTTAGAACTTGATTATGACGGGCCCATAAAAGACTATTGTGGCACCTGCACCGCTTGTATAGATGCATGTCCAACAGACGCCATCACTGAGCCCTACGTGGTTGATGGCAGCAAATGCATCAGTTATTTGACCATCGAACTTAAAGAAAATATTCCTACTGAATTTAAGGGTAAAATGGAAAACTGGGCCTTTGGCTGTGATATCTGTCAAGATGTTTGTCCGTGGAATTCATTTGCCAAACCGCACAAAACGGCCGAGTTTCTGCCTAACGATGACTTGAAAAATTTGAATAATTGGGAGGAAATTACCCATGAAGTTTTCTCAAAAGTATTTAAAAAATCTGCCATTAAACGCACCAAATACGAAGGTCTGATGCGAAATATTGATTTCTTGAAAAATAAGGCCTAGCGGCAATTATCTGAGTATTTCTTACTCCAGCTGTCATTTAGCTTTGCTCCAATTTTGAAATTGGCACAAGCTTCTTTGCTTTTACCCATGGCCAAAAGTGTTCTCCCAATATAATAATATATGTAATCGACCTCTGGATTTGATTTCTCTACTTTTGTAAAAAATCCCATGGCCTTGTCAAAATCCTTATCCATGTAGGCTTTAATACCAAGGTTTCTTAAGGTGTAGGGATTTTTATCATCAATTTTAAGTGCTTTTTCTAATTTTTCTTTACCAAGAAAATACTTATCATTCTCGAAATAGAAAAGAGCTAGGTTGTTTAGGTAAATAATATTGTTAACCTCCTTGTTTTCAGCAAGCAATAAGTTCTTTTCGGCACTTTCAAAGTTTCTCTCTTTACCATCCAAAACAGCCAAATTGTTCATTACAACGGCATTTTCTTTGTCTAGAGCTTGTGCTTTGGCTAAAAAGGCTCTGGCTTCTTCCGATTGATTGGTTACAGTCTTCAAATAAGAAATATTAGCAAGTGCATCGATATTTTTGGGATTTAAAGACAGCGACTTGTTGAGCATTTGTTCTGCCTCCAGAAAGTGATTTTGTCTGACAAAATTCTGTCCATAGAAGTTGAAGAAATCACTTGATTTCTCAAGCTTTTTTTCTATTGATTTAAAAAGATTTTCGGCTTCGGTTGTTTTGCCCATTTCGCTGTACAATCGTCCTAGGTTCAGCTTAGCATCAACAAATGAATCGTCTAAAGAAACAGCTTTTTCAAAATCTTTCAGGGCCTCGTCCGTCCTTCCAACTTTCAGATAAACAACTCCACGATTGTTATAGGCATCAGCAAAATCGGGGGTTTTCTTGATAGCCTCAGAAAAAAAATGCTCTGCTTTATCGAGTTCATTTTTTTTAAAATGAAAATTTCCTCGTTTAAAAAATTCAGAAGATTCTTTGTTACCTTTGCACGCCCAAAAAAAGGGAGTCAACAAGACAAAAATTAATAGCTTTTTCATGAGGTTTGTAAAAAATATAGAAAATGATTATTGTAAAGCTGAGCTTTACCAATTCAACAACAAATACATTATAAAGTTTGAGGCTGGTATGTTGGAGCAAATTTACAAAGTTTCTGAGTTCGATGTGTCAGGTGAGGAAGATATTGAAGAAATGATGGGTGATGGTTTTCTTAGAAAGGTGGTAGAACGTTTCAAAGACATGGAAAACGACTTTGACGCCATCATTGATTCGGTCGACTAATCCATGTATTTTGCCAATCAAGCAATTATTTTAGAGCTTTTGGCGTATTTTATTTATTTTTGTAAAAATTAATCTGAAATTATTTCATGGCAGAACAAGAAAATAAGAAACCTAAAAAACAAAAATCGGCGATGCGAGAGTGGTGGGACTCGGTGCTTTTTGCAGTTGTGGCCGCTACCCTCATCAGAGGATTATTTTTAGAAGCCTACACAATTCCAACCGGTTCGATGGAGAAAAGTTTATTGATAAACGATTTCCTTTTTGTTTCGAAAGTACATTATGGAGCCAGAACTCCAAAAACCATTCTTCAAGTTCCGTTAACTCACCAGAAAATTTGGTTTACCGATATTCCTTCATATTCTGATGCTATTCAGATACCAAACTTCCGACTTCCAGGCTTTACTTCTGTGAAAAACGGTGATGTGGTAGTTTTTAATTATCCTGGTTGTCCTGAAAGGCCCGATCCATACGGTGGTTATGACAAGTATCCCGTGGATTTGAGAACCAACTATATTAAGAGATGTATAGGTATTGGTGGAGATGTTGTAGATATCAGAAATTCGGAGGTGTATGTAAACAACAAGAAATTTGATAATGCACCCAATACCCAAAAATATTACAGCATTGAGGCTAACACCAATGTCAACGAAAAACTATTTGAAAAACTTGGTATAGAAAATAAAGGTGAGCGTTCTGAGAATGGTAAAATTTATTATTCTATAAATGCAACAGAATCGGCTCTTGCTGAACTAAAAAAATATGATTTTGTGACGAATATTTTCCCTGATATCATAGCCAAGGGTGATACTTCTGATCAGAATTATAATGCCTTCCCTCACCAAACTACATTGTTTTCAAACAATAGGGATAATTTTGAGCCGTTCACAGTTCCTAAAAAAGGAATGAAAATTCAGTTGACTGACAAAAACATAGCCATGTATAAGTCAGTTATTACGGTTTTTGATTTGAATAAGAACGTAGAATACAAAAACGGAAAGATATTTATTGATGGCAAGCAAGTAAATGAATATACCTTCAACCAAGACTACTACTTCATGATGGGAGACAACCGTTATGAATCTGACGATTCAAGATTCTGGGGATTTGTACCTGCAGACCACATAGTCGGGAAAGCGGTGTTTATCTGGATGTCGATAGACGCTAATGGAAGTTTGTTGAATAAAATCAGATGGAGCAGATTGTTTAGCTTGATAAAATAAGAACTTTCGCTATTATATATACTTAAGGCTACTTTCAAGAAAAAGTAGCCTTATTTTTTGCCCTTATACAATTCGTATTTCAAAAGACGAGCCTCTAAACCTCCATTGAGCAAGTCAATTTTTTGTTCACCTCTTAGACCCACTTTCTTTATAGCTTCTTTGTCTGAACTTATCATCCAAGCCTCAAAACCAGCATATTTTTGTTTCAGTGTATCCCCAATTCTCGAATAGAAATCAAAAACATCTTCTATTTTCATTCGTTCGCCGTAGGGTGGATTTAAAAAGACAATTCCGTTTTCTGTGGTGGGTTCTGTTTCAAAAAAATCAGCTTTTTTCAAGTTTATATATTCGTCCATTCCTGCCAACTCAGCATTCTCTGCAATGATTTCGAGGTTCTTAGGCAAAATATCTCTTGCAAATATCTGGAGGTCTGGCTCTATAATTTCAGATTTTAAAGCTGCTTTTACCTTATTATAGAGTATATGATCAAAATCTCTCCAATTTTGCAAACAAAAAACTCTATTGAGATTTGGAGGGGTTTTAGTTCCGATGAGTGCCGCCTCAATGCTAAAAGTTCCCGATCCAGCCATAGGGTCGTAAAATGGAATGTCAGACCGCCAACCACTCATTAGAATAATTCCGGCAGCCAAAACTTCATTTATAGGAGCTTCATTTGATTTTTTTCTGTATCCTCGCCTATCCAAACTTAAACCGGTAGAGTCTAAAGATATAACTACTTCGCTACCAGTTACATGTATATTTATAACAATATCTGGATTCTCTCGATCAACATCGGGTCTTTTGCCTTTTTTTTCTCTAAATCTATCGGCTATGGCGTCTTTGACTTTCAAGGCTACGTATTGCGAGTGCCTAAAATGATTTCCGCTTATGGTAGCATCTATTGAAAAAGTTTGATTCAAGTGCAACACTTTTTCCCATGGAAATACTTTGGCCTGACTATACAGCTCAGCTTCATTTTCGGCCGAGAAGTCTTCAATGGGCACCAGGAATCTAAGAGCTGTTCTTGCACTTAAATTGGCTTTGTAAAGTAATTCATCATCACCAACAAAACGCACGGCACGTCTTAATTTTTCAATATTTTGAGCTCCTAAATTAGTTAATTCTTGCATTAGGACATTTTCAAGTCCCATCAAGGTGGTGGCTACTATTTCGTATTTCTGCATACTACAAAATTAAAACATATTAACCCAAATTCTCAATTTAGACTTGAAATAGAATGTAATTACCATTTTATGGATTCCAATCCCTTACTTTCCAGAAAGCTGTTGGTCTGGGAGAAATGATGCTGATCAAACCAACCACCTTGATTGGCAGACAATGGAGAAGGATGTTTCGATTTGAGCACTAAATTTTTTCTTGTGTCTATAAACTTGCCTTTATTTTGTGCAAAAGCTCCCCAAAGTAGGAAAACAAGGTTTTCCTTTTCCTGATTGAGTTTTGAAATTACGGCATCCGTAAATGTTTCCCAGCCTTGTTTCTGATGCGAACCCGCTTGATTGTCCCTGACAGTCAAAGTGGCATTTAATAATAAGACTCCTTGAGTCGCCCATCTCTCCAGATTTCCGGTTCTAGGAATTTCGATTCCAAGATCATTTTTTATTTCTTTGAAAATATTTACCAATGAAGGAGGAAAAGAAACTCCATCACTCACAGAAAAACAGAGACCGTTGGCCTGATTAGGGCCATGGTAGGGGTCTTGCCCTAGAATAACTACTTTGGTTTTGTCAAAAGGGCATTTGTCGAACGCATTGAAAATTAACCTGCCTGGTGGATAGCAAATGGTGCTGGTGTATTCTTTTTTTATAAAATTAATCAGATTCTGAAAATATATCTTTTCAAATTCATCATTCAACTGAACTTTCCAGCTCTCTTCTAGTTTTATATTCATATATGAGATATTTTTCGATTTTTTATTGATAGAAATCAAAATTATTCTTTTATTTACAAAGAAAAATAGAAAAGTTTCGTTTAGAAACTAAAAACTTAATAGATATGGAAATAGCTGTCACGAAAGGCATAAAAGTGAGTGTGGTTGCAGAATTCCAACCATTTTATTCTGATCCCGAGAGGCATCATTTTGCTTTTTCGTACAGAATACGAATCGAAAATCATTCGGAATCTACCATGAAATTGTTAAAAAGGCATTGGTATATCTGGGATTCTATTGGTGTTTCTGACGAAGTAATTGGTGATGGCGTGGTTGGTTACCAGCCGGTTATAGAGCCAGGAAGTTTCCATGAATATGTATCTGGTTGTAATTTCAAGTCAGGAATTGGCAAAATGTATGGCTTTTATACAATGGAACGAGTTCTTGACGGTAAAACATTCTTAATTGTCATTCCAGAGTTTGTGATGATGGCACCTTACTTACTTAACTAAGGAATGTATCTGGACTTTGTTAAGTATTTTTTTCAGGCAAATAATGCCCATTCTATCCATTCCCCTTTTGTTTTTGAGTTTTATAACAAAGTTTTCAAGGATAAATCCCCAATTCCCATATCTAGATTAATAGAGTCAGAAAGACTTCGATTAATTTCCAATAAGAACATCTTAGAAAGACTAGATTTTGGTGCCGGTACAAAAAGAAATACTCCTCAAAAAATATCCGCGATTGCGAAAACCTCTTTGAAGTCTCAGAGATGGAGTCAGTTTCTTTATAGGTTAGTTAAGTTTTATAATTACGCATCAATAATTGAGTTAGGTACATCCTTTGGCATTACTACTGCTTATCTAGCAAAAGCAAATCGTGACGCAGAGGTTTATACTTTTGAAGGCTGTCCGGAGACTTTAAAAATTGCAAAAGAAACTTTTCAAAATTTGGAAATTCAAAATGTTACAGCTGTGCAGGGTAATCTAGACATCACTTTGGGAGAGACATTGAGCAAAGTAAAGAAAATAGATCTGGCCTTTTTTGATGCTAATCATCGTGAAGAGCCTACCCTGAGGTATTTTGAGGCCTGTTTGCAGTTAAAAACAGAGCATAGCTGCTTTGTTTTTGATGATATTTATTGGTCAGATGAGATGAAAAATGCTTGGAAAACAATTATTAACCATCCAGAAGTTAGCATTAGTATAGACTTATTCTTTGTTGGTTTGGTGTTTTTTAGAAAAGGAATCGAAAAACAACACTTTCTTTTAAAATAAGGCGGTTCTTAAATCTACACATTTTTACATTATATATGCAGATATTGATACTTTTCAGAATATAATACGCAGTTCTGCCTCAAATTCAGTAGCTTTGAGAACTTTAAATATTTTGATGAAATATAGGATTAAATTATTATTGGCGGCGGTTGGATTGGTGGTTTTTGCTTGTGTAGAGCCCTATGATTTAAACTTTGGAAGTCAAAAAGAAATATTGTTCATTGAGGCTGATATAAACGATTTTGACTCTTTACAGTATGTTATAATCAAAAAGAATATTCCTGAACCGAACAATATAGTCTATAGGAATATAGAAAATGCAAAGGTTCAATTAATAGAAGGCACCAACAAGTTCTATGATTGTGCCTATACCACGGGTGGAAAATATCAACTTCCAAAAGGTTTCAAAGCCAAAACCAATACACCTTATCAGCTCCGAATAGTGATGGAAGGCTCTACTTACGAGTCTACTCTCGAAACTGTAACTCCGATTTCGCCAATAGAAAGAATTTATGCTCAATTTGCTGAAAAAGGGATTGATTTTCTTGGAAAAAAAATTGACGGTCACAGAATATTTCTGGATACCAAAGATGCAGAAACCAAGGGTCAGTATTACATGTGGCAATATAAACTTTACGAAAAACAGAGTTATTGTGCAAGCTGCAACGGTGGCAGGTATTTCACAACGCCAGCACCGCTTGGTAGGTGCGTAGATGATGCAAACCTTGCTAGGAGAGGTGTAACTTATGATTATTTGTGTGTATCAAATTGCTGGGATATCATTTATAGTGAAGAGGTAAACGTCATGACCGATAACTATACCAATGGTCAAACCATCAAAGGGCGATTAGTGGCGAATGTTCCTTATTATCAATTTAGAAATGCACTTATTGATATTCAACAGTTTTCTATTTCGAAATCTGCTTTTGACTATTTCAATATAATGGTTAACCAAACCCAAAGAAATGGTACTTTGGCGGATACGCCACCTGCGGGACTAATTGGAAATATTAAAAACCTGAGCGATAAATCTGAGGCCGTTGGAGGCTTATTTATGGTAAGTAGCAAAACTTCGAAAACGTTTATAATTCAAAGAAAAGAGAGTTTTGGTGGATTAAATGCCATCGGACTGTTTAATGGGCGACAACCAACTCCCGAACCTATGGGAAATGACACCTCTAGGCCACCCTTTGCTCCATGTATAGAAAGCGAAACAAGAACCAAAATACAGCCAATAGGTTGGATAGACTAATTTTAACAAAATTGAAATACGTAAAATCTAAAATAGTATTCTTTTTCTCCATACTTGTTTTTATGGCTTGTGTAGAGCCATTTGATCTGGAAGTAATAACCACAGAAACTATACTGATTATTGACGGTGCCATTGATGACTCAAGCAATGACCAGTATATCACTGTTAAAAAGTTTATACCTTCATCAACTGGCAATGTAAGATATGCCAGTGAGGCAGACGCCAAAGTGAGTATAATAAAAGATGGGAAAGAACAAATCGACTGCTTTTATAGAAACAATGGATATTATTATTTGCCATTAGGATTCAAGGCTTTAGTAGGGAGTAAATATAAGCTAAAGATAGTGTTGGCAAATGGTAATGTGTACGAATCATCGGAAGAAGTAATGCGTTCAACTCCACAAATTACAGGATATACGGTAAAGTTTGACCCAAAAGGAATAAAATTAGGTGAGAATAGTATACCCGCACATTTGATTTATCTAGACACCAAAGACCCCATTGAACCCGGTGATAACTTCATGTGGTCTTGGAAGTTATATGAAAAACAAGTGGTATGCAAAACATGCTATGGTGGCATTTTTCTAACATCACCTGCTCCATTGGGTAAGTGTAGCCCAGTTACTGCTTTAGCAGAAGCGGGAGTTGAATACGACTATCTTTGTCAAGGTAACTGTTGGGAGATCTACTACTCTCAAGATCTGAATGTAATGAGCGATGCATTTTCACAAGGTAAAGAAATAAAAAATAGGCTTGTGGCGAGTATACCATTTTATCAAGAAAATGGTTTTTTGATAGAAATAAAGCAGCAAACAGTTACTCCTTCGGCATTTCAATATTTGAAAATTTTGGGTAATCAGTCTCAAAACAACGGAACTCTAGTTGACGCTCCACCTGCAGCTTTGATAGGTAACATAAGAAATATAAATGACTCCAAAGAAACTGTTGGAGGGTATTTCATGGTTGGCAATTCGAAAATTAAAAGGATTTGGGTAGATAGATTAGATGCCGTAGGATCTAAACAATATTATATGTTAGGTAGAAAGGAAAATTATGAACCAGCTTCCGGAGATGGCTCACGACCTCCATTTGCACCCTGCGTAATCAGTAATACAAGAACTCCATTAAAACCAGAAGGCTGGCCTTTATAAAAAAGTATGAAAAAAATATTTACATTGTTGTTTGTGCTTGCTACTCTTTTTACAAAAAAAGAGGCGGTTGGTCAGGGATTTTTCACCGTTTCAGGTCAGGTTTTGGACTCATTAACTAATGAGCCGCTGGTGGGTGCAAATGTCAATCTTAATTACGGCGACAACAACGCCATCACAGACAAAAAAGGAAAATTTAGCTTAGTGGCAACAAAAAAGGAAAGTGTAATCATTGTAAAATTTGTGGGTTACAAACCGTGGAGAATTACGTTGACCGAAAGCAAAGATATAAACTTAGATGTTCGACTATTACTTGTCTCAAATGATCTAGAAGAAGTAATTGTGAGCAGTAAAAATCAAGAAACAAACATTAAAAGACCTATTCTTGGAGTTAATTCACTAAGCATAAAGACTTTAAATAAAATACCTTCAGCACTTGGTGAAATAGATATTTTACGTGGCTTACAAATGCTGCCTGGCGTAACCAGTGTGGGTGAAGCTGCGAATGGTGTGAACATTAGGGGAGGAGCTACCGACCAAAACCTTATTTTGTTAGATGATGCCCCTATATTTAATCCAACGCACATGTTTGGCCTATTCTCTGCCTTCCCTTCAGAGGCGGTTTCTAGCTTTGACCTTTACAAAGGAAACGTTCCGACGAGGTTTGGCGGGAGAGCTGCGGCAGTTTTGGATGTAACACTTGCCAATCCAAGCCTCGATAAATTCAAAATTTCAGGTGGCATAAGTTTGGTTTCTAACAGACTTAAATTGGATGTTCCAATCATTAAAGATAAGCTCGGAATTTCGATTTCAGGAAGAGCGGCTTTTAATGATTTCTTGCTTCCACTAGCTTCAAAAAAATTAGATAACATCAAGGCTAAATTTGGAGATGGGTCTTCTAAAATATTTTTCAGGCCAAATAATAAAAATACTTTTACACTCAGTACCTATTTTAGCACTGACTTCTTCCAGACCGAAATTTTGGGATCGATAAATGAAATAAATTCTATCAATACCCAATATCAATATCAAACCATCAATAACACACTCAATTGGTTTTATGCCATCAATAGTAATTTGAACTTCCAAACCAAATTTATAAGTTCTGATTATGCTCCTACCACAATTCTTCCAGAATTAAACTCTGAAAATAAAGTAAAGATTAAATCAGGCATAAGTTATAAACAAGTAAAAACCAACCTTAATTATTTCAAAGGAAAACACAAATTGGAAGTCGGTTTGGACGCAATCAAATACGGCATTAACCCTGGCGAATTAGATCCGGGAAGTAATCAAAATATCCGACGAGTTATTACCCAACAAGAAAATGCCTATGAATTAGGTGCTTACGTTGAGGATGAGATTGAATTTAGTAAAAGATTTGTAATGACGGCTGGTATAAGATATTCTCAGTTCTTCAACATGGGCCCGGGTTCATATCGCACCTACCAGCAGGGATTTCCGAGAGAAGAATTGGCACTACTAGATACTGTTTTTGTAAATAAAGGCGTAGTTCAACAATCATACGGTGGATTTGAACCGAGAGTTGGAATGAGATATCAGTTAGACAAGCAAAAGTCACTGAAGTTTGGCTACAACTTAATGCGTCAATATTTGCAAGTAATTACCAATACCACCACACCATTGCCGACTTCAAGATGGAAAACATCAGATTTGTATATCAAGCCACAAGTTAGCAGTCTATATACTTTGGGTTATTTCCAAGAACTTACAGACAATATTTACGAGTATTCCATAGAGGCATATTGGAGACAAACCAACAATATCGTCGACTACAAACCAGGTGCCGATTTCCTTTTGCAAGAATATCCAGAAAGCCAATTGTTGCAGGGTAAAAACAAATCTTATGGTTTAGAATTCATGATTTCGAAGAAAAAGGGCGAATTGACAGGATGGTTGAATTATACCTATTCTAGAAGTTTCAATAAAGTAGATGAAGGCTTTGGTCCTTCTTTACAAATAAACCAGGGCGATTGGTACACAGCAAACTATGATAGACCTCATTCAGCCAATGCGACAATGGTGATAAATCAAGGTAAACACCACGATTTTTCATTTAACTTTACCTACAGCACAGGTCGTCCATTTACTATGCCGCAGGGTTTCATTTTATATCAAGACAGAAGCTATCCATTCTATTCTTTGAGAAACAATGCGAGAATACCTGATTATCATAGATTGGATTTTTCTTGGAATATCTATAACCCGAGCATGGATGAAAGCAAACGCTGGAAAGGAAACTGGACTTTTACAGTATATAATCTTTATGGAAGGAAGAACGCGTATTCGGTATTCTTAAAAAATCAAGGAACGGCCATAAAAGCGAATAAATTGACTGTTTTTGGAGCACCAATTATCTCACTTTCTTACAATTTCAAGTTTCAGTAAGGTAAAGTTTAGCATAAAAAAACCCTTTCAAAGTAATTTGGAAGGGCTTTTTCGTTTTTAAAGGAAATTGTAATATTCAAATTTCGGGCAAATGTATTTCTGCAATCATGCATCGTGCAGAACCACCGCCATAGGTTTCTATAACGCTCAAATCTGGGTGAATAATTTCAGCATATTCCTCTAAGAGCTCCACTTGATTATTCGACAAAGATTTATATGCTCTGTCCGACATCACCAAGAATTTTTTTTCAGATTTGTTTTTAACAAGAAGCATATTTCCCGCAAATTCATTCATTTGGTCAAGACTGATTTCAATCACCTCTTTACCCAAACTTTCCAACTTTTGCTTTATTATTAGCCTTTCATCCAAGTCAGAGATAGATTCTAAACAAATTACACAAAAAGTATCGCCCATACACATCACTACATTGGTGTGATAAATAGGGTGCTGGTTTTGGTCAAATGCATTGAAAGTCACCAAATCGTAGTTCATTTGTTTTTTCCAAGCTGCCAACACCTCAGGGTTTGTTCTTGTTGAAATACAAGCAAAAGCAACACGATGAATTCTGTCTAAAACCAAACTTCCTGTCCCTTCTAAAAACTTATTTTCTTCCTCATAATGAGTAAAATCCAACACAACATTTAGGTCATATTTCTGCTTTATTTTATCCAGAATATCTTTTCTCCTCTCAGCCCTACGATTGGGAGCCTCCATTGGATACAGAATAACCTTACCAGAATGGTGCATCGAAATCCAATTGTTCGGGAAAATACTATCTGGCGTAAATGGCTCAGGGGTATCCTCTATCACCATTACATTTATACCTCTTAGCTCAAGTTGCTCTACAAATTGATCAAAAGCTACTTGTGCCGAAAAATTGATATTTTCGTCAGTTCCTTTGCTCTGAAACTTGTTTGATTCGGCTGTTTGTTCATTAAAATTAAAGTTAACTGGCCTAATCATCAATACATTAGAAGTGATTTGTTCTTGCATGATTCTAATTTTTAGGTTTGTAGGCAATTCTTTGAAGTGGCATACTCATACAATGCGACCCACCTCGAGCTCTTGACAACTCCGACGATGGCAGCAGAATTATCGTATCATTGATGTCCTCGACTTTTACTTTTCCTTGTTCGAGTTGATTTACGAGTTCTACGGCATGAATGGTCTTGAAACCATACTCTCTGAAAGCCTCACTCGTTTTATCGTTTCGATCATATCCTACCGCAACACCTTCTTTCAGAACCAAAAGATTACAAGAGTCTGTCCATTGTTCTCTCGCTCCAAATGGAAAAACATTGTTGCCAGAATATATGAAATTAACAGGTTCTGTGCATTTCAAATCAATTTCCGAAATATACTTTAGAAGTTCCTCCAAATTATCGAAATTCCTGCTCAAAACCTTGTCGCCTTCTTTGTAAAACTGCTTGATAATAATGTCTTCATGGGTAACCCTTTGTCCTAATTCGTCCCAAACTTTCTCATTTTCTGCCGTTTCTTTGGTGCGGGCTAATGAACCCAAAAGCACCCAAACATTACGTTTTATTTGTGTAAAAATAGTATCAATATGCATATAATCCCGTTTGGCAGGAATTTTTATCAAGGAAATTTTCTTAACTATATTCTTGGCAAAAAGCTTATCGATTACCTGACGGGCCGCTTCTACGGTGGTTCTTTCACTTATTCCTATTAATAAATGATTAGGAGCTACCATCATTACATCACCACCTTCCAGGGTGTCTATCCGCTTTCCTTGGTCTTCGGGCAAAAGAAAGTGCTCCTCATCTTCTTCAATTTCAATTATTTTGCCTGTGAGAGTAGCAAACAATGGGTGATTGAAGAAAATATATTTGGCCAATAAAGACTCCCTTGATCTGGCTCTTCTGGCAGGCTTGTTCAATAAAATGTGGTCGTTGACTACTATTCCTATGTCCCGTGTAAAAATCAAATTCGGAATGGGAGGGAAGAACATTTCTCCTGAATCGGTGATGCCGGTTATTAAAACTTTCGACAATTCTATATTGCCAAAAGTCAAAAAACGCTTCATTTCGAGATAAGAACATTCTTCTATGGCACTTACTGCCGCCACCAACTGTACTTTTACTTCTTCAATATTAAGGACGTCAGCCAAAAGTTTTTCAAAATCAATTACTTTATCTGAATTGAAATATCCTTTCGAATTTGGTTTAAAAAACTCACGTTTAGCGTCGGATAAATCTTGATTCTGAATTTTTTCAGGATCTAAAAAAAATAAAAGAAGTTTAACATAATAATCATACTCTTTTCGCCGCATGGTATCGAGATGAATAATGTCCTCGAATAGCCAATCTTGGGCTTTAGATGGTACTACTTTACCTAAGCCACTGTCTGGGCTATGAATTATTAGACGTTGTAAAGTTGAAATTTCAGAATCAACAAATATTTGATTATCCATGGTCAAATTATTTAGCCCTTAAATCTTTGGCGTTGATGGTGTAATCCCATTTTTTCTCCCCATTGCCATCAAAAACGTTGATTTTCAATACTCTGTCAGTTCTTTTTCCAGAAACCTCCATTATGCTAAAGGCTTGTGAATTGTACAACTCTGTTCCTTTTATAATGGTATTGCCTTTAAGTTCAATTTCCGCAGGCTTGCCCGCACTCGAAGTCAGCGGAGAAATTGTCAAGTCATACAAAGGATAAGTCCCGTTTCTCTCCAATTTTTGAAGGTTGGTATGATGCCTATCACCCGAAACGAAAATAACACCAGATATTTTGTTTTCAGTAAGTTTATCAAAAAGTTTCTTTCTTTCTACGGGGTATGTGGCCATATTTTCAGAAACCGCTGCTTCATTTACTACTTGTCCACCATTTATTACAAATTTAAATGGAGCCGCAGAAGCACTCAATGCATCGATTAACCAATTTAACTGTTTTTCTCCGAAATAATCTTTAGTAGAATCTACCAAGTCATTTGGAGCTCTGAAATACCTATCATCCATCAAAAAAAACTGGCAATCCTCCCATGAAAAAGTACCTGTAATACCTTCATTTTCAAAGATGTAGTTTGGATTTCCCCAGAAATTCTTGAAAGCAGCAAGCGTCATGTTTTTACCAAAAAAACTACGATCTGAATCATTTGGGCCAAATTCGTGGTCATCCCAAATGGCATAATGGTGAACATTTGCCCAGAGTGGTTGAAGTTCTTTAACTTTTTTGAACTCAGAGTAACGATGGTTGATGCCCGTTTTTGTATTCCAATCCACCTCTCTTAGGTAGATATTATCTCCTCCCCAAACCATGAAATTGGGCTTTTGCTCCGATATTTTTGTAAAAATAGAAGTACTTTTTCCGTAGGGATTACCTGGCCTATCAAAACGCTCTTCATTGGTATAGGTACAACTTCCCAAGGCAAACTTGAAAGCTGGTGGGTCAAATCTGTACTGCCAAAGTGTTTGAGTTTGAAACTCTTGCGTATTTACAGCTTTAACAGGTTTCTTATTTATCCAAACCTCATATCCGTACTTTTTACCAGGTAAAACTTGATCTGCAATCAATTTTGCCACATAAGCATTGTCTTTATTGGTCTGAATTTCCTCCGTGTAGTACTTCACAGCAGGAGTTTCTTTGTCCCAATAGGAAAATTTCACGAAATCAGCCTTTTCTGTTTGAACCCAGAGCAAAACCTCTCTCATTTCGGAATATCCGAGCATCGGACCAGATTTGATTTGAGCATTTAAACCAGAAACAAATCCAAAAAATAGTACCAGTAAAATTGTAGTTTGTTTTTTCATTTGTTGATATTAATGTATCTGCAATTTATACATTCCTTTTCTATTCTTCAATATCCTCAAATTAAGAATTCAATAAATCTCAAATCGTATCGAAATATGTTAGATTTTACCTATTCTATTTAGGTTTTAAAACTTATTTTTGCAGAAAAAAATTATTGATGATTGTTAGAGAAGATAGGTATTGTATTCAAAATCAGGATTTGTTAGAACTTTGCCAGAACTACGGCACACCACTTTATGTATATGATGGAGCTAAAATAGAAGAGAAAGTTAATACCCTAAAAAACGCATTTAAGGGCATTAAAATGAAGATTAAATATGCTTGTAAGGCCAATACCAATATTTCAGTTTTAAAATTAATGAACAAATTGGGCGTGGAAATTGATGTAGTTTCTCCCCAAGAAATGGCCATTGCTCTAAAAGCTGGTTTTTCTCCTGAGCAAATTACCTATACTTCAAGTGGTGTTTCGTTCGATGAAATAGAGGAATGCGTGACCGAAAATGTACTGATTAACATAGATAATCTTTCGTCTTTAGAGAAGTTTGGTCAAAAATATGGAAATTCTGTTCCTGTTTTGATAAGAATCAGGCCGAATATTGAAGGTGGTGGAAATCTAAAAATAAGTACTGGTCACAAAGAGTCTAAATTTGGAATTGCAATTGAGCAAAAGCCCGCTATTCTTGATTTGATTAAAAAATATGATCTGAATATCGTTGGAATTCACCAACATACGGGTTCCGACATAAAAGATGGAAAAACGTTTGTAAACGTGGCCAAAGTCATTTTTGAATTTGCCATGGATTTTCCAAACTTAAAATATCTGGATTTTGGTGGTGGATTTAAAGTGGCCTACAAAGAAGGTGATATTGAAACAGATATGAAGGATTTGGGCGAGAAAATAAGTGCTTCTTTTTCAGAGTTCTGTCAAAAATATGGCAAAGATTTGGAGCTATGGTTTGAGCCAGGTAAATTCTTAGTTAGTGAGAGCGGATATTTACTTGCACAAGTTAATGTAGTAAAAGAAAATCCTACAAAAACTCTTTTGGGACTAAATACAGGCCTGAATCACCTCATAAGGCCTATGATGTATGACGCTTTTCACGATGTCGTTAATATTTCGAAGTCTGCCGAATCTTCAAAAAAAATGTATGATGTGGTGGGATATATCTGTGAAACTGACGATATTGCTAAGGAAAGAGAGTTACCTGAAGCCTCAGAAGGTGACATATTGGCCATAAAAAATGCAGGTGCTTACGGCTTTACTATGGCGTCTAATTATAATGCTCGGTTTAGGCCTGCTGAAGTTTTAATTTATGAAAACAAGGCTCATTTGATAAGAAAAAGAGAGACACTTCAAGACATATTAAACAACCAAGTCCTTGTGGACTTCTAAAAGATGGATTACAATTTTAAAATTTCTCACAAAAAAGACGAATTCGAATCGCCAGATTTTTATGGTGTAGATGATTTGTTGACCGAAGAACAGAAAATGATTCGTTCCTCGGTCAGGGATTTTGTAAAAAAAGATATTTCGCCAATTATAGAGGATGCGGCTCAAAGTGCCAAATTCCCCTACCATTTGGTGAAAAAAATGGGAGAAATGGGTGTTTTTGGCCCAACTGTTCCTGAGCAATATGGCGGAATGGGAAGCGACTACATTTCCTACGGACTCATGATGCAGGAATTGGAGCGTTGTGATTCGGGAATCCGATCAACTGCTTCGGTACAAGGTTCTTTGGTCATGTTTCCAATTCTTAAATTTGGCTCAGAAGAACAAAAGTTGAAATTTCTACCTAAACTAGCCTCTGGTGAGTTTCTCGGCTGTTTTGGGTTGACCGAACCCGACCATGGTTCAAATCCTGGTGGAATGGTGACCAATTTTAAAGAAGATGGTGAAGATGTAATTTTGAATGGCTCCAAAATGTGGATTTCCAACGCTCCATTTGCCGATATTGCCGTAGTTTGGGCAAAAAACGAGGCTGGAAGAATAAAAGGATTAATAGTTGAAAAAGGTATGCCGGGTTTTTCAGCACCAGAAATCCACAACAAATGGTCTTTAAGAGCAAGTGCTACTGGCGAATTGGTATTCAACGATGTAAGAGTACCGAAAACCAATATTCTACCAGAGGCTGATGGACTAAAAGCTCCTTTGGCTTGTTTGGACAATGCGAGATTCGGAATTGCCTGGGGAGCCTTGGGTGCTGCCATGGATTGTTATGAGGCTGCCCGAAAATACGCGGCAGAAAGAATTCAGTTTGGAAAACCCATCGCTTCATTTCAGCTGATTCAAAAGAAATTGGCAGAAATGCTAACAGAAATCACCAAAGCTCAGCTTTTAGTCTGGAAATTGGGTCAAAATAAAAACCAAGGAAAAGCTACCACCGCTCAGATATCATTAGCCAAAAGAAATAATGTGCAAATGGCCCTTGAAATAGCTCGAGAGGCAAGGCAAATATTGGGTGGCAACGGAATAACAGGAGAATTCTCAGTCATGCGTCACATGATGAATCTCGAATCGGTGGTTACTTACGAAGGTACTCATGACATTCACCTCTTGATTTTAGGCAATGAAATAACTGGTATTCAATCTTTTAAATAAAAATATGATAAACGTCGGCCTTATTGGTTTTGGACTTTCGGGTAGATATTTGCAAGCTCCATTTTTCCAAACCAATCCCAATTTTAATCTTAAAAGTATCGTAACTTCTCAAGAAATACCAAAACATTTGTTTCCTGAAACCCAAAGAGTAGATACTTACGAAACACTCTTGGAGGACGAAACAATTCAGTTGATTTCTATTTGTTCTCCGAGTAATACGCATTACGAATACGCAAAAAAATGTTTGGAGGCGGGTAAAAATATATTGATTGAGAAGCCAATAACAGCTCATTTGCATGAAGCTGAGGAACTTTTTAGATTAGCTGAAGCTTTTAAACGGAAAATTTGTGTATTTCAAAACCGAAGATTTGATTCAGACTTTATGACAGTGAAAAGTGTTATAGAATCGGGGGTTTTGGGAGAAATTATTTCTTATGAGGCTCATTTTGACAGATATAAGCCAATTTTGAATCCAAAAAAATGGAAAGAAGTTGTAGCTCCTGCCAACGGTATTCTTTACGATTTGGGATCACATTTGATCGATCAATCCATTTATCTTTTTGGCAAACCGAAAAAAGTTTTTGGTGAAGTGTTTACACAAAGAGCAGGCTCTGAAATTGATGATGCGTTTGATATTATTTTAGATTATGGAAAACTCAGAGTAACGCTGAAATCTAGTCTAATGGTAAAAGACCAAGGCCCGAAATATGTTGTAAATGGTACATTGGGTACCTACACTAAATACGGTTTGGATATTCAAGAAGACCACTTAGTTGCTGGGTTATGGCCAAATCAGACTGGATTTGGATTCGAGCCAAAAGCGATGGATGGTTCCGTCAAAACAAACATCAATGGTGTCGAAATTTCTGGAAAAGTGGAAACCAAAGGAGGAAACTGGGGGCATTTATTTGATAATTTGGCCGGTGTAATTACAAAAAATGTTGAGCCGATTATTAAGCCTGACCAAATTCTAGAACAAATAAGTATTATAGAAAAGATAAAAAAAGCCGAGAGTTAATCTCGGCTTACCATAACTTATTTGGATATTTTCCTTCGCCAATTAATCTATTCAATTGACTGATAACCATCTCTTTGTCTTCTGGATAAGTTACTCCAAACCAGTCTGAAGCACTTTCAAAAACTTTACAATTGCCTTTTTCAGAGTCTATTAAATAACTCATTACTTTCGGAATATAAAATTCAGCCTTGGGAGCATCAAAATTTTCTCTAGCATAAGTCTCAAACAAATCTTTTATTTCAGGAAAAACAGTTGGCATAAAACCCCAGAAATTCATTGAAACAGGTGTATTTTCTCCCAAAACTATTGGTTCACCTTCATCAAGAAATGCAATTTCGCCATTTTCTTGCTTGATTATTTTAGTTCTTTCTGTAACATTAATCAAAAGACCTTCTGGTGTTGTTACGCAAACTCCCCTCGAAACTGTCCCATTTTCTGAAAGCGTATTTTTTATTTGATAGCCGATCATGGCATGCATGGCATCGTCAATATTGTTACTTAAAAAATCTGCCATAGTCTTGAAAGCTTCAAAGCCATAGAAATCATCTGCATTTATTACTGCAAAAGGCGTTTCTGTTTGTTCCCAAGCACACAATACCGCATGACCAGTTCCCCAAGGTTTTTCACGTTTAACGCCAGCCAAATCTGCTGGAACATAACTTTGAAATCCCTGAATTGCAAAATCGTAATCTATTTTACCATCTAATTTTGGCCCGAAAAGTCTTATAAAGTCTTCTTTAAGTTCTTCACGAATAATAAACACAACTTTTCCGAATCCAGACCGTATCGCATCATAAAGCGAATAATCTATAATAGTTTCTCCATTTGGACCAAAGGGGTCAATCTGTTTTATACCACCATAACGGCTTCCCATTCCAGCCGCTAAAATCAATAGTGTAGGTTTCATTAATCTTTTTTTTGCAAAAATAGTTATATTTAAATATTTCCGAAGAAATTCTTTAAGTGTTATATTAACATTTATTGATAAATTTGTAATTCATTCTAAATAATTAACCGTAAATGAAGAAAATACTATTGTTGAAGCTTCTGTTGTTTCAAGCTCTTTTGGGGTTTGGACAGAAAGATTTCCCCTTGAACAGTGCCACTTGGAACCTATCCGCCCCTTGGCAAAGTGCTGAAAAGATTACTTTGAATCCTGTAAATGAAAAGAAAACTCAAATAATTGAAGGGAAATCGATTGTTTACACCAAGTCTCCTAACGCGAGTATCGTTTCAGAAATAAAACTACAAGATTTAAAATTGAAGTTTTATATACTTCAATCAAAATCAGGCAATGCAAAACTAAATCTTGGAGATAACTTAAGTTTGATTTTCGATATGAACTCCATTGATTCATATGGGGCCATTGTTAAAAACAATGAGACAATTATCAAGCCAGTCACCGATGCTAAAAGAAAGGAAGGATTATGGCAAAAAGTGGAATTGGTACTTTCATTGACTGGTCTTAATGGAATTCCTGTCATAGAAAAAGTAATTTTGAATGATTTGTTGATCCATTCTAACGTTCTTTTGCCAAATCTAAAAAATTCAGATGGTAATCTTTCGTTTACAAATCAAACGGGTTTATTGGCATTTAAAGGCTTCGAATATATAGGTTTTCAGAAAAAACAACCTATTTCTATCAGTAACTTATCTTACACGTTAGAAGAAACCTACAACGCTGACCGCTCTTTTGAATCAAAAAAACAGGAAAAAATAAGTGGTAAAAGTAATTCTTTGACCTTTGACATCCCGAATAATTTCAATAAGTATATTCTTCATTATAAAGGAGATATGAACGTTGAAAAAGATGGTATTTACGGATTTACCCTTGAACACCAAGGAACTGGTAAGTTTTTGATAGATGGGGAGCAGGTGGTTGGTTCAGGAGAATATTTATATAGAAATCCTATATCGGATTTAAAGGAAATTAAAGCAGGCAAACACAGTTTCGAATATATTTATCATCCTATTTATTGGAGGCCAGTCTTTGGGGTAGAAGTTTCTGGGGCTGATTTTAGACCTTATGGACTAAATGATCCAAAAACGCTACCTACACGTCAATTGGATGGTGGGATATTTATTGATAATGTTGAAAATAAGGCCAAAACGATTAGATCATTCCTGAATTTCAACACCACAAAGCTCACCAAAGTTATTTCAGTAGGTACACCTGAAAAGATTCATTATTCATTTGATTTGGACAACGGTTCCTTACTCCAAGTTTGGAAAGGTAAATTTGCCGACGTCACACAAATGTGGCATGAAAGGGGAGAGCCGCAGTTGCTATATCCATCCGGATTGCTCACTGTTTTGAATAATGAAATACCATTTTTCGAACTTAATAATGAAGCCCAAACTAAGCCAGATGTCTATACCGAATTTGTCAATGCGGGCTACGAATTGGACGAGAGCGGGATTCCGACTTATACTTATAATTGGAAAAATGCGAGCTTTACTCAAAAGTTTTCACCAAGTAAGGGAGGTCTACTTTGTGAAATTACTGGTAATCAAATTTCAAAATTCGGCTACACAATGGCAATTGGCAATGAAATAATCAAGTTAAGCGATAATTTATACAAAGTAGACAACTTTTACGTCGAAATTAATGAAAAAGCGAAGGTTTATGTCATAGAAAATGGTGAAAAATACCATCTGAGGACGAATTTGAATGGAAAAATTGCTTACAATTTAACTTGGTAAATCATGAAAAATATTATATTAACAGGTATTTCATTTTTGTTTTTGTGCCAAAATACGGAAGCACAACAGAAACCTCAGACCGAGGACGATTTTTATAAAATAATAACGCTTCCAACACCTGAAGACGTGGAGATGGAAGTTGGTGGGCTCACTGTTTTGAATGATGGCAATATCGCCACTTCAACAAGACGAGGTGAGATTTTCCTAATCAAAAATCCTTACATGATTGACAACACTCCGCCTATTTACAAAAAAATAGCCGAGGGGCTGCATGAAGTTTTGGGCCTAAATTATATCGATAACAAATTTTTCGCCACACAAAGGGGTGAAGTTACCACTTTGGAAGACAAAAATGGTGACGAAATAATAGATTCCTACAAGACTTTTTACAAATGGCCACTGTCGGGCAATTACCACCAATATTCTTATGGCCCGATATTGTTGCCAAACAAAGATATGCTTTTTACCCTTAATCTAGATTGGATTGGGAGAGGAGCGAGTCTTTCAAAATGGCGTGGTTGGATGCTAAAAATTAGTCCCGATGGTAAAATGACACCTTGGGCTACGGGTCTTCGTTCACCCTCAGGTTTCAATATCAACAAGGCAGGTGATATTTTCTACACCGAAAACCAAGGCGACTGGGTAGGTTCTGGAAGAGTTACACACTTGGAAAAAGGAGATTTTGCCGGCAATGCTGCGGGCTTAATTTGGTCAGGAGAGAAAGATTCTCCTGTAAAACTTACTCTTAAGGATATTCCTGATACCGGAGAACCCTTGTACGATGTGGCCAAAAGTGTACCGGGTATAAAACCACCTGCTGTTTGGTTTCCACATACTTTAATGGGTATTTCTACCTCCGATATTCTGGAATTGGACTCGCCAAAAAACTTTGGACCCTTTGAAGGCCAAATGTTCGTTGGTGACCAAGGCCATAGCAAAATTATGAGAATGTACCTCGAAAAAGTGAATGGTGTTTATCAGGGAGCTTGTTTTCCATTTAGAGAAGGTTTTAGTTCGGGCATTTTGCGAATGAAATGGGGACTAGACGGTTCCATGTTTGTAGGTATGACCAGCCGTGGTTGGGCCTCAACGGGCAAAGAAAAATTTGGTTTGCAACGTATGGTTTGGACTGGAAATACACCATTCGAAATGAAAACCATCAAATCAATGCCCGACGGTTTTTTGATAGAATTTACTGAAAAGGTGGATAAAAAATCTGCTTTAGATGCTGATAATTATAGTTTTAACAGTTTCAATTACAAATACCACCATTTTTATGGAAGTCCGGTAATCAACAATATGAAACTGAAAATAAAAGGTATAAAAGTATCTGATGATGAAATGAGCGTAAGGATTGTTCTGGACACATTGCGTCTAGGGTATATCCATGAAGTGAAAATGGAGGGTGTCTTGAATAGTCAAAACAAACCATTACTTCACAATGTCGGATATTACACCCTAAATCAGATAAATTCGGCCGATGCCATGATTGATTTATCGGTTTTTGGGGTAAAAGAAAAAGCAATGAACCATGAAAATCACAACATGGAAGCCATGAAGGTAGCCTCGATGCCCGCATCAGCCAAAAGAATAAGTAAAATGCCAGAAAGTTGGAACAACACTGTTGACCAAACCATTACGATAGGAACAAAACCCGGTTTAAAGTTCGATATTAATAATATTCAAGTAAAAGCGGGTTCAAAAATCAAATTGGTCTTCGAAAACAACGACGACATGCTCCATAACTTATTGATTGTTAAGCCAAATACAGTAGATAAAGTTGGAAAAGCCGCACTAGAACTTGGTTTAGAAGGAGCCCAACAAAACTATATTCCGAATTTGGAAGAGGTGATTTATCATACAGGAATATTAGAGCCTGAATCGTCAGAAACGATTTATTTCGTTGCACCTTCAAAAGCGGGTAATTATACTTTTGTCTGTACTTTTCCAGGGCATTATACCCTTATGCAAGGCACTTTGAGAGTAAAGTAGTGCTGTTTTTTTGATTATTAGAAATGTCTCATTGGAATCTTCCAGTGAGACATTTTTATTTTATTCAATTTCAGGACAAAAAATCTCTTTTTCAGTAAATCAACAAAAACTTCACTTTAGTCTATAAAACCAGCAAAAAAACACCAATTTCAAAAAACAAAACTTCGATTATATTATCTTTAAAAATTATTAATCATCTTTAAACTAATCTTTATGAAAAGACTATTTCTCTTTTTACTAAATCTATTTGGACTCGGATTGGCGGCGTATGCACAGCCAACTTTCCATGAAAACGGGGTCAGAGACAAACGCCCAGAATACAGTTTGTTTAAAAATGCCACCATTCATGTCGACGGCAGAACCACCATATCTAATGGCTGGCTTTTGATCAAAGGTGATAGAATCGAAAAGGTTGGTAAAGATTTCGAATTTCCAAAATCCGCCCAGGTTTATGATTTAGCTGGAAAACACATTTATCCTGGCTTCGTAGACGTTTATTCGGACTACGGAATGCCCGAAATCAAAAGAACCAGGGGTGGAAATTTCTACGAAACGCAATTCAATTCACAAAAAGATGGTGCTTACTACTGGAATCAGGCCATTAAGCCCGAAACCAAAGCAGCCGAAATTTTCAAAGCAAATCCAAAAGGGGCAGAGGATTTAAGAAAAATTGGTTTTGGAGCTGTGGTTTCTCATTCAAAAGACGGCATAGCCAGAGGAAACTCAGCATTGGTTTCATTGGCAAATGGAAAAGAAAACGAAGTATTGCTAAAATCTGACGTTTCAGCTCATTTCTCTTTTGAAAAAGGTTCTAGCACGCAGACCTACCCGGTTTCACTTATGGGTTCTGTTGCCCTGCTTCGTCAAGCTTATTATGACGCCATTTGGCTTAAGAACGGCGGAAGTAGTTCGGAAAGAAATCTATCTTTAGAGGCTTTGTCTAACAGCATGACTTTACCAGCAGTTTTTCATGGAAAAAGCATTCTGGATGCCCTTAGAGCAGATAAAATTGGTAAAGAGTTCGGTCAGAAATATATTCTAAAATCTGGTGGAGACGATTATCAAAGAATTGATGAAATCAAAAAACTCAATACGCATATCATTGCACCTATCAATTTCCCTAAAGCTTTGGATGTTGAAGATCCTTTGGATGCAGAAGCCGTTTCATTAACAGATCTTAAACATTGGGAATTGGCCCCGACAAATTTAGGAAAATTGGCTTCGAATCAAATCAGCTTCTCCATTACTTCGTCAGATTTGGTAGACAAGTCACAATTTTTTGGAAATTTACAAAAGGCCGTTGCACATGGTTTAGACAAAGGTGCTGCACTAGATGCACTCACCAATCAACCTGCCAAAGCATTCAAAATTGATAACTTAGTTGGTTCCATAAAAACTGGTCTGATAGCCAATTTTTTGATTTCTAACGAGGATATTTTTGATGCAAAAGCAAAATTATTGGAAAACTGGGTACAAGGTCAAAAGTTTGTCATCACAGATTTAAGCCTTTCGGCAATAAATGGCAAATACAAAGTCAACATTCCGGGTTTCACTAAATTGGAAGTAACTGGTGAAAACGATAAACCAGCACTTGAGTTTTTCGAAAATGATACTACCAAAATTAAAACAACCACAGTAAGAGATAGAAATTTCCTTACCATAAGCTACAAGAAAAAAGAAGCCGGTTCTTACAGACTTTCTGGCTTTATTGCTGATAAAAAGATATCTGGAGAAGGTAAAGATCCTAATGGACAATCTTTTACATGGTCAGCTACGCTAGAGGAAGCAACCGTTGAAAAAGCAAAAACGGATACTACAAAAAAAGCGGAATTGCCTAAAGTAGGAGACTTGGTTTATCCTTTTGTGGCCTTTGGCAATCCTTCAATTCCTGCAAAGCAAGATTTGTTGATTAAAAACGCTACTATTTGGACCAATGAGAGCGATGGAAATATTACGGGTGACGTTTTGATAAAAAATGGTAAAATAGAAACGGTTGGTAAAAACCTATCTGCTGCTGGTGCAAAAGTGGTAGATGGAACAGGAAAGCATCTTACCAACGGTATAATTGACGAACACAGTCACATTGCATTATTCTCAATCAACGAAGTAGAAACGGTTTCATCAGAAGTAAGACAAGAAGACGTAGTTAACTCTGAGGATATCAATATTTATCGACAGTTAGCTGGAGGTGTTACGACATCTCAACTTTTGCATGGTTCTGCCGACTGTATTGGTGGTCAATCAGCTATTATTAAGCTCAAATGGGGTGAAACTGCAGAAAACCTAATTATACCGAACTCTCCTAAATTCATAAAGTTTGCTTTGGGCGAAAACGTCAAAAGAGGAAATGCTCCTCAGGCTCCTAATCGCTACCCAAGTACCAGAATGGGTGTGGAACAAGTCTTTAATGATGCATTTACAAGAGCCATAGCTTACAAGAAAGAATGGACAAACTATAACAATCAGAAAGTAAAAACTGGTCTTATTGCACCAAGGAGAGACTTAGAACTAGATGCTTTAGTAGAAATCCTCGATGGCAAAAGAAACATCACTTGTCACTCTTATGTACAGTCAGAAATCAATATGTTAATGAAATTGGCTGACTCTTTAGGTTTTAAAGTGAATACTTTGACGCACATATTGGAGGGATACAAAGTAGCCGATAAAATGAAGGCAAGAAATATCAATGCCTCGACTTTCTCAGACTGGTGGGCCTATAAAATGGAAGTGAAAGAAGCCATTCCTTACAATGCAGCCATTATGACCAAAGTTGGTGTAAATACTGCCATCAACTCAGATGATGCTGAAATGGCCAGAAGATTGAACCAAGAAGCTGCTAAAACTATCCTTTATGGTGGTTTAACAGAAGAGCAAGCTTGGAAAACTGTTACTCTCAATCCAGCCAAAATGCTTCACTTAGACGACAGACTGGGTTCGATCAAAAAAGGTAAAGATGCGGATTTGGTTCTCTGGACAGACAATCCACTTTCGGTTTATGCCAAACCAGAGAAGACCATCATCGACGGAACGATATATTTTGATCTTGAAAATGAGTCGGCTAAATTCAGAAGTGTGGAAACTGAAAAAAATAGAATCATTCAGAAACTTTTGCTTGAAAAAAGTAAAGGAACTCCAACAGTTAGACCTTCAACCAGAACAAGACCATCAGACATACATTGCGATGCCATTTTAGAATATGATGGAGTATCGGTTGAAAATTTGGATGAATATTTAGAAAAAATGAACAATCAAAATTAAGAATGATGAAAAAAATAATCATAGCAATACATCTCATTTTGATTAGTCAGTGCGTAATGGCTCAAAACCCAGCAGCTGGCAAATCTGTGGCGGGCGTTACAGTTTTTAGTAATGCCAAAATCTATGTTGGAAACGGCAAAGAAATAAATAACGGCTCACTAGTAGTGGAAAATGGCAAAATCACAGCGGTTGCAGAAGGAGACGTTTCTGCCAATTATGCTTCTGCCAAAAAAGTCAATGTAGGAGGAAAACACATTTACCCAGGACTTATTTCTCCTGTAAACGCTCTTGGTTTAACTGAAATCGAAGCTGTAAGAACTACTTCTGATTATCAGGAAATTGGTCAACTAAACTCAAATGTGAGAGCTTTAATTGCGTATAATACAGATTCTGAGGTAATTCCAACTGTAAGAAGTAACGGTGTTTTAATCACTCAAGCAACGCCTGAGGGAGGTTTAATTTCTGGAAGATCATCCGTGATGTATTTAGATGGCTGGAATTGGGAAGACGCTCTACTGAAAGCTGACGATGGTGTTTGGCTAAATTGGCCATCTAAAATGACGATCTCATTTGACTTTGCAACTGGAACAAGAGAGTCCAAGAAAAATGAAAATTATCAAACAACCATTGACGAACTGTATAAGTTTTTTGCTCAAGCCAAGCTCATGGCTTCAGAAAATAATTTATTTGACAATCTGAAACTTTCAGCTATGAATGGCGTATTGAAAGGTAGCGACAGATTATATATTCAAATTGGAAATGACAAAGAAGCACTTGATGCAATCTCGTTTTGTATAGCTCAACAAATTAAATTTCCGGTAATAGTAGGTGCGGTTTATTCTGAAACAGCTATAAATGCTCTGAAGGAAAACAATGTACCAATCATTATTCCTAGCACCCATAGACTGCCTGCCAAATCAGACTCTGACGTTTGGGAAGCTTATAAACTTCCATTCAAACTATTTAGCAAAGGGATTCTGGTAGGTATGCACTACAATGACTCTTATTGGAGAACTCGAAATTTACCTTTCGTTGCTGGAACTGCAGTTGGTCATGGCTTAACCAAAGCTCAAGCCCTGTCCATGATTACTTTGAACAATGCTAAAATACTCGGAATTGACAAAGAAGTAGGAACACTTGAAGTTGGTAAACATGCTAGCTTTATTATTTCTGAAGGGGATATTTTGGACATGAGAACTGCCAAAGTGACCCAGGCATTTATAAGAGGGGCCGAAGTTTCGCTGGATGATAAGCAAAAAAGGTTGGCCGAAAAGTATAATTCGAAGTATGGGATAAAATAAGTTGATCAACATATCTGCGTATATAGGGTTTGGTGTTTTACACCAAACCCTTTTTTATAACCGTACTTTTATCCTAAATTTGTAAAAATTCGCTGTTTGAATGAAAATCGGGATTATTGGTTTGGGTGATATGGGCAAACTTTTTGCCAAAACTTGGGATTCCCTTTCCATGGAAGTTTACGGCTGTGACCTACCCAATAAATATGACGACTTGGTAAAAGAACTTTCGGATACCAATATAAAAGTTCTTCACGACGCAGTTTCGGTTTCTAGAATTTGTGATTTTATCATGTATTGTGTAGAGGCAGAAAACATTGCAGAAGTAGTAAAATTCGCTGGTCCATCCACTAAATACGGTGCAATAGTAACAGGTCAAACCTCCGTAAAAGCTCCTGAAATTGCCGCTTTTGAAAAATATTTACCAAAAGATACGCAAATTGTGGGCTCGCATGCACTTTTTGGACCAGCCATCAATCCGAAAGGACAGACAATTGCCATTTTTCAGCATAGGGCCTCAAATGAAGCATTTGCGTTATCGCAAGAATTCTTCTCTCAAACAGGTGCAAAAGTCGAAGTTTTAGATGACTTTCATGCCCATGACAAAATGATGGCTGATATTCAAGTTATTACGCATGTTGGATTTGAGAGCATTGGTACAGCATTTATGCACAGAAAATCTTTTCCTTGGGAAGATAAAAATACTATTAATGGTATCGACAATATGAAGATTCTCCTCACTTTGAGAATATTTTCGTACAAATCGCATGTGTATTCGGGTCTAGCTTTTCATAATCCTTATGCTATTAAGGATGTCAGGAAATTTGCGACAACCGAAAATGAGCTTTTCGGAATGATGATTTCCGAAAATAAACAAAAATTTAGAAATAAAATACTGAAAGCCAAGGAGAACGTTTTCGGTATGCATAATTCCAAAATGATGCTCAATGACGAAATTATGCAAGAATATACCCTAAACCCAGGTGAAAACCACAAAGCAAATTCTCACTTGAGTTTGCTCAGTATGGTATGTACTTGGTCTGAATTGGGTATAAATCCATACAAAAACTTGGTCTGTCAAACGCCCCCGTTTAAATTAAGAGTTGGATTAGCAGAATATCTTTTCTTAAATGAAGATCTTCTCGAAGAAACTATAAATACAGCATTGAAAGATAAAACCAATATAATTGATGATTTGGCATTTCACACAGCCGTTCATGAATGGACGAATATCTTAGAGTTAGGTGACAAAAAGGCATATGAACAACATTTTGACGCCACAAAAAAATTCTTGGCACCAAGACTAGAAGAAGGTAGACGAAAAAGTAACGAACTCATTTCAAGGATAAATAAATGAAAGAAGTTGACTTAGGCAAATTTGATAATTCGTGGTACAATCCTGGAAGTTTTCTGAAAAGATTTTTTTGGCATGTTATTAGCAATGCTTTCATTAATAGCACTTTACCTTTGCCAATGAAAATTAAAATTCTAATTTTGAGACTTTTTGGGGCTAAAGTGGGTCATAATGTTACGATAAAACCCAGTGTGAATATTAAATATCCGTGGTTTCTGACTATTAAAGACAATGTTTGGATTGGTGAAAAGGTTTGGATAGATAATTTCGTTGATGTTTTAATTGAACCCAATGTGTGCATTTCTCAAGGTGCCTTATTATTGACTGGCAATCATAATTATTCTAAAGAAACCTTTGACTTGATGCCTGGCAAAATTGTTTTAGAAAGAGGATCATGGGTAGGAGCTAAGACCGTTGTTTGTCCTGGAATTACACTTAAAACGCATTCAGTTTTAGCTGTAGGATCCGTGGCAACAAAAGATTTAAACGCTTTTTCCGTTTATCAAGGAAATCCGGCTGTATGGGTTAGAGATAGAAAAATTGAAGATGATTTTTCCGTAGAATAAGAAAATGACTGAATAATCGATTGATAATTTTTCTGAAATCTATTTTGTGACTATATTTGAAACGTTCTGATGAAGAAATAATACCCAAAAATGAATTTTATATTCGAAAACCTGTTCATTGAAAAGACATATCAGTTGATAATTTCAATGATTCTGTCCTTTGCTATTACCTGGAGATCAATACCAGTGATAATTAATATCTGTAACCTAAAAGGTCTGATGGTTGACCCAATCAAAAGAAGCTCACATGAGACGCCTACCCCAACCTTCGGTGGCGTAGCCATATTTGCAAGTACTTTAATAGGTTACATGCTTTGGAATTTCAACGACGAAGGCTTCCTGCTACATAAAGTTTTTGCGGGCTTAGTTATTTTATTCTTTTTGGGAATAAAGGATGATTTATTTGCCCTTGATGCACTCAAAAAGCTTGGCTCACAAGTACTGGTGGCTATTTTGGTAGTTGTTGGTAGCGATTTAAGAATCACAAGTTTCTTCGGAATTTTCGGCATTTATGAATTGCCATACATTATTAGTGCAGCTTTTACTATATTTCTAATTGTAGCTCTCATCAATTCATTTAATTTAATTGATGGTGTTGACGGACTTTCTGGAGGCATAGCGATGATAGCCAGTGCTGGTTTTGCTTTATGGTTTGCATTAAACAACGAATGGTCATTGGCTTGCTTAGGATTTTCGATGGCTGCCTCTTTGTTGGGCTTTCTGAGGTACAACTTTTCCCCAACCAATAAAATATTTATGGGTGACACAGGTTCCCTAATCGTTGGTTTTGTGGTGGCAGTTTTGGCTATAAAATTTGTTCAATTCAACGTTTTCAACACCAACCCCAACTCGGTATACCGAAACGCTCCTGTTATTGCAATCATATTATTAAGTGTACCTATTTTTGATACATTAAGGGTTTTTGGTTTAAGAATTCTAAAAGGAAAGTCGCCTTTCAAAGCTGATAGGTTGCATTTACACCATTTAATGGTAGATAATGGTCTCTCACATATTGCCACCTCGTTTATACTCTACTTTGCTACCATTTCTCTAACTACTTTTACGTATGTACTTCGTAAGTACTTTACTAATACTCAATTATCTTTATCGCTTTTGGTATTATTTGCAGGCTATTTATTAATTGCTCGTCAACTTGAGATTAGAAGATTAAAATTCTACAAACAAAAAATCACCAACAAGGAAGTAGAAAAAAATATCAAGGCCAACAGAAAGCCTACTTTGAAATTTGAACGAAGTATCAATCCGAATTAAGTTAAAAAGACAATAAAAAAAGCCAGACCCGAAAGTCTGGCTTTTTTGTTTTATTCCCATTCAATAGTTGCTGGCGGTTTTGAACTTATGTCATAAACCACTCTGTTAACCCCTCGAACTTTATTTATAATATTGTTAGAGACCTCGCCAAGAAATTCGTAAGGTAAGTGTGCCCAGTCTGCTGTCATTCCATCCACGCTGGTTACAGCCCTAAGAGCTACAACGCTTTCGTATGTACGCTCATCACCCATAACACCTACACTTTGTACAGGCAAAAGCATAGCTCCGGCTTGCCAAATGCTGTCATAAAGGCCTTTTTCTTTTAAACCAGAAATAAAAATATCATCAACATTTTGTAAAATCTCAACTTTTTCAGCCGTAACCTCTCCAAGTATTCTAATACCTAAACCCGGCCCTGGGAAGGGGTGTCTTCCTAAAATATGCTGAGGCATTTCCATGGATTTACCCACTAACCTAACGCCATCTTTGAAAAGCGTTTTAAGGGGCTCAACGATTTTAAGTTTCATAAAATCAGGCAATCCGCCTACATTGTGGTGCGATTTTATGGTAACAGACGGACCTTTTACAGAAACTGACTCTATAATATCGGGATATATTGTTCCTTGACCGAGCCATTTGACGTCAGAAATTTTATGTGCCTCATCGTCAAACACCTCGATAAATGTTTTACCAATTGCCTTTCTCTTTGCTTCAGGATCGGTCAAACCTTTCAATGCAGCATAAAATCTTTGAGATGCGTCTACACCAATAACATTTAATCCCAAACCTTGATAAGACTCTAAAACTTGTTGGTATTCATTTTTTCTCAACAGACCGTTATCCACAAATATGCAATATAAATTTTTGCCAATGGCTTTATGAATTAACAAAGCCGCCACTGAAGAATCTACACCACCAGATAAACCAAGAACAACCTTATCATTACCTAATTTTTCCTTCAACTCGGCCACCGAAGTTTCCACGAAAGAGTTTGGGGTATAGCTTTGGTCACATCCACAAATTTTTACAACAAAATTTTCGAGTATTTTTACACCGTCGGTTGAATGTGTCACTTCAGGGTGAAATTGAATTCCAAAGGTTTTTTCATTTTCAAATACAAACCCTGCATTTTTTACGGCAGAAGTAGAAGCTATTAATTTAGCTCCGTTAGGTAGTTTGGTAATGGTATCTCCGTGTGACATCCAAACTTGAGAATTCTGTGAAACACCATTAAATAATTCATTTGATGAGTCAAAATCATCAACAAAAGCTCTGCCATATTCACGGGTATTAGATGCCTCAACACTACCCCCAAAGTTATTAGCCATCAATTGGGCTCCATAACAAACACCTAAAATCGGTAATTTACCCCTCCATTCTTCTATGGAAATTGTAGGAGAATCCTCGTCTCTAACTGAGCATGGACTACCAGAAAGTATTATTCCCTTGATATTTTCAGTAATTTCGGGCAAGTGATGAAAAGGATGAATCTCACAATACACGTTTAATTCTCTTACTCTGCGGGCTATAAGTTGGGTATACTGCGACCCAAAATCTATAATCAAAATCTCTTGTTCTGTCATCAATTGCTTATTAATTATTCAAACTCCTTTGGTTATTTAACTTAGTTTTGAAATGCAAACGTTACTTTTGCAATCAAATATTTTATAGAAAAAAGAAATTTAGATGAATATAGCATTGTATTTGGCTAAAAAAATTCAACACACGAAAAACCAAACTTTCTCATCTATTATTGTCAAAGTAGGAATAGCCAGCATTGCCATTGCTGTGTCTGTGCTAATTTTGTCCTTTTTTATACTATTAGGCTTTAAAAACACCATTAAGAAAAAACTTTTTAGCCAAACATCCCACATTCAAGTCAACAAAATTACACTTAATCGCTCGTTTGAAGAAGCGACGATGGCAAATAATTTGGTTTTTTTTAAGAATACCAAAAATCTACCCGAAGTAAAGTCCGTCAACAAAGTTGCCATGAAGTCTGTCATACTAAAATCGGAGGAAGAAATTTCTGGAGTGGTACTAAAAGGTATAGATGAAAAGTATGACTGGTCTGAATTTGAACAAAATATTGTGGAAGGCCGAAAACTTAAGGCCAGAGGGGAAAACGAAATAATAATTAGTCGAAAAATTGCCAATGAGCTACAATTAAAGTTGAATCAAGACCTTTTGGTTTACTTTATTCAAAATCCTCCAAGAGCCCGTAAACTAAAGATAGTGGGTATTTACGATACCAATGTAGAAGAACTGGACCAAGTTTATGTTTTAACCAACCTTAGTATTATTCAAAAAATTAATAACTGGCAAAATGGTGAGTTTGGACATTATGAGATTTTCATAAAAGACATTAACCAAATGGATGCCGTAAAAAGCAAACTACTTAATATTTTTCCGCAAGAATATGAAGTTCTCAAGGTACCGGAGATTATCCCACAATTTTTTGATTGGTTCAGTCTTTTAGACAGAAACATTGTAATGGTAATTGGTTTGATAATCATTGTAGCTGCCTTCAATATGATTTCTGTACTACTTATAATGATTATGGAAAGAACCCCAATGATTGGACTTCTAAAGGCTATTGGTACACAGAACTACCAAATCAGAAATATATTTCTTTTAAACAGCTCCAAAATAATACTTTGGGGACTTCTATGGGGAAATATAATCGGCTTGGGACTTTCTTTCTTACAGGCCAAATACAAACTGATCAAACTGGATCCGACAAATTATTACATGAATTTTGTGCCAATTGAGTGGAATTGGTTGGTGGTATTAATCGTAAACATCGGGGCGTTTATAGTTGTACTTGCAATTTCTTATTTGCCATCATTAATAATTAGGCGAATAAGTCCTGTGGAAGCCCTAAAATACAAAGATTGAGCTATTTACATAACTCAATCTTTGAAAAAACCTTACAAAAAAGATTAGTATCTATCCACAGAAACAGCTGAAAGGCCGCTCTCAATTTCAAGATAAATTTTATTAGTTGCCGTATCAAAATTTTCGGTTTTCCAAGTTCTTGAACCAGACTTTGAGAATCCATCAAAATCTTTGGCATTTAAAGCACCGTCCATTTTAATCTGACAAGCTGAATTTTTAGGAACCATCACCTTTACCTTGGCTACACCACTTTCAATTCTTACTTTGGATTCTTTCAGCTTATCACCCATTTTCAGGCTAATATCGGCAGCACCTGTTTCCATTTTAATGTCTTTTACTTTGTAGTCAGATAAATCAAACTTAAGTTCTCCTGCACCAATTCCAAGGTCCAAGTTCCAGATTGGAGCTTTACTTAGTTTCAAATTGACATCGTTATTCATTCCTTTTCCTAAACGAATATTATCCGAACCATTCTTAGAACTCATTTTGAAAGATATCTCCTGAATTGTTCCTTTCTTTTCGTCTTCTAAGTTAAATTTATTCTCGAAAAGTTTGGTTTCGGCCGAAAAAACGTCAGAACCTGATGCCTCGCTCAGAAAAAATTCAGCCGCTCCACCACCAATCTCTAGGTTAACTTCTTGAACTGATTTATCGAATGGTACGCTAAAATTCTGGGAGGTGTTGTACGAATTTGAGCTGTCGGAGTCGAATGTAAAATTATCGTCATTGTCGTCCATTTCCACGTCGAAATCAAAATCATCATTGATTTCAGCTTTTACTTTATCTATAGCTGAGGTAGATGCATTATAAATAGCCAAAGGAATAGCAAAGGCAACTAGCAGTGCAGTGGTAGGATTGAAGACCGTCCTTTTTGGCGTAAAAAAAACCGCAATACCACCCAAGATTATCAGTACTGGCCAATATTTGGCCAATTCCCTCATAGAAACCTCAAACTGAAACCAGTCGTTCACAACACCGAGCATTAGCACTCCAAAGGCTACCAAAATGGCTCCCCAAAATATATTACCGTTATTTTTCATAAATTATAGAAATTAATAACCGGTACCGGTTGGGTTTGAATTATTTATTTCTCCGTTGTTATCGTCCTTGTCTTTCACTATAATCCAAACACCTAAGCCGATCAAAATCAAAGGCCACATGTTTTTCAAATAAGAAAAAAGGTTGATATCAAAGAATGTTTTGAAAGAAAAAACTGCTCCTAAAATGATAAGGATCAATCCTCCTACCATGTTTCCGTTTCTTGATTGATTGCTCATGTCTGCTATTGGTTTTAAATTTGTACTTGTTTCATAAAATTCATTACTGGTTGCCATCTCTAAATGGTGTTTGGGCAAAACGGCCCACAAAATAAGGTACGAAATAATAATCGGAAACGGTGTAAAAAACAAGACAACAAATACAATTCGTACCAATGTAAGGTCTGTTTTTAAATAGCTGGCCAATCCCTGGCAAACTCCACCTAAGATACTGTTTTGGTTTTTAATTCTGTACATACATTATAGCTTTTTCATTAATTATGAAACAAACTTAGTACGTACAACGGTACTGTGTATTGCAAACTACATAAGTGGTATAAATACTTGATAAACCGATAATATACTGTTTGAGAACTTAAACTCTATCTTCAAGTTTTTCTAAAGCCTCCATAAGACCGTCATAATTATTGATACCAGGTCTTAATTCCTTACTTCCTTTGAATGCATAACCGGCAAGATAATCGGATTGATCATCTACATTTTCAAATTCGTAACCGAGTAAAACATTATATCCATTTGCCCATATTACGGCATTTTCTATAGGTCCAGTATATATAATGTAGTATATATTCAGGTTTTCGTCGAATTCAGTATCCTTGGAAACCTCCAAAAACTTGTCAGAGACTTCTAAATCATCCAACATACTATTCTGATTTTCACTAAAAATAAAACCATCCAAGCTATAAGTATTAAGCGTATCTATGATTTGAAATATATCGGAAGTTTCGAAAGAACCTAATATTTTAACACCACTTAGCCAGTTTTTTATTTCTTCAAATTTGGTTATTGGCACATAATCGGGACTATCCGGATTTAAATCAAACGAAATATAATCCACCATCATCCCTGAACAGTATCGTGCTTCTGATAAACTTGTAATACTTTTTACCAAAGTAGTTTTGGGCATCATCAATTTCTTTTTTTTGCAAAATTACGTAAGAACCAATCAAATGGCTTTATTGTTACCTATTTTTGTATTTTAATTTTTAACGAAACGGAGGACTTTGAATCCTCGCAGTGAAATCATGAGTAAAAAAGGAAGAGTTTTGGTCGCCATGAGCGGCGGTATTGATAGTTCATTAGCAGCAGTTTTGCTCCATGAACAAGGATATGAAGTTATTGGTATGACCATGAAAACCTGGGATTATGCATCTTCAGGTGGTACAAAGAAAGAAACAGGCTGTTGTAGCCTTGACTCTATAAACGACGCCCGAGCCATTGCGGTAGATTTAGGTTTCCCTCACTATATATTAGACATTCGGTCTGAATTTGGCGACTACGTTATAGATCATTTCACAGGAGAATATTTAGAGGGACGTACCCCCAATCCATGCGTTTTGTGCAATACACACATAAAATGGGACGCACTTTTGAGGCGTGCAGATAATCTGGATTGCGAGTTTATTGCTACCGGGCATTATGCCAAAATACGAGAAGAAAATGGCAGATATGTGATATCAAAAGGAGTTGACCTTACCAAAGACCAGAGTTATGTACTTTGGGGAGTATCGCAGGAAAGCCTATCGCGTACAATTCTACCGCTTGGAGGATACACAAAAGAGGAAATCAGAAACATGGCGAAACAGAAAGGATTTTACGATTTGGTTAATAAATCTGAGTCTTATGAAATCTGTTTTGTACCAGATAATGATTATCGTGGATTCCTAAAAAGAAGGGTAGAAGGGCTAGAAGAAAGAGTAAATGGCGGCAATTTTGTTCTTGAAACAGGCGAAATAGTTGGAAAACACGAAGGTTATCCTTTTTATACCATTGGACAAAGAAAAGGCTTAAAAATAGCAATGGGCTACCCCGTTTTTGTAACTGAAATACGCAAAGAAACCAATGAGGTGGTGTTAGGAACTGAAGAGTATCTTATGAAAAATGCAATGACAGTTGGAAAACTAAATTTGCAAAAATATGCGACTTTGCCAGAAGGTGGCCTTCAAACTGTTACCAAAATCAGATATAAAGACAAAGGACAGTCTGCTTTTATTAAACAAATCGAAGCCGATAAAATTGAAGCTCACTTTGATGAATCGGTAGCTGCCATAGCTCCTGGCCAAGCTGCCGTCTTTTATGAAGGTGACGATGTAATTGGAGGCGGCTGGATACTAAAAAACTTTAGAGTCTGAGTTTAGAATGGATACTCCTCGTCTAAATTGGGCTTTGGAGTTTCCTCTTCTATGTTCATTTTACTTTTGAACGTCTGAAAACCGGGATCTATGGCCTGTGATTCGAACTGACTAATTCCTGAGTGTTGACTGAATGAATTTGGAATTGAAGAGACACCTGAGTATTCACCGATATTGGCGAATTTAGTGAACTTACCAATAAACTGAAGCCTTATGGTGTCAATTGTACCTGCACGGTTTTTAGCAATGATCACTTCACCAATCCCCTCTGTCGAGTTTCCTTGTTCATCCTCCGTAATTTTGTAATATTCCGGTCGGTACAAAAACATAACCATGTCTGCATCCTGCTCGATAGACCCTGATTCCCTTAAATCTGACAGTTGCGGTCTTTTATCACCACCACGGGTTTCCACGGCTCTACTCAATTGCGAAAGAGCCAAAACAGGAACTTCTAATTCTTTTGCAAGGTTTTTCAGTGATCTTGAAATAGCGGCAATTTCCTGTTCACGACTGTTCGAAACACCCGAACCATCATCACCTGTCATTAACTGTAAATAGTCAATGATAACCATCTGAATGTTGTGCTGAGCCTTTAGTCGACGACATTTGGCTCTCAATTCCAAAATAGATAGGGCAGGAGTATCGTCAATAAAAATATTAGACTTAGAAAGTTTCTCGATTCTATGGTGCAATTGCTCCCATTCATGGCCTTGTAGGGTACCTTTTCTCAGCTTTTCTGAATCAATCTCAGCTTCAGCAGATATCATTCTCAACATTAGCTGAGTAGCTGACATTTCCAAGGAGAAAATAGCAATAGGAATGTTGTGGTCAACAGCGGCATTTCTCATTGAAGAAACCACAAATGCAGTTTTACCCATACCTGGCCTAGCCGCAATAATCGTTAACTCTGTTTTTTGCCAGCCACCTGTAAGATTGTCTAAATCATTAAATCCACTTGCAATACCCGTCAAACCATCAACATTGGTTTGTTTTTTATGCTCCAACTCATCAATCGTATTACGCATGATGGTGTTGGCGTCCAAGTAATTCTTTCTGATATTTTTCTCCGAAATACTAAAAAACGACTGCTCTGTTTTATTTAATAAATCGAAAACATCAAAATTATCAGAAAATCCTTCTTCTAAAATTTCACCAGAAACCCGTATCATTTCTCGTTTTATGGCAGACTGAGAAATGGCCATGGCATGATATTCAATGTTGGCCGCAGAATTGATTTTACTACTCAGACTAGCTATGTATTTTGCTCCCCCAGCTTTTTGGATAAGCCCCGTTTTTCTGAGGTTCCTTATAACATTCAAAGAGTCAATGGGTTCTGAACTTTTGAACAAGTCAGTTATAGTAGAAAAGATAATCTGATGAGCCTCGGAATAGAAACTTTCAACATTAAGCAGCTCATAGATAAGGCCAAACGCATCTTTATCAATGAGAATTGCTCCCAAAACCGCTTCTTCCATTTCGGGGGTTTGGGGAGCAACTTTACCTCTCTGAAGAGATAAATTCTCACTGACAATCGATTTATTTATAGATTCGCTCAAAGCCTGTTTTTTTCAAATTCGGTGATCCGAGTACAATATTACACCAAAAAAAATTGATAATAAAGTTACAAAAAACCTTAAAATTTAGAAACGATTATTTATCAGTAATTTAATCCGAAAGCAATATTTTTTTGTGGAAAAAACGTTGAAATTGTTAATAATTTTTCCAAATTTGAACAAAATTATAAATAGGTTAACAATTGACTGAAAAAACACTCAAACTAGAATCATCGTCTTTGAATGAATTCTTCGGATTTCAGAATGAAAACATTAAAGAAATAGCTAAATCATACCCCCAAAGCAAAATAATCTCCCGTGGAGAGGAGATTTTCTTAAAAGGTCCAGAAAAAGACGTAAACCAACTAAGTAGTTTGTTTGAGAAACTTTTAGCCCATTTTGAGAAAACGGGCCATCTTTCGTTAGAAAATATAAAGAATTATTTGGAAGGAGAGACGCAGCACATTGACGAGATACTCAATCAAAAAGACATCATAGTTCATGGCAACAGAGGTTTAATTGTTAAAGCCAAAACTTTAAACCAAAAAAGACTGGTTGAAGCTTCTGAAAAATCGGATATCGTGTTTGCGATTGGACCTGCTGGAACAGGTAAAACCTACACCGCTGTAGCATTGGCCGTGAGGGCATTAAAGGACAAAAAAGTCAAGAAAATTATTATAACCCGCCCAGCTGTTGAAGCGGGAGAGAATCTTGGTTTCTTACCAGGCGACCTAAAAGAAAAGATTGATCCCTACTTGAGACCCATTTATGATGCTTTGGAAGATATGGTTTCGGGAGAAAAACTGAAAGCATTCTTGGAAAAGAACACCATTGAAATAGCTCCTTTGGCCTACATGAGAGGCCGAACACTGGACAACGCCTTCATTCTTTTGGATGAAGCTCAAAATACCACTCCTATGCAACTTAAAATGTTTTTGACCCGTATGGGTCCAGCCTCCAAGATTATTGTTACTGGCGACAAAACTCAGGTGGATTTGCCAAAAAATCAGAAGTCGGGATTGGAAGACGCCGAGACGAAGCTTCAAAAAATTAATGGAATAGAATTCATAGAATTAGACGGAAAAGACGTTGTAAGACATCCATTGGTAGTAAAAATATTACAAGCCTATGAAAAAGCGGATTCTTAGTCTTTTAATTCTGTTTTCGGCAGTTTTGAACCTACATGCTCAAAAAAAGTGTGCTGTGGGTGATATTGCCGATGAAAAATTAAGACGAAGACACGAAGCTTTGAATCTTAAACTTCAAGATTTTTATAGAAAATACGACAAGAAAAGTGCTTTTGCCGATAAACTTATCAGAATCCCTGTTGTAGTTCATATCATACACAATAATTCGGCTGGTAAAATCGGAGGTGAAAACAATGGGAATATTTCAGATGAGCAGGTCTTTTCTCAAATTAAAGTATTAAACGAAGACTACAGAAAGAAAATTTCTACTCCGGGTTTCAATAATTCACCAGTTGGAACGGACATGAATATAGAGTTCTACCTTGCCGACAAAGACCCAGATGGCAAGCCTAGTTTAGGAATCAATAGAGTTTATTCTCCAAAGTCAAATTTTGACGTTTTCGACGAAAAAACTTTGCTCTCGAGTTTGTTATATTGGGATTCCAATCGGTATTTGAATATTTGGGTTACTACCCTCAATGACGATTTTTTGGGTTATGCGGAGTTTCCAACAGGAGAATATGATGGATTGGAGATTGAAGAAATAGATGAAAAAATAGACGGTGTAATGATTGACCATAGGGCTTTTGGAAGACGGACAGGAACATCCATCAGCGGTGTATACACCTATGGTCGTACGCTTACCCATGAAATAGGCCACTGGCTTGGATTAATCCATATTTGGGGTGATGAATACTGTGGCGACGATTTCTGTAACGACACTCCACCAACAGAGAGCGGCAACCTCACTATAAGATGCACACCAAAATATTCAAACTGCCGAGGAACTCGTACTTTGAACATGATAGAAAACTACATGGACTACACAGCCGATAGTTGCATGAATATTTTCACGGTAGATCAAAAAACGCGTGTTCGTGCAGTTTTGGAGGTGAGTAAAAGACGTAAACGATTAGTTACTAACTCAGAATTCAACTTACCTCAAGCAGAGAAATTGATCGTGAAAGTGCTAGAAAATCCATCTTCTACCGATTATTTACAGTTTCAAATACTACTAAATGACTTCGCAAATTTTAATTATGAAATATTTGATACTTCTGGAAAATTAATTGTCCAGTCCGCATTTGAGGACTCTCCAAGCAGACTAATACAAATCTCCAAGGCCGATTTGGGGAAAGGAATCTACAACTTACGAGTCAAGTCTGGTGACGAAATTGTCTACAAACGACTAATTTCTCAATAAAAATTATCTGCAGGAGAAAATACATTTCCTTTCAGGTTTGTTTTTGTTTAATTTTGAAACAATAACAAATTTTTAGTCTTCCAATTCTTATTTATGGAATTTAAAAAATCCGAAAAGCCTAAGTTTGATGACATTTTTATGGATTTGGCGATAAACTTAGCCAAAAGGTCCCATTGCATTAAGGCTCAGGTAGGTGCAGTTTTGGTAAATGATACCAGAATAACCTCTATTGGTTACAATGGGCCGCCATCAGGTACACATAACTGCGACGAGGATTTTGGAGAAGTAGGGTGCCCAAGAGACTCCAAAGGCAGCTGTTCTCTAGCATTACATGCTGAGCAAAACGCTATACTTTACGCATCAAAAAATGGTGCAAAAGTCGAGGGATCAACACTTTATGTAACCTTGTCACCTTGTATAGCTTGTGCAAGAGTCATTTATTCAATGAAAATAAAGAAAGTGTTTTATTTGAATTCTTATGCTCAATACAAAGGTATTCCAAGCGACGAAGGAGTTGATTTTCTTCGAAAGTTTGGAGTTGAGGTAGTTAAATACGAAAGGACATGAATTACTTGGCACACCTTTTTTTAGCTGGTCGAAATGAAGGAATCATTCTTGGTAATCTATTAGAAGATTTTGTTACTGGACCAATAGAGAACGAAACTAACGGTAAATTACCCCACGATGTCAAACTTGGTCTAATGATGCATCGCCAAATAGACACTATGACCGATTCGCATCCGGTTGTAAAAGAATGCAAAGAACTTTTCTATCCCAACTTTGGTAAATATTCACCTATTGTAATTGATGTTTTGTTTGATCATTATTTGGTAAAAAATTGGGAGATTTTCACTGAAGAGCCTTTTGATAGTTTCAGACCGAGGGTTTATAAATCTCTCAAAAAGTATTTAGATATTCAGCCGGAACAGCTCCAAGGAATGATTAACTCTATGATAGAACATGACTGGCTTAAAAATTACAAGGAAAATTGGGGACTTGAAAAAGCATTTTTGAATCTCAACAAACGCATAAACAAACCAGAAGTTGACCTACGACTATCTCTTAAAGAATTTGAAGAAAACTACTATTTCCTCAATGAGAAATTCCTTGATTTCTTCGAGGATCTTAAAAAACACTGTGATAAATTTTTGAAAGAACACTTGGCAGATGGCAAATAATTATCAGCAAATAATAGACAAATTGGACGGAAAGTCGCTCAAACCTGTGTATTTATTACATGGTACTGAGCCTTTTTATGTAGATCAGTTCGTCCAGAAAATTTTAGAAATAGCAATTCCAGACTTCGAAAAAGGTTTCAACGAATATGTACTTTACGGCAAGGATATTACAACGGGTGATATATTAAACTATGCAAGAAAGTTTCCGATGATGGCCGAAAGACAGCTGGTATTGATCAAAGAAGCCCACATGATTTCGGATTTGAGCAATAAAGACAATCAAACACTGATTGAAAACTATGTAAATAATCCTTTGAGTTCTACCATCTTGGTTTTGAGTTTTGGAAAAGCACAGGATGAACGTAAGTCATGGGTAAAAGCCTTTGCAAAACATGGCCAAAATCTGAACTTCAAAAAAATGTATGATTATGAAATCCCTGATTTTATAATTTCGCATTGTGCTTCACTAAATCTGAAAATAAGTCCAAAAGCGGTTCAATTACTCTCTGAACACATCGGCAACAACTTGCAAGCTATACACAACGAGATAGATAAACTAAAGGTAAATCTAAAGCCAGATGAGGCAATTGACGCAACAACTATTGAAAAATATGTTGGAATTTCGAAAGATTATAATGTTTTTGAGTTACAAAAAGCTCTAACCGAGAAAAACGTAAAAAAGAGTTTTCAGATAGTAAAATACTTTGGAGATAACACCAAAGACCACCCAATTACGCCTAATATCATTATTCTTTATAATTTTTTCTCCAAGGTTCTTTTGCTACATGGACTTAAAAATCAATCTGACGCAGATTTAGCCAGAAATATGGGTGTAAATGCCTATTTCCTAAAAGATTATAAAAAAGCGGCCTCATTATATCCAATAGGTCAATTGATGAAAGTCATACATGCGTTGAGAATAGCTGATCAGAAATCAAAAGGCGTAGAGTCTGGCTCAATATCAGAAGGAGATATTTACAAAGATTTGATTTTTAATATTTTAAATTAAGCTTATTTTTCATTCTCACCAACGACTCCTCTGTAGTGTATTTTTCCATTTCTGACAATTTAACCCATTTCAATTGATTGGTCTCGTGGTTTTGTACCAAAGGAATGGTGGAATCTGCGATAAGTAAATATCTTACATCAAAATGTTCGTGTTCTGGAACTCCCTTATTTTCGGGAATTGTATGAATATCCAAATCAAACACATCTTGACTAAGATTCTCTACAACAAGCCCAGTTTCTTCAAAAACCTCTTTAATAGCGACTGAAAGCGTGTCCTTTTCGCCATCACAGTGACCACCAGGTTGTAACCATTTATTGAGTTTTTTATGATGCAGTAAGAGTGTTTTTCTATTACTTGGGTCAAAAATAAAGGCAGAGGCAGTAATATGACCAATCTCCAAATGTCGCTCGAAACAATTTTTGTGTTTTTTTACGAAATCGATAAACCTATTTTTAATTAAAATTTCCGAGTCTAAAGGACAATTATATGCCTCCAATAATTCAAGAATATCTTTCATTTTGTATAATTATTCCCAAATCGCAATTCCATTGGGCTTGAGACCAACATTTATTTTTTTTATAATTTTTTTGGAGGAAACATCAGCAACTTGTACTGAGTTCCCTTTCTGATTAACGATAAAGGCAGTTTTTCCGTCTTTCAGAAAACCAATCTGGTGCGGCTCTACATCCGTCAGGATTTCACTTTTCTTAATCCATTCAGTTTGTACTTTTTCATAAACATAAACTTTATTAGATTTTGGGGCACAAACCCAAAGCTCGTTTGTCGATGAGTTGAATATCGAAAATCCAGGTAAAAAATCAAAATCAATAAAATCTATAACTTTATAGTCATCCAGATTAACGATATTTAGACTCTTGGCGTTTGAATTTTCAACAAAAACAACAGATTGATTCCACCCAGGCCACACATTGGTCGGGAATGGATCTACTTTTATTTCCTTAATAATTTCCTTTTTTTTGGTATCAATTACTGTCAAAAAAGAGGTTTCTCCACAAGCAACAAGTGCCAATTCTCCATTTTTTGCAAAAATTACCTCTGTTGGGTCTGGTCCAACTGAAATTTCTTTAATAGAGGTCAAGTTGTTGGCATCAAATACTTGAATCTTTCCCGAATGAGATACTAAACTGGTCCATATTTCAGACTGATCATTAGATAAAATAGCATTGTGGTTGGCGAAAGCCACTGGAAAAGTCTTTACAGATTTATCCAATAGATTCAAAATTCCGACATTTCCTTCTACTGAAGCACCGTGTAAGCCATTATGTCCATTAGAAAAGTCGTATTCTGGAAAAGCTACTGAAAGTTTGGTGAAGTCTTTTGAAAGGTAAATATGATGTGCAAAAGAATTTCCAACATTTTTGAAATAAAAACGTCCTTTTTCAGCAAAACTTTTGGTATCGATAATAGAAATGCTGTTATCTCCTCCATTAACAATAAAGGCCGAGTTTTTTTCAAAATTCAAATCGGAAACCTCTGAATCTTTTTTGGCACAGGAGAATAAAATAAAAACGAGAAAGATATATTTCATAAAAAAACGTTGCCTTGTAGAAGACAACGTTTTTTTGAACAAAAAATTTATCAAAACTGATTATTTTGAAATCAAAGTAATAACGATTTGAGACAAAGCACTAACAATAAATCCAAAAAAGCTCTTTAAAAAACTTTTCTGCGATTCTTCTTTTGAAGCATCTTGGTTAACATTCGCATTATTTGACAAAGGATTTACCAATAAAATATCTGAGTTAACAGCTGATTTTGAGTTAATCACCATACATTTCCCAGCTTTTGCTTGATGCTCAGCTATTCTCGGATTACTCACAATTCCAAAACTAGACAGTGAAAAAGTGGCAGAACCCAACAAAAGAAAAAGAACTAATTTTTTCATTAGTGATATTTTTTACTCAAAAATAATATACAAATGGATATTTCCAATAAATTTTCAGGAAATTTTTCCTACCATTTCCTCAGGTTTAACCCACTCATCAAACTCAACTGCAGTCAGATATCCCAAAGCGATTGCCGTTTCCTTTAAGGTACTTCCATTTTTATGGGCGGTTTGAGCTATTTCAGCTGCTTTATAATAGCCAATCTTGGTATTTAACGCAGTCACCAACATTAAGGAGTTGTTAACGTGCTTCTTGATATTTTCATGTAACGGTTCAATTCCCACCGCACATTTATCATTAAACGACACACAAACATCGCCTATAAGTCTAGCAGAATGTAAGAAGTTGTAAATCATCATCGGTTTGAAAACATTCAGCTCAAAATGACCGTTTGAACCGCCAATATTAATAGCTACATCATTGCCAAGAATCTGAGCTGCAGCCATGGTCATGGCTTCGCATTGTGTAGGATTCACTTTACCTGGCATAATTGACGAACCCGGCTCATTGTCAGGGATATAAATTTCACCAATACCCGACCTTGGACCAGAGGATAACATTCTTACATCGTTGCCAATTTTCATAAGACTAACTGCCACCGTTTTCAAAGCACCGTGAGCCTCAACAATGGCATCATGTGCAGCAAGAGCCTCAAATTTATTTTCAGCGGTTCTGAATGGTAAACCTGTTAGTTTGGCAATTTGACCAGCAACATTTTCCGAATATCCATCTGGCGTATTAATCCCAGTTCCAACGGCCGTACCTCCAAGAGCTAACTCTGCCAAATGATCCAATGTATTATTGATTGCTTTTAAGCCGTGGTTCAGTTGTGAAACATAACCCGAGAACTCCTGACCAAGTGTAAGTGGAGTAGCATCCATGAAGTGCGTACGTCCAATTTTCACAACATTCATAAACTCTTTCGACTTGGCCGCAAGTGTGTCCCTAAGTTTTTCAATACCCGGTATTGTTTTCTCAATGAGCATCTTATAGGCCGCTATGTGCATAGCCGTAGGGAAGGTGTCATTTGAAGACTGTGACTTGTTTACATCGTCGTTGGGATGTAAAAATTTCGTTTTATCATTCAATTCACCACCTTTTAAGACATGTGCTCGGTAAGCTATTACCTCGTTACAGTTCATGTTAGACTGTGTTCCCGAACCAGTTTGCCACACTACCAAAGGAAACTGATCGTCTAATTTTCCTTCGAGTATTTCATCACAAACTACACCAATGAGCTTTGCTTTTTCTTCATCCAAAACCCCAGCCTCAAAGTTTGCCAAAGCAGCACCATGCTTAAGATATGCGAATGCCTTGATGATTTCCTTTGGCATTTTATTGATGTCTTGTGCGATTTGAAAATTCTCAATCGAACGCTGGGTTTGAGCTCCCCAATAAACATGCGAAGGCACTTGCACTTCGCCCATCGTATCTTTTTCTATTCTGTAGTCCATTTTTTTATAATTTTTACAAATTTAATATCGAATTGAATAATTTCAAACTTAGAATTATACAATTTATTTGGCAGAATTTCTTGTATTATCTTTGAAAAACAAAATAAATAGGATCAAAACACCTGCGGCTATATAAGCTGGAACCATCCAAACGCCCGACCAGTCATGTTTTGTTACTCCATTTAATACTGTGGTGTATTTAGTCAGTACTTTTCCTGACAAATACGACCCAATACCCATACCAACACCATAAGTTGCAAATGTGATAAGGCCTTGTGCTGAGTTCTTAATTTTTTCTCCCGCCTTGTTATCTGTATAAATTTGCCCAGTAACGAAAAAGAAATCATAACATACACCGTGAAGCAAAATGGCTATATAAAGCACCCATTCTGATGAAATTCCATCACCATATCCGAAACAGATAAAACGTGTAATCCAGGCAATCAAACCCACAATCAGCATTTTCTTGATGCCAAATTTTTGTAATGCAAAAGGAATCAAAAGCATAAATCCGACCTCAGATACTTGTCCAAGTGACATTTTATTCTCCACATTGCTCATGTTAGACTCAGTGAGCGATAAATTTCCGTGAGCATAATAAAATGCCAAAGGAATACAAACCAAAACCGACGATAGGAAGAAAATTAAGAACGAACGATCTTTAAACAACACAAAAGCATCTGTTCCCAAAATTTGACCTACTGTGGCATTTCCAGTTGCTTTTGGAGGTGTATTTGGTAAGGTAAAGGCAAAAACCGCCCATGCCAATGAAGTAAACATGGCTATTTGGAAAATCGTCACTTTATCTCCTACCTCATAAAAACCGATAATGTTTGTCACAACAATCCAAGCGATAGTACCCAAAACCCTGATAACTGGAAATTCCTTACCCGGATCTTTCATTTGATTCATGGCAATGGAGCTAGATAATGCAAGGTTTGGAGCGAAAGTCAAGGTATAGGCCAGTATATACCAGAAAAAGTCATCGGCCGATTGATTTTGGATCAAAAAATAGAGAATTCCAGCACCCAATAAATTCAAAACACCCATTACTTTTTGTGCTGAAAAATACCTGTCAGCTATCATTCCGACAAAGAAAGGTGCAATTATGGAAGCGATAGAAAAGGTAGCGTAGGCGTTTCCAATTTGGTCACCGTTGGCATTCAAAGTGGTAAACATATACTTTCCCATCTGCCCATACCATGAGCCCCAAGTAAAAAACATCAAGAACATCATCAACATAAGCTGAATTCTAACGGTCAATTTCATAATATAATCAGGGTTTTATTGTTTTTTTAATCCTACAAACTAAAGCATTTTTTTAAAGCCTAAAAAATCATTTATCAATTATATTGCTGAAAAAATCCATAATTTTGCGGCATGAAATACTTTATAGAGGTCTCTTACCTTGGTACCAATTTTCATGGTTGGCAGATTCAGCCCAACAACCCCAGCATTCAAGGCGAACTCGAAAACGCTCTTAGTACCATTTTGGGCGAGAATATTTCTATTATGGGCAGTAGTCGTACAGATACTGGAGTGAATGCCAGACAACAATTTGCTCATTTTAGAACTTCTAAAAAACTTGTAGAGTTAGACGCCCTTAAAAATAGACTCAATAAGTTTCTAAAAAGTGACATTTCGGTCAACAAAATCTTCTTGGTATTTCCAGACAGTCACACCAGATTTGATGCCCTCAATAGAAAATACATTTATCGGATTATCAACAGCAAAGACCCATTCAAAAGAGAAATTGCTGCCATTTATTTCAAAAAGCTCGATATCGCAAAACTTAACGAGGCATCTGGTATTTTGCTAAAACATATTGATTTCAAGAGCTTTAGCAAAGTTAAAACCAGTGTAAATACCTTTGATTGTAAGATCGAAGAGGCTTTTTGGGTGCAAAATGGAAATACTTTAGAGTTTCATATCAAAGCCAATAGGTTTCTCAGAGGTATGGTGCGGGCAATAGTGGGGACATTGCTGAATGTCGGCTATGGCAAAATAACCGTTGAAGATTTTGAAAAAATAATATTGGAACGAGACAGGACCAAAGCTGGTATAGCTGCAAAAGCAGAAGGCCTTACTTTGGAGGAAGTAAACTATTCAGAGGGCTATTTTGAGCGTAAAATTGAAATACATGAAGCTCAAACTCATGAAATGTCGGTCGTTAAAGAACTTTTCATTGAATATCAGGCCCATTTAGGAATCTCCTTATGCTTCCAGGGCTTTCAGGAAGAATTGGATACTTTACCTGGTAAATATTCAGTACCAACAGGTACTATACTTTTGGCGAAAGAAAGGGAAAATATTGCAGGAATTGTTGCATTAAAACAACTGGAGGACGGAATATGTGAAATGAAACGCTTATTCGTACTTCCTGACTATCAAGGTTATGGAATTGGGAAAATGCTTACCGAAGCTCTCTTAGAAAAGTCAAAGAATTTGAGTTTCAAAACCATGAAACTAGACACCCTAGGTCGTTTGGAATCCGCAGTGGCTTTGTATAAGAAACTTGGTTTTGAGCAAACAAACCCCTACAACATCAATCCTGAAGAGGATATATTATATTTTGAAAAACAATTATGAGGGCAGAAATCGGCATTGATAACTTAAAAGCCAAGGATATTCTAGACAATGGTGGTCTGGTAGGCATTCCTACCGAAACAGTTTATGGACTAGCTGCAAATGCTTTAGATCCTTTGGCCGTAAGTAATATTTATGCAGCCAAGAATCGCCCGAGTTTTGACCCATTGATTATTCATGTTGGGGAAATTGCTGATTTTCAAAAATATACAGTTGATTTTCCAGTTCAATTACTAGGTTTGGCGGAGAAATTTTGCCCAGGCCCCATAACTTTTTTGGTCAAAAAAAGCGAAATAATTCCCGAAATAACTACTTCAGGACTCGAAAAAGTCGCAATTCGAATTCCTAAGCATCCTTTGACCTTAGAACTTCTAAATAGCCTGAACTTTCCCCTAGCGGCTCCAAGTGCTAATCCATTTGGTTATGTGTCGCCCACAACAGCACATCATGTATATGAACAACTAGGGGAGAAGATACCCTATATTCTAGACGGCGGGCCGAGTAAAGTCGGTTTGGAGTCAACAATAGTGGGCATAGAAAATGAAAGGCTTATTATATACCGCAAAGGTGGACTTGATTTGGATGAAATTCGGAAAGTATTTTCTGGTGAAATATTAATAAATGACCACTCAAGTTCGAACCCGCAGGCACCCGGAATGTTGGACAAGCATTATTCCCCGAACAAAAGAATAGAAATTTTGAATGATTTTTCAGAACTTCAAAAGATTCATAAGGAGTCAACTGGCTTTTTAAGATTTAATACAAAACTTGAAGGATTTGAAAACCAGATACTTCTATCTGAGGCGGGCAATCTTAATGAGGCTGCCTTTAGACTTTTTGACGCTCTTCGCCAATTTGATAAAATGGAAATTGAAAAAGTCTTTATAGAATTGGTACCAGAGAAAGGCCTTGGCGTAGCCATAAATGATAGACTCAGAAGAGCTGCAGCCAAGTCTTAATCCTCTAAAATCAATATTTCAATACGTCTATTTTTCGATTTGTTCTCGTCTGTATCGTTCGGTACAATAGGCTCAGAAGAACCTTTACCTACGGTAGTTATTCGATCTGGTGAAATACCTTTGTTAAAAAGATAATTGGCTACCACTTTAGCCCTAAACTCCGAAAGTCGTTGGTTCAATCGTTGGTCTGTGCCCTCGTTGTCGGTGTGACCAGCCACCTCAATTTGTGCCTTTGGATTTTGTTTAAGGTAATCCACTACGCCGTCAAGTTTTACTTCAGCACCTTTCACCAAAACAGTCTTACTCTTTTCAAAATTCACACCCTCAAGTGGATATTTCACACCCTTTTTAATATCCAAAGTAGGTTTAGGGCTTTCTATTGGACTTACTTCTGTTTGTTTAGCAACTTCTGACTTGACTTTGGATTCTTCTACTTTCGCGATTGGCTTTTCTGGAATAACCTTCTCTGCCACTTTTTTTATTGGTTTTAAGGTCAAACCATATTCCAATTTTTCAGGATTGGCTTGTTTCAAGACAAAAGCACCCGTGAAGTTTTCAAAACCATTCATATTTATTTCAATGAAATAATTACCTTCAGGACTTATATTACCACTAAATCCATTCTTTGATTCATCATAAATCAAATTCTCCGATTTATTGTCTACTTTGTTTCTAATAGTTGCCTTCACACCAGATATATTTTCGGCCTCGACTTTATTGTTTAGTTTAAACAAGATGGGGTAACTTTCTCTAAACAACCCAATTTTGAATTCATCGTTTTCGGCTTCTCTTTTATCCAATAGCTTTGACACACCTTTGTAGTTATCCTTTTGTACATCCAAATTGTAGTTATTAGTGCCAGAGAGACTTACTTTTACTTTGCCATCTTCAATATCCTGTTTAATAGGCACTTGACCTACCTTAATACTAAATTCAGCATCAATTTTTTCTTTGGTAAAGGCATCAAATGCCGAAAAATAGAAGTTACTAATCTCAAAAGCAGTCATTACTAACTCTATTTTCCTATCGTTAAGAGCCAATGTTTGCCTCAAATTATTATACCCTTTTGCTGACAATTCATAACTGTAACTAAGCTTTGGATTGATCTTGTTAGAAACAAAACTCGAAATTGATGGATCAAAACTTAATGCCAAGGCCTTTACATTATCTTCAAAAACCCTCAGTCTAGCATCCTTTATTGACAACCTGGTTTGCTCATCTATTACCTTTATTTCTACAGTGATTAACGAATCAGCCAATTTTTTCTTCAAAAAGACCTGTATTGACTTATCAAATCCCACATTAGCTGTATAATCATTGTATCCAGCAGCTGATACTTCATAAAAGTGTTTCTTTTCTGCGTCTAGATTAACAGTTTTCTGGTTCTTGTTTGCTTTACCCTGAATTTCTCTTGATTGCTCGTTAAAAACCTTCACCAAGGCATTGTTGATTGGATTTTTGGTTTCGTAATCAAAAACATTGATAACATACTCGTTGGAACCTTTTTTTAGCCTTAAAGTGTAAAAAGTGTTTCCCGCAGTCAAAGATTTGATACTAAAGTTTCCAGATCTGTTTATGTAGCCAGTAGCCTTGGATTCAATGGTATAAGTACCAGTTTCTGTTGGCGTAAAATTATAGCTTTCTTTGTTTGTTGTTATGGCTTTGAATTTTTTACCGGAAGGACTAATGATTTCCAAATCAACACCAAGTCTCTGGTTCGACTCTTCGTCAAAAATCTCAATTTGTAGGGTCGAATTGGGGGTTAGTCCGTATTTTTTTGGCTTCCCATCAAGCAGAAACGGACTCTTAAGATCAGAAAAACCGTTGACTTTAGTGGTTAGTGTATAGTTGTCATTTCTATTTCCGTCGAACTGAATTATCCCATTTTCTATTTTTCCTTCAAAAATCTTTTGGCCCGTTTCATCGTGGGTTATGACCGCCGTTCCTGAAGATATTTTTCCATTGGTAGACACGTCAAACAAACTTACTTCTTGTTTCATCCGGTTTTTTACCAACTCTATTATCAAATTCTCAGTTTTTTGATTGGCCGAAATATCAAGGTCTATTTCTCGATAATCCTTTAGATAACCATCTGCGTTTGTGGTAATTTTATATTTACCTTTCATTTCGTAGAAATAACTAACCTGTGTATTTTGTTCGTTTATTTTCTCCTTATTAATTCGTGAAAAATAAACTATTTCTACATCTGCCACTACAGGATCTTTGGTTTCAGAATCCACGGTTGTCAAAACCAATTTACCTGATGGTTTTGGGTTCATTTGAACCTCTATAACATCTCCATCGTTGAGATTCTCGGTTTCGACCACTTTTTGTTCGGTATAAAATCCAACAGCTGTCACAGAAACCTTTATGACTTGTCCTCGTGAAACTTCATAGTACGATTCCTTCTTGTTCGAAGTCAACTTTACCACCTGACCGCTAGGGTCGAGTGTAACTTTGATATCAAAATTGGACTGCAGTTGATTGCCATCGAAACTATTAATAACCACTACCTTGAGCTTGATATTTTCAAACGCAAAAGTATCATTACTTACAAACAAAGAAATTAAACCAAAAACTATAAATACAAAACCTCTTACCATCAAAATTGCCTTATTATCTTTGTTCTTTAAACTTCTAAAAATCATAAAAATTATCTTACGATGATATTCTCATCAAATTTTTTGCCATGTTTGGCTTATATGACCGCAATTTTAGAAGAATCTGAAATAAAAATAAACATTGGCGAGCAGTACCGGAAACAATCTTATCGAACAAGAGCCAATATCCTCGGGCCACATCAAGTAGAAACCCTAACAGTTCCTATCCAAAAGGCTCCAAATAACGAAATTATTAAAGAAATAAAGATTGATAACAGAACGGATTGGCGGAAGACAATTTTTAAAACCATCGAGAATTCCTACAAAAAAAGTCCCTACTACGATTATTATGAGTATCTCTTTCGGCCCTTATTTGATAGGCCCTACGATTACTTAGTGGACTTTAATCACAAATCTCTGACAATATGTCTTGAAATATTAAAAATAAACAAGACAATTTGTCAAGCTGAATTTTCGTATTTTGAGAATAAAAACGATTTTATTAGCTTTAATGCAAAGAATAGGCTCGATTTACCAGATTTTTATAAACCAGTGGAATATTTTCAAAACTTTGGCAATAAGTTTGAGCCTAACCTCAGCGTCATTGACCTTCTTTTTTCGAAAGGACCTGAGAGCGTGCAGATACTTAAAAGTTCAAAGAATTCGGTCATTTGAACAATGTTTTAAAAAATAATGTTAATTCGATAAAAAAGGAGATTAAATGGAACCCAAGTTTTCACAAAGAGTAAAAGAAGTTATATCTCTTGCCCGTGAAGAGGCATTGAGATTGGGGCACGACTACATCGGGACTGAACATCTAATCTTAGGAATGATTCGTGAAGGTGAAGGATTGGGTTTGGAGTTGATTCAAAAGGCGGGTTTAAATCCTGAAGAATTGAGAACCTCAATTGAAAATTCAACAAGAGGAACAGCTACCAATACCATCAAAAACCTTTCTAACATTCCCCTGACCAGACAGTCGGAAAAAGTCTTAAAAATCACCCACTTAGAAGCAAAAATATTCAAATCTGATGTTATCGGAACTGAGCATTTATTGCTAGCAGTCTTACGAGACGATGATAATTTGGGTTGCCAAATTTTGAATCGCTACAGAATCAATTACAAATTGATCAAGGAAATGTTGGAATACCAACTTACTGGCCAAGAACCAACCATGGAAAGACCAGATACCGATGACGATGATAAGTCGTTTGGTGGTGGCGGTGGATCTTATGGAAGCCAAAAAGCAGACTCAAAAACAGGAGAAAAGTCAAGAACACCGATTTTGGATAATTTCGGCAGAGATTTGACTAAAATGGCTGAAATAGGCAAGCTTGATCCTATCGTAGGTCGCGAAAAAGAAATAGAAAGAGTTGCTCAGATTCTTTCCAGAAGAAAGAAAAATAACCCTATATTAATTGGAGAGCCCGGAGTGGGTAAAACAGCCATTGCCGAAGGTTTAGCACTTAGAATTGTCCAAAAGAAAGTTTCACGTGTGCTTTTTGGTAAAAGAGTAGTGACACTAGACTTGGCTTCTTTGGTGGCTGGAACAAAATATAGAGGTCAGTTCGAGGAAAGAATGAAAGCAGTTATGCTTGAAATTGAGAAAAATCCTCAAATCGTTCTTTTCATTGACGAAATTCACACTATTGTAGGTGCAGGTGGAGCAAGCGGCTCTTTGGACGCCTCCAATATGTTCAAACCAGCTTTGGCCAGAGGGGATATTCAATGCGTTGGTGCAACAACTTTAGACGAATATCGTCAATACATAGAAAAAGACGGTGCTTTGGCCAGAAGATTCCAAATGGTAATGGTGGATGCTACTTCGATAGACGAAACCATTGAGATTCTGAACAATATCAAGGGCAAATACGAAGATCACCACAATGTAACTTATTCTGATGAAGCCATTGTTTCGGCAGTAAAATACTCAGAAAGATACATTACCGATAGATTTTTACCTGACAAGGCCATTGATGTTATAGATGAAGTAGGAGCGAGAGTTCACATCAAAAACATCAACGTACCACAAGAAGTGGTAGACTTAGAAGAGGCAGTTGAGGAGATTAAACTTGAAAAGAATAGAGTTGTTAAAAGTCAACGGTACGAAGAAGCTGCTCAATTGAGAGATCGTGAGAAGAAGCTTTTGGAACAACTTGAAAACGCGAAGCAAGCTTGGGAAGAAGAATCGAAGACTTTGCGTCATATTGTAACCGAGGACCACGTAGGCGAGGTAATTGCCATGATGACGGGTATTCCTGTGAAAAAAGTCAATATGAACGAAGGAGATAAAATCCTGAAAATGGGTGATTCGCTTCGTGGAAGAATTGTTGGTCAAGATGCTGCTGTTGAGAAACTTGTAAAAGCGATACAAAGAACCAGAGTAGGATTGAAAGATCCGAAAAAGCCGATTGGAACCTTCATTTTCTTGGGACCAACGGGTGTAGGTAAAACAGAATTGGCCAAAACACTAACCGAATATCTTTTTGACAAAGAGGACGCATTGATACGCATTGATATGAGTGAATACATGGAGAAATTCAGTATATCGCGTTTAGTAGGAGCTCCTCCAGGATATGTAGGTTATGAAGAAGGCGGTCAATTGACGGAGAAAGTTCGTAGAAAGCCATATTCTGTTGTTCTTTTGGATGAAATTGAAAAAGCACACCCTGATATTTTCAATATATTGTTGCAAGTATTGGATGATGGTATTTTAACAGATAGTTTGGGAAGAAGAGTTGATTTTAGAAATACAATCATCATTATGACCTCAAACATTGGCGTTAGAGATTTGAAAGATTTTGGGTCTGGAATTGGTTTTGCGACTAAGTCAAGAGTTGAAAATCAAGATGATATGGTAAAATCTACCATACAAAATGCTTTGAAGAAAACTTTCTCTCCAGAGTTTTTGAACAGATTGGACGACGTTATCGTTTTCAACTCTCTAGCAAGAGAAGACATTCACAAAATTATCGATATTTCGCTTAAGAAGCTGTTCTCAAGAATTACCAGCATTGGTTATTCGATGGAATTGACCGAAAAAGCCAAAGATTTCTTAGCTGAGAAAGGTTATGACCAACAATATGGGGCAAGACCGCTGAATAGAGCTATTCAGAAATATGTTGAAGACCCATTGGCTGAGGAAATTCTGAAAGGTAGTATGAGCGAAGGAGACGTAATTCTTGTAAATCATGAAGAAAATTCAGAGTCTCTATCATTTAGCAAAAAGCCTAAAGAGGAAACGATTGAGCAATAAATTTCAAATAATTTAATTCAATAGCACGAGGAAAGTTTCTCGTGCTATTTTTGTTTTATGAAAAAACTACTTTTATTCATTTGGTTGGTAGCTGCGTTTGGAAGTCAGGCTCAGCAGCTTTCTAAAGAAGCAAAATTCGGCTTAGTAACAGTTTCCACGGGTTCTTCTGAAGACGCTATTTATCAGATTTGGGGTCATACGGTTTTGCACCTCAATGACCCAATAAATGGAATTAATGAGTGTTACGATTACGGAACTTTTAGCTTTGACCAGCCCGGTTTTATTGTAAAGTTTTTAAGAGGAACTTTGCCTTACCAAATGGCCAAATACGATTTCCAGCCATTCATTGACCATTACAAATATAAAGAAAACCGTTCGGCTTCTGAACAAATACTGAATCTCTCGGAACAGCAAAAGCAAGACCTTCATCAGTTCTTGACAAACAACTATTTGCCTGAAAACAGAGAATATAAATACCGTTTTTTCTATTACAACTGTGCAAGTAGAATCCGTGATATTCTCCAACAAGTCTGTAAAGACTCATTGCAGTTCTCGCCGACATTGCATGCTGACTCGACCTACAGGCAGTGGATCGACAAATATGCAAGCAAAAAGAAGCCTTGGATGAATTTTGGTATGAGTCTCGCTATAGGCTTACCATCCGACGAAAAAACGAAGGAATCAGGTGCTATGTTTCTACCAGAAAATCTTTCTGTTGGTTTTGATTCTGCATCGATTGTTCATGGAGGCGTAAAACAGCCTTTTGTTTTAGGTAGAATTCAGCACACTTCGGTGGATCCTCCAAGTGTTTCTTCTTCTGTATTCTCGCCTTTTGTTGTTTTCTCATTGCTTTTTGGACTGGTGGCTATCTATACTTTTTGGCAAATGAAATCAGGGCATAAAAAATTACTTTTTGATAAAATATTCTTTTCTTTATTGGGCATTGCCGGGTGGTTTTTTCTAGGACTTTGGTTCCTGACCGATCATGGCGTTACTGAAAAAAATATGAATGTAATATGGGCTTTTCCAATTATGTTCCCCATGATATTTTTTGTAAAAAAACCTTCTGTAACAAAACCATTACTTTGGATGTATGCCTTGATAAATTTGGGATTATTGCATGCTTGGGGTATTAAACCACAAGGAATTCCATTAGCCGTAATACCAATTATTCTCGCAGCATTAATCAGAGTGGCATTCATTTTAAAAAATTACAATGGATTTAAATATAATAGTTGAACAAGTCAAAGAAATAGCCAAAGAGGCTGGAGAATTCATAGCAAATGAAGCTCTAAAGTTCAAAACCAATGCCATAGAATACAAAGACATAAATAACGTGGTGTCTTATGTGGACAAAGAGGCTGAAAATCTGATTGTTACCAGACTGAGAGCCATAAATCCCGAAATTAGTTTTATTACAGAAGAAGGAACGGTGGCCACAGGAGATCAAAACGGATTAAATTGGATCATAGACCCATTGGATGGAACAGCTAATTTCGTGCATGGATTACCTCATTATTCAGTAAGTTTAGCTTTGGCTGAAGGAAAGGATGTTCTAATCGGTGTGGTCTATAACATTTGTACCTATGATATGTTTTGGGCCACGAAAGGTGGCGGTGCTTTTAGGAACGATTCTGCAATAAAAGTTTCTGATAATCAATCATTTGGTCAAAGTTTATTTGCCACAGGTTTTCCCTATTATAAATTCGAAGAAATGGAAAAATATATCCAAATCTTAGAATCTTTAATGCAAAAAACACATGGATTACGGAGATTTGGTTCTGCAGCACTGGATTTAGCATATGTGGCAGCTGGAATGTTCGATGGCTTTTTCGAATATAATCTCAACTCATGGGACATGGCCGCTGGTGTGCTTTTGGTCACAGAAGCAGGAGGGAAGGTTACTGATTTCTCGGGAGGTGATAATTATCTTTTTGGCGGAGATATCATAGCAGGAAGTGCAGTTCAAACCGAACTTTTGGCAGAAATAAAGCGTTTTTGGTAATATAGGCTGATTAATTTAAACGCAAAGACGCTAAGTTTTCGCAAAGATACGCAAAGTTTTAAAAGCTTAAATTCAAGTTTACGATGCGGAAATGAGCAAAGCGAAAACTCCGTGAAACTCAAAAAGGAGGTTAGTTATAACCGTTAAGACGCAGAGACGCAAAGTTTTCATAAAGAAACGCTAAGTTTTAAAAGCTTAAATTCAAGTTGACGATGCGGAAATGAGCAAAGCGAAAACTCCGTGAAACTCAAAAACGAAAAGTGAATAAAAAAGAATACTGTGAAACTCTGTGACAAAAAATAAAACAACAAAAATATGGAAAATCTAAAATACCCCATCGGCAAATTCTATAACATCAAAGAGTATCCTTACGAATCGTTAAGTGGTGCTATAAATTACTTAGAAGATTTCCCGAAAATCTTGAGAGAATTGGTTACGGGTTTACGGGATGCTATTTTAGATACTCCTTATCGTCCTGAAGGTTGGACAGTGAGACAAGTGGTTCATCACATTGCAGATTCGCATTCTAACATGTACATACGTGTAAAATGTGCATTAACGGAAGAAAATCCGACAATAAAAGGCTATAGTGAAGGCGATTGGGCAAATTTACCAGATTCTAAATTGCCAATAGATAGTTCTCTAAATATCATCGAAGGTTTACACGAGAGACTTGTTTTTATTTTCAGAAATCTAAAACAAGAAGACTTTGAAAAGACATTTTATCACAATGGATACCAAAGGACGTATATTCTCAGAAATGTAATTGCCTTGTATAGATGGCATTCGGAGCATCATTTGGAGCATATCAAATTGGCGATGAACTAGCTGCGACTCCTATTTCGGTGGCTTCGACTCCGCTCAGTCACCGAAATGTGCTAAAGAAAACAACAGCAATATGAAACAATTACTCGAAAATATTTTCATCATTGTTGTATTTGGTATCGCTATCAAATACATCGTGAGCTTATTTATGAAACAAGCCAAAGGAAAGGCTGGTGCTTGTAGTTCTTGTAGCTCAGGAGCATGTTCTACATGCCCGACAGCCCAGGAAATTACTGATAAGTAGCTTTCTCGATCAACTCGTCTGATTCCTGTTTACCCAAATATTTATCTACAGCAAAATGAATCAGATAAATTACAGGCGTCATCATCACCGCTATTATAAATTTGTAAATGTAATTTACGGAAGCTACCGCTAATACTTGACTCATTGGCCACTTGCCAAAGACAAAAAACGCAATGAATAATACCACAAAACTATCTATTAGTTGCGAAACTAAAGTGGAACCTGTAGCTCTAATCCAAAGAAACTTATTCGTGGTCATTTGACGTAATTTTCTGAATATCAAAGCATCCAAAATCTGACCAAATAAAAAGGCAATAATACTTCCAAGCATAATTCCCATCCCTTGACGCAGTATCAAACCAAAGGCATTGTTGATATTTAACGACTTCCCTTGTCCGTCAACACTGTTGATGTCCAACCAAAATTGAGCAGGTGGGAGACTTGTAGCTCCGTAAAGTATCATAAAGGCGTAGGCTATCAAGGCGGCGGTGAGGTAAGAGATTATTTTCACCCCTTTTACTCCATAATATTCATTGATGATATCCGAAATAATGAATACGATGGGCCAATTGAGTACACCGGCCGTGAGGTTAAAATCTAATTTGTAGCCCAAAAGATCTAATTGAGCAGGTCGTAAGCCAAAAACTCCTTCTAATGAGAAGATTTTAGCTCCGATGATTTCTGCAACTAAGGCATTGGTGATGAAAATGCCGCAGAGGACGATAAATAAGATTTGTTTTTTTGATCCAATCATAATGGTTAATTAGTTTTCTGGCAATCAAAATTGCATCAATGGGTAGAATTTCAAAATAAACTGTTTTTTTAAAAAAAATTAGCAAAAAAAGCTTAAGTATATAAATTTTGATTCTCTTTCGTCGCCTATCCGGCGGGGACTTACTTTTTTTTGAAAAAAAGTAAGCAAAAAAACATTCACAAAAAATGAGTCCTCATGAAAAATTTGATTAAGAAATCCCCACAAACTTGAAATCACCGTGTTATCAAATTTTGCATACGGACTTTTTTGTGATTTAGAGGAACCATTAGATTTTATTTTTACTTCTCACAAAATTCTCCCGTCTTTTAATTCTATAGTTCTGTCAGAGCGTTCTGCGAGTGATGGGTTATGTGTCACTATAACAAAAGAGCAACCAAAAGTGTTTCTGAGTTCGAAAAATAGCGAATGTAACTCCTCGGCGTTTTTGGTGTCCAAATTCCCGCTTGGTTCGTCGGCGAAGACGAATTTTGGCGAGTTAATTAATGCCCTCGCCACCGCTACACGCTGCTGTTCACCACCTGACATTTCGGAAGGCAAATGATCAGCTCTGTGCGAAATTTTTAGAGCATCCAATAAAACTTCGGCCCGCTTTTCGGTTTCCTCTTTGCTTTTTTTGCCCACCCAAGCCGGCAAACAGATATTTTCCTTGGCCGTAAGCTCTGCCATAAGATTGTGAAACTGGAAAATAAAGCCAATTTTCTCGTTTCTTACTTTGGCCAGAGCCTTGTTATCCAACTGGCTCAACTCTATTTTATCCAAATATATTTTTCCAGAATCTGCCTTGTCAAGCGTACCCAATATATGCAAAAGCGTGCTCTTGCCTGCACCCGATGCCCCTACGATAGAAACTATCTCAGAAGGCTGTATTTGCAGTGAAATATCCTTTAAAACCTCAATTGAGCCGTATTTTTTGTAAATATTTGATCCTTCCAACATATATTTTTCTGTAATTCTTTGCTTATTTTTTCGAAATAAATTTTTAAAAAGTATAATAATTTGCTAATTTGGCAAAAAATTAGAAAAGTTCAATTTTTATTTAATAAATTATGAATATTCACGAGTACCAAGGTAAAGAAATTTTATCGAAATATGGTGTAAGAGTTCAACAAGGAATTGTTGCTTCTACGCCAGAAGAGGCCATTGCTGCTTATCAGCAAATAGCCGAAAGAACAAATTCGAAGTTTGCGGTTGTAAAATCTCAGATACATGCAGGTGGTAGAGGAAAAGGCAAAATTGTCGGAACTGAGCAAAGAGGTGTGCAATTGGCCAAATCTGCTGATGATGTAAAAACCATCGCTACGAATTTGCTTGGAAACACACTCGTGACCATTCAAACTGGTGCTGAAGGAAAAGTGGTGAACAAAATTTTGATTGCCGAAGACGTTTATTATCCTGGTGATTCTGAGCCAAAAGAATTGTATGTTTCTATTCTTTTGGACAGAGGCAGAGCTTGCAACGTCATAATGGCCTCTACCGAAGGTGGTATGGACATTGAAGAAGTGGCTGAGCACACGCCAGAGAAAATCATTAAGGAGTGGATAGACCCAAGAGTAGGTTTACAGGGCTTTCAGGCTCGTAAGGTGGCCTACAAACTAGGAATGACGGGCAACGCTAACAAAGAAATGGTAGCTTTCTTGATGAGCCTTTACAAAGCTTACGAAGAAACCGACTCGGCGATGTTTGAGATAAACCCAGTATTGAAAACTTCTGACGATAAAATATTGGCCGTTGATGCCAAAGTGAGTTTGGACGACAACGCCTTGTTCCGTCATAAAGACTTGGCCATCTTGAGAGACAAAGCCGAGGAAGATCCAATGGAAGTAGAAGCCTCAGAAAGTGACCTAAACTATGTAAAACTAGACGGAAACGTAGGTTGTATGGTGAATGGAGCTGGATTGGCCATGGCGACTATGGATATCATCAAGCTTAAAGGTGGCGATCCGGCTAACTTCTTAGACGTAGGTGGTGGTGCAAACGCCGTTACGGTAGAAGCTGGTTTCAGATTGATATTGAAAGACCCTAACGTAAAAGCAATATTTGTTAACATCTTTGGTGGTATTGTTAGATGCGACAGGGTGGCTGCAGGTATAGTTGAAGCATACAAATCAATAGGCGAAATTCCAGTGCCGATTATCGTTAGACTACAGGGTACCAATGCCGAAGAAGGTGCCAAAATCATCAACGACTCTGGCCTAAAAGTATACTCAGCCGTATTGCTTAAAGACGCTGCTGACTTGATTACTAAGGTGTTGGCGTAAGAGATATTTTAGTTTTGTTTTGAAAACGACCTCGTGAGGGGTCGTTTTTTTTATGTAAATGATTTTAAAAAATCAGACCAAAATTTTAGATACAACCGCCGCAAATTATCAAAAAAATTATTTGGAAAATTTCCTAATTCGAAAAAATACTGGTACTTTAAGTTTTCAAAAAAGATAAAAATAAATTCAAAATTAACATTTGAAACATTTATTATAAAGATTATTTACACATCCCTAGATACGTATTTTATAAGTTGGTGGTGACTTTTACAAACCCCTTTTATTAATTCGCAACCAGTTTAGTTTAAAAAATGTCTGAATTACTAAAAAAAAAACCGAACCCTTGTTTATCAGAATTTGTAAAAGAGTACTGGTATGTGCATTGGCAAAATGCCTCTCCGATAAGCCTATCTAACACACCAACCCCAGAAGAAGCAGTATGCTTTTTTCCCAGAAATTTGCCCTATGCCAACACTCATGGAGAATTTGTTCAAACAAATGATACTTTCATAATCCGTCAATCTACTTCAAGAATTGATATGCTAACCCCAAACGATTATATTATGTTTAAAATCATTTTTCAAACAGGTGGTTTTTATAGATTGTTTGGTATTCCAATGTCTTTATTTACAAATGTACATACAGAAACAATCTCTGTTTTGGGCAAAAATGTCAAATTACTAAGAGAGCAAATTACAAATGCTATAAGTTTCGAGGAAATGGCTGGTTTTGCAGACATGTTTTTTATGGACAAATTAAAAACTGTTAAGACTTATAAACACCCTATTGATATTGTAATAAACCAAAAGGGGTTACTTCAAAACTCATTAGACAAATTAGCTTCTGATGCATGTATTAGCAAAAGGCAGTTTGAAAGGAAATTTTTTGAGAGAACAGGTGTAAACCCCAAATTATATCAAAGAATCTTAAAGTTTAATGAAGTAATGAAAATCAAAAAGAAAACACCAACGCTTTCTTGGATTGATATTACTTATATGGTTGGTTATTATGACCAAATGCATCTACTCCGAGATTTTAAACAATTTACAAGTATAATTCCGTGCAAATTTGATTTTGAAAATGCTATAATTTATTAAAGTTGTCGCTTTTTTACTATATCCAAATTTTCATTTCTATAATCTTTGCATAAATAATATTTTTAGCCCAAACCGTTTTTTTATCAATTATATCTATTGCTGATGTGTGCGGTAAATAGGCTACAATTTCATTAATAATCAAAATATAATTATAGCTCAAATGAAAAGAAAAATATCAATAACACTGGCTACCTGCATTTTAATTATACTTCCATTCTTAGTTGGTATTCCTATAAGTAAATATTCACCATATGTAGAAGCGAACAGTTTTAAGTCATATGTTTTTATATGGATAATTATTTCAATTGCTTTTGTTTCGATTGTGTTCGTTCTATCAAAGCATTACTCCAAATCATTTGGTGCTTTAGTAATTGGTGGGTTATGGCTCTTTTTACTAATAAGCCCAATTGCAGGCATAATTGGTTTAGCATCAGCACCTGACCTTAGCCTTAAAATGCTTCAACACCCAGAAAGAGAACATTTGAGATATATCTTTCTTTTCATTGCAGCATTACTATTTGCTGCGTTTTCTGTATTACTAATTAAAAGGAATGCACTAAAAATCGCAACTTTAAATTGTCGGATATTAACATTGATTTTTATCATTGCTTTTTCAGAATTTATCTGGGAGTTTTCTCATCATTATTTATATCCAGAGGCATTAAAAGAATGGATTAACCAAGGTAACAAAGTTGCAGAATTCAGCAAAAAATATGACAATATAGCTATCATAAATATTGGGGTATTAGGCAGGTTTATTCAGTTCTCGTTAGCAATACTGCTTTCAATTCGATTATACAGGTTGGGACAAATCAAAATTTGGTGCCCAATACTAATTACACTATTTAGTTTAATAGGAATCATCTCAGCATCAGTAATACTTCTTACTCAAATGAATATTCCAAAAGGTTTTGAAATTTTATTTTTATTCTTCATTCCAGGGATACCATTTTTATTATTTTACTGGTTAGGTGTAGCACTGCTGACAAAATTCAAAAAAAGTGAGATTAAGACTTAAAAAAACAGTAAACAAAAGCTTTGCCAGTGGCTAGGTGATGTACAAACTTAGAACCTATTATTTTTATTGAACTTTGGAAATAGATGAACATTTTTACAGCATAACTCAACCATATTCAAAGCCCGAAATCGTTATATGCAAAGAGTTTTTTTAGTTCAGCTATGGAGATGTTCCGCAGGACAATTTCGAAGTTTGATAAAGAGGATTTCTAATCCGAAAAATAAACTCTTTTGCTTCTCACTAAAACATCAGCTCATTCTTTTCAAAAAAATAGGTATCTCATTTGATAAAAAGAAAACCATAATATCCTCTTACATTCTAAATAACACACCCTCTAAAAAAACCAAATTCAGAAAGAAAAAAAATATGTCCAGCAGATACGAAGTTTCCATGAAACACTTATTTTTGGGAATTACGCACTTTCCTGATGTTTGTAAATAAAAAATCGTTACAACAAACTCATACAAGATTATAAATTATGAAATTACGCACAAGCATTTTATTTGTTTTTTTGCTTTCCAGAATTGCATTGGCTCGAAGTCCCGAGCAAATTAATCTTCAACTGGATCAATCTTATTATGTGGCAGGAACCGCTCTTCGAATCGTTCCGCAGAACAATCCCGAAGTTAGATAAAGAGGAATTTGATATCGAACAATAAATCCTTTTGCTTTTTAAATTCTTTTTTCACTAATTGAAAAAAGATTTGGTGAGTTACATTCGTTTGTAGAAGGTTATATGATTTATTTTCTATTTTTATAGGTTCCCAAATTTGGTTGGTCGACATCGAATTGGCGAAGCATTTAAGCTATTTGCTTTCGATCCATACAAAATTGTAAAAGTTTTTATATCTTAAATCAAATCGGTCAAATTTACTGCAAAAATTATCTCATTTATAGGTGTTGGAACTAATAGAAATGAAAAATTATATCCTTATCGCAATCTTCTTAATATTTTCATGCAAAAAAGAACAAAGTATTCTCATTTCTGAATGTAATATAAAAAACCCTGAGAAAGAACTCCCTTGGGTTTTCAATGAGCATTATTTAAAATGGGAACAGCATAAAGGATATTATCACCATGTCTACTATGGTTTTTTGAAAAAATCTGATTCTCAGCGTCTTTCAAGACTTGGTTTTTTCAAGGAAAGATCTCCCAGAGAAATTGTAATTGTAGTGATAAATGGAAATAAGGAGAATTATATTTGTGACAAAGGAAAATATTGCTTTACAATCTTGTATGAATGTGATGGAAATTTAATTTTAGAGGGATTCGATGATGAATCATTAGCTCAAAAACTATCAAATAAGTATATTTTTAAAGTGGTTAAGCTTTAATCTTTTTATAAGTTGTTTATTATTAGTCGAAATTACTCAAAAAGTATTAAATTTTGGATGCAATTATGCCATTTTGCGTTTTGAAAAATACAATAAGACTAGTTTTACAAGATGTTTCAAAGGACAGTTTCGAGCCTGTATAAAAAGTATTTTATATCAAAAAAATCCTTTTACTTTTCAATTTCCTTTTTCTGAACTTGACACTGTCAAAAAATCTTATTCTAAATAGTTAAAACTTAAACTCGAAAAAGACTACAAAAATAAATCTTAACTCGTTCAAAATAAACACTATATAACATGACTTCCAAAAGGATTTTTCAAATAAACACAGTAATCTCAGCTACACTTATTTTGTTTCTGGGTTGTAAGAGAAGTATTTCAGATATCAATCCTATTGAAAATCTTGCAAAATCAAAATTCACATTCGAACTTAAAGAAAATGGCGTGGTTGAGTTTAAAAATCAATCAGAAAATACTTTAAGATATGAATGGTCGTTTAGTGACAATCAAACATCAACCGAGAAAAATCCGAAAATTAGTTTTAAACAAAATGGCAACTGTAGTTCTAAATTAATTGCATTCAATCAATTTTCAAAAGATTCCACACAGGTAGATATAAAAGTTTCAAATGTAAGTGTTGAGAAAATAGATTACGTTTTTGTTTGCGATGACGAATCAAATTGCTCCTTAATTGATGCAAAATCTGGAAATATCATTTCGAAGACAGAATTGCCTGTTAATCCAGGATCGGGAATGGACGGAAGTCCAACTTACTCCAATGGAATGATTCTGGTTCCAGCCAATAATTACCCAAATGGTAAACTCATTGCCTTGGATATAATAAATGGAAAAAGCCAATGGGAATTTACAACAAAAAGGGGAATTCGGTCCACTCCAATTGTAAAGGACAATAAAGTGTTTTTTACATCTAGTAATTGGGGAGGCTCAAGTGCAATTTTGTATTGTATCGAAAGCTCAACAGGTCAAATAGTATGGGAAAATGAACTGATTTTTGCTGGAGATTCCTCACCGACCATCAAAGATAACAGTATTTTCATTGGAAGTGTGGACGGAATTTATATTATTGATGTATTAACAGGTAAATATAGCAATACTAAATTTAACGGCTTCAGACCAAAGTCAGTAAGTGCCGCATCTTCCTATGACTCATCACCATGTGTAAATGGAACAGAAGTTTATCATTGCCAAAATAGGAATTTTACAAATGAGCCTTTTTCGCAAATATTCACATACGATACACAATCTAAAAAATCCAATAAGCTCTTCGAATTAAGTCCTAGAACAATGTCTTCGCCTACTTACATTGATCAAAGTTTGATAATAAATAATCAGACCAGTCTAGTAATTTTTGATATTAACAAGAAAAATTTTAAGTGGGTTTTTAAATTTCCTGTTAATACCAACAAGAGTCGTCCTTTCCCTTTTTCTTTTGACTCTTCCCCGAAAGTCAATCAGAACAGTATTTACGCAGTCGGAAATGGCAAACTGTTTTCAATTGACCTATTAACAGGTAAGGAAAATTGGAGATATGGAGAGGAAATAATTACATAACCAGTGTATTATAATAATAAGGTTTACGTTACATCAACCAACAAATTGGTAGCAGTTGACTCAAAAAATGGAACTTTAAAATGGAGCATCCCGATAACAAATAACGACTACAGTATTGAACCATCGGTAATAATTATTGATTCAGATGGTAGAGTATTTCACTCTAGCATAAGTGGTCAACAAAATTAAAATGATAGTGACCTCTTCGTAAAAATAATGTGAAATTTTTATTTTAAGATATTTAAATGTGATTGCCATCCGTCAAACAAATTACCCTTTTCAACAAAAAGCACCCACAATACAATAAATTATCATGGGTGCTTTTTCATTTAGTTAACCTTTTATTTCGTATATTTGAAATACCGCCACTCGCTCCAAGGAAGGTTCAGGCCAGATATGTTGGCTTTTACACGCCAGCGGCCTCGTTGGGCACCTACGAAATTGTGATTAAAACTTGTCCCGGTTATGCCTGACTGCACCAGCCAATGTTCGCCCGTTTGCGTGGCCCATTGACCAGAGTTTCTGGCACCAAATGCATCCACCTCGATGGTGTAGGTAACGCCGCTAATCGGAACTGCCGCCCAAGTGAAAGTGGTGGCTCTTGGAAAATGGTTGAAAACGGTTTCATTTAATGGTCCAATTTGAACAGGCACCGCCCCAGTCCACCAATTGATAGTTGGGTCACCGAGTAAATTCATGCCATAAAACCATTGTCTTTCACCTAGGTCATGGTCAGGCCCTAGTGCTAGCCACCAATCTTTATAGGCTTCACCCACTACTTTTCCTGAACCCATTGGTGTATAAAAATTCTCAAAATAGAGCATACTACCTGTTTTGGTACTGCCAACCGCAGCTAATCCACGGCATTGTTCACCACCTGGGTTATCGAAAATATACCAGCCTCCCATAAAATTGTCTGAGGTAAATCTGGTGTTGCTGCAAGCATAAAGATTATAGAAAAATGCCTTTGGCGGACGTGTATCACGAAGATAGGTATTCGGTACCCAATCGCTTCCACCCGTTTTTTGAAATGAATGACCGTTAGGAGAGGAGTGAGCTCCAATGGTAGCCCAGCCTCTGATACTTTGTATTTCGGTTTTATATCTGTCTCCAGTAGTCTGAGCTGGATTGGTAATGATTTCGATATTCGCTGCGGGTAAGAAAGAATCCATGGAGCAATCGCCGAAATGCTCCCAATCGTCGTCTATCAAGCTCAGACCCGTACGTGAGCAACCAGCCAAGCCTACTCTAAATTGGTGATTTCGGATAAAGTATTCATTAATTTGTTGAGTATTATTACCCTCATCCGTTGGTGTCCAGACTCTCGAAATCCAAATTTCGGGCTGAACATTTCCGGTATGTGAGCTGAATTTACCATCTCCATCGGGGTCAGTCCAATTGCCGTTGAGATCCATATAATACAAATCGCACGGAAATTCTGAACTTGCACCATAGAAATCATCAGACATTTCAAACCAAGCTACAGGGACATTTCCTACAAAAACAGCACCTTTTAGGCCAATAATACTCTTCAAATGATTTTTAAGACCTGAAGGACTTGCCCCATTTACCGTGTAAATCAGCCCAAAGTAGCCTTCTCTGGCCAGATCAACCACATATTGATTGATAGAGGACCTTACAGCATCGTAAATTCCGGAATTGACCACAATAGCCACTTTTCCTTTGGGATAGTGTAAGCTGGAGTAGTTTTGGAGGTAGGCTTCATCAGAATTAAATGTAGGTCTCGTTCTGCCCCAAATCGTAAGAATTTTGAAGATGGCCGGGTCGATTTTTAACCTAAATTGGTTAAAGCTCTCCACTTTGTAATCCTTGTTTTTGTCGAGGAGTTCTAAATTCCGTACGTTGTCATACTTGATTTTGAACTGACGCAACTGCTTGACCTTGTTGAGGTTTAGCGTACTAAACCTGCTCAATTGTTTTCCCATAGTTTTAAATTTTTAGTTTTCATGTTTCGAACGACAAATTTTATGTTTTTCGATTTCGAGATGCAAATGAATCTTATTTAGCGGATTTAAATCACTGAGAAATTTATATTACGGTTAAAAATTTGAAGGAGTTTATAGAAATGGAATTGGATTGTGAAGAGCTATGAAATCATTTTTAGAATGTCCGCAAATACAATCTCTAGGCTAAATAAATTGAAATTTCAATCTAATAAGTTTTATATTATTGTAATCGAATCTGGATAAATTGCCTATTTAGTTAACATAAAATAGAAAAAACCCTTTTATGCTTAACCAAAATGTTATAAGTTGGAATAAAAATATAACTTAAAAAAATGGCTAAACACTACACAATTCTCCTTACAATATTTCTTCCACTTTACACCTTTTCTCAAAGCAGAAATCCTGTTATTTTTGGAGAAATTTTGGGACAAACTTCTTTGATTTCGGTTAACTTCGACTCAAGATTTTTGAAATGTGATGACGGATTAGGTTTCCGAATCGGATATGGTATGAGCAATGCTTTTGCTTGTAAGGAATGTGATTTTATAGTTTTGAGAGGAAACATTATTCCGATTTCCTTGAATTACCTATTGGGCAAAAATAAACATCATTTGGAGTTTGGAACTGGCTTAACTGCCTTCCTCTCCAAAAAAAATTCATCAGCATTCCCAATCTTAGGATTAGGAGATTATAACCTATCAAAAAACTATGGTACTTTTAGTTTAGGTTATAGATATTACAAAAAGACTCCTTCGTTGTTTTTTGGCCTAGCCTGGGTACCTATTTATAACAGGAACAATTTTAATCCGAGAAACTTTGGGATATCTATGGGCAACAAAATAAAATAAGTTGATATTTTTAAAAAAAACAAAATAAAATATTGCAAAAGTCCTTTACAACATCTCAATTTTATTCCTTGAAAGCTTTAGTTTTCCTATTTTTTCAAGTTGTTTGAGTAGTCTAGAAACTACTTCCCGTGAGGTGGCTAGTTCCGTGGCAAGTTCTTCGTGTGTACAGTATAATATTTTTGTACCTCCCGTCACCTTTATTTTCTTTTTAATCAAAGACACCAATCGTTGGTCTAGTTTATTGAAGGCTATGCAATCGATGGTTTCCAAAAGGTTGTCAAAGCGTTTTTGGTAGGTTTGAAATACAAAAACCTTCCAGCTGCTGTACTTGCACATCCATTCTTCTACTTTTTCGAAAGGAAAAGAAATCATCTTCGTTTTTTCCTCAGCATAGGCGGAAATATCACTAATCTTTGAAGATAAACAGCAAGTAAGAGACATCGCACAGCTGTCTAGGCCAGATAGATAATAGAGCAGCATCTCTTTTCCATCTTTATCTTCTCTAAGGATTTTAATGGTGCCTTCTAAAATTATGGGTACGGAGCGAATATACCCACCTGCCCGCATGAGATAACTTCCAGCATCCAACTCTAAGTAACTACCTACTTTTTGCATTTCCTCTAAAAGCTCGTGTTCAAATAATCCCTTAAAGTGTCTTTCGAAAAATTCAATCTCTTTCTGCATTGGCTGTTTTTTTGACACACAAAAATAACATGGTTTCAAAAAAAAAGCCTTCCGAGGAAGGCTTTAATTATTATGCATTTTGTTGATTCATAACTTCGGTTTGTTTCCGAATTGACTCCATGTGTATCAGTTTGAACAACTCCTCCACAACTTCAGGATACAGATTCAAGCTTTTGGCCCAGTCTGCACGAGATTCGTGAACTTGTTTCCATCTATTTAATTGAAGTACAGCTACGTTATTGTCTCTTTTGTATTCGCCCAACTGCTCTACAACAGACATTCTGCTTGCCAACACTTCTAGTAATTCTCTATCCAGATTGTCCAATCTTTCTCTCAATCTATCCAATTCACTTTGGAAATCACTACCGTAAGTAGCGTTTCTAAATTCGATAGACTTTAACATTTCTGCCAGAGCATCAGGTGTCAACTGCTGAGAGGCGTCGGACCAAGCTTCATCAGGATTTCTATGAGATTCTATGATTAAACCATCATAGTTTAAGTCCATCGCTCTTTGCGTTAGTTCAGCAAGGTAGGCTCTTTTACCAGCCATGTGACTTGGGTCACCTATCATTGGTATTTGCGGGAAGAATGTCTTAAATTCAACCGCTATTTGCCACATTGGCGAGTTTCTATATTTCGTTTCTTGTGCATTCGAGAATCCACGATGGATAGCACCCATTTTATTGATACCAGCACCAGCAATTCTTTCAAAAGCACCTAACCACAAGGCCAAGTCAGGGTTTACTGGGTTTTTGATCAATACAGGAATATCAACACCTTTTAGTGAATCAGCAAGGTCTTGAACATTGAAAGGGTTTACAGTAGTTCTAGCACCAATCCAAAGTACATCAACACCGTATTTCAAAGCCAACTCAACGTGCTGAGGAGTAGCAACTTCAACAGCTGTTTTTAGTCCAGTTTCGGCCTTTGCTTTTTGCAACCAAGGAAGAGCTTCTTCACCTTTTCCTTCAAAACTACCTGGTCTTGTTCTTGGCTTCCAAACTCCAGCACGCAATATGTGAGCAAAACCATTTTTGGCTATTCCACGAGCTGTTTCTAAAACTTGTTCCTCTGTCTCTGCACTACATGGCCCGGCTATTATAAGAGGTTTTCCACCGGTGTTTACCCAACTATCTAAAGGTAAAACATCTAAATTTGCTTTCATCTGTAATTAATTAAAAAAACCGACACGGATGTCAATTGTATATCCCTAAACATTATTATTTAAATCCTAATAGGTATCTTTGCAGCATCATCGACAAACATTCAAAATAAAATGGAACGCCTAGAAATTGATTTTTCGGACACAAAAGTCGCTTTTGAAAATCAAAGTATCGAAAAACTGAAAAAAAACTATGCCATTTTCGCTTTAATGAACCAAAATTGGCTCGTAAAGATAGGTACTTTTTTTATTAAATACAGTTTAAAATTTGGTTTGCCCATAAAAAAAATAATAAAACAGACCATTTTTGAACTTTTTTGTGGTGGCGAAACAATCGAAGATTGTAAAAATACAATTGAAAATCTTCATAGGTTTTCAGTGGGTACAATCTTGGATTATTCTGTGGAAGGCGAGGACGATGAAAAAAGTTTTGATGCAACTGAGGCCGAGGTGATTGCTTCTATTGCCTATGGTAAATCACATAAAGAGGAGATTCCTTTTTCGGTATTTAAGATTACGGGAATAGGCTCCAGAGACCTTTTGACCAAAGTACAGGTTGGTAATAAGTTGTCCGAGACGGAAGAAAAGCAATGGGAGAACTTTAAAAAGAGATTTGAAAATATTTGTAAAAAGGCATCCGAATGTGAAATACGCTTGTTTGTTGATGCCGAAGAAACATGGATCCAAACGGTCATAGACGCTCTGGTTTTGGAAAAAATGGAAAAATATAACTTAGGCGGTGCAACATATATTTACAACACCTACCAACTCTATCGAAACGAAGGCTTGGGAATACTGATGCAACACATTTCGAAAGCAAAAGCGGGCGGCTTTAAAATAGGGGCAAAGCTTGTGAGGGGTGCATACATGGAAAAAGAGAGAAAAAGAGCTGAGGAATTGAATTACCCAGACCCCATAAATGAAAACAAAGCTAAAACCGATGAGCAATTTAATTTGGCATTAGAGGCTTGTATGGACAACATAGAGACCGTAAGTCTATGCTGCGGGACGCATAATGAGACCAGTTGTAAGTTAGGAGTAGATTTGTTGAACAAAAAAGGTTTGGATTCTGGAGATCAACGTGTTTATTTTGCTCAACTTTTGGGCATGAGCGACAATATCTCTTATAATTTAGCCAAAAAAGGTTATAATGTTGCCAAATATGTTCCCTATGGTCCAATAGAAGCGGTAATGCCATATTTGTTTAGAAGAGCCGATGAAAATACATCAATAGCAGGACAAAGCAGCCGTGAGTTTTTATTACTAAAGAAAGAATTAAAAAGAAGAAGCAATAACAAAGTATGAAATTATCCTACAAATATTTTCTGTTCACCATATTATTGATAATCATTGATCAGGTACTTAAACTTTGGATGCACTTCATCGTAGTTCCTCAGCATTTTGGCAACATTGATTTAATACCCAATTTTTTAAAGCTCCACTACGTCACTAACCCAGGCATGGCCTTCGGTATAGAATTAGGCGGAGAATATGGTAAGCTGATTCTGACAAGTTTTAGGTTGGTGGCAATGTTTGCAATAGGCTGGTACCTTAATCACCAAGCTCAGAAAACACCCGATAATGGTTTGTTATGGGCTATTGGAGCTATTTTGGCCGGTGCCATCGGTAATCTCATCGACAGTATATTTTATGGTGTATTTCTAGTAGGAAATGCCGCTGAAGGTGCATCTACACCATGGTTTCACGGTCAAGTGATAGATATGTTCTACTTTAACTTCTTAGACGGGGTTTGGCCTCAGTGGGTGCCGGTAGTAGGAGGGAACTATCACCTAACACCGATTTTCAATTTTGCCGATGCTTGTATATTTTGTGGTGTAGCGGCAATTTTGATTTTTCAAAAACGATTTTTAGACATGAAACCTCTTGATGATGAATTTGTAAAACATATGACAGAGGAGGAAACAGAACAAGAAACAGATAATAACATTAAACCAAGCGAAATATGAGTATCAGCAGTTCAAAGGCATTAAATTATTTAAAAATTGGTGTGGCAATTTCTATTCTCACTGCCTTATTTATGTCTTATCAAATTCCACAAAGTTTTTACAAAACCTTTAAGTTGTTCTTTCTAATTATAGCACTTTTGGGGATGTTTTTGATAATGAATTATAAAACAGAGAGGTCCAAAAGGACTTGGAATATCATTCTGGCATCTGCTATCGCTGCCCTAGCAGTACTCACTTTTATGGAAAATTGATCTTGACAATATAAATAACTAACAAAAAAGCCTGATAATCACTAAATTATCAGGCTTTTTCATTTTAAACTTTATTTTACTCTTTAACCTTTTTAGGGATTATTAGTTTTTCGCCTCTTTCAGCAAAATTCTTGGTCTTTCCATTTGCTGCCATTAAACCTTCAACGGTTATATCATATTTTTTAGCTACTACTTTAAGAATATCTCCAGGCCCAACTACGTGATATCCCTGAATAGGAATAACAAGTTTAGTAACGCCAACTTTAATTCCACTTGGCTCAACACTTGGGTTTAGTTTCTTCAGGGTATTGGCCGAAACATTAAACTTATTGGCAATACCATAGAACGTTTCACCATCCTTCACCGTATGTGATAATTTTTCACCACTAATATTTAGAGGTTTTTCAGTTTCTACAGATTTTACCGCTGCTTTTAACTCCTCCGATTTTATTTCTTCGGTTTCAACAGAAACTGGAGCTGAGCTAAGTGTGGTATCTGTATCTACCACGACTGAATCCTGCATTTTTTCAACAACAACAGGTTCTTGACCAAGATCGCTTGCTTTAGATGCGTCATCAGACATCAAATGCCATCCAGCATAAAGTAATAAACAAATGATACCTACTAAGACCAATAAAACGGCCATTGGTAAGCCACTGTTCGGGGTTTCGGGTTTGGGGTTTCTGTCTTCAAATTCCATTATTTTGCACTATTTAATTCAACATTCATTTGGTTCACTTTCTCTTTCAATTCTTCTTTGTAATTGTGTAATTTCTTCCTGAGCTCAGAATCAGCCGTACTCATTATTTGAATAGCCAACAGACCAGCATTCATGGAGGCATTGAGGGCAACTGTTGCTACCGGCACGCCATTGGGCATTTGCAAGATAGACAATACCGAATCCCAGCCATCAATAGAGTTGCTAGATTTCACCGGTACACCAATCACTGGTAAAACCGTGCAAGATGCCACCATACCTGGCAAATGTGCCGCCCCACCAGCTCCAGCTATTATGGCACTTAGGCCTCTGCTTTCTGCTTCTGATGCGTAAGAAACCATTTTCTCGGGAGTTCTATGTGCCGAAACTATCTCTATTTCATACTTTACTTGAAATTTCTCCAAAATATCTACCGCACCTTGCATAACTTTCAAGTCAGAAATGCTCCCCATTATTATACCAACCATAATTCTATTTTTTTGAAACAACTTTCAAGTTTTCTTGTACAAAATTGACCTTTTCTTTTAATTTATCAAAGTCATCGGCTAAAATACTCACATGTCCCATCTTCCTGAATGGTTTGGTTTTTTTCTTACCATAGAAAAAAGGAAATACATTATCTTGGCCTAATATTTTTTCTAAACCCTCTACTTGAGCTATGCCTTCATGGTTCTCTTCTCCAAGAATATTGACCATGGCAGCCATCGAAATATCTTTTGTATCGCCCAAAGGTAGATTTAGTATTGCCCTCCAATGTTGATCGTACTGTGAAACCAAATTGGCTTTTTGGGTATGATGCCCACTGTTGTGAGGCCTTGGAGCTACCTCATTAACCAATATCTCACCAGACTTAGTAACAAACATTTCTACGGCTAAAAGCCCCACAAGACTATAAGCTTCTATAGTTTGGATGGCAATTTTATTCGCTTTTTCTGCAATATGGTTAGAAATAGCGGCAGGAGAAAACAAATACTCCACTAAGTTAGCCACGGGATGAAAAACCATTTCAACTACTGGAAAAGTCTTAATTTCCCCGTCTGAATTACGAGCAACTATAACAGCCAGTTCTTTATCAAAATCGACAAATTTTTCAAGAATACCTGGAGCATCAAATCCCTTTTCGATGTCGGCTTCGGTTCTGATAGTTTGGACTCCTCTTCCGTCATAACCACCTACACCGATTTTATTTACCGCAGGCAGAAATTCTTTGTTGTCTGCAATCTCTTTAAGACCACTAACCAAAATAAATTCCGAGGTGGGAATATCGTGGTCTTTAAAAAATTGTTTCTGGGTACACTTATTTTTTATATTCTCAACGATATGTGGCTGCGGAAATACCTTTTTTCCTTCAGACTCAAGCTTTTTAAGGGACTCGATGTTCACATTTTCTATTTCAATGGTCAAAACATCTAGGTCTTTTCCAAAATCATACACCGTTTGAAAATCCGAAATATCACCTTTTACAAAATTTGTTGCGATGGATTTACAGGGGCAATCAGGATCATTATCCAAAACACTAATGTCAAGATCAAGGTCTAATGCGGTTTGAATCAACATTTTACCCAACTGTCCTCCACCCAGAATTCCTATTTTTTGGGAATTGTCAAAACTCATTTTATCTCGAAGTCTTTGGCTTTCAAGCCTTTATTTACTTTAATTGATTGCAACTCATTGGTTATTTCACCCATTTGAGCCGATTGCTTTTTGATGGCCGAGAATAAAATTTCGCTTCCTTTAAATGCCTTGTAGTTTTCATACAAAACGGTTATTTCTGAGGTCCCCCTCGGACTTTCAACCTTCATCCAAGTTTTATCTTTAAATCCTGTCTTTGCATTAAAATAATCTTTCCAAGTCTTCCCTTCTGGGTCTTTGTACTCAATCACATACATATCACCTTCTTTGGGTAACAAGGTAGCCGTAAAACCCTGATTTTTATAATCTAACTCGAAAAAAGGATTTGATTTTTGAGCCTCAGATTTTGCCGCACTACCTGTTTTAGGGTCCTGATTTGCCCCGCCAAAATTACTTTTCCTAGCTAATTTGTCTCCATCATATATATTGGACATCAACTCCATTCCATTGGCAAATACAGTCATATTGTATTTGAGTGGAAATTGGTACTTAATTTCAGTTTCGGCTACCCCTCTTGGAGACTCTGAGGTAAAACTCATGACCAGGTCAGTAATACTACCGGCATTGGCTTTGATTTTGGTTACTTCCAAATATTTATCGATAACTTGGTCGGCCAAAGTCAAGTCTTGAGCTTTAGCCATAACAAAACAAAAACAGAAGGCGGTTAAAACGAGTGCTTTCATAATTGTAAGGTGATTTTGTTTAAACAATGTTTAATGCTCCAAAGTTAGTTCAAATAATGTAATATATGAAAGAAGAAATTGCGATATTTTGGTTTAGACGAGACCTTAGGTTAGACGATAACGCAGGGCTTTACAGGGCACTGAAATCAGGCCTTAAAGTTCTTCCAATTTTTATTTTCGACAAAAATATCCTTGACAAACTTGAAAATAAGAAAGATAGAAGAGTAGATTTTATTCATCAGGCCGTTTCTTCTATTAAAACTCAACTTAATGCACTCGAATCAGACATCTTGGTGAAATATGGGAATCCAATGGAAATCTGGAACTCAATTTTCAAGGAATACAATGTCAAAAAAGTGTATTGTAACCATGATTATGAGCAATATGCTTTAATTAGAGATGGGAAAGTTAACAAGCTATGCCAAGCCCAAAACGCCACTTTTCACACTTTCAAAGACCAGTGTATTTTTGAGAAAGACGAGGTATTGTCAGCCACAGGAACGCCCTACACGGTTTTTACTCCGTACTCAAGAAAATGGAAAGAGAAATTAAATGACTTTTACAAAAAATCGTATCCTACTGAGAAGTACTTCAATAATTTCCTGAAAATAGTGAAGATGGATGCGATGAATCTGACCGATATAGGTTTTGAAAAAACCGAAATTGAGTTTCAGAAACCCACATTATCGAAGCAAATTCTATTGAACTACAAGGAAAAGAGGGATTTCCCTGCAATTGTAGGTACGAGTAGGTTGAGCATACACCTCAGGTTCGGCACCATAAGTACACGTAAATGTGTGCAATACGCATTGATGTTTGGCAGCGAAACTTGGCTTAACGAACTCATCTGGAGAGATTTCTACATGAATATTTTGGCAAATTTCCCACAAATAAATGCCGGAAAGGCCTTTAAGAAAGCTTATGACAAAATTCCGTGGCGAAACAACGAAGCGGAGTTTAAAGCTTGGTGTGAAGGCAAAACAGGTTACTGGCTGGTAGATGCTGGCATGAGAGAGCTGAATAATACGGGTTTTATGCACAACAGAGTAAGAATGGTGGTGGCTAGCTTTTTGTGTAAACATTTACTTATAGATTGGCGATGGGGCGAGGCCTATTTTGCACAAAAACTCAATGACTTTGATTTCTCTGCCAACAATGGCGGATGGCAATGGGCATCAAGTAGTGGTTGTGATGCCGCACCATATTTTAGAATTTTCAATCCAGAATCTCAGACGCTCAAATTTGATAAAAACCTTGAGTACATCAAAAAATGGGTCCCAGAGTATCTTAGTCCAACTTATACCAAGCCTATTGTTGACCATAAAATGGCAAGAGAAAGAGCCTTAAAAGTTTACAAAGAGGCTTTGAATGAAGCGGAATAAGTTTGATATTGCGGCTTTAAAATGAACTATGCAATCTTTCTTAGAAATAGCCGCTCAAACCATTTTCAGTAATCATTCCAAAAATGAATTACAACATCTTCAGGTTATTTTACCAAGCAGAAGGGCGGTTTTTTTCTTGAAGAAAGCCCTTTCGGACTTATCAGAGCTACCTTTTTTCGCACCAAGAATAGAATCGATTGATGATTTTATACTTAGAGTTTCGGGGCTTACCACCCTCGATAATGTCGATTTGTACTTCGAAATCTATGATATTCTTTCAAAATTAGATTCTGGACAAAGCTTTGAGAAGTTCATGTCGTGGGTTCCCACTTTGCTGAAAGACTTCGAAAATATTGATTTTTCTTTAGTAGAACATCCTCATTTACTATTCAAATACATGAGTGAAGCCGATGCTATTAGTCGGTGGGAATTAAGCGAGGACTACGTTTTTACAACAACAGCTCAGAGTTATTTTAGTTTTTTCGATAAAATCTCGATGGTTTACGAGCAGCTAAACCAGAAATTGCTGGATAATAAAACATGCTATAGAGGCATGGTTTACAGGAAAGTTGCCGAAAATCCAAGCCTAATTCTTGGCCAGGAGTCTAAAAAATTCTATTTCGTGGGTCTGAATGCCCTAAGTAGAGCTGAAGAGAAGATTATTGAAACCTTAGAGAAAGCAAAAAAGTCAGAATGTATCTGGGATACGGACGATTTTTACATGAATTCTCAAAATAAGGCTGGAAAAAAATTAAGGGCCTATAAAAAATCAGGGAAATTCGGAAAATGGAGTTTTCAAAACAGTTACTTGAAGGATACAAAAAAGGATGTTAGAATTTTTGAGCTCAACAACGACAGCCTGCAATCCAAATTAGTATCAAACCTGGCGATGGAGTCGGCCAATAAGAGACATGTAATAGTGGTATTGGACGAAAATCAATTTTTGCCACTTTTATTAAATATTCCGTCTTTAGCTTTACCATTCAACATTTCTATTGGTTTACCCATTTCTAATAGTCAATTTGCCGAAATTTTACGATTAATTATAGCGTGTTTTCAGTATCACGAACACAATGATACGGTCAAAAATCACCAAACCACTTTTATTAAAATTATCGAAAATCCTGTTCTTAATGTTTTGATAATTAATGAAATAGGAGAGGAGCAATTGAATGCTTTAACAAATAGTATTGCCAAAAGCAAGAGACTTTTTTTTGATCTCGACTGGTTGGCCCAAAACAAGGTTTCTTCGGAAATTATAAATATATTTTTCAAGAAAGGGTCTGTAAATGATTGTATTTCAGCCATTGAATTGGTGATTAATCGATTTTTTGACGTTCAATTTAAAGACTTTGGTGATTTAGAGTTTGTTTTTGCCAATGTGCTTAAAAACAAAATCAATCTTATCAAAGAAAAGATAAAAGCAGGAGTGGAGTTAAACTTCAAATCCTTTAGGTCCTTAACAGAAGACTTACTCAAAAACCAACGAGTTCCGTTTGAAGGAGAGTCCGATACGCCGCTGCAGATAATGAGTATGTTGGAAACCCGCTGCATTGATTTTGAATGTGTTACCATCATGACTTTCAACGAAGGTAATTTGCCCTCAGCGAAGAAAATCAATTCTTTTTTCACTTTCGATGCCAGCAAAATATTCGGTTTGCCACTGTACTCAGACCAAGACGCCATCATGGCCTACCATTTTTTTAGGTTATTGCAAAGGGCCAACAAACTGAATTTTATCTATCTCAACGGAGCCTCAGAAGCCCTCGGAAACAAAGAAAAAAGCAGGTTTATTAGGCAGGTAGAAGAGGAATTGATAGTATATAATCCTAGAATTAAGGTTTCATACCCTGTTTTAAATTTTCAAAACACTGAAAACAAGGCCTTTAAAACTGGCATTTTTGTAGAAAAAGATAATTTAACCAGAATTCAAGATTTTTTGAGTTCAAAAGGCTTAAGTGCCACATCTATAAATGATTACTTAAGTTGTAGCTTAAAGTTTTATTGGAAATACATTCAGAAAATCAGAAATGAGGACGAATTGAAGAGTCAGATTGGTACGGATGTTTTCGGTACTATTGTCCACAAAGTTTTAGAGAATCTGGACATACCATTTCTTGTATCAAAAGCGGAATTAGGCATTGCAGAATTAAAAAAACAAAAGGAAAGTATTCAAAAAGAATTGGCTATAGCCATCAAAGAAAACCAGAAACAGTTCGATTTTGACAACGGAATGAATCTCATTTTGCTTTCTGTTGTCGAGAAAATTCTGGAAAAATATTTTTCGAAAAGAGAAAACGAGTTTTCAGAGAAATTTAAAGTTCTAGGCATTGAAAAAGAACTTTTCGCCATCGATACTTTTGGTGAAACAAATGTTAAGCTTAAGGGTGTAATTGATAAAATAGAGTCCACGGGATCGTTTCTGAAAGTCATTGATTACAAAACAGGCAAAGTAGCTGAAAGGGACCTGCTGTTGACAAAAGACTTAAGTCTCACACAAATACTTCTGGATCCCGAAAAATCGAAACTTAGGCAGCTTATCATTTATTACTACCTCATTAGTAATAATTTAAATAGCTTAGAAAAAGAGTTCGATGAAAGAATAGACATGAATACTATTCAGCTTATTATTTATTCATTCCGCAATCTTACGGCTAATTTAACTTTTAACAAATCGGATTTTAGCCACCTCGAAATCATGGAGGCAACCACGTCTATGTTGTCAAGTATCACCGAAGAACTTCTTGATAAGACTCAAATGTTTGAACAAACCGAAGATAATAATCAATGTAAGTTCTGTGACTTTGTTCAAGTATGCCAAAGAGGTTAATATTTTTTCAGTTTTTGATTCAGTATAGTGTTGCCAGAATATTTTTTTTGAATTAGGAAAAAAATATTCCGACAGAAATAGTTGACAATTAAAGACTTCTAATTTTAATTCTTGAAATCTTAAAAAAAAATCAAAATGGAGTTTGCCTTGACAGAAAATACTCCTATCTTTGCATCCGATTTAAGAACGACCAACAATTTAGAGAGATGGCAGAGTGGTCGAATGCGGCGGTCTTGAAAACCGTTGACTGTCAAAGGTCCGGGGGTTCGAATCCCTCTCTCTCTGCTGAAAAGCCCTTTTAGAACAACTAAAAGGGCTTTTTAATTATGTCTAGTCCGTATTTAGTACAGTTCATTATTCATCTGTAAGGACTCCGAAATGTTACCAAATAAATAGGAAAATTAGTCAAATTGCTGATTACTAGAATGTTGAAATGTTTATGAAATGTCTATAACTGAATCCTGGTATATACGGCATATCAGGTCATTTTTATCCTGTTATTCCTATTTTCAAACATTTATCAACAAATAATAAAAGCAAAGATTCAGTCTAATTGGCAGAAATGTGCATAATTATTTACTAATCAGTAATTTGTAGATTTTGGGCGATTTCTCAATGCTAATAAATATTCCTTAGGAACACTATTTGTCCTTTTTACTTTCAATTTTGAGAAAATTGTTATAAATAGGACAAGAATCAGGGCGAAAATTAGAAGTATCATTTTATGGTTTTTAATGGTTATGTACATAATTATCTAATTTTGAACCAATTAGAAATATTTCTTCGATTTTTTTATTAATTTTTTATGAACACAAGCTACTTTAGGAAATATGTCTCTTGTTTTAGTTCCAACACCCATCGGTAATTTAAAGGATATAACACTCCGAGCGTTAGAAGAGCTCAAAAATGCCGATTTAATACTCGCAGAAGATACCAGAACATCGGGTGTTTTGCTTAAACATTTTGAAATTTCCAAACCACTTCAGAGTTACCATATATTCAATGAACATAAAACTGTTCAAAAAATCATTGACATCTTAAAATCTGGAAAACGCATAGCTTTGATTTCGGATGCTGGTACACCTGGTATTTCCGACCCAGGCTTTTTGTTGGTTAGAGCCTGTGTTCAAAATGAAATAGAGGTTATTTGTCTGCCTGGTGCAACTGCCCTTATTCCTGCATTGGTAGTTTCAGGTTTTCCGACAGACAGCTTTACTTTTGAAGGCTTTTTACCGGTCAAAAAAGGACGTCAAACCAAGCTAAATGAACTAAAAGAAGAAAAACGTACCATGGTTTTTTACGAATCGCCACACAGACTCGTAAAAACTCTTGAAAATTTCATTGAATATTTTGGTGGTGAGAGAACAGCCTCGGTAAGTCGTGAAATTTCTAAGCTACATGAAGAAACCGTCAGGGGTACTTTATCAGAAATTCTTGCTATTTTTGCAACTCGAACCGTAAAAGGCGAGATTGTAATGATAGTTGAAGGTAATAATTCAAAAAAAAACAAATATGAAAGTTGATAATAAAACTGTTTTGGTGACTGGTGCTTCGAGAGGAATTGGTAGAGCTATAGCCGAAGAATTTGCAAAAAATGGAGCTAATGTAGCGTTTACTTATTTGTCATCGGTTGAAAAAGGTCAGGCTTTGGAGGTAGATCTTGCCAAATACGGTACTAAAATAAAAGGATATCGTTCGGACGCCTCGGATTATGCTGCTGCTGAGCAGTTGGTAACAGAAGTCGTAGCCGATTTCGGTAATCTAGACATTCTGATTAACAATGCCGGTGTTACTCGCGATACACTTCTCATGAGAATGTCAGAAGAACAGTGGGACGACGTATTGAGAATCAACCTCAAGTCTGTTTTCAATCTTACAAAGGCCGCCACCAAGCCTATGATGAGAGCCAAGGCGGGTTCTATCATTAACATCACATCGGTTGTGGGTCTGATGGGAAATGCTGGCCAAGCAAATTATTCAGCCTCAAAAGCCGGTATTTTAGGTTTTACGAAATCTGTGGCCAAAGAATTGGGTTCAAGAAATATCCGCAGCAACGCTATTGCACCTGGTTTTATTGAGTCCGAAATGACAGGTGAATTAAATGAAGAGCAACTAAAAGAATGGACTAAGTCTATTCCTCTTAAAAGAGCTGGCCAAGGGCAAGACATAGCCAATGCCTGTTTGTTCTTAGGTTCTGACGCGTCTTCTTATATTACAGGACAGGTTTTAGTTGTTGATGGCGGTATGTTAATGTAATTTCGAAAGCAGAATCCAGTTAATTAGATAAAAACGAAAGAATGAGACCCGAGATAGTATCACAAACTCCAATTTGGTATGTTTTTTTATGTGTAGGCTTGGGTTTGTTATTTGCATTGTTCACCTATTTCCGAATTAAAGGCTTTTCAAGAAATCAGAAAATTGCTTTATCCGCACTTCGGGGAATTTTGACGTTTTTAGTGGCCTATTTACTGCTGAATCCGCTTATCAAAACCATTTCAAACAATATCATCAAACCCAAAGTGGTATTGGTTCTTGACAACTCTAGGTCAATGTTGCAAGGAGGTAAAAAAGCCATCAACGAGGTTTTTGAGGGAATTGTAGCTTTGAAAGAGAGCCTGACTGAAAAAGGATTTGAACTAGAATTACGAACGTTGAGCGATGACAAATCCGAACAAATAAATGAAACCAAGTTCAATCTCGGCAAATCTAATCTTTCAAGTGTCCTTGGTGATTTAAAAAACAATTATGAGGGTCAAAATCTGAGTGATGTTATTCTCGTTTCAGACGGAATCATCAATGACGGAGTTTCCCCAACCTTTCAAAAATACCCATTTAATGTACATACGGTAGGTTTCGGGGACACTACACTAAAAAAAGACATTTTAATTTCGGGAATTGCGGCTAACAAATTGGCCTATTTGGGCAATAAATTCACTGTAAACGTAGATATTTCGGCTTACCTACTACCTGGTAAACTCACGAATGTGACAATCAAAGATGGAACAGGTAAGGTATTATCACAAAAACAAATTTCCATTACCAAGAAAGAAGATTTTCAAACTGCGTCTTTTGAATTGATGGCTGATAAAGTGGGTAAACAAAGGTATATAGCTGAAATAAAGAGTGTCGAAGGCGAATTTTCTATCAAAAATAATATCAAAGACTTCGTGTTGGATGTAGTAAATGGTAAAGAAAAAATACTTTTTCTAGCATTCGCACCACACCCCGATATCAAGGCCTTCAAGTCGATGATTGAAAAGAATGATTTGTTTGAGCTTCAAGTGCAAATTCTTCAATCCACTGAGCCAAGCCAGATTGGCAAAGACCCTTTTGATATTCTCATTTTACATCAAGTGCCAGACGTTTATGGTTCTTCTACTGGTATTGTAAGTACCTTGCTTTCAAAGAAAAAGCCAACATTTTTTGTGGTCGGAAGCAAAACAAACATTCCATCTTTTAATGGAATGCAAAACGTGGTGGGTATAAACTCACAGATCAATAAGCTAGATAAAACCACCAGTCAACTCAATAATTTGTTTCAGAGGTTTAATGTTTCTTCCAGCACCACTGCTTTGTTAGAAAAATTACCACCAATCTCTGTACCTTTTGGAGAATACAAAACTTTTCCAGGGGCTGAAATTCTACTATTTCAAAAAATAGGAAATATCAATACAGGTAGGCCAATGTTGGCCATGAATTTGAGTGGTTCGGTAAATAATGCCGTTTTTGTTGGAGAAGGCATTTGGCAATGGAGACTTGAGGAGTATGCCTTGAGCGAACAGCAATCTGAGGTAGACGAACTGATTATTAAAACTTTACAATTGCTTTCTATCAAAGAAGACAAGAGCAAATTGAGAGTATATCCAACTTTAGAAACTTTCAGCATCGATCAAAGAATCGGTTTTGAGGCGGAAGCATACAATAATATCTTTGAAAGAATCTATGACCAAAATATCACCATGAAGGTCAAAGACGAAAAAGGTGCTGAAAAGACATATAGCTTCAAAATAACCAACGAATCTTCAAGATTCGAACTTTCAAATCTACCCGCTGGCCTTTACAAATATGATGCGAGTGCCAACATTTTGGGTAAAAATGAAACCACTACGGGTCAATTTTTAGTAACCCAAACCGATCTAGAGTCAGAAAATCTCGTAGCCGACCACAATCTACTCAAAACACTTTCGAATGAAAATAACGGTGATTTTGTGAACTACAAAAACATCATAGAACTTCGTAAAAGCCTAGAAAATAAAGGTTTAATAAACAAAGTTGTGAGCAACGAAGAACTCAAAGACTTTATAAACCTTCGATGGATTCTAGCTCTTTTGGTGGCATTTGCAGCCATCGAATGGTCACTTAGAAAATATTTTGGAGGGTATTGATTGGTTTACATCGTAACCAAATCAGTCGTACTTTTCTCCAAGAATCTCTTCTTAACTACTTCTCTGTCAAGTTTCCCTGCAGTCTCCAGCTGAATAAAGATGTGATTGACCATCTCTAGCAAATTATCAATGTCTTGAATCGTAATATATCTCGACAAAGTTACTCGAATACCAGTCTTGTTTTTCGGAACACTTGGATAGGTACAAGGTGAAACGAAAAAACCGTTGTCAAGCAACATTTTTGATGTAAAAGCGGTATTTTCAGTACTTCCAGAGCCTATAAAGAATATTGGAGTTCTATAATTTCCACTTAAAGGTAAATTCAGCTGAATGGCTTTTTTCCAAAAATATTCAATTTTCCTCTTTAGATCTAATTGTAAATCAGCAAATTCTGGCCGCATATGTATTTCCGCAGATTTAATGGCCGCTGCCGCAGCTGCTGGATGTGGTGGACCAGAGAAAATCATGGTCTTACCAAGATTTTTTACAAGTTCTTTTGATGCTCTATCTGGATAAACCATCAATCCACCACCAGTTCCAAAACCTTTTGACATAGACATGCCTATAAATAATTTCTCATGAAATGGGATTTCATTTAATACATAGCCAACGCCATTTTTACCAGTCCAGCTTGTACCGTGGGCGTCATCGGCATAAACATAAAACTGCTCGTATTTATTCATCAAAAACTCTAACTCTTTCATAGGGGCACCGTCGCCCATCATGGAGTAAATGCCATCTATCATATACCAAACGTTGTCATATTTGGCACCAAGTGTTTTTATTCTTTCTTCCAGCAAATCTAACCTGTTGTGTCTGAGCAATTCAACGTGATCGCCATTGTTTCTCATCATATTTACAGCAGTTTGCATACTGCTGTGAACGTAATTGTCCAGAATTATTGCGTCATTTTGACCGATGAGTATGGGTAAATTAGAAATATGGGCAAAAGTCGTTGAGGTTGTAACGTTAACTGGTTTGTTGAACATTTCTTCCAGTTTTTCCTCCATTTGCTCAAATAATTCTAAACCAACAAATGTCCTCGAAGAGGAAAAATACATTCCATACTTATCAATTGCATTTTTAGCTGCATCCTTAATTTCTTGATTTTGATCCAGTCCCATGTAACTGCAGTTTCCAAAAAATATGGTTTCCTTACTACCCAACATAAGGTTTCGCCCATCATAATCTTCATTCTTTGCCACTGCTCTTACGATTCCCAAGCTTCTTCCGTACTCAAATGTGGAATTTATTTGTTCAAGTTCTTTGGTAATTTTTTTCATCCAGTAATAATATTTTAACTATTTCTGGACAATCACTATACCAAAAAACTAGAATTTTGGGTAAATTGATGTAGGTCAATCATATTCTATTCTTAATTCCATAAATGTTTAATATTAATTTATTTTACGAATGTTTAACAGATAGCTAAAAAAAATAGATTAATGGTCAAATTAATGGTTTGTTGAAACGTTTTGTATTTTTGCAAAAAAATCTAATCGAATTGAACAAGTTATTGAGCCTCTGCCTACTCTTATCTGTAAACCATGTTTTTTCACAAGTTCCTGTAGCACCTACGGAAATTCCAGCAAAACCAGTAGTCTTCGAAAAAAAACCTTCCATAATTAGTATTCCTATCGATATTTCGATTGAAGACCTCCAAGGTAAGATAAACACCGGTATGCCAAACCTCATTTACGAGGACAATAGTTTTGAGGATAACCAAAACGACGAATTGAAAGCCAAAGTTTGGCGAAAAGGTAATCTGATATTTACAAGTGTCGTTAACGACGTACTGACTTACGAAGTTCCATTGAAAATTTGGGCTCAGAAGCGAATTTCGGTTTTAGGCGTTTCCCAAGCACCAGCAACAGAATTTGAACTCAAACTAAAGTTCTCTTCTAAGTTCGGCATTACCTCTGATTACAGTATTCAAACCATTACCAATGGCCTTGGTTATGAGTGGATTACTAAACCTGTATTGAAGTATTCATATGTCGAGATTCCTATTGGCCCAGTTATTGGCAAGCTTATAAGTAACAATTTAGCCACTTTTGCCAAACAAATTGATCAGACAATTAAAGAAAATTACTCTTTAAAACCTTATGTTTTAGAAGCTTGGAACACCGCCCAAAAACCTTTTTTAGCATCAGAAGAATATAACACCTGGGTCAAATTGGAGCCATTGGATGTATATTTCACTCCTTTAAAGGCCGTTGGCAAAAGTTTAAAGTCAACCTTTGGTCTCAAAATATTCGTTGAAACTTTGGTGGGAACACCTGTTTACACACCTAAACAAATCCTCACTATTCCAAATTTAAAATCAGTTTCCTCCATCTCTGATGTTTTTGAGGTTCAACTTTTCAACGTTATTTCATACGAGGAAGCCACAAAAATTAGTAAAAACATGTTTTTGGGACAGGTTTATGATTTTAAAAACGGCAAATATAAAATTGAAGTCACCGATTTAGAAATAAAAGCCGACGGTGAGTATTTGTCCTTAATTACAACGACCAAAGGTAGTTTCAAAGGCCAAATATTTCTAAAAGGAATCCCCGTTTACGATCCGGTAAAAAAACTGGTTGTTCTGTCTAAAACCGAATTGGACATTAAAACCAAAAATATTCTTCACAAGGCAGGAGCGTGGTTATTGGAAGGTACCTTGGAAAAAAAGATAGAGAGTGAGTTTGGCTTGCCAGTAACTGAAATCATAGAATTTGGCAAACAATCGGTTTTACAAACTATCAATTCCGAAATTTCAAAAGGAATTAAAATGAAAGGAGAGATATTTTCGGTGGTCCCAGATCAAGTAAAAGTAGCCGAAAACGGTATCTTGGCTACAGTAATAGCCAAAGCAAAAGTGGAATTAGTTGTAAAAGGAATGTAAAACAGCTAAATTGCGGTTGAAATAAGCTGACCTATCGCCAGATTATTTATAATTTGGAGGAAAGTCCGAACAACACAGAGCATCATGCTACCTAACGGGTAGGGGAGAATTCGTTCTCTACAGACAGTGCCACAGAAAATTACCGCCATGTTTCGGCGTGGTAAGGGTGAAAAGGAGGTGTAAGAGACCACCGGTAGACTTGTAAAACGATACGCATAGGTAAACCTCATGAGTTGAAAGACCAAATAAACCGACGCTAAAGGGTAGCTCGCTCAAGTCGGAGGGTAGGTTGATGGAGGTTTTGAGCAATCAAAGCCCTAGATAAATGATAGGATAGAACAGAATTCGGCTTATTAGCTTATTTCATTTTTTATTTTCAAAATTAATTACTAATTTTGCACTCCAAATTTAAAACAGGGACGGGTTCCCATTAATAAAATAACAAGCAAATGGCAGTTAAAATTAGATTAGCAAGAAGAGGTCGTAACAAAATGCCTATTTACGACATCGTTGTTGCAGATGCTCGTGCACCACGTGATGGTAGATTTATCGAGAAATTGGGTCAATACAACCCACATGCTACACCAGCAATCGTTACATTGAAAAATGACAGAGCTTTGTACTGGTTACAAGTAGGTGCTCAGCCAACAGATACTACAAGAAAAATCTTGAGTGTTAACGGTGTAATGTTCAAAAAACACCTTCAGATTGGTGTTGACAAAGGAGCTATAACTCAAGAGCAAGCAGATGCTAAGTTTGAGGCTTGGTCTAAAGCAAAAGAAGAAATTAGAACTCAGAAAATTGCTAAATTAAACTCTTCTAAAGAAGCTTTGAGATCTGCAGCATTTGATGCAGAACGTAAGAAAAAAGAAGACAAAGTGGCTGCAATAGCAAAAGCCGAAGCAGATTTAATCGCCGCTTCAGCTCCAGTTGTTGAAGAAGAGGTTGTAGCTGAAGAAACAGTAGCAGAAGAAACTCCAGCAGTTGAGGAAACAGCAGCTGAAGAAGCTTCTGCGGCAGAATAATTTGGCTTCATTAAGCATTTCATAATAATCCTCGCTCAACAGCGGGGATTTTTTTTAGTTAAAATATGCAAAAATCAGAATGTTTTTCGCTCGGTAAAATCACCAAACCTCACGGATTAAAAGGCGAGGTAACCATATGGTTAGATGTTGATATTCCTGAAAACTATATTGACCTAGATGGGCTTTTTTTAGAAATCAAAGGCCAATTGGTGCCCTATATTATTGAAGAATTGCAGATTAGAGGTAAGAAATCTATCGTCAAATTCGAAGATATAAATTCTATAGAAGCCACTGAACCTATAATCGATGCTGAGGCTTATTTGCCCATAAAAAAATTACCCAAACTTAAAGGCAAACAGTTTTACTATCATGAAGTAATTGGCTATCAAATATTTGATAATAATTCTCAGAAAGATTTAGGTGAGCTAAAAGCTATATATGAAAGTACAGGTCAAGACCTATTTGCTGTCGATATCAACGAAACTGAGGTTTTGATTCCTATCATCGATAATTTCTTAGATGCAGTAGACCATACCGAGAAGCGTATTCATGTTACCTTGCCAGACGGTTTATTGGATATTTATTTAAATCAATAAGATTTATGAAAATTGACATAATATCTTGCCAGCCAGGACTTATCGACGGTTTCTTCTCTCAATCGATTGTAAAAAATGCCATTCAGAATGGATTTGTTGAAATAAACACCCACGATTTACGAACCTTCGGTACAGGAAATTATCGCCAAATAGATGATTATCAATATGGTGGAGGTGCTGGTATGGTACTGATGATAGAGCCCCTTGCAAGACTCATAAGATCTTTACAGCAAGACACCATTTATGATCAGATCATATATCTAACACCCGACGGCAAAACACTCAACCAAAAAACAGTAAACACACTCTCACTTACGCAAAATCTACTGCTCATTTGTGGACATTACAAAGGTATTGACGAAAGAGTAAGAGAGCTTTTTGTTACCCAAGAAATCTCTATAGGCGATTATGTCCTTTCCGGCGGGGAGATAGCAGCGGCGGTACTTACAGATGCTATTGTGCGGCTTATACCAGGGGTTATAAATGACGAAACATCGGCCTTAACTGATTCATTTCAAGACGACCTGTTGGCACCTCCAGTATACACCCGTCCTGCTGACTTTGAAGGCACTAAGGTACCTGAGGTTTTATTGTCGGGAAATGAAAAACTCATCAACGAATGGAGGCTCGATAAATCCATTGAAAGAACTACCCTCCGAAGACCCGATTTATTGGCAAAATGATTGCATATTTTGAGAGAAATTTGTATTTTTGAAAGAAATTAAAAGAATCTTAATTACTAAATATTTTTAGAATCCTTCACCCCAATTTATGGCAGAAGAAAGCGAAAATCAAGAGTTAGGTGCCGGAATCCACGGTACCATTATCCCAATCAATATAGAGGATGAAATGAGGGGAGCATACATTGATTATTCAATGTCAGTGATTGTTTCCCGTGCATTACCAGACGTTAGAGATGGTTTTAAGCCCGTACACAGAAGAGTTCTTTATGGAATGTCCGAATTGGGCGTTTTTCATAACAGACCGTATAAAAAATCCGCACGTATAGTTGGAGAAGTTTTGGGTAAATATCACCCACACGGTGACTCATCCGTGTACGACACCATGGTAAGAATGGCCCAAGAATGGTCATTGAGATATCCCTTGGTGGACGGACAAGGAAACTTCGGATCGGTTGATGGCGACTCACCAGCAGCCATGCGTTACACAGAGGCACGTTTGCGTAGAATTGCTGAGGAAATGTTGGCAGATATCAACAAAGAAACGGTTGATTTCCAGCCCAATTTTGACGACTCACTCACAGAGCCTTCCGTTCTACCAGCTAGAATCCCAAACTTATTACTTAACGGAACATCTGGTATAGCGGTGGGTATGGCTACAAACATGGCTCCTCATTGTCTTAACGAAGTTGTGGATGGCATCACGGCCTACATTGAAAATCCCGAAATCGAAATAGAAGAATTGATGAACCACATCAAAGCTCCTGATTTCCCAACTGGAGGTATCATTTATGGTTACAGCGGTGTAAAATCTGCATTTGAAACTGGTAGAGGTAGAATCGTTATCAGGTCTGTTGCCAACTTTGAAGTTTCGAAAACTGGAAAGGAGCAAATAGTTGTGACTGAAATACCATATATGGTAAACAAGGCCAATATGATAGAAAAAACAGCTCAACTCATCAATGAGAAAAAAATCGAAGGTATTTCCGACCTAAGAGATGAATCAGATAGAGAAGGTTTGAGGATTGTATACGACCTTAAACGCGATGCTGTACCTAATGTAGTACTTAACAACCTCTACAAATATACCCAGCTTCAGTCTTCGTTCAGTATCAACAACGTAGCCTTGGTAAAAGGCAGACCAGTTACTTTAAATCTGAAAGATTTAATAAAGTACTACGTTGAGCACCGAATGGAGGTAATCACACGTAAAACACAGTATGAACTTAAAGAAGCTGAGAAAAGAGCCCACATTTTAGAAGGTTTACTGATTGCTTTGGACCATTTAGACCAAGTTATTGCCTTAATCAGAGGTTCAAAAGACCCAGATGAAGCCAGAGCAGGTTTAATGACCAACTTCAATTTGTCCGAAATTCAAGCCAGAGCAATTCTCGACATGAGATTGCAGAGATTAACCGGACTTGAGCGTGATAAAATCACAGAAGAATATAAGCAAATCAAAGAATTGATAGATGAACTAAACGCCATTTTGGCTTCTGAAGAAAAGAAAAAAGACATCATAAAGTCTGACCTTCAAGACCTTAAGACCAAATTTGGTGATCCTCGTAGATCAAAAATTGAAATGGTGGGAGGGGAGTTCAATATCGAAGATATGATTCCTGATGATGAAATGCTTGTAACGGTTTCAAGTCAGGGCTATATCAAAAGAACTAACCTGGCCGAATACAAAACCCAGGGTAGAGGCGGTACTGGCTCAAGAGGTGTTAAAACCAAAGATGAAGACTACACGGAACACTTGTTTATGGCCACTAACCATAATTATCTTTTATTCTTCACAGAAAAAGGTAAGTTGTTTTGGTTAAGGGTATTCGAAACCCCAGAAGGCAACAAAACCTCGAAAGGAAGAGCAATTCAGAACCTCATTAACATTGAGTCAGATGATAAAATCAAGGCCGTTCTGAATGTGAAAACATTGACAGATGAAGATTATATCAAAAATAATTACATCGTAATGTGTACCAAAAAAGGTACTGTCAAGAAGACATTGCTGGAGCTTTACTCACGTCCTCGTCAAAATGGTATTATAGCTATCAACATTAACGATGGAGATACACTGATAGATGTAGCTTTGACCAATGGTAACGACTACATCATTATTGCAGCAAGCCAAGGTAAGGCCGTAAGATTCCATGAGGCCGGAATCAGACCAATGGGACGTGGTGCAACAGGGGTAAGAGGAATTTCACTCGCTGACAATGATTACGTAATAGGTATGATTTGTGTTGGTAGAGAAGACGCTCAACTTCTGGTTGTTTCAGAAAACGGATTTGGAAAGCGTTCTGACATTGAAGACTATAGAATTACTTCAAGGGGAGCAAAGGGTGTTAAAACGCTCAATATCACGGATAAAGTGGGCAATTTAGTGGCTATCAAAGAAGTAACTGACGAAGACGACCTAATGATCATTACAAACAGGGGAATTGCCATCAGAATTCATGTTTCAGACCTGAGAATCATGGGTAGGAACACCCAAGGAGTGAAACTCATCAAACTAAGTGATAAAGATGGTATAGCCTCCGTAACAAGGATTGTGAGAGAAGATGATGAAGAAATAGTAGAAGGAGAAGCAACCGTGATAGAAGAAGGTACAAGTCCAATAGTTGGGGATTCGACACCTGAAAACAATGCAGAAGAACCGTCTGATGAAGAATCATCTGAGGAAACAGAAGATTAATGAATTGTTAATTTAAAAAAGAAAATAAACCAAGTAGTATTTTTAAGTCTAATGATAAACAAAACTCGATATCAAAAAATGAAAAAACTTATTTTAGCATCGTTCGTAGGGTTTACGGCCCTCAATGCATCAGCTCAGGCAGATCCTATGAAAGAACTAGCCTGTAAAGGATATGTCGATGCAGTAGAAAAGGGTCTAAAAAACACCCAAAACGCCAAGCAAAGTGTAAAAAGTGCAACATGGGTCAAGTTAGGCGATGCCTATTTGGATCTTGGTCGTAATTGTACCTCTGATTCTATGGCAACTCAAAAAGCCTACGATACTTATGTAAAAGCTTTGGAAGTAGAAAAAGCAGCCGGTGGTAAGAAGACCAAAGAAATAGAAGATATACTCAAGTCTAAAGCTTTAGGTGATGGATTTTTACAGCAAGGAGCTGCCTATTACAATTCGAAAAACATGGTAATGGCCAGTAAATTCTTTGGTCAAAGTTCAAGAATTAATGATAAAGATTCTACAGCTGCATTGTATGCAGGAATAGTTGACCAATCCTTAGGCAATAACACCGCGGCTATTCAAAGCTTCAAGACTTATTTTGCGAATGGAGGAAAAGACCCAGCTGTTTTCTACAGCTTGGCTCAAATTTATAAAATTGAGAAAAAATTCGCGGAAGCTGTAGAAATATTGAAAAAAGGATCTGAAATTCATCCGAATGATAAAGATTTGAAAAATGAAATTATCAATACTTATATTTCTTCAAATAATATTGAAGGAGCCATCATTGATTTGGAGAAGATGGTTGCTGCTGATGGCGGAAAGAACAGCATGAATATGTCTAACCTAGCTCTTTTGTACGATAGCAAGGCTCAAGAATTAAACAATGAGATACAAAAAATTAGAGACCAAGTTTCTAAAGGAAGTACAGCAGACTTAGAAAAGAAACTTGCATCTGAGAAAGATAAACTTTCTGTTTACGAAGGCGAAATAGCTACACTTACAGCTAAAATGAAAAAGGAACCAAAAACAGCTGCCGCCACGAAGAAGAGAATTGCGGAAGTAACTAGCCAGAAAGTTGCGATAGAGGAGGGTATAGCTAAAATAAGTAGTGAAATTGAAAGCAAGAAAGCTAGTATGTCGGGTAATTCGGACATTGCAAAACTTCCAGCTCTAGAGGCAAAATTTAAGGAGAACAAAGACAAAGCTCTTTCATATTACAAGAGAACCTTAGAAATGGATCCGAACAATTATGATGCGAATTTCAATTTGGCAGTTCTTTATTTCAATGAGGCGGTTGAAACAAAGAAAGCAGTGGATGCAATGGATATGAAAACATATCAAACGCAAGGTGGTAAAGAAATAGATTTGAAAGTATGTCAACAATTCGCTGCATCGAAACCTTATTTCGACAAGTGTAAATCTTTGAAAGCAGACGATGATTTGGTTTTGGAGAATTTGAAAAACTTAGAAAGAATCCTAGAGCAGTGCAATAAATAATTAGTGTTCTGTAATAGACTTATAAAGGCCACTCTAAAAGGGTGGCCTTTAATTCAAAAGTACTATTTAACATAATATAAATTATATAACAAAAAATGAATATAATCAAATACGTGATATTGATAGTACTTTCAGTAATAATTGAAAATTATTACAATGTAAAAAGACAAGTAATTTAAGCCATTCAGAAGTTCCCCCTAAGCAAGGAAAATAGTTAAGTGTTACGAAGCTTCCCATGAAATTAACAAAATGTAAAATATTAAAAAAGGAAACTATGATCGATCATTGTAGGAATTGTCAATCACATCTTAAGAAGGATCAAAAGTGCTAAACGTGTTATCAGTATAAAACACAACAATCTTTTGTATTGTTTTATTACCATTTTTAAACGCCTGAGAATTCAATATTTCTGTATCATTGTCAGGCGATTTATTTTCATTCGATTCTCGAGAAGAATAAAAACTGCTAAATAGTGCGTTAAAATCTTTATTTTTAACGATTTGAGCCACAATATCCATATCCAATTCTTCATCGTCTGAGATCCAATTGAAGCCTAATTCGGGGAATTTAGAGACAATTTTTTGTATTATCTCTAAACTGGCTTTATTTCTACCAGAAAGTATATGACTAATGATTGGTCGATTCACACCAATGTAATCCGCAAACCTTGTTGAGGTTAAACCAAGACCAATAATAAGTGATTCTATCTTTTCTCTGAGGCTCATATTTACAAAAGTAAACTATTCAAAATTAACAACTGTTAATATTTTAAACAAATGTAAATACTAAAATTTACATTTGCAAATTTAACCAAAATAACATTTGTAAACTTGTAACTTACTGATAAATAGTACTATATGACTATTCTAAGATTTGAAAAAAGCTCAGAAAATTTAAGAAAAAAAAATTCTAGAAAAGATTTGGAAGTTAGTTTAAAACCAATTTACATTTGTGTGACTTACATGCTATCACTAATAACATCGTGCTACACAATCCGTTCAATAAATAACAAAAAAGGGCATCAACGAATTGATTGCCCTTTTTTTAATTGCTCCAAAGTAAACTAAAAGACTTATACAGTTACGTTATTTTCTCTTAAAGCCTCATTAAGTGAAGTTTTAAGGTCTGTACTTTCCTTTCTTTTACCAATAATCAAAGCACATGGCACCCCGTAATCGCCTGCAGGGAATGATTTTGTGATTGTCCCAGGGATAACCACCGAGTTTTCAGGAACAAAACCGATGTATTGAACCGGCTCTGGACCAGTTACATCAATTATCTTTGAACTTCCAGTAATAGTCACCCCAGCCCCAAGAACAGCTCTCTTTGAAATATGGGCACCCTCTACAACAATACATCTTGAACCAATAAACGCTCCGTCTTCAATAATCACTGGTGAAGCTTGTGCTGGCTCAAGTACGCCTCCTATGCCTACACCACCACTCAAATGGACATCTTTACCGATTTGTGCACAGCTACCTACCGTAGCCCATGTATCAACCATAGTACCGCTATCTACATATGCTCCAATGTTTACATAGCTTGGCATCAAGATTACACCAGGAGCTATATAAGATCCGTAACGGGCAACAGCTGGAGGAACTACCCGAACTCCCAAAGCTTTGTAATTATTTTTTAATTGCATTTTATCGTGAAATTCAAAAATTCCAACTTCTTGAACTTCCATATGCCTTAATGGGAAATACAAAATAATCGCTTTCTTAACCCATTCGTTAGTAATCCACTTGTCTTCACTATTTTTATTAGCAACGCGTAATTCGCCGTCGTTTACTAATTTGACTATCTCATTGATTGCATTTACTACTGAAGCATCTTTAAGAAGCTCACGATTTTCCCACGCTGCCAAAATTACCTTTTCTAGTTCTTCCATTTGTAAAAATTATAGAAATTATTTATTGATTAAAACTCAGCCAAAAATGATTTAAAATACTGATTTTGTACCGTTAATACCTTGAAAAACAACTAAATGTTGAATTCTGGAAATTATAGATTACTAAGCCGAATTTTATTCTGTTTTGTGCTTTTAAAATACAAATATAAAAAAAGAGCATTAGTAATTCTCGTTAGTATTTAAGTAATTTATTTACTAATGTGACTAATACCCTCTCCCCTCTTTAGCAATTGCATTAATCAGGATTTTAATTGTAAATTCTTGTACTCTACTCACCGTTTTTTTTAATTTCTTAGGTCTTAAATTGTTATTGGTTTATATTATTTATAATTTTGCATATCTTTTTTTTACAAAAAAATTATAACGAATGAAGAACGTCAAAGTAGCAATTAATGGTTTTGGTCGCATTGGTAAACTAGTTTATCGTCAGATTTACAACATGGAAGGTATAGATGTAGTAGCCATCAACGATTTAACTAGCCCTAAAACATTGGCTCATTTACTTAAGTACGATACTGCTCAAGGTCGTTTCGATGAGAAAGTTGAAGCAACCGACAGTGCGATAATCGTAAATGGTGAGACAATTAATATTTATGCACAAAGAGATCCTTCGTTGATTCCTTGGGGTGAGCATGATGTTGATGTAGTTTTGGAATGTACAGGTTTCTTCACAAGCGTTGAGTCTGCCTCGGCACACTTAAAGGCTGGAGCTAAGAAAGTTGTAATTTCTGCTCCTGCAACTGGTGATTTGAAAACAATCGTTTTCAACGTAAACCATGATGTTTTGGATGGCTCTGAAACTATTATTAGCGGTGCGTCTTGCACAACCAACTGTTTGGCTCCAATGGCACAAGTATTGGAAAAGGAGTTTGGTATAGTAAACGGTTTAATGACCACTGTACACGCTTACACAAATGACCAAAATACGCAAGATTCTCCTCACGCCAAAGGCGATTTGAGAAGAGGTAGAGCTGCTGCACAAAATATTGTACCGAATAGTACAGGTGCTGCGAAAGCAATAGGTTTGGTATTGCCAAGTCTGAAAGGCAAATTAGACGGTTCTGCTCAAAGGGTTCCTACACTTACAGGATCTCTTACAGAATTGACAGCTATCGTAGGTAAAAACACCACCGCAGCTGAAATCAATGCCGCAATGAAAGCAGCTGCTAATGAAAGCTTTGGGTATACTGAAGATGAAATAGTAAGTAGCGACATAATCGGAATCAGCTATGGATCTTTATTCGATGCAACACAAACTAAGGTTTCATCTGTTGGAGATACACAATTGGTTAGAGTAGTTAGCTGGTATGATAACGAAATGTCTTACGTTTCACAATTGGTTCGTACGGTTAAGTATTTTGCAGGATTGATTAAATAATCTTTCTACGAATATAGTTCATAAAAAAAAGCCTCTTATGAGGCTTTTTTTATGAGTTTTGCTTTGAGGTAATGAATAGTTGCACCCTTTTCATTGAACAATTTCTCATAATGTGTCACGATGTCATAATGCCCCTCTTTTAATTCAGAGTTATATAAATCGTGTGTATAATCCAGCAGTTCAAAATCTGAGTCAGCCTTAATAACTTCAAGTGAATAATCAAAAAGAAACTCACTGTCGGTCTTCAAATGGAAAATACCTTCGTTTTTTAAGTAAATTTTATACGAATTCAAAAATTTCTGATTAGTAAGCCTTCTTTTCTCTTCTTTATCTCTTGGTTGTGGATCTGGATGTACTAACCATAGCTCGTCAATTTCTTCAGGCTCAAAGAACTCGTCTAGGTATTGTATTCCAGTTCTCAGAAAGGCCACATTTGACAAATTCAATTCCATGGCTTTTTTACTTCCCCTGGCTATCCTGTCGCCTTTTATATCAACTCCAATAAAATTAATTTCAGGAAATTGCTTGCTCAATCCGACAGTATACTCTCCTTTTCCACATGCCAATTCAACAGTGATGGGATTGGCATTTTTAAAAAAGACTTCGTTCCATTTTCCTTTTATCGAGGTATAGAGTTCCTTACCTCTTTCTATGACATTATCTGCCATAGTATTGTGCTCAAATCGATGTTGTTTCTTTCTTGACAAGTCTATAAATTGTTTAATTCTGCTACTAAATACGTACTTCCACCAACAAAGATAATATCTTTTGGGTTAGCGATGGTTTTAACATGGTTTAAGGCCTCGTTTACATTGTTGTAAATAGTTGAATCCAAACCATATTTGATCGCCTCAGTTTGCAGGTCTGACGGCGAATGTGCCCTAAATGAATCAAAAGTTGTAAAGTAATAGTAAGCATCTTGAGGAAATAAGGTCAAAACTTTTTCCAAATCTTTGTCTTTTACAAAGCCCAAAACAAAATGTAATTTGGCCTTATTGAAGTCAGATAATTTCTTAATCGTAACTTTTAAGGCATGCTCGTTGTGCCCTGTATCACATATTATCAACGGCTCTCTACCTAAAATCTGCCATCTACCTTTCAATTGTGTATTTTTCACCACATTTTTGAAGCCACCAGAAAGATTTTTCGGAGATATTTGAAATCCTAATTTTATTAGTAAATTCACACTTGCCATTACCCCGATAATATTTTTCTTTTGATATTCCCCAACCAGACCAGACTGAATTTCATACACATCATCGGTATTTTTGTCTTTTAACTTGAGCTGCAGAACCTCCAAATCACTCTTCTCGGCGAGGATTTCAAATTTTTCGAAGGCGGAAATAAGCTCTGTATTCTTCAAATGGGCCTCAGATTGAAACACGGGAAAGGTTTCGGTATGAAACTCTGATATAACTACTGGGATTGACGTTTTAATAATTCCAGCTTTCTCATAGCCTATCTTTGATAATGTATCACCTAGAATATCCATGTGATCGTAACCAATATTAGTAATCAATGACAGAATCACATTGCTAATTATATTAGTAGAATCATATCTTCCTCCAAGTCCGACCTCTATCACGGCAATTTCAACTTTTTCTTGACTAAAAAGCTTAAAAGCTAAAGCGACTGAGAGTTCGAAAAATGAAGGATTTATTTTTTTAATTAATTCTAAGTGATTCTCAACGAAGTCCACTATAAAGGATTCTTGCACCATCTGTCCGTTTATACGGAACCTTTCTCTGAAGTCTTTTAGATGCGGCGACGTGTAAAGACCAACTTTATATCCACTTTCTATCAATATCGAGGCCAGAAAGTGCGAACTACTTCCCTTTCCATTTGTTCCTGCTATATGAATACTTTTGAAGTCATTTTGTGGGTTACCCAATGCCTCTAACAATTCTGAAATATTGGTGAGTTTGGGTTTAATGGCTTTTTTGCCGATTTTTTGAAATACTGGTAGCTGAGAATACAAGTACTCAATCGTTTCTAAATATGTCATGGCGGTTATGCTCCTCTCGTAATATTTATGGTAATTGTACCATTGGAGTTTCCATTCGGATTTCCTTCAGGAATAAGATTTGCTTTTAATTTTCTTTTTATTTGCTCTTTGTAATAGTTTGTTATGGACGGACTTAGTGAGCTTTCTTGAACAGAAATTGCAATCACCTCGCCTGTTTCGTCAATAACTACTTTAAATCTAATTCTTCCAGTTTCACTAGAATTATCTTTAGGGATGTTAAGCGGACCTTTATTTTTCCAACCTGAGATGCTCACTGACGCACCACTACTACCACCTCCCTTGCCCGGGTTACCATATAAACTTTTTCCGTCTAAAGTTCCCCTTGGGTCGCCTTTGTCTCCTACTTCACCGGGTTTACCGTCTCCATTGTTATTTCCACCCACTCCAGACCGAGTACCAGTAGTTCCGTTTGATCCTGAAGTACCAGAGGTCGGTTTTTTGAATAGAGATCCATTGTCAACCGTACGTTGTGGTTGAGGTGGTGTAGGATTGGTGGCTGGTTTAGCAGTAGTTGTTGTTTTGGATGTTTCTAATGAGGGTTTAGCACTTGGTTTTACGGTTTCTGAAGGCTTTTTAACTGTGACTTTAGAATCTTCATCCGCTGTCAATATTTTTGAGGGTGCAGGTGGAGTCTTCACTGCCGGTGCAACTGGCTTGGGTTCAACGACTTTTGTTGGCGTTGGTTTACTAACCACTTTATTTTCAGCTGGTTTTACATCATAGTTATTTTTTGATGGATTAGCTTTGTTTGTGGTTTGAATATCACCAGACCCTACTAAATCTACTCCATAGTTTAGATCTACTCCCAATGCAATGGGCTCAGCAACAGGCTCATAGGCTATTTTTATTAAATATAGTGATAACAAAATAAAAGCATAAAGTACAACGCTTATACCCGCAGCTTTGGCCTGGTACTTATCTTTCTCGATATCGTTAAATGTTTCCACAATCAATAATCTTTAATTATTCTCATAAACGGCTTTTTCGCCGGTTAATTGTTCAATTTTTTTCACAAACTCATCAGCTTGTTCCTCTGAACTTGCCGTAACAAATAGTTTGTATTTACCACCGAAGCGTCTAACTCGAGCAGGAATTCCGTTTTCGGCTAAGTATGCTGCTAAATTATCAACATTTTCCTTCACCTTAAAAATTCCAATACCTACGATATGGCTCTTTCGGGACGAATCTTGTCTATCGTTTTCACTTCTTTCTGATTTCTTCTTGGTTTCTGTTCTTTCATTGTCTTTTTTAGAAATCACTCTTTCATCTTCTAATGCAACATCAGAATCAGAAAGTATTTCTTTTTGAAGATTAGACAAGGAATCAATCTCCTCAACCATATTCTTTTTCTCAGACTTTTTGTTGAGTGGTTTTATGAAAATGGTATATGCCAAAGTGCTTGTAATAATAAACAAAGGCACCAGGTACAATAGAAGTTTTAAATAGTTTTTGGGTTTAGAGGACAAGAATTCTTTTGGTTCTGCCTCAAATTCTTCTTTAACATAGCTATTATTAAATTCTTTCTCGACCAAATTACTAACTACTGCCTTTGGATTTTCAACAACTTCTACAAGATTTTCAGGCCTTCTTTCTGGATAAAAAACTATTTCTTGATTTTCGTTTTTGTAAAAAGTACCAAGACTTTCCCACTCAAACTTATTATTAAGTACCAAACTAGACCTAAAATGATTGAGAAATTTGTAATAATTTGATTTTACAAGTTCTATGGGAAGATTGAGATTTTTAGAAAGCAATCCGAATAATTTGTCGTCTACATCTCTATCAATCAAATGATTAAACACCAGTGACCTTGTCGGCAAAATGATTTCTCCGGTTTTATCGAAATAAGGTTTTGAATAATCAGCTAGAAATGAACCAATGCCCGGCAAGACTAAGAAATCCTGCTCTTGGATAAAATGGTGTATATCATGCTGAATGCTATGCATTTATTAGTAAAATTTATAAGGCTACGTTTATGCCTGCAACAAAGTTAAGCCCCAATTGCGGATAATTGTAATATCTCTGATAATTTTGACCTACAATGTTGTTTAATTTTACAAAAGCTGAGAATTGTTTGCTGAATAAATAGGTAAATTCGGCATTCACATCAATTATATCTTTCAGTTTTACTGGCTGATTCAACTCCAAGTCCTTGGCATAAATACCTGAAATATAATATAAATCAACAGACGACACTAGTTTATTGGTTAGCGTAAAAGTATTACCCCATCTGCTAGTAAACGCAGGCCGATGATAAGGTTTTGTGAATTTTACGGTCTCGTAATAGTTGTAGTCTAGTTTTAAGTTAGATTTCCAATTTTCAAAATTTGAATACCCTATTTCAGCCGAAACATTTACGAAGTCTGTGATTGCATCTTCATACTCAGCTTGAAACTTGGTCACGCTTATTGGCTGGCCAGCAGGAGTGTCTGTTAAACCTTCGTATTTATTGAAAAAATAAAGATTTTCGTATTTCCCATAAGAGATTTTGGTGTTGAAACTGATACCACTGTACAACTCTCCACGGCTACCGATATAAAAATCTTGATTTTTATATGTATTTTTCAAGTTAACTGCCTGAACAAGAAACGGGTTTTCATTCAGAAAAGAATGCAAAGTATTTCTAATGATATCGCCATCAAAACCGATAAAAAAGTAAGTTAATGAAGGTGTTTTATAAGATATGGAGGCTGTAGGAAATCCTTTGGTTGTATTTATTCTTTCTATTTGTTCGTATTCGTTAACCGCTTTGTAGCCAATTTTGGCCGAAATTCTCCCAAAATCGAATCGGAAAGCTGGTTCAACTCTATAAAGATTACGTTTTCTGACATTATCTAACTCAAAGTAATTATCTGATCGTTGGGTCAAATATGCCTCTCCAGCCACGAGAGCCGTTACTTTATCTTCTACCAAAGGAAAATACGCCTTAAATTGAGTTCCCCAATCAATTTCTGAGGCTTTATAAAAATCAGAAAGTGTTTTTATGCCTGTTGTTAACGAATAATCCACTTTTGGTTTTGGGTTGGTATTTTCAAACGAAGCCGTGAAATTGTACAAATTTACCCTTTGTCTGAGGTCTTGTTGGGTATAGTCATTTTGTGTAAGCGTATCATAACCATAGAAATAGTAACCACGATTTTCATAGCCCATATCCAACTTCAATTCATAGTTTTTTTGATGATATTTGCCATCAACAGAAATCTTGCTCAGTGAAGTGGCAGAGTTTTCGGCATCAATTGGTCCACGTTTTGTTGAATTATGAAGACCAGATATGCCGTAAACAAACTTTTTGTTTTGATCGGAATTGATATACGTTTCAGCATATATACGACCGAAATTACCCAGACCCACTTTGAAATAGTTCTTGTAACCTATCACATCTTCGTTGGTGCTTTTTTTCGAAACAGGACTTACCACATTGGGAACAAACTTCGTTTCTTCAACTGCTGTAGGTTTGCGGTCAAAAAAAGCATAAGACATCTTCTTTTCCTTCTTATCGGTAACTACAGGGGGTATCTTATCAATGATTCTGTTGGCTTTTGGCAAAACCACTTCTCTGTCTTTGGTTATATTTATTTCCTCATTTACCACCGGTTTCTGCGAAAAAGCATAGGTGGAAATGAAGCTCAGAACTATTATGGTTTTAAAATGCTGAATTTTCATTTATTTGATGGCTTTTAATTTTTGTTTAGCTGTTTCTATAGTCTCTTTGTTTTCTGAGTTCTCAATAATGGAATTCAAAGTGGCCTTTGCCATAAAACTGTCGTCTTTGGCTTGATAGTTATCGGCGATAAGTAAAAACGCCTTTTCGTACCAATAAACAAAATCTGAAAAATAATTAGCGAGCTCTTGAAGTGATTTTATGGAGGCGTCGTATTGTTTCTGTTTGTAGAGCATATCTCCAAGGTAGTACTTGGCTTCGGCACCTGAGACGTCTTTTGCAAGTGCTATAACGGCTTCAAAGCCCGTTTTGGCATCAGTAAACTCTTTTTTCTGCATGTGGGCTTTCGCCTTGAAGAGCATTGCTCTGTTTTTCGCTCCCAGAACGGTATTTCCACCTTCCTGAATAACTTTTGAACTGTATTCGATTACTTTATCGTAAGTTCCTTTAAAGTAATACGATTTTATCAATCCTTCTTGTGCTAGAATAATCTCTCTTTGATTTGAGGTAGAACCAACCACTTGTAAGTAACTCTGAATGGCCTCTTCATAATTTTGGTTTTCGTAATTAATAGAACCAGCTCTCATGGCAGATTTGGTCAAATATTCTACCTGATTGGCCAAAACTATCTCGTTGTAATATTTGAGGGCATCTTTTTTGTTTCCAAGTAAGTAATATGATTCTGCCAACAAGAAATTTGCCTCGCTTGCAGAAGTACTCGTTGGATATGCCTTTAAGTAACTTTGAAGTGAAAGAATCGCCTTGTCGTATTTTTCAGCATAAAATAGATCCTTAGCTGAGTCAAACTGAAGGTTTTGAACAGAACTACCTCCTGGACTGTTGGTTTTAAACTGTTCGGCTATTTCGAAGAACTCTTCACTCCTATTGGTAGCATTCAAAGATTCTCTAATACCTAAAAGTGCTTCTTCGGCAAACTCTGTTTTTCCAAATTTATTGATAATTACCTTATAATCAGCTATAGCTTTGTCGTGGCTATCAATATTTGAAAACGAAAGAGCCCTTTTAAGCAAAACCTGAGGAACCAAAACACTGTTCGGTTTTTTCCTCAATAAATCAGTAAAAATAGAAACTGCCGCGGCATAGTTGCTTTTATCCATTTCTAAGACTGCGTTCTGAAACAAGGCATCATCAATTAGTCTGGAAGAGCTGAATGTTTTACTAAACTTCTCAAAAACCTCTTTTGATTCACTGTCACGTCCTAAAAACTTCAGCGTGAGTCCTTTTTGGTACATGGCGTAGTCTTTGTCGGTTTTGTTGGTTTGAAGAGCTAAATCATAGCTTTTAAGAGCTTGGCCGTAATCTTTATTCGCTAAAAAACAATCTCCTAGCCTAACCAAGGCGTCTTCGTAGTTTTGAGAGAGACTCATTTCGCTTTTTGCTTTTGTCCTAAATTCCTCGAAAAAACCTTGGGCTTTTTTATAATTCTTCTGATTGTAAAACAAATAACCCAAACTATATAAGCTCTTTAACCGTAATTTGTTGTCGGAAGAATTTAATAGTTCACGATATAATTCTTCAGTTTCAGGCTTTTCTAACTGATAATTAGATTCGGCCTTCCAGAATTTAGCCTGCAGAGCCAAATTACTATTGATGGGTTTGCTCAATGACTTATTAAAATATGTAATCGCAGATTCGAATTTTTCGAGATTAAAATCGAGAACACCTTGGTTGTAACACAGTTTTTGGTAAGCTTCATCTATTTTTGTGGTTCTTCTTGTAAGACCTTCAATATAGGTAATGGCCGATGCGTAGTTATTAGTCTCAAAAAGAATTTCGCTAAGAAGTTCATTGGTTTCATCTATGTACTTACCGTTTGGATAAGTCTTTATATATGCCTGAAGATCGGTTATAGCCTGTTGGTTATTTCCTTTCTCCACCAAAACCTTTATGTGATTATAGTTGGCTTCTTCTTGTATAGCTTTATCAAAATTTTGTTTACGTGCGGCATCAAAAGCCGCCATGGCTGAGTTTAAATCCCCACCTCTAAGAGAAGCTATTCCTAAATAATAGGCAGATTGCTGACCAAGTTCGGTATTTGCAGCAGCCAAATTTTTAAATAGTAAAGCTGCTTTTTCATAATTTTCAACTTTGTAAAGGCTGTATGCATGGCGGAAAGTCACTTGATCAGAAATAGTTCCTCGTCTAAAGCCCTTGAATTTCTCGTAATAAGCTGCAGCTTTTTCAAAATTGTTTTCGAAGAAATGAACCTCAGCCGTCAAAAGACATAGTTCGTCGATTTTTCTGCCGTTAGGATTGGCTATAATCGGTTCGGCATAGCTCAGCAATTCATCATATTTTTTCTGACGATAGAGAATCTGTGCAATCCAGTTTGGCACCTCTGTCTTGTAAGGATTTACATTCTCCACCCTTTTCAAGTCAATAATAGCCAAATCGTAATTTTCATTTTGGAAATTGATGACTGCTGCATAATAGGCTGCATTGATGGCATTGGGGGCCACTGTTCCCTTAACATAATCAAATTGCTTTAGGGCATTCTTAAAATCCTTTAATTGATAATAAGACAATGCAAGCTGGTAGCGAATTTCGTATGTATCTAAATTGTCCTGACGATTGGCCAAGGCCTTTTCAAAGTACTTTATTGCACCTTCGTAGTCTCCTTTATTAAAAAAGCTTTTCGCCAAATCATTGAAAATCAACTTAGCTTTGGGATGTTCGTGATTTTTTACGACGAAACGCTCCACTTCTATGTCAGCATCTTTGGCTTGCGAATACAAAGAAGACAATGCAGAATAATACTCAGCATTTGCTATATTGAATTTGTTGGGATTAAGCGACTTCTCAGAAAGCGAAACATACGTGTGTAATTCCTTTCTTGCGGCTGAGTAGGCTTTTTTTTCGAATAACTCTATACCATTGTTATAGTGGGCCTCTAATTGGGTATAGCTTAGGGTGTTTTGGGCTGAAATTTGATGAGCTATTAATCCGAAGAATATTATCAGGAATTTGATTTTCATAAGGGATTTTTTCTAGTAAAATTTGTCAAATTTAGGAAATTGTTCGCTTTTTTTCTCAAAAAGCCAATTCTAAATCTCTCAATAAACATTTTTTTGGTACAAAACGTCTAAAAAAATTAAAAATTGTAGTTTTGTATAAAATCAAAATTTTTCATCAATGAAATCAAAGAATCTCGCTTTTTTGCTCCTTTTCCTCTCATTTGGAACAAGTTATGCCATTTCAACGTATAAATCAGAACCCCTAAAAAACACTAGTATGACCTACGAATTGTCCATGCCAGAGCCGAACACTCATTATTTTGAAGTTAAAATCGAACTCAATTTGGCTGATAAAACAGAATTCAAAGACTTTGTTGATTTTAAAATGGCAACTTGGACCCCAGGTTCCTACCTCATTCGGGAATACGCAAAAAATGTAGAGGGTTTTGAGGCAAATTCTCCAAAGGGAAGGCTCAAATATCAAAAAACCTCTAAAAATACCTGGAGGGTATTTTTTGGAAATACCCCAAAAATTGAGGTAAAATACCGAGTTTATGCCTACGAACTTAGTGTAAGAAATGCCCACCTAGACGATTCACATGGCTATGCCAACGGTGCAGCAGTTTTTATGTTTGTAAAAGAACTTATGAACCAAAAATCACATTTAGAGGTAATTCCTCATAAATCATTCTCTAAGGTGTCTGTGGCCTTGCCAATGGTTTCGAAAAATAAATTTGAGGTTCAAGATTTTGACACCTTGGTGGATAGCCCAATCGAAATCGGGAATCAGGATATTATAGAATTCGAAAGTATGGGCGTGAAACATACCATTGCCAATTATTCGGTAAAACCACTAAACTATGACAAAAAACAAGTGTCGGCAGACTATAAGAAGGTAGTTGAGGCCGCAGCGAGTGTTTTCGGCGGAAAACATCCCTGTAAAGAATATCTTTTCATTGTACACCATGCAGAAGGTATTGGCGGTGGTTTGGAGCATTTGAATTCAACAACTTGTCAGACGAGTCCAGGAGCCTATGAAAACCGAGATAAATATATTGGTTTTTTAGGATTGATAGCCCATGAGTATTTCCATCTTTGGAACGTTAAAAGGCTTCGTCCAGTAGCACTTGGACCCTTTGATTATGAAAATGAAAATTATACCAATATGCTGTGGGTATCTGAGGGCTTTACGTCGTATTATCAAAACGATATACTTCGATAGCTAACTTAAATCCAAATATTTTCTTTAAAATTATGCTGCTCTTTTATAAACATATTCTGGATTAAAAGGTGTTTTAGTTCTTACAACTGCATACATCTGATGAATCAATTTGTTTTTCACATTATTCATTGCCACAAAACCTTTCTTTCCTTCTTTTTTCTTTCGGTCAAAATATTCCTTCATTTGCGGGTTAAACCGTATGGCTGCCATTGCTGCTATATGAAAAATGCCTTTTAGCTGCTTATGAGAATAACAATTGACGTGAAAACCACCGTTAATACTACTTCCAGAGCTTATTTCAAATGGAGCAACTCCTGCCAAAGAGGCAAATTTACGAGCATTAAATTCCTCTGAAAAGTTCCTGGAATATACAA
>NZ_RJUF01000179.1 GCF_024343775.1 Lacihabitans soyangensis | reverse complement strand
GTGTTTTGTTTTTTAGTTCTTGGTTGTCTTCCACAATTTTTTGAGAACGTTTCAAAACCTCCAAAATCTCATCGATGCTTACGACTTCTTCTTTGGTGATAGAAGCCACCAACATCCTAGCCGTAGAAGTACCAATTATGCTGCTAATGGTATTTTCCACATAACTCACCAATTTAGGATCGGCAATAGAATCTTTGAGGTCGATGTGGTTTTTTCGTGCAAAGTCCTCCAGTTCTTCTTTGGCCTGCATACTGCCAATAAAACTCACCAAAAGCTCTATCAAATGCTCATTTCGTGCTTTTCCTTTCCAAAGCAGAGATTGACCGTCTTTGTTAGAATATTTGAAAACATCAACAAACAACAAGGCCTGTTTGGCCTCCGCCGGGGTGACTTCTGTGCACATAGAAACCACAAAAAACATGATTGAATTGATCAGTAAGCTCCAAAAAGTGGTATTGGAAATGTCATCAAAGCCCTGAATTTTAAAATGTGCAAAAAACTCAAAAAAAGCAGAAACGGAGCTATTAAGGTAATTACCCGTTGCGTCGGTTAGTAAAGAGGGTAAAATAAGCGAAAACAACCAAATAATGAAACCCGATAATAGCCCAACCAAAGCACCAGTTTTGGTGGCCCCTTTCCAAAAAATACCACCCAAAATTATTGGGCCAAATTGACCAATTGCCACAAATGCAATCAAACCAATAGATACCAATGAAAAATAACTGGCCACGGTTTTGTAATAAAAAAAGCCGAGAAGAACTGTCAAAATAATAGCTCCTCGACGAATCCAAACCGCAAAATTGATGATACGAAAAGTGTATTTTTCTTTAAATCTTTTGTTTTCCAATAAAGCCGGTAAAACCAAACTATTGGTGAGCATGGTGCTGATAGCAATAGTTTCTACGATAATCATACCCGTTGCAGCGGAAAAACCACCGATATAAGCAATAAGTGCAATGACATTGGCAGAAACACTCAAAGGCAGCTCAATCACGTAATTGTCAGCTAAAATACTTGGATTGCCTGCGAAAACTGAACTGCCTGTCAGTGCAATAGGTATCACAAAAATATCGATTAAAAACATATAAAGTGGTAATAACCAAATGGCCTGCTTTAAGTTATTTTCGTTTTGATTTTCGACCACCGCTACCTGAAATTGCCGAGGCAAAAACATAAATGAAAAAGCCGAAACCAAAATATGCATAAACCAGTTTCCGTATCCTGGTTGCTTCTCAAAATCGAAGGCTTTCTGGATTTCTTTTTGATAATAATGTTTCTCAAAAACATCGGCAAAACCATCATTAAGCCAAAAAGTGATGAAAATACCTACAACCAAAAAGGCCAAAAGCTTGAAAACGCTTTCAGCCGCGATGGCAAAAATCATTCCTTCATGGGTTTCGTTGGCTTGGACCTTTCTGGTACCAAAAAGTATGGTAAAAACCACCAGAAGAATAGAAATATAAAAAGCAGGCTCCTGGTAAAAATAGACTCCATGGGCCATTCCAGACAATATCTCAAAGCTCTTGGAAATGGCCTTGATCTGCAAACCGATATACGGAATACCTGCCAACAGCGAAATAATAGTAACCCAAACTCCCAAAGAACGATATTTGCCATATCTGGCAGAAATGAAGTCAGCGACACTTGTGATATTGTGCACATGTGAAATACGTACGATTTTACGTAAAACACTCCAGCCCAGCAACATCACCAAAGTCGGACCTATGTAAACCGAAAGGAACTCGAGGCCGGTTTGATTTACCCTACCTACACTTCCGTAAAAAGTCCAGGCAGTGCAATAAACCGAAAGCGACAAAGCATAGACATAGGGATTGTCTATCAGGCTTCTTTTTTTACTTTTGAAACGCTCGGCCACAAATGCCAAGTAAAATAAAAAACCCAAATACAAAACAGATACTACCGAAATCAGAAATCCATTCATTTATTTCGATTCACGAAAAACGCCGCTAACAATATTATTATAAACCAAATAATAAAAACTATTACTATTTTCAAAGGAAAACCAACTATATATTGGTCATTTTGAATAATCGAAATGATCGGAAAATTCAATAAAACTAATAAAAGTATGAAAAGTAAAAATAGCTTTTGTTCCTTGGTTTTATTTCCCATTTTTTTTAAAATCGGTTTTGGTGAAGAATATATGCCAACGGACAATCGTCTCAATTGGCATATATTGCTGTATTTAACCCTAACACAATTTGATTTTCAGACTCTGAAAATTCAGATTGAATTTCAAATAGAATTAATCTTTTTTGAGTCTTTCAAGTCACTACTTGTTTTGCTCAAAATATTATCTTTCGTCTGTTCCGTTGTACTCTCCCTGAAGGCAGTACATTCCAAAAAATCCCAAAGCACCGGCAATCATTGGGCAAAGCACCACCGTATAAATCACAGCAGGGATTACATTTTCACCACCTTTATTCCAGAGTGTTACGGCCTGGTTTACAATAAGATAGTAGACTGCAAAAGCTCCCAATGCTATCCACACAATTCCTAAGATTTTCTTTATAACATTCATTTTATTTAAAGTTTTTGGTTCAAAAATATTAATCGTTCACCTTATTGTCGTTTCCATCTAAGTAGATAGTACCAATTACAAAACACACCCCTGCAATAATAATGGGATACCACAGACCCTCTAGATATGGCTTATCCACAGGCATTATTTCTAGGCCAGCTTCTTTAGCCTTGTCGTTGATAGATTTGGCATTGGTTACCAAGAAAGTAGCTATGGCAGGCAGTAGACCTCCAAAGATTCCATTGCCGATATGGTATGGAAGTGACATGGACGTGTACCTGATTTTAACAGGAAACATTTCTACCAAAAATGCAGCTACTGGACCGTAAACCATCGTAACGAAGAGCATCTGAATAAATACCATCAGCACCAAAAACCACTTGTCCGAATCATTTATCGTTACGGTTTTCTTGGTGTCTACCAAAGGTTTACCATCTTTCATATCCATTGCACCGTTGTTGAGCGTCACTGTCTTCACTTCTTTATAAGTGGTGCCGTCTTCAAAAGCCTTGGTAATTGTGTACACTGAATCCACTCCACCATTTTTATTTTTAGCATTTTCTTTCAATTCTGCAACAGAAGTACCTTTTTCTACAATTTCCGACTTCAGCTTAATATCTGCTGTTTCGTACATTTTAGAATAGATGGTTCTATAGGATAGAATTGCCACCAACATTCCGGCCATCATGATCCATTTACGGCCAATTTTGTCAGACAACCAACCAAAAAACACAAAGAAAGGTGTACCCAAGCATAATCCCCAAATCAGAATGCTATCCACCTGCTCTTTAGGTACGTTCATTACTTTTTCGATAAAAGACATGGCGTAAAACTGGCCAGTGTACCATACTACACCCTGGCCCATCGTTACACCCAAAAGTGCCAAAAGAACAAACTTGAAATTTAATTTATTTCCAAAAGATTCTTTCAGAGGATTAGTAGAAATTTTTCCTTCTGATTTTACTTTGGCAAAAAGAGGAGACTCATGCATATTTCTACGAATCAAATACGAAACGCCAACCATCAAAACCGAAGCAAGGAAAGGAATTCTCCACCCGTAGTCATCAAATGCCTCCTTTGAAAGCGATGCTTTGGTGATAGCAATTACAATTAATGAAATAATTAAACCAGCAGTGGCAGTAATCTGAATCCATGAAGTCATATAGCCTCTTTCTTTGTCAGGAGAATGCTCTGCCACATAAGTAGCAGCACCGCCATACTCGCCACCGAGTGCGAGACCTTGTAATAATCTTAGCAATAAAACCAACAATGGAGCGGCCATACCGATGGTTTCGTAAGATGGAATAAGGCCAATGAGGAATGTAGCACCACCCATTAAAAGTAGCGTAACCATGAAAGTATATTTTCTACCAATCAGGTCACCCAAGCGACCAAAAAACAAGGCACCGAAAGGTCTAACTATGAATCCTGCCGCAAATGTTGCTAATGTTGAAAGGAAAGAAAGGGTTTCATTTCCTGGCCCCGAAGGGAAAAACTTTGTGGAAATGATAGTGGCAAGACTTCCAAAAATATAGAAATCGTACCATTCTATCATTGTTCCTACAGATGATGCCCCAATTATAGAGAACATCGAACTTTTCTTAGTAGATGACATAATGTTAAATTTTAGAGTTTAATAAATTTTTTAAAGGTTGATAATTATAAATACACTTGTAATTGCATAATGAATTCGCCCAAGGACTTTTTATTGCCTGAAGTCACCTCTACACCTGGCCTAATGGCATATTGCGTGGTAATTTTAGCATGATGTCCATCTATTAGCCAATTGGCACCAATGTCAAAATTTGAAACTGCGGTAGGCAATGCTTCGAAGTTTTTCATGGTATATGCTGTGAACGGTTGAACTCTCAACTTAGGTTTTTCTTTGGTTTTAGGCAGAAGTAAGCCCGCTTGTGTATAGAAAATAGAGCCTGTACCAATCATTGGCTGAGCATTGCCAGCTCCCGACAAAAGCTTATCGCTGCCTTTATAGTTGGCATCTGCAACTCCTACGTTCATAATTCCAACATTTCGAAGGTAATTTGGTCCGAAGTTATAGTTAAATAAGCCAGTATACGCAGTGAAGGCCATGTTTCTTTCTTTTTTACCTACAGGAAGATCCAAAAATGCATCTACCGCAACCAAATTTATATCATGACTACTGAGTGTACCATTAAGTTGAGACTTTGTTCCTTTTGGTTGACTATAAAAACCTGCACCTAAGTTAAATACTTTTTTTGTACCTAAATATGTCCCAACTTTGAAAGGCAACAAATTAGACTCCGTATCCCAGAATTGATACTCTAGATAACCTGTTTTCACCCATTTGCTGTTACCGCTATTATCCACTGCCGTTGCTTTACTAGCATCCGTTGCGTTTACGGGTGGTGTATTTGTTGAAAAAGGCTTGTTAATAGCCAATCGATATTCAAATTTATTCAATTTACCTTTCGCAAATATTCCAAATTGCCTAACAAATTGGTCCGCCACATCTACAGTGGCCCAGTTAAAAATAGGCGAATCTATGGTCATAAAATTCAAGGTTGAGGCCTGCGTCATTCTTGAAATACCCATAAAATAATGTAAACCAGCACCAACAGATAGGCTTGAATTCTTGTTTTCTTTGCTGGGTAATACCAAATGATACTCATTCCAGGCATCATGAAAAAATATTTGGGGTTTCTTACCAGCACCATAAGGGCCTGTTCCTGTTGTACCTGAGCCACCACCATTCACAAAAGTTTGGTTGTTGATTCCCCAGTGAGCTATTACCATATACCGTTTACTCAATTGGGCATAGGCTAAAAAACGTAGTCGGCGAGCACCAATATCAACACTATTCGTGGCAGCCTCACCACCGACTGTGGTACCTGGATTCATCTGAGAAGATCTGAACCAAATCTGGTTCCAGGTTATAAATCGGATGAACTTGGATCCGTCTTGGTTTACATTAATTTTCATCCCAGAACCATATTCAGGTGCCCCCTGCCCAAAGGAGGAAATTACCGTGGTGACGAGCACCGAAAATAGGATAATTAATTTTTTCATAGAGTTTAAATTTATTGGGGTTTTGTTGTACTTTTCGATGACAAAGATTAGCGTTCTATTTCTAGAATCGAAATTTCTATATAGCTAAGCTAAATTGATATAGAAAACAACAAAAGTGGACTTACAGTAGCATTTGAGCGAAAAAACAAGATTATAAATTACAGCAAAAGAGAAACTACGAATTATATTTGGCAATTTTATAAATACCCCAAATTAGTAGAGTATGAGGGTACAAAATAAATGCACCAATTTAGAAGAGTGATATAGATTAGTTAAAAGTAATCCTATTCCATTGAATGACCATAAACTTATCACCCAGTTCAGTTATAAGCATACCTTTGCCTTCCACATTCTGAGGTCGTGACACAAACTCTCCTAACTCCTTGTGATTCAGGATTCTATAAGTAGGAGTAGCTAAGTTTTGTTTCGGTACCTTTATTTGATATTTCTTAACCCAATTCATCACCGAAACATGACTTATGCCTAACAATCGTTCTATTTCCCTATAACTTACACCTTCTATGTAGAGCTGAAGAGCCTTAACCACATAGTAGCTGTCGATACTTTTACCCATCTTTTCGACGGTAAAGTTATAAAGACAAGTCCTACATTTGTAACGCTGTTTACCTTTAATAACACCATTTTTGGAGATATCGTCGGAGTCACATTTGGGGCAAGGAGGGAAAATACTGGCCATCTATACTTTTTTAGCAAATATATATCTTTTTAGCAAAATTTAAACTATTTATATATAAAATATAATTTTTCAGCGAAATGATTACCCTTGTGAATTTATAAAATGCACAAACATTGTTCTATTTTAGAGCTTAGGAATTTTAATATTTCAAAATGTGTTAGTTAATCTTAATCCGAAAATTTTCTCCAAGCCCTTATGAAACTACTTTTCCAGTATTTATCAAAATATAAATTAGGTGTAATTCTGGCATTTTTATTGGCCGCCATCAACCAGAGTTTTTCGTTAATGGATCCGTTTTTCTTTGGAAAACTGATTGATGGCTTCGCTAAAAACCCAAATCAATACTCGCAAAGTGAGTTCTTAAAAGGCTCAGGTCTAATCATCTTGGCCATTATAGGCGTTGCTATGGTAAGTAGAATAGCCAAAACACTTCAAGATTATGTCATGAACAGCGTCATCCAAAAATTCGGAGCGGATGTATTTATTGATGGCTTAAAACATACGCTGAAGCTTCCATTTCAACAATTCGAGGATCAACGCAGCGGCGAAACACTTTCGATATTACAAAAAGTAAGGTCTGATTCTGAGAAATTCATTACGGTATTTATCAATGTGGCCTTTACTTCTATTGTGGGAATAGTTTTCGTTATTATTTATGCCATAAATCTTAATCCAGCTTTGGTGGCGGTTTATTTTATTGGAGCATTTGCTTTAGGTACGTTAACCAATATTTTAAGCAAAAAAATCAAAGAAATACAAAAAACAATTGTTAAAGAAACTACTGCACTGGCCGGTACAACCACCGAATCCCTCAGAAATATTGAGTTGGTTAAAAGTCTTGGCCTAGCTGACCAGGAAATCAATCGTTTGAAGCTCAATACATTAAAAATCCTGAAACTTGAACTGAAGAAAGTACGAGGTGTTCGTTCGATAAACTTCGTTCAAGGTACTTTCGTTAATTTACTCCGACAGATTATTCTTTTTATATTATTGTTTCTAATTTTTAAGAACGAACTTACTGTTGGACAACTACTTACACTACAGTTTTATTCCTTCTTTATCTTTGGACCATTACAAGAACTTGGCAATGTAATACTGGCCTACCGAGAGGCAGAGGCCTCTTTAAATAATTTTCAGAAATTACTGAATACGCCCGTGGAAATGAATCCTGAAAATCCAAAACCATTGGGAATTGTACAGAAATTGACCTTCGAAAATGTGAGTTTTAAACACTCAAGTGCCGAAAATCACGCCTTGGAGGAAGTAAATTTCGAAGTCAAAAAAGGTGAAACGATCGCCTTTGTAGGGCCATCAGGATCGGGAAAGACTACTTTGGTAAAATTGTTAGTTGGGCTATACAAACCAAACGAGGGAAAAGTTTTCTACAACAATATAGACTCCGACCAATTGAACATTGATGAGCTCAGAAATCAAATTGGCTTTGTAACCCAAGATACACAGTTATTTTCAGGCACAATTCGGGAAAATTTACTCTTTGTAAATCCAACTGCCACAGACGAATTGATGTTGGATAAAATGCAAAAAGCTGCCTGCCATAACCTTCTAAAAAGAGCCGATAATGGACTCGATACGGTCATTGGTGAGGGCGGAATGAAGATTTCGGGAGGAGAGAAACAAAGACTTTCTATAGCCAGAGCCTTGTTACGCGACCCAAAAATATTTGTATTTGATGAAGCGACCTCGGCGTTAGACTCTTTGACGGAACAAGAAATTACCACTACCGTGAGAGAAGTAACTGAAAACGGTGATTACATAACGGTAATGATTGCCCACCGATTAAGCACCATTATGCATGCCGATAGAATTTATGTTTTGGAAAAAGGCAAAATTATCGAAGTGGGTAAACATGAAGATTTGCTCCTAGAAAAAGGGCTATACTATGCTATGTGGCGTCAACAAATAGGTGAAAGACAAGACCTTAGAAAACAACCAGCAATGGCATGAGCAAACCAGTAACCATTCTGACAGGCTTTCTTGGGTCAGGAAAAACCACATTTCTGAACCAAGTTTTAGAACAAAAACCGTCAATAAGATTCGCCATTGTTGAGAATGAATTTGGCGAGGCGGGAATTGATGGCGAACTCATTATTAAGCCTGATAATGAGATATTTGAATTGAGCAACGGTTGTCTTTGCTGCTCATTAAACGAAGGTATTTATGACATTCTGAACGAACTCAGCCATAAAACAGAGCAGTTTGACGAACTCATTATCGAAACCACGGGCATAGCTGATCCAGCCAATGTAGCGAGCCCGTTTTTCTCCCATTCTGAAATCAAGAAGGATTTTCCTGTAAAAAGAATCGTCTGTTTGGTGGATGTAGAACTTATAGAAGACCAACTTACTGAAACAGAAGAAGCTATCAAGCAATTGGCTTTCAGTGATATTATTTTGTTGAACAAAACAGCCAAAGTTTCTAAGGTTTATTTGGAGGAGGTAAAATATAAGTTACTGTCTATCAATCCATTCATAAAGTTTTTCGAAGAGAACGGCATGGTCTTTCCTGTGGCCGAAATATTTGAAACAGTTAGGGATGCAGATTTGAAAATCGAAGAAAACGAAAACAAACCTCACTCTCACGAACACAAACATGGAAAAATTAAATCATTCACTTTCAGATTTCCAGAGCCCTTCAACGACAAAGAACTGCAAATGAGACTATTCGGATATTTAGTATTCGAAGCCAAAGGATTGTATAGGATAAAAGGCATTATCAATGCTAAAGATGTGAATCACAGATTGATTTTGCAATCTGTAGGCCAAAGTCTCAACATTTCTGGCGGAAAAGCATGGCAAAATGATGAAATCCGAGAAAGCAAAATTGTGTTTATTGGGAAAGATTTGGACAAGGCATTTTTTGAGGAAATGCTTAGAGGCTGTATGGCGGAAAAATACTAAATGATTCAAAATCCAACAAACATTCTCATAAGACTGAAAATATAATCTGACACAACGAATGATATTTACATTTAGACTTTCAAACCATTTCTAATATAATTTGACCCCGCTGGGGTCATTTTTATTTATTCATCTTTCCTTTTTTAACATAATATGACCCCACTGGGGTCATTTTTCTAATGTAATGAACCCTCTGGGCTTCGGTATTTGCCTGAAAAATTTAAAAATAGAATTGTTAAAAACTGACCCCAGCGGGGTCATATTTTGTTAGCACAGATTGAGATGGAAGCATTTTTGACCCCAAAGGGGTCAGATTATTTATGAATCATGTTTTTCCATTTATTAAAAATTCACAAGATTTTATATTTTTGGATATCTAAAAATATAATCTACATGGCAGATACCTATAGCAGAGTTTATTTACACATAGTTTTCGCTGTCAAAAACAGAAAAGCACTTTTAGACAAACTTTGGAGAAATGAGCTTTTCGCTTACATGGCATCCTCACTAAACAATAGAGGACATTTTTCATTAGCAGTAAATGGCTATAATGACCATGTTCATCTATTTTTTGACTATAATTGCAAAGAACTCATTTCAGACCTAGTTCGAGAAATTAAGAAATCTTCAAACGAGTTTATCAATACAAATGGTTTTTGTTCCGTAAAATTTGAATGGCAAAATGGATACGGGGTCTTCTCGAATGGTTACCGTGAAAAAGATATCATCATTAAATACATCATTAATCAAGAAAAACATCATTCTAAGAGAAGCTTTAAAGACGAATACTTCTCCCTACTCAATACCTACGAGGTGGAATATAAAAACGAATACGTTTTTGAGTTTTTTGATGAAATTGACTTGAAGAATTAATATTTCATTTGCCGACAAACAAATCTAAAAATGTTTTTGCGAATTCTGATTTAACCACATCGCCTTTACCCAAATCAAAATCATGACTCAGGCGGTCGCTATTGGCAAGGATTATTAATGTTAAATTTTTCTCTAAAACCTTTAAATAAAGGGCGGAAAATGAGCCTGGGTGGTGGCCATAATGCCAGACGAGCGTCTGGTCTTTATATTTCTGTGTAAACCAACCATAGCCATAAGGTGAGAGACTTCCGCTGCTTAATTTATATGGCTGAAATTGTAAATTCTTGGCTTTTTCCGAAACCAAAAAGTTGTTATTGATGGCTTTATCAAAAATCAATAAATCATTTACCGATGATATTATTCCAGCACCAGCGTTTAGTTTTGGATTGGGAAACTCGGCTCTTACAAAACCCGATTCTGTAGGATTATACGGCAAAGCAATTTTATTTAACATTCCCTTTTTCGATTTGTCCAACTGAGAGGATGCGGTGTTCTTCAGATTTAGTCTATCGATGATCATGCTATCTACCAAATCGTCAAATTTAGATCCAGTTGCGGTTTCAATAGCTACCGAAAGCATTCCAAACAAAAAACCATTGTATTTGTATTGGTCGCCGGGCATATTTTCAGAAGTATGCGTCAAGTGATGCCTTAGAGTAATATCGTTTCTTTCGGGATGGTAATTTTCTAACATAAAGGTATATTCGGGCATTTCTTCTCTAAAATAGCCTAAAATCCGTTTGCACCGTTCCTCATATCCTGGATACAAATCCTTTATTTTTGCGTCTAAACTCAGCTTATTCTCCTCTACCAAACGCATCATTACAGCTGCTGCGAAAGGCTTTGTGATGGAAGCTATGCTATAAGGCGTGTTTCCATCTGGCTGAATTTCCTTTTCAATATTAGCAAACCCGAAGCCTTTAGAGTAAACAACAGAATCATTGTGCGATATACCGACAGACATACCTGGAATCTTGTATTTATCCATCAATGGCAGAATCTGATGCTCATAATCTGAAAGATTCTTGACTAATTTTTGATTCTGAGAAAAGCAAGAATTGAAAATTACCCAAAGTACAAGTATCCCTTTTTTCATGTACTATGAAAATTATTTCTTCCCCAAGTATTCGTCTGTGAAATGACCTTTCTGCTTTTCCTTTGAAAATTTTTCAGCGTTATAGGTTGAGCTTTTGCCTCTGGCTATCGAGAGCGTTTGCCAATTTTCGTCCAAAAGCATTTTGCCAATAAAAACTATTTGCCCAACATGATAGGGATAATGTGCCAATTGGCGATTGATGGCCTCCATTACTGTGTGACCCTGATTTCTGATGTAAATAATTTTGTCTAAATCTTCATCAGAAATACTATCTAATGCGTAAAAAAGGCAATTCCAGCCTTTGTTCCAAACCTCAAGTAATTGCGTTTTGGATTCTATTTCACCTTCGAATTCTCCTTCTCGGTTTCTCCATTCTTTTTCTCCGTCAGTAGTCAAAAAATCGGTCCAACGAGAGAGCATATTCCCAGTTAAATGCTTGACAATAATGGCGATAGAATTTGATTCCGCATTATACTGCCAATTGATTTGAATGTCAGAAATCTGATCAAAAGTCTTTTCTCCGAGCAGTTTGTAATACTCAAATTGCTTTTTTGTTGAATCCAAAAATCCGTTATTCATACTTTATAAATTTACCTCCCGGTCCCAAAGACGCTAGGCCATTAATTTCAAGAGCACACTTTGAATTATTCAGTTCAAAATACCTTTTTCATTCTGAAGTTTTTCAAATGAACTCCTTTTCTAATATTTCTATTGGTCTTCACTACGTGATAGCCACTTTTTTCAAAGAAACCTCTCCCAGACACACTTACGTCTGCATATAGTTCCGACAAATCATTCAATTTTGCCTCATTTTCAATGTTTTCTAACATTTGCTTCGCTATTCCCTTCCCAAATTCATCTTTCTGAACAAACATCAAATCTACATAATCCATGGGCCCGAGCGAACTAAAACCCACCAATTTGGTATCCCGATGTGCCAATAAAAAATATTCGCCCTTTATTTTGTTCAACCACATCGTTCTATTTTCTGTCGATGAGGCCCAAACTTCCTTTTGTTCTTCATTATAGTCCTCATTTGCCAAAACATTCGCTTTAAACAAACTCAAAATATTCTCTAAATCCCCTACCTCAGCCCTTCTAAATTTCATATTTATGATTTTGTGTACTTCCCACCTTAAAATAAGTGATAAAACACAAAAATGATTCATTAATTTTGCATTATCGTTCAGATTGGAAATTAATCGCTTAGAAATTCTGTTTCAAAACAGATGAATAAAGAAATGCAAAAAAATACGAAGTTTGAGGTGATGGCTCCGGCGGGTTCGTGGGAAGCCATGATGGCCGCTATAAAAGCAGGTGCCGACTCGGTATATTTTGGTGTGGAGCAGTTGAATATGCGAGCTCGCCAAACCAATAATTTTTTGGTGGACGATTTGCCCGAAGTGGCTCGAGTATGCGGCGAAGCTGGAGTAAAGAGTTACATCACCATGAACACCATCATCTACGATCATGACATTTCTTTGATGCGAAGGATTGTAGATAAAGCCAAGGACGCGGGCATAACAGCCGTAATAGCCTCAGACCTGTCGGTGATGAATTATTGCCGCAAAAAAGGTATGGAAGTGCATATTTCTACGCAATCCAACGTAACTAATATCGAAACAGTTGAGTTTTTTGCCGACTACGCCGACGTCATCGTGATGGCCCGTGAGCTTACGCTCAAGCAGGTGGGTGACATGGTGAAAGCCATAGAGAGGAATAAAATAACAGGACCATCGGGCAATTTAGTACAAATAGAAATCTTCGCTCACGGAGCACTTTGTATGGCGGTTTCGGGTAAGTGCTACTTGAGCTTACACTCTCACAATGCCTCGGCCAATCGTGGTGCTTGTATTCAAAACTGCCGCCGAGAATATACTGTAACCGACGAGGAAGGAATAGAGCTACAAATTGATAATGAGTACATTATGTCAGCCAAAGATCTTTGTACAATAGATTTTCTTGATAAAATACTTGAAGCCGGTGTAAGAGTTTTGAAAATAGAAGGCCGTGGACGTGCTGCTGACTATGTTTACACCACTACCCAATGCTACAGAGAGGCCGTAGATGCTTTTGAAGAAGGTACTTACACCCAAGAAAAAATAGAAGTTTGGAAAGAGAAACTTAGCTCAGTTTATAACCGTGGATTCTGGGACGGTTACTATTTAGGCCGTAAAATGGGCGAATGGAGTAATGTACATGGATCTGTGGCCACCACAAAGAAAATTTACATCGGCAAAGGCGTTAAATACTTTGAAAAAATAGGTGTAGGTGAGTTTTTGATGGAAAGTCACGACATCAATATTGGTGATAAATTGATAGTAACAGGTCCAACGACTGGCTTGATAGAAACTACGGTAGAAGAAATCAGGTTGGGTTCTGGAGAATCCGTAGAGAAAGCCATGAAAGGCAATACCATTTCGTTGGCGATAGGCGAGAAAATACGCCCTTCAGACAAACTGTACAAGATTGTAGCTGCCGATGCCTAAGATGTTTCATTACCGCCAACGCTGCATAGGTTGCAATGCATGCGTAGAAATAGCCTACAACCGTTGGCGGATGTCTAAAAAAGACGGAAAAGCAGTTCTCCTTGGCGGAAAAGACAAAAAAGGCATCTACCAAGTGGAGCTTGATTATGATGAAGTTGACGAAAATAAGCGGGCTGCTGAGGCTTGTCCTGTGAAGGTTATTCAGGTTTTGGAGTGAGAAGCCTGATTTTTATTCAATTCTTTAAAAATCGGTGGTGAAGATATTTTGGCTAAAGCCAAATATGCTAATTCCAAAAATGAGAATGGGCTAAAGCCCATTCCAATTGAAATTCCCCAGATGAATGGCTAGGAATTGCATCGGGCTTTAGCCCGATGGCAGAAATGATTTTTCAAATGACTGGCTTTAGCCAAAATTCCATTTTAAAATATATCCTACACCCCAAACTGCCTCAAATGGTGATCTAAGTGTTTATAAAACATATTGTTCCATTCTGTACTGGTAAGTGGCCCAAAAGAATGTGATTCTTTTCCTTCAAAATGTTCAGCACCCAGTTCTTGGGTTTTAGTGATATAGGCTTTTAATCTAGCTTTTTCAGCTTCAAAATTTTTCTCGTCTTTTATCAAAAAAGCTGGGGCCGTTGAAGAGTTTTTCCTAAAGGGGGTTTCATTCACCACAGCATTTTTGATTATCAATTTCATGATAAAACGCATAAATGCATTCGGTTTTGGATGAATGTTTTCGAAGGCCATTTCGTAAGAAACATTGCAGTGGGCCAGCATCTTGTCTACTGACATTTTGCCCCATAGTGGTTGGGTAGAGGGTGTAAGCTTGTCTATTCGTGCAAATAATTCGTCAGTAGCAGTTTTGTCGAAGATGTTTTTGAGCATTGGAGTTTATTTTTTTATAAAGTTAAGAAAAATCACTAAATCCTCCACCGAAAAGACTTATTATCAATGGCCCGCATCGTGCAGAGTATACCTTTCAAATGGTCGAATTCATGTTGAAAAAGTTCAGAAAGGTCATTTTCGAATAGAGCGGTTTGCTTTTCCCAGTTTTCATCTAAATACTCAATCTCAATGGATTTGTGCCTTAAAACCTTCACAAAAAGATTGGGAAAACACATACAATCATCCCAAACTTCAAACATTTCCGGGCTCTTATTGGTAATTTTTGGATTAATGAAAACCATTGGTTTATCAATGTTCATATAAATCAAACGTTTCATTATACCCAGCTGTGGTGCTGCGATTGCCCTGCCAAAATTATACTTAGCTCTAATATCCTCCATCACATCGTGTAAATCTCGCACCCACTCATTTACCAAAGGTAATTCATGCGGTTCTACTTCCTCAGAAATCTCGTAAAGTAGCGGATTTCCTAAAACCAACAAATCGTTGACAGTTTTCATATTTTATTTCTAACTTTAAACTTTCGCAATCTATAAATTAGTGGCAAAATGTCTTTAAAAAAACTCAAGTTTCTCTTTACCCTTGTTTCCTTCTTTGTGCTTCAGGATGCCAATTCTCAAAGTAAGAATATCCTGATTTACAATGCCAATGTGATAGATGTAAAGACTGGAGCAATCAAACACAACAAAGCCATATTGATTGAAAATCAAACAATTAAAGGAATTGACACTTTCAAAAAATATAAAAAACTGGCCTCAGAAAAAATAGATGCCAAAGGCAAATTTGTGATTCCCGGCCTTTGGGATATGCACATACATATCGAAGGGCAAGACTTGGTGGAAGACAACAAAGCACTATTTCCAGTTTTTATAGCCCATGGCATCACGACTGTGAGAGATGCCGCGAGCGACTTGGGTCTTCAGGTTTTAAAATGGCGAGATGAAATAAACGATGATAAACTTCTTGGTCCAACCATTTATACCGCAGGCCGAAAACTAGAAGGTTTGAACTCTATTTGGAAAGGCGATTTGGAGATAGAAAATGAAGCACAATTAACCCAAATGCTGGATTATTTAGACAGCCTTAAAGTAGATTTTGTAAAAATTACAGAGAATACGTTGAAAGGTGACCTGTTCCTTAAAAGTGTAATTGAGGCCAAAAAACGAGGCTATTTGGTAACGGGACATGTACCTTACGACCTTACTATAAATGACTTGGCTAACGAAGGTTTTTCTGCCATTGAACATGCCAGCTATTTATTAAGGCTTGGAAATGATGAAATTACCGCGAAAACAAGTATCCTGAAAGGAACCCTAACAAAAGCCCAAGCTGAAAAAGACTTTCTGATTAAATTTAACCAAGAAAAAGCAACCCGAGCCTATGCAGAATTGGCAAAGAAAAACGTGGCCGTTTGCCCTACATTGATTGGTGGCAAACAGTTGGCTTATCTAGACGAAAACAATCATAAAAATGATGATTTCCAGAAATATCTAACTAAGCGATTCATGTCTAACTATCAATGGCGAATAGACCGTATGGCAAACGAAACAGCAGAACAAAAGCAACAACGAAAAGAACGTTATCAATTGATTGCGAAGCAATTGCCTTATGTACAAAAGTCTGGCATGTTGATAATAGCTGGTAGCGATTGTGCGGCATTGAATACCTTTGTATATCCTGCTGCTAGTTTGCTAGAAGAATTAGACTTGTTCCAAAAAAGTGGTATGAGGCCTTTGGAAATTCTACAATCAGCCACTATGAACGGGGCAAAGTTTATGGGCAAATTTGAAAAATCTGGAAGCATAGACATTGGAAAAGTAGCAGATTTAGTGATTTTAGACGAAAACCCCTTGAATGACATCAATGCGGTCAACAAAACCTTTGGAGTTTTTACGAAAGGACAATATTTCGATAAAAATGCACTTAATGAAATGCTCAATCAAGCCGCCAAAAAGAAAACAGAATTGGATAAAAGCAGGGAATAATTTATCCTAAATTTGTGCTGATGATAGACGAATTCAAAACCCTAAAATCTAATTCAGAAGGCCTTTTTAAAGACAAAGGAAGTAAGTTTTTTGCTTATGCCTTTCCAATTCAAAGTGAGGAAGACGTTCGATTTTATTTAGAAACCGTTAAAGCTGAACATCCTAAAGCCCGACATGCCTGCTATGCCTACAAACTTGGCATAGACGAGACCAATTTCCGAGCCAACGACGATGGAGAGCCTTCGGGATCGGCCGGAAAACCGATTTTGAACACCATCACTTCATTCGAACTAACAGATACTTTAGTGATCGTCATTCGGTATTTTGGCGGAACACTTTTGGGCGTACCTGGCTTGATAAATGCCTATAAAGAAGCTACCAAAGAGGCTCTTTCGATAGCAGAAATAGAAACCAAAACCATCAATAGCTTAGTGAAAATCAGCTATGATTTTGACCAAACCAATGCCGTCATGCAAATGGTGAGAAAACTTGAACTTACGGTAAAAGAACAAACCTACGACAATCGTTGTGGAATAATTCTAGATGTCAGAAATTCTTATATCGACAAAATCAGAGAAGAACTCAAAGAATATTGGAGTTTGGAGATAGAGGTGCTTTAGCTCTAAAATTTTCGTTAAAAACCTTCATGCTCCTAAATTAATTCACACTTTTTCGTACGAATAAATGTAATCTGTAACACTTTATCGTACGAATAAATGTAATATACGACACTTTTTCGTTCGAAAAAGTGTATTTATTGAAAATAATTTCTAATTTTACAGCATTAAAATACTGTAAATCAGCATGAAAAGAGATCTAAGTCAAAAGCTCATTGAATGGAAAAATTCTCCGGCAAGAAAACCATTAATAATTCAAGGTGCAAGGCAGGTAGGAAAGACTTGGTTGATGAAGAATTTTGGAGAACACAACTTCGAAAAATACGTGTATTTAAACTTTGAAAGCAGCACAAGACTGAAAGATTTATTCTTGCCAGATTACAGTATTCAAAGAATCATAGCTGCTATCGAAATTGAAACTAATCAACAAATTGATCCAGGCAATACGCTATTAATTTTTGACGAAATCCAAGAAGCCGAAAAAGGATTAACCGCACTCAAATATTTCTGCGAAAACGCTCCTGAATACTATATTGTGGCCGCTGGGTCATTACTGGGCGTTTCAATACAAAAAAAACATTCTTTTCCAGTAGGGAAAGTTGATTTCTTGAATTTATATCCTATGTCATTTACAGAGTTCCTGGCATCGAATAATGAAGAACGCATAGCAACAGAAATTAAAAATGCCAATTGGGACTTATTGAATAGTTTTCATGATAGACTTGTGGAGCAATTACGTTTGTATTATTACATTGGCGGTATGCCAGAGGCCGTTTATGCCTATCAACAAAATAAAAACTTAGAAGTGGTAAGAGAAATTCAGAACAAAATTTTGGTCGGATATGCCAATGATTTTGCGAAATATGCACCGAATGAAATCGTACCCAAAATCAAATTGGTTTGGAATTCAATTATTAGCCAGCTTTCGAAAGAAAACAAAAAATTCATTTATGGTCAAATAAAAAAAGGCGGTAGAGCAAAAGAATTTGAATTGGCAATCGCTTGGCTAGTAGATGCTGGCCTTATTCTTAAAGTACACAACCTCAGCAAGCCAGAATTACCACTAAACGCTTATGCTGAAATTGATAATTTTAAACTTTACTTCTTAGACATAGGGCTTTTGAATGCCATGGGAGGACTTGACAAGCAAATTCTATTGGAGAAAAATACTATCCTAACCGAGTTTAAGGGAGCACTGACTGAGCAATTTGTTTGTCAACAATTGTTCCCGAAAATTAAGCTTTATTATTGGTCAGCACCTTTGGGAAACGCCGAAATAGACTTTGTGTTCCAAAAAGAAAATCAAGTTATACCTTTAGAAGTAAAAGCCGAAGAAAACCTCAAAGCCAAAAGCCTAAAGGTGTTTGTGGAAAAATTTGAAAATCCAAATGCCATTAGAACTTCAATGAGTAAGTTTAGAAAAGAAGATTGGCTTACTAATATTCCACTATATGCTGTAGCAATTACTGTCTAAAATATCTAAAAACTTGACATTCGTGTTAAGGTTTCATAAATAGATAAACACCACGAACTCACAAAAAACTTCATTAATTCGTGGTGATTTTAAACCTTTTAAGCCAAAGATTTCCTGGCTTCACCATCGGGATTATTGGCTAAAACAGAAGTATCGTCCAATATCATCGTTTCACCATTTTGGGTAGTATATGGTTTCCAATTTGGCAAACCGCCACCATTTGGATTTGACGTTTTTATAAAACTTAAAAGTGATTTCGACATTTTTTCCGACAATGCTCTTGGTCGCTTGCCTCCACCTGTATGCGTAAGCATGAGATCGGTATTGTAAAACCAAAAACAAATGTCGTCACAATGGAAGGCTCTCATACGTCCATCAAAAAGCGGTGGCTGCCAGCCAAACCATGCCAAATAAACAGGAGACTTCTTTTGCGAAAACTTGGCATCGGCAATGGCCACGGCATTTTTTCTGTTCGAAATTATCATCGACCAAAGCTCAATAGGCTTGGCTTTCGGGAAGTTCTTTGCGTAGGCTTCCACTATTTCTGATGATTTATTACCAAATCTTGGTTTTATTTTCTCTTCAACTTCAGCCAGCGTAATTCCCTCTAACCTAGCATCCGTCCGGCTCGGGCTTTGTTCATTGAATGTAGAACAAATAATTACAGGGATATCTGCTGAAAAATGATTGGAATCGGCAAAAAACGTACCTCCATTTAGATATTCGCCATCAGCCACAGGCGAAAAACCACCTCGCATAAGATTTAACCTTTTGGCTTCATCAGCCATTTTTACTACAGCTCTATCAGCTATATCAATGTATTCTCTCCACGGAATCTGCTGTAGTTTCTCTACTTCACCATTTTTAAGACCAGCTTCTTCCATTACTTTCTGTCCCAATTTCTCTGCATATTCCTTATTAACTCCAGCCAAAGAACCTCCACTCAATACCACTGCTTTGTGAAAAAGCCCTTTTGCTGCCGGCATGTTCATCAAAGTAGTCACTTTCGAACCACCTCCCGACTGACCCATAATGGTGACATTGTTGGGGTCGCCACCGAAATTTGCGATATTGTTTTTTACCCATTCTAGTGCCAAAACCATATCCAAATTTCCAACATTCCCTGATGCCGGATGCCCTCCTGCGGCTTTCAAATGGCTATAACCCAATGCCCCCAATCTGTGATTTAGTGAGCAATAAACGATATTTCCGAGTCGAGAAATATTTTCGCCATGATAGCCGTCTTGCTCAATAGCGTTTCCGTTGACAAAACCGCCGCCGTGAAGCCATACTAAAACTGGACGTTTTTGGGTATCAATTGCTGGCGTCCAAACATTGATTTTTAAACAATCCTCAGAAACATCGTCGTAATTCCAATGATCTACAAATGAGGCATAAGTATTGGCGTAGCGTTTCTCCATAATCTGTGGAGCAGAATTCCCCCACCAAAGTGTTGGTCGAATATCTGCCCAAGGAGCTGGTTTTTGTGGTGGCATAAAACGGTTTTTACCCGAAGTGTCCGCTCCATATGGTACACCCAAGTATGTAATAATGCCTCTAAGAATAAAGCCACGTACTTTACCATGCTCTGTATTGGCTATGGCAATATTGTCACCAACAAACAGTTGTTGGTCGTCTCCGTTGGGTTTTGAAGCAGCCGAAACTTTGGAGGTATGGCCAAAGGTCTCGGTGGAAATTCCGATTCCAGCTCCTACCATACCGAGCGATTGGATAAAATTACGTCTTGATGATTTCATATTCTTTGATTTTATAAAAGGCTGAAAATAAATATTTAAGCTAAAAATATAAATATTTCAGGATATTTCTTCACAAAATCCACAGCTTAGGAGAATCAACCCACAAAATGTTATTTTTCTTCGACAATCGCTTGAGAAAACTTGAAGAAATCACAAATACAGATTCTGAAAAAAATTGGTGCAAATAAAAAAACCTTCTATATTCTCAACTTTCCTAATACTTACAAGCACTCCTATCCATTTCTAAGTAATGGCTCTTGTAATTCTTGGCTTTTTTGTCCATACAGCCCTTGAGATTCAACAATTTAATATCCTTAAAGTCAATCGGATGACTTTCGGCTTGAAGAGCTATATAACCTTCCTTTAGCGGCTCTCCGTTTCGTTTTTCCCAAAAAGCTGCGGCTTCATCACTAAAACCCCACTGTTTCCAGTTGAAATTCTTGGTGTTTCCCTCCCCCACTTTGGTATTTTGGTAACTCAAAACGGTATCGCCTTCTATAATTTGGTGCACCATAGAATCGCCCAAAACTATTAATCGAGCCCTTATCCATTGATCTCCATCATAGGTTTTCGAGTCAGAATCTATACAGTGTTCCATTCTAAGTTTATTGTTCATGTACACGTGTGTACCTGGTGTGCACAGATTGGCCGTATGCCTTGGGCCATTGCCTAATCCTCCCAAGAGTTGCATTTCGAGCGAAACTGGAAAATCTTGGTCATAACTCAAACTTTGAGCCGACTGAGAGTGAAACATCACACCGCTGTTTCTTACATTCCAAGTGGCTCCGCCTGGTGTTTGATTTCCTGTGAATCGGTAGGTGTAGTCTAGAATATAATGGGAATAAGGGGTTTTGTAATACAAATGACCATAGTTATCCCCGAAAGTTTCATACTCTTTATAGCTAATTCTGAGCATTTTATCTTCAACCAAAAAAGTATTTTTGTGGTTATCGTTGACATTATGACCGGAAATTTTGATATCCCATCCATCAAGATTTTTACCATTAAAGAGACTTTGCCAGTCAGATTTTTTTTGTGCAAAAACCACAGAGATACTCAAGAAAAAGCAGATAATTATTTTCATTTTTAAAAGAATGGTTGAAGGTCAAATTTACGGTAATTTTAAGTTAGTTTTACTTTTAACTAAAAAAAATGACCTCATGGAGGCCATTTTTAAATTGACGATATTTATTACTTTTTGATTATTTTTTCCAAGAAAGAGCGTTGATATTTCCTCCAATTTTCTTTCCTTCGGCTAAACCTACTTCGTTGTCTTGACTGGTGTGAATTCCTCCGTACAATCGTGATATTCCACATTCTATGGCAGTTTGAGATATTGAAGTGAAGCTTCGTTTTTTATACTCTACATTTCTGAATATATCCTTTGGCCTACCCACGTGAGTCATGTCGTCAAAAGCCACGTTATCACCATAAACACTAATCAGAGCTTCCGCGGCTGACGAGGCTTGGGTAGCATGACCTGAGGCAAAAGCTGGGAAAGGCGGTTCAGGCCAAAATTGTTCAAAAGAACCTTTAATGTTTTTACGGATATATGCCGCTGGTCTGATAGAGTGATAAGTGTATTTACATTTCCAACAATTGATAAATGCATCAGCCACTGACATGCCCACTTTAGCGAATGACTCTGCCGCCGTGAAAAGATTTGGCTTCTTTACTCTCAATATTTGCAGTGCCAAGCTATAAGAGTGGCCAGGAGGAGCATAAGTCTCTGATGGGTCATCTCCCCACCAGTTGGCAATTTCCTTTTGAGTTTGAGTCAGTGACAGCTGAATATCATAAACCTCTTTAAACTCCTTATAAAAAGCAGAGTTTTTATCGTCAGAGTATGGAATCATTTCCGGAATAGATAACTGAGAATTAGTAGAGGTAAAAGTCCTATTTTTACCCCAGTGTGGGTGAAGAGGCATTAATACGGAGGATTGACCGTTCATTGGCGGTGTCCAGTTCATAGTAGTTCTAGGAAATACATACTTCGGGTCAAAGTTTGTCAAATAGCCCAAATGCCCCCCGTCTGTTTTTGACCATTCATATATAGCCTTGGCAACACTCAATCCATATCTTTTTGAACGACCAATTGTTGCGGTATCGGTTACTACTAAATTTCTCTCGGCATAAATGGCATTTTCCAGTGAGTCCAATCTCTTATTATCAGTTGCCATGGCATGTTGCCACATTTGTTTAATAATATATGCCTGGCCCGCATTCAGAGAAGTTTCCCAGTCATAGGCCTTATCTTTTTCCGGTTTTGGAAGTGTACCGAGTCCGTTTAATTGTGGAGCCACAGATTGATAAACAATACTGCCATTGACCACGGACTCGTACATCGTAAGACCGATATAGCCCAAAGACCGAGAAACATATGTTGGAGTTTTTAGCTGCTGAGCTTTCAGATGCCTAAGCGTCATTTCCGCCCATTTATCAGCAACTACATTAGATATTTCAAGCTCAACGGGATCTGGAACTTTCTCGGTGTCTTTACAACCAACAAAAGAAAAGACGACTACCAGAAATAAAATATAAATATTACTTTTCATAAAATACAAATTAAGTTGAAAGTAAGGAAATCAAAAATGAGACCAGAATTTATATTTCCTAAACTTTTACTTAATAAAAGGCTTAAAACTATCAATCGACCTTGAAATTCACTAAAATAAGCAATTAAAATCTATACGAATAAGTTGCCGAAACAAAATAATCAGCAAAAGCCGCATCCCCATGCCTTAAACCAGCGGGATCTTGGCGATCACTCCACGATTTGATTCTGTTACGCACAATAGCATAAGGAGTAGAAACCGCAACAGTATGTCTGCTATTCATCCAGACCACACCAGGCTCGATAGAAACTATATAACCAGGCCTACGAGAACCCTCACTACTACCGATTGCATCAATTGCCGGCAATCCTTCCACTCTTCCGCCCAGACTTAGAGCTACTCCTTTTTTGGGCAAAATATTATAATTCATTCCAAGCCTACCAGCAAATTGATCTGGCACAGAAAGGCCCGTTTGCTCGTTAACACCTTTCGGACTAAATAGATAAAATCCGTTGTAATAGACGGTTGCATTCTTAAAAACAGACTGATATCCTTGAATTTCGATACTCGCTCCCCAACCACTATCACCCAATTGGATAGATTGATCAACAGCTTTACTAAGAATGTACTCTTTCTTGTTTTTATCTAATTTATAAAAGTCACCCTGTACGTTGGCATCGCCAGTGGGAGCTTTAACACCCAAACCAACCGCAAAGTTACCTTTCACATGGGTATTTGGATCTAATACCCAATACGTAGAGGTTAGCCTTAAGTCCCCAATTCCTCTGGAATAAGTAAAAAATCTTTTCCTCTCTGGATTAGCTTCTACTGAGTTTCCATAATGCTCATACAATGAAGACCTTGAATTGTCATTATAGGGCATATTAATTGCAATATTGAGTCTGTCATTTACAGCATAAGAAAGGCCAAAGTCAAACGAATGTGACCAGTTTCTTACATCTGTACCTTCCTTAACGCGATGAGTTTGCTCCTCTGTACCTACAAAATGCTTGTATGAATGCAGATATCTATATCCAGTTGTAAATTGCCATTGACCGTCTAACATTGTCGAAGTGCCATTGTTTACTCTGCCCGAAGCACAAGCCATGTGTCTAACCGCTATACAACCTTGAGAGTAAGCTTGACTTATTGAAAAAACGAGACCAACTAAAAGTAATATTCTTTTCATTTCTTAATTATTTAATTTTCTTGGTTAAAGACCTGATCCATCTGCTTTACCTCTGGCAATAGCATATTCCCCAATTTTTTTACCATGAGCTAATCCCATCTCACAATCTATCCTGTAGTGAATCAGGCCAAAAACTCTCGAATTTGATGCCTCTAATGCCTTAGCATCAAACTCAGCTGATTTTGCAGGAAATATTGAACCCAAAACAGTAGCTGCTGCAGAGGAAAAAGTAGAGTGACCTGATGTATATGATGGGAAATTGGGCAAACCTACAGAGGTTTTTAACCCAAATTGTTGAGGACGAGGGGTGTAATAGTAATATTTTGTATCCCAACAGGCTATTCCCGCATCCATAAGTGCAGTTCCAACCAAGGCCAAGGTTCTGGCCATTCTAACTTCGCTAAACTTGGCATCAAAGGCGGCATTGGCAGCAGTTCTGTGCCAATGACCAGGTGGTGTGTAACTGCCAGGACCGTCTGCCCAAAAATTGGCAATTCGAGATTGTTCTCGTGTTTGGTTTTTATTGATTTTATTGAGTTCTGCTAAATCATCTTTAAATTCCTTAGTATCTTCTAAATAAGGAATAGATGGTCTGATTTTAATCATTGTGGCTTTGTCAAAATTCCAAGTGGCTACAGCTCCAAAATTAGGCAACATCGGTGGTCTTGCTGGCGTTTCTTGACTTACCCAAGGAGTTTTTACACCCAATTTCTTAGCATTTTCTATCATTGACGCAGTAACAGCCTGATTGTTAGAAGCAGCCATTCCATCCGTTTTGGCCTTTGCCATTACTTTGGCCGCAACCGCTTTTCCAAGAGCATCACCAGCGGAAATATCACTCGGAACGTTCATTCCAGCCCATAATCTGGTATTTTTTGCCTCAGCAAGTTTTCCATCTAGATATGGAACTTCGCCTGGAAACATGGCCACCAAAATAGTATAAGAAGCTGCCGCAACAACGGCATCCTCAGATGGATAGCTTGGCAAATCAGAAACTGGCAAAAGAACAGAAACCGATGGGTCATTCTTTGATGGAGCTTTTCTATTATATTTTGTTTTATAATTCCATGCACTTACCAAAGCGTCGTATTGTGCTACACTCAAATAGGCCAGAGCACGAGAAACGTAAGGCGGATTGGCAAAAGGAAAACGAGGATCGGCAAGTGGATTGGCTGCATCTGGCACAGGATATTTACCCTCGGCATTTGAGGCTGGAGGTTGATTATACTTTGCCGACAATTCTCTAGCTATTTCGTTCCATCTGTAAGTGGCTCCCGCACCCCAATAATTAATGGCTTTTTTATTTTCAGGTGTAATAGTGGAAATTGTAGTCTTCAATGCTGCAATTTCGGCCAAATACTCCGCCGAAGAGGCCGCCTTTGGTTCGGCTACAGTTACCTCTGTTGGTGAAGATAAAACATACGTTTTCCAAGAACCCGCACCTAAGTCTAATGAGGCTGGAATATAAGCATCCGTTGCGGGCTCGTCCACGGTTTTGTCGCATGATGAAAAAGCTACACAAAAAGCAATGCACAATATTATAGATTTGAAAATATTTTTCATTTTAGAATATTCTTTAAAAATTAAAACTTGATGTTATTGATCTGATACAATAATCCGACGCTGTAGCCCAATGACTGACCTACATTGAGTCCATTCGTAACGTAATTCACGCGGGCATTCAAACCAATATTTTTAGGCTGAAATTTGGCATAAGCCCCCACCATGGTCATATTCATCTTGTTAGTTGGAAAAGGCATATCATTTCTTCGAATGTTATCTCCACTCACACAAGCATTTCTTTCAATAAATGCTTCCGCTTGAATAGTCTTTTTCAAATAACCAATCCTCAAGGCCGCATCAGTCGTGTTTGGTAGAGCTACCTCATCTGTATTATACATCTTGCCGTAAGCCAAATAGGCGTCTCTGTCAACTTTTATATTTGAGCGACCTGAATAACTTCCGTGAGCGGTAAGGTATAATCCAGACTTATGTTGATAGTTGGCCAATAATCTTCCAGTGGCGGTTTTGCTTTTCAAACCGATGGACATGGGCAAAAAGTCAGGGACATAATCCGAAATGGGAGTAGAAGCACCTCCAATTGCATGCAAGGACAAACCTTCACCATCAAACATTTTGTATTTAACCCAAAGTGAGAGATCTTGAAGACCTTTTTGCCCCATCAAATTTCCCGCACTGGCCTTTGTAGAAACATAGGGTAAACCCACAATAACATTCAGCTTATCGGTAATTCCGGCAGCTACCATTGGCATTACATTTTGAGTAGTATGTGTTCCAATGTTTAGATTTTCTCTTTTGAGGGTATTTTCCCAATATTCTTTCCAACTGCTGCTGCCATAGCTTACCGCCAAACAGGCTGTGCCTTTGGGCATATAAATAGCATCATGAGGCATTTGTGCCTTGGTTAATTGACTAAACAAAAAACTACAAACTAAAACGAGATAAAATTTCAACTTCATAAATTAAGAGGTTTTTAAATTTCCAGAATTCTGTAATTCAATACACAAAAACTAGTATTTTTACATCAATTGGCTTGCACAATATTAAAAAGGCAAAAGATAAAATCCAATATTTTGGAATAAAGAAAATCGATATAATGACAAAAAGTTACTTTTCTCAAAATTTAAAAAACTTAAGAAAATATCATAAAATCACCTTAGAAGAGCTTTCAGAGGCCGTCAATGTGAGTAAAAGTGCTCTTTCTGATTATGAAAATGACAAATTTTCGCCATCTCTCATTATATGCCGAAAGATTGCCGACTTCTTTAAAACAAGTATCGATATTTTAGAATTTTCCGAGATATTGGAAAAAAATAAGGATGGCGAACTAATCTTAGCAAACCAAGAGTCTCACCCAAAGCAGATTTTAGAAGCCAAAGAATATGCCGAGGTTTTGGAAAAACAAAAAAATGAGTTGTTACTAGAGCTGCGATTACAAAAACAAAAAGTAGAATCGCTAACATTACAAATGCGATTACAAGAACAGCTAAAAGCCAGTAAACTTTCGGAGATTGAACTACTGAGGAGTCAGATTATACTTCTACAAGAAAAAATCGGTCTTATTCAGAAATAACTACAACTCTCCAATCGGATTTTCAAAGCCTTTAGAAATCTCAATCTGAGCATTTTCAAAAAACATATTAATTTCATTTGATATTTCCTCCTTTGGCCTATTGGTCAACAAAGTAAGAATCTCCACCTGTGCAAACAGAAAAGTTTTGAGATAAGCTTGGTTCTTAACAATTTTAGACTGGTTGTGTATAATAGCCGTTTGGTTGTGAATAATTATACCTAAATTCTGAATTATGGTGTTCTGATTGGCTATAACCAAGTCATGATTATCCGCCACGTGAGTTTGATTTTGAAGCAAATAATCATAATTCTCTACCATACTTGCCATATGAGAGGACACATCCGTGAGACGTTTGGTTATATCGCTTACTTGATCAGCTACGTTTTCAATTAAATCATTAGATTTTGCCATAAAGAATTGCGTCGGTTTTCTAGAAATTCGGTTTATAATTCAGAAACATTACGAAATTAATATATTTCCAAGACAAATTTCCAAAATTCTGCAATACCAAGCTATATTTGAAATTGATAAAAAACTAAAGATTCAAAGTATTTGAAAAAACTACCCAAACTGTATATCGTTTTTTACCTCTTGGTTATTTCGGCATGGTTAATCTATGTAACGCAAAATCAGCTATTTTACTACATAGAAAAGCATATTTGGGCGGTAGTTACGATGATATTTGGCTCATTTATAGCTGGTTCCAGTCCAGAAGGCAGTGCTGCTGTGGCATATCCTGTGTTTACCTTGCTTCTGGATATAAAACCAGCCGTTGCGAGAAACTTTGCATTTGCTATCCAAAGTATAGGCATGACCGCAGCCTCGCTTCTCATACTCGGCCTAAGAATCAAGGTGGACTGGAATTACATTAAATATGTTACGATTGGTGGTATTTTCGGCCTCGTATTTGGCACCTATTACGTAGTTCCTTTAATTTCGCCTCCCATGGCCAAGCTTTTCTTTGTTTCGCTGTGGCTGAGTTTTGGAATAGTACTCTGGCGAGAAAATCTAATACCAACTAGAATGGTGCACGATTTGATAGAAAATTTCCAAAAATCAGACATGCTTAAACTGCTATTCTTCGGTCTGATTGGCGGCATCATATCGTCTATTTTCGGAACTGGCATCAATATTTTCACTTTCTGTTTAATGACCATTTACTACGGTATTAACGAAAAAGTAGCGGTTCCTTCGTCCATTATCATCATGAGCATAGAAACCCTTCTAGGTTTTTTTATGCATGCCGGAGTTATAAACGACTTTCAGCCGGAAGCCTTCGAAATGTGGATTGCCTGCATACCCTTCGTGATTGTATTTGCACCGCTAGGTTCATTTGTAGTATCGAAACTGCCTCGTACAGCGATTGCAAACTTCCTGAATATCATACTTTTTGTTCAGTTTGCAGGAGCCATGTGGGTGATAAAACCCAATGCTTTTCAATTAACGATCTGCGGATTAACACTTCTGAGTGGACTAATTTTGTTCTTTTTTCTATCCAAAAACGCCCGAAGTTAATCAATGCTCGTGTTTTCGTTTCACAGGATCCCAACCATGTCCTCCCCATGGGTGACAGCGAGCCATTCTTTTGAAGCCGAGCCATGTGCCTTTCAAAATCCCCCACTCCTTTATACTATCAATCATATATTGTGAGCAAGTTGGCTGAAACCGACAAGCATCAGGAAAATAGGGCGAAATACCTATCTGATACAGGCGTACGACCAATATCAGTAAACCACCGAAGATTTTGTTGATTATTTTCATAAAAAAAGACAGGCCAAAGACCTGTCTTAAAAACACCATATTTTTTTATTAGGTTCTATTTGTTATCCCTGAGTTCACGTCTCAATATTTTGCCCACGTTGGTTTTTGGCAAATCTTCTCTAAACTCCACATGCTTAGGGCATTTGTACCCGGTCAAATTCTCCTTACAAAAATCACGAACGGCTTCTTCAGTAAGACTAGGGTCCTTTTTAACCACAAAAATCTTAACGGCCTCGGTAGATTTATCATCCGGAACACCAATACAGGCCACCTCAAGAACACCAGGACACTGCGAAACTACTTCTTCTATTTCATTTGGAAAAACATTAAATCCTGAAACCAAAATCATATCCTTTTTCCTATCTACGATTTTGAAGAAACCATCAGGTTGCATTAAGCCAATATCGCCTGTTTTGAAAAACGGCCTACCATTTTCATCGTTAATAAACACGTTGGCCGTTTCCTCGGCTCGCAAATAATACCCGGCCATTACCTGCGGACCATGGGCACATATCTCACCCACTTCGCCAACCTCACCCCATGTGTTATCTTCTTTGAGAATTCTCATTTCGGTAGAAGGGAAAGGCAAGCCAATAGTACCCACCTGCTGGGTTCCGTCCACTGGATTACATGATAGCACTGGGGCAGTTTCTGACAAGCCATAACCTTCTGTCACCCTGCAACCCGTGGCCTTTTCCCACGCATCGGCAACTGTTTTTTGTAAAGCCATTCCTCCCGAAATAGTAATTTTTAAATGACTAAAATCTAAAGCTAAAAACTCCGGATTGTTGAGCAATGCATTAAATAATGTATTCAAACCTGGAAAAACAAACAATTTGTGTTTCTTGAGGTCCTTCAACAATGCTTTTTGGTCTCTTGGGTTCGGTATCATCAAATTATGGAAACCCAGTTTGAAAGTAGAAAAAGCATTGACCGTAAGTGCGAAAATATGATAGAAAGGTAAGGCACCGAGTATGGTTCTTTCATAATCAAACTTCATCATAGGCCCAAACCATGCGGCAATGCCTTCTGTATTTGCCACCATGTTTCGGTGACTCAAAACCGCACCCTTAGAAACACCCGTAGTTCCTCCCGTATACTGAATAAAGGCAGTGTCACTGCTCACCATCGCTGGTCTGCTGTAATTTAATGAAGCCCCTTTTGAAAGTGCATCTCCAAACTTCACAACACCTGAAATCGAATAATCAGGCACCATTTTTTTAACACTTTTCACCACAAAATTCACGATTTGTTTTTTTGGAAAACCCAACAAATCGCCCAATTCTGTAATAACAACATGCTCAATATCAGTCTCTTCTATTACCTTTTCCAAATTAAAGGCAAAATTAGCCACCATCACTATAGCCTTGGCACCGGAATCGGTAAACTGGTGCTTCATCTCTCGGGGTGTGTAGAGCGGATTGGTATTGACCACCGTCAATCCAGCACGCAAAGCCCCATAAAGTGCAATGGGATACTGCGAACAATTGGGCATTTGAATGGCTATTTTGTCACCCTTCTGAAGACCCAAACTTTGCAAATAAGCCGCAAAATCTCTGGACATTTTATCCACCTGTGCATAGCTCAGGGTTTTGTCCATAAACGTGTATGCAGGTTGTGAGCTATATTTTTTAAAACCCTCCTCCATGAGTTCCACCAAAGATGGATAGGCATCGGGATTAAGTTCTGGTGAAATTCCGCTCGGATATTGGGCCACCCACGGAAAGTTTTTATCTGCGACAGACATATAATTTGATTTTTAGGTTGATTATTATGAACGATTAAGTGATATACAAATATAGTAAACAGAGTTATTGGTAACAATAATAAACAATTTATTGTTTAAAAAATACAATTATAGATCAACTACTTCTTTCTCATTTTTTACGCTCATTAAGCCGATCATCATCAAGACAGCTGTTACTAATATCACGAAAAACAAAATACCCGTATTAAAATGCTCCAACTCTCTTGAAGACGGAATGCTATAAAACAGCAAAATGGTTATTAATCCTCTAGGCATTAAAAAAAGTTCAGGCAGCGGATTTTCTTTGGGATTGAGATACCGAAGAAACAACAACCTCACAACCAATAAGATAACCACTATTATACTTCCTAAAATCTGTACCTCTTGCACAGCCAGCTTAGCTATATCAATAGAATACCCAAACAGTATAAAGAAAAACGTCCTTACCAAAAAAGCGGTTTCGGCGGTTACAGACTTTAGCTGCCCCTCTAACTCTTTGAAACTTTCTTCGTCGGGAATATTCTTGTTAACCCATGGTATGTCCTGAAAAAACTGGCGGTTGTTGATAATCAAACCGAAGAATAAAATGATCAACAAGGATGGCAAATGGGTTATTTTACCTAGGGCATATAATGCCGACAATACCGCAAAAATCAAGAAAAACTTAATGTGCAGTTTGATTTTGCCAAGATAATAAACCAATACAAAGGCAAAGGCGATGGACAAAACTATGCTTAGACCCATCTGACCAAGATAAAAAACAGCATTCAAAGGCTGTGTAGATCCTTCACTGATGAGATAATTAAAAAATAATATCCCAAGAATATCAGAAAACGAAGACTCGTATATCAGAAATTCCTTTTTCTCGGGTGTTAATTGCCCAAGACTTGGAATAAGAATAGCACTACTCACAATCGAGAGCGGGGTGGCATATATCAGGCATTCAATAAAAGGCTCATTTAGCCAATGGTTCAGTAAATAGGCAATAGCAAAAGAGGAAGCCAAAAGGATAATTAAGCCCGACACAAAAGCTTTTACAATCATTAATTTCTTGTCCTTTGTGATATGTAGGTCCAATGATGCCTCCAGAATGATCATAATTAAACCCATAATGCCCAACACCTCAACCAACTTATTAATAGCTTGTGCGGATACCAATGTATTTCTCTCAAAAAAAGCAAACAACATACCTGACCCCATGAGGAGCAACACCGAAGGAATTCGAGTTTTGTTACTAACAATATTAAAAAAATAGGACAAAATAACCACTGACGCAAAAATCAAAACGAGGACACTACTTTGCATATATTTGCTTTTTTGTTTACAAAAGAACGAAAACAAACCACTTTTAGCACCTTTTCTGAAATCATTTCGACAAAAAACAAGAATAGGAAGACACAAAAAAGTCCATTTCAGACTATTTTGGAAAACAAAAACTGGTATTAGCCTAAAACAATCCTTGCCTTTTGATAAATCACAAAACCTTCGACTGCCTCTTATATAAAGGTTATTAATCTTTAAAAATCAAGACCTCATGACTTCCAAGCTATTTTTACTATTCAACAGAAAAAAAATATAGAAAATTAATAACAGTCAATCTTCGGCTTTTGAAACTTTCCAATAGCTTAAGGTACCAAACAAGGTGTTCTGAGAAGGAACGTTTGAATGTTTAACAAATCCTGCCCGAAGCAAAAGCTTCGCAATAGAGCCATTTCTATTGTCATTGGTAGTTTTAAAATTATCAACTACTTGAAGTATTAAAAACAGAAATGACATTATAAAATTCTTTTGCTTACCCCAATCCGCAATTACCAGAGTCCCACCTGGCTTCAACATACGGTATAAGTGGCTCATAGATTCTAATTTTTCGTCATAAGTCAAATGATGAAACACCCAAGTGGAGAAAATCTTATCCATGGAATTTCCGGATATAACTTCTAGGTTTTCTGAAAATACCGTAACCTCAACATTTTCATTATCAAACTTTTTCCTTGCTATTTTCATTATTTTTTCATCAAGATCATACCCAAAAAGCCTAGCTTGGGGATAACTTTTAGCTATCATTACCAATGAAGTACCAGTGCCAAATCCGAAATCTAGAACTTTCTCAGATGAATTGATTGCTAACAATTCAATAACTTTGGACTTAACCTTGTGTTCTGGCATGGTTAATTTTATGAAACTGTCATAAAACGGAGTTGCCCAGTGCCATTTGAGGGCAGGTATAAAGCTTGAATTTTTCATGGTCAATAAAAAAGGCGAACCGTTACCGATTCGCCCCAGTTTATGGTCAAAGGAATATTATGCGTCTACGTTAGCGTATTTGGCATTACGCTCAATGAAATCTCTGCGAGGTGGTACTTCGTCGCCCATCAACATAGAGAATAACATATCAGCCTCTGTTGCAGACTCAATCGTCACTTGTTTCAAGGTTCTGAACTCAGGATTCATGGTGGTTGTCCACAACTGCTCAGGGTTCATTTCTCCAAGACCTTTGTAACGTTGTTGTCCTACACTGTCTTCTTTTCCAGAACCAGCCAAACGCTTAACTGCTGCTTGTCTTTGTTCTTCTGTCCAACAGTATTCTTCTTCTTTACCTTTTTTAATCAAATACAAAGGCGGCTGAGCAATGTACAAGTACCCTTTCTCGATGATTTCTTTCATAAAACGATAGAAAAACGTCAAAATAAGGGTACGAATATGGCTACCGTCAATATCAGCATCGGTCATGATGATGATCTTGTGATAACGCAATTTGTCCAAATTCAAGGCTCTATCATCTCCGTCTTTACCCATCTGTACACCCAAAGCAGTGAAGATGTTTTTGATCTCGTCGTTTTCGTAAATTCTATACTCTTGAGCCTTTTCTACGTTCAAAATTTTACCTCTCAAAGGCAAAATAGCCTGAACGCTACGGTCTCTACCTTGCTTGGCAGAACCACCAGCAGAGTCTCCCTCCACCAAGTAAACTTCGCAAAGAGCAGGATCAGATTCAGCACAGTCGGCAAGTTTTCCTGGTAGACCTGAGCCTATCAAAACGTTCTTACGCTGTACCATTTCACGGGCTTTCTTGGCAGCAATACGTGCTTTAGCAGCCAGTACTACCTTGTCAACTATCGTTCTTGCGTCCTTAGGGTTTTCCTCCAAATAGTTCTCTAACATTGACTGCACACAGTTACTTACTGCGGCTGTCACTTCTGAGTTTCCTAATTTTGATTTGGTTTGTCCCTCAAACTGTGGCTCTTGAACTTTAACAGAAATAACAGCCGTAAGACCCTCTCTAAAGTCATCGCCCGAAATTTCAATTTTTTCTTTTAACAAAATCCCCGACTTGTCCGCATAGGCTTTCAAAGTACGCGTTAAAGCCATTCTAAAGCCCGAGACGTGGGTTCCACCCTCTGGTGTATTGATGTTGTTCACAAAAGACGAAACGTTCTCTGAATAAGATGAGTTGTAAATCATCGAAACTTCAACTGGAACACCATCTTTTTCACCTTCCATCCACATTGGAGCAGGAATCAAACGCTCACGGCTTTGGTCAAGATATTCTACGAATTCTATTAGTCCTCCTTCTGAATGAAAAACTTCGTGTTTTGGCTCGTTATTTTCATCCAAATCACGCATATCCGTCAATGTCAGGGTAATTCCTTTATTTAAGAAAGAAAGCTCTCTCAGACGATTTGCAACCGTTTCATACTTGAATTCAGTTACCTGAAAAATGGTATCATCTGGTTTAAAAGTCACCTGAGTACCTCTTTTTTCAGTTGTACCTATTTCACGAACAGGATATTGTGGCTTACCTATTTTGTATTCTTGCTCGTATAGTTTACCTTCTCTGTGTACCTCTACTCTGAGGTCTGTAGAAAGGGCGTTCACACATGAAACCCCCACACCGTGCAAACCACCAGAAACTTTGTAAGTGTCTTTGTCGAATTTACCACCTGCGTGAAGAACGGTCATTACCACCTCTAGTGCCGACTTTTGCTCTTTGTCGTGCCATCCGGTAGGAATACCTCTACCGTTGTCTTTTACGGTTACTGAGTTGTCGATATTGATAATGGTATCAATGGTATCGCAGTAACCCGCCATGGCTTCGTCGATGGAGTTATCGACAACTTCCCAAATTAAGTGGTGGAGACCTTTGAAACCAATATCGCCAATATACATGGCTGGCCTCTTTCTCACTGCTTCTAAACCTTCTAAAACTTGTATATTGTTGGCGGAGTAATCTGCCCTATTCTCTAAATCTTTTTCTGCCATAAATTTTATTTCAAATAGTATAAATTCCGAATCTTCAGAACTGTTTTTATATTGCTTTTATTGTAGAATTTTAACACACAAATATAGTGAAAATTATTGAATTATTTGCCAAAAAAATAGAGGTAAAAGTTTGTTCTATAACGAACAAGCAAGCTCTTCAACTTTAACCTTGAGAAAGCCAAATTTTGAAGAAATTAAGAATAAAGAATTCGAATTAAAATCAAATAAAAATCAACTGACCTCCAGTTTTGCTAAAATTTCAGCCAGCTCTTCGGCGTTCGAAAACTTAATGGCAACATTGCCTTTATTAAGGTCTTGGATTTGAATTTTTATGGGTACTAGTGTTTTACCCTTGAGGGTTATTTCTTCTATTCGCATGTCTTCGCGGTGTAAGTCTAGTTCATTAGCCCCAGCTTCAAAAGCATTTCCCTTTTTCACCAAAGTCTCTATTTCTCTGGCACTAAGATCATTTTCAAGAATGCGTTGGTAAATGTCCAACTGCAGATTATTGTCTTGGATAGGTATAAGTGGACGTGCTTGACCCATAGATATTACGCCCAAAATCAAACCTGATTGCACTTCAGTGGGAAGATTCAGCAATCTCAGGTAATTAGTCACCGCAGAACGGCTTTTCCCCACTCTTTTGCCCAGTTCCTCCTGACTTACCTGACATTCGGTTACCATTCTTTGGTAGGAAAGTGCTATTTCAATAGGATTGAGATTTTCTCTTTGGATGTTCTCAATTAGAGCCATCTCGATAGAGCGGTGGTCATCCACATCTCTTATAAAGGCGGGCATTTTGTCCAATCCAGCTAACTTGGCTGCTCTGAAGCGTCTTTCACCCGATATAATCTCGAATTTCCCGTCTTCTTTTTCACGAACCGTGATGGGCTGAATCAATCCATGCACTCGAATGGACTCCGCTAATTCTTCAATAGATTTTACATCGAAATGACTCCTCGGTTGTTGTGTTCCAACCTCTAGTTTGTCTATTTCTACTTCACTAACTCCTCTAAAAGCCGCCACTTTTCGCTGCACCACCAAGTCAGAATCCGACAGCAGCGAATTTAGACCTTTGTTCTTATTTTGTTCCATCTACTTCTTTTATCTCAGGCAGATTATTGCGTTTTAATAGTTCTTTGGCCAAGTCTATATAGCTAATGGCTCCTTTATTTTCCAAAAATTTAATATCAAACTCACCGTCTTTGTCTCCTGAAAACATCAACAAAGCAGGCACGCCATAACTTGGAGCTTCGGCCAATTTTACGTTTCGAGGAACGATAGTTTCAAAACAAACTGTATCAAAATATTTCCTCACATCGTCCACTACCATTTTCGAGAGGTTGGTACGGGCATCGTACATGGTTAACACATAACCTTCCATGACCAAACTCGGATTCAACCTTTTCTTAATGATGTCGATAGTATTTTGGAGTTTTGCAATACCTTCCAAAGCAAAATATTCACATTGAACGGGTATCAACACCGAGTCAGAAGCTACAATGGAGTTAATAACCATCAAACCAAGAGAAGGCGAGCAGTCAATGAGAATAAAATCGTAATCCTCTTTGATTTCGTGAATGATTTCCTTCAAAATATACTCACGAGCCACTTGGTTGACTATTTCCAACTCAAAACCAGCCAAGTCAATGTGACTAGAAATAAGATGCAGATTGGGTATTTGGGTTTCGATGATGCAGTCTTTGATTTTAGAATGCCCCACCAAGGCAGAATAAATGTTATTTTTTTGGTCTTTGCTATCAATGCCAATACCAGAGCCAGCGTTGGCTTGTGGGTCAGTGTCGACAATTAAAACCTTGTAGTCCAATACCGCCAAACTTGCTGAAAGATTGATGGCAGTGGTGGTTTTTCCTACTCCACCCTTCTGATTTACTATCGATATAATTTTTCCCATTTATTGTCTGCTGTTAAAGAGGTGCAAAGATAGTTAAATTTGAAAAAACTACACCGACACTGTTAGAATATGTAGATAAGTAGCCGTAATGTGGAAAAGTTTTCAGAACAAAAGAGATTTACACAATTGCCTTGTGTAATCTACTAATACATAAGCTTTCTTTTAGATGGATTTGATGCAAAATACAAGGTAAATATGGAGGCGAGAATTACCAGATTTTTGATTATATATTGCCCAACTAAACTAGGCGTAAGAAATTGGTTCCAAGCGGCTTCGGGCAAGAAAAATGTGGGCAAAAAAGTAGTAATCAAATGAAAAACTGTCAACCAGAAGGCTATTTTAGCCAACTTGGGCCAAAGCCACATGATACCAACCAAGCACTCAAATATACCGAACAACACAATGAATTTATCGGCTTCAAAAAACGGCAAAGTCACATGAGCCAAGTCGGTCACCAAGCCTGTAGCAGGAGAAAGGCCTATTACTTTTAACACGCCAAACCAAAAATACACCACAAACAGAGCTACTCTATTGGCAACTAAAACCATTCTGAAATTCATGTTATTTGATCATTTTGAGACAAAACAAAACCTTTTAAAGCAGTTAAGGAGTTTGTCTTGGTAAAGATTTTTTTTGCAAAATTTGACAAAAACAAAAAGACAAAAAATGCTTTTGGTCAGGTTATAGCCAAAAAAACATTTGGATAATCCTAGTTTGTCCGTTATAACATTCAGAATCTCGACTTTAAAACTTTTTTGGAAAGAAAAATAAAGATAATTTTACAGAATGATACCTCAGGATACCGTTCAGCAAATTATTCAAGCCGCCGACATTGTAGAAGTGGTAGGCGAGTTTGTGAGCCTCAAAAAACGCGGGGCCAGCATGATAGCTTGCTGTCCGTTTCACAACGAAAAGACCCCTTCCTTCAATGTTTCGCCGTCGAAAGGTATCTACAAATGCTTCGGTTGTGGCAAAGGTGGTGATTCTCTGAGATTTGTAATGGATTTGGAAGGTCTCTCCTACCCAGATGCATTGCGATGGTTGGCAAAAAAGTATAATATCGAAGTCAAAGAACGTGAGTTTACAGACCAAGATCTCATCAGCCAAAACGAAAAAGAGAGTCTTTTTATAGTGCTGGAATATGCTCAGCAGTATTTTGCCGAAACCATGGCCAATACGGAAGAGGGTCAAAGTGTGGGGCAATCCTATTTTATAGAAAGGGGATTCTCCAAAGCAGCAATTGAAAAGTTTCAACTCGGCTATGCCCTTGACTCCAGAAATGAGTTTGTCAAAAAAGCCGAAAAGGCGGGTTTTAGCAGCGATATTCTTGAAAAAGCAGGTCTGATAAGTGTAAAAGAGGGTGATGTAAAAATAGATAGGTTTAGAGGCAGGGTGATATTTCCCATACACAACGTGGCCGGTAAACCCATAGCTTTTGGTGCCAGAATACTCAAAACCGACCCAAAAGCTCCCAAATACATCAACTCTCCTGAGACCGAAATCTATCACAAAAGCCAGATAGTTTACGGAATTTACCAGGCCAAAAACGCTATTCGCCAAGCTGACAATTGTTATTTGGTGGAAGGTTATACCGACGTGGTATCCCTGCACCAGGCGGGTATAGAAAACGTAGTGGCTTCATCTGGCACCTCATTAACCCCTGAACAAGTGCGACTTATCAGGCGTTTTAGTGATAACATAACTGTGCTATATGATGGTGATGCCGCTGGTATTAAGGCGTCATTAAGAGGTATAGACATCATTCTGGAAGAAGACATGAACGTGAAGTCGGTGGTTTTTCCCGACGGCGACGACCCCGACAGTTACATCCGAAAAGTAGGCGGTGCGGCGTTTTCAGAATATGTCAAAAACCACCAGAAGAACTTCATTAACTTCAAAACGGAACTTTCGCTAGCTGATGTAGGTGACGACGCCATAAAAAAAGCCGAACTGATAGCTGACTTGGTGAGTTCGATAACCAAGATTCCAAATCCAATAAAAAGATCAGTGTTTTATCAGGAAGTAGCCAAAATGCTCCAGATTGATGAAAACATTTTGATAAATGAAGGCAACAAAATTGTCAAAACTAAAATTACTGATAACAACAAACGAATAGAAAAAGGCGATGGCGGAATAATAAGTCCAGCACCACCAATTCGAAATCAGGAGTTAGAGATCATTAATACCCTCAAAAAACACAATGTTCAAGAAGAGGCTTTGGTAAGAGACTTGGTGCTCTATGGGCATTTTGTTATTGAGAAAGACGAAGAAACTGGGCAAGACCATACACTAGCAGATTATCTTTTGCACGAAACCAACGATCTGAGGATAGAAACACCACTTTTTTATGAAATCTACCAACTGTATAAAACAGAGTATCTCAACGGCAACGCACCCACGAGCCAAATGTTTTCGTCGAACCCTAACCCACAAATACAGGATGTGGCCGTAAGTTGGCTAAGTCCGAAACACGAGCTGAGTGAGAGATGGGATAAATTCGAGATTTTCATACCGAAATATGAGGAGATGCTCAATGAATTTTCCTACCGCATGGTATTAAGAATCAGAAAAGAGAAAATTCAAAAAGAAATTGACGCCCTAATAGAAGAAGTGGATACTGCCTCCGACGAAGACCTGGAAATAATCATGAACCAAGTCGGCAAAAAAAGAGGAATTCTCAAACTAATAGCCGAAGAACTTGGTTCTGTAATTTAAAGTACTTGCATAGTATTTACGCCTAAAACTACCCATTTTTGCATTTTTTTGTGCAAATTGCGACTTAATTCAGTTTTCAGTAATTATAAGATATATGTCTAACGAAGTTTTGTTTTTTGGGGCTTTTGCCATATTTGTAATATTTGTAATGCTCCTCGACCTCGGGGCTTTTAGCCCAAAAAAGGCCGGAATTGTCAAGTTTAAAGAAGCCGCATTTTGGAGTGCCATTTGGGTGGGACTTTCAATTGGCTTTTACTTTTTCCTTAGAAACTATGGATATTTTATACATGACATCAGCGATGCGAGTCATTTGGATACTATTCAACAATTGTACTATAAAAACCTAAAGCTTGGCTCAGACTATGCTGAAAATCTTAAGATTTTCCAGAACAACATGGCCTTGGAGTACATCACAGGTTATTTGGTAGAGTACTCGCTTTCAGTAGATAATATTTTTGTGTTTATCCTGATTTTCAATTCTTTCGGAGTCAGAAAGAAAAACTATAAAGACGTTTTGGTGTGGGGAATTCTCGGATCTATTGTTTTGCGTTTCATCTTTATATTCTTGGGAGCTGCCCTTATTCAGAAATTCGAGTGGATCCTTTTGGTTTTCGGGGCGTTTTTGGTTTATACAGGTATCAAAATTCTCTTCTCTAAAGATGAGGAAGAAGACATAGACACCAAAAACCATCCAGCGGTAAAAGTCACCTCAAGATTTTTCAATGTTTATGAAAAATTCGTCTCTGACAGGTTCTTTTTTAGACACAAATACAGAGCCAACAAACTGTATATCACGCCCTTGTTTGTGGTTATAGTCGTAATTGCTTTCACCGATGTTATATTTGCGGTGGACTCCATTCCTGCCATTTTTAGTATCACCAAAGACCCTTACATTGTATTTTTCTCTAATGTATTCGCCATTATGGGTTTACGTTCGATGTTCTTTTTCTTGGTGAATATCATTGATATGTTTGCTTATTTGAAATACGGCTTGGGTGTTCTTTTAACGTTTATTGGAGTAAAAATGCTCGCTCACCATTGGTTAGAGGGTATTGGCTTCACCAATTTACATTCATTGATTGTAATCGTTTTGATTTTGGGAGTGAGCATAGGTGCTTCACTGTTGTTCCCTCCGAAAGAAGAAAAACCTGCCAATTAAGATAGGCTAATAATAGAAAAAAGCACTTGAGAAAACCCTCAAGTGCTTTTTTTATATCTTTAAGAAGTATATACTCTTAAATATTATCCGTTTACAATTAAATATTATCCGTTTACAATATAACTTTCAAGATATTTAATGTGTTCTTTTTGCTCGTCAAGAATAGCACCTACAATATCCCCAACGCTTAGTACACCAACTACATTACCGTCGTCAACCACAGGCAAGTGTCTGAATTTCCGTGCGTTCATTATTTCCATACAATCCTTTGAAGTCATTTTAGATTCCACAGTGTACACGTTAGGGGTCATCACGTCGGCTATCACAGTAGTTTTAGCACTTCTTCCCTGTACAATTCCTTTTCGAGCATAATCTCTCTCTGAAAAAATACCTACTAGTTTGTCGTTTTCCATTACCAACAAAGCACCAATATTATGCTGGCTCATCACCTCCAGAGCCTCAAAAACAGTGGCTGATGGAAGAACCGAAAGAATAGACTTTATCTTTTTGTTATTCAAAATAGTTTTTACAGACGTAGGCATGATGTTTAGGTTTTTTAGATAACCAAAGTATGTAAAACTATTAGAAAAATCAAGTAAAATGTATAAAAAATGATGAATTAGCCCATCATATTTTCATTTCGATTCATCTTTAACCATACAATCACCATAGACTCTCTACCTCCAAAGTAATATAAACCTCGTTCGCCCAATTAAATTTAGAACCTCGATACATCGAAAAAGTAAACCAAAAAGCTCTATTTGGGAATATAAAAATGCCTTCTCGAGGCTTAAACCTATCTATAAAAGCCATTTGGCAAGGTTTTTGAGTAAATAACATTAAAAAAGCTTAATTTAATGAAAGCCAAATTTGTCCTTTTCACTATGCTTGCCTTTATCTCCTTCGTATCTTGTAAAAAAGGTGCAGAAGATGTTGACCCCGTGATCGTAAATCCATCACCTCTGGCATCAACATTTGATGGAGACTTGGCCTCTGATTGGTTAAAAATACATCTAGATTTAATAAAAACGACTCCCGGGTTTACCCCACCCGTGGCCTCGAGGTCATTGGGTTATGCCTCATTAGCACTTTACGAAAGTGTGGTGGCCGGCATACCCGGACACAATTCCTTGAAAGGACAATTAAATGGATTGGTCATGCTTCCAATTGCCGACACAACCAAAATCTATAACTGGGGCTTGGTTGCGAGTGTAGCACAATATACCCTACTGACACAATTATTTCTGACCACAAGCGACAAAAACAAAAGCAAGCTCGACTCGGTAAGAAGCGTATATGAAACAAAGCTTAAAATAGGTTCGACAGATGAAGTAATTGATAGATCTGTGCGTTACGGGGCACTTTTGGCTACTGCCATCCACGAATATTCGAAAACCGACGGCGGTGCTAATGGTCACCTTACAAACTTCCCTCAGAATTATGTATTACCATCAGGCATAGGTTATTGGAGACCTACAGGTACTCAACTTATTCCTTTACTTCCTTCTTGGGGTCAAAACCGTACATTGGTAAAAGCCAATACAGAAGATAAACTGAAGATTCCGATTCCTTTCTCATTCGAAAAAAACACCACTTTTTTTGCAGAAGCCAAAAAAGTATATGACGTTTCAAAAAATTTGAGTGCGGAGGAAAAAGCGATTGCCAACTTTTTCGCAGACGGCACAGGTACCATAACCCCACCAGGGCACCATTTCAATGTTGCTCGAGATATCTTTCTTAAGAAAAAAGCAAAACTAGATGAAACAGCACTGGCCTATGTAAAATTGGGATTAGCCCTCAACGATGCGTTCATAGGATGCTGGCGAGGCAAATACAAGTACTATTTAATGCGTCCAAGTACTTACATCAAACAAACGATGGACAAAAACTGGGTTCCTCTTTTAGCCAATCCCCCATTTCCAGATTATGCCTCGGGCCATAGTACTGCCGCCGGTGCTTTGGTTACAATAATGGAAAGTATATTGGGCAAAACTTATGCCTTCGAAGACAACACATACGAAGGTATATTTCCGAAAAGAAAATATGAGAACTTTGAAAAATATGGCAATGAAACTTCAATGTCAAGACTTTATGGTGGTATTCACTACGAATTTTCCTGCACCAATGGATATGATAATGGCAAAGCAATAGCCCAAAATATTTTAAATTTAAAATTCAAGAAATAGTAGAATTCTTTGTAGTTTTACCATAGATGAAATTTGTCTAGAAAATTTTGCAACAAAAAATAGTCAAAATATTATCTCTTTTAATACTTTTTCTGACTTTCCAAAGCGGACACAGCCAAAAAAAAGTACCGCAGCTGAATCACGAAGTTGCTAGCCGATGGTTTGATCTACAACTAAAGTTAATTCCCCAAACACCGGGTTTTACCCCTCCAGTAGTTTCTCGGGCATTGGGTTACACGGGACTTACACTTTACGAGTCTTTGGTTCACGGCTCCCCAGATTACAAATCTTTGGTTGGCGTTTTACAAGAATTTGAAAAATTGCCACTCCCAGACAAGAACCAAGTTTATGACTGGCAAATTGTTGCTAATAATGCCCAAGCTCTTATAGTTCAGGAACTTTACGCAGCTAATCATAAAGAAAATAAGCCAAAAATTCTTGAGTTAAGAGATGCCTTAAATGCTAAGTTTAAGGATAATGAAAACACGTACAAGGCATCGGTAAAGTATGGGGAAGAAATAGCCAAAGCTATCTTTAAATACTCAAAAACAGACGGTGGTCACCATGCCGAAAAGAATAATTTCCCGAAGGATTTTAAAAGTTCACCAGGCTCTTGCATGTGGACACCCGTGGGCAACCAAATGGCCCTTCAACCCTATTGGGGTACAAATCGCACATTCATAAAAGGAAATGCTGATTTCGAACTTCCCGTACCTCCTCGATGCGAAATAGGTAACTCTTCTTTGATGTTTTCGCAAGCCCTTGAAGTTTACAGTGTGGGTAAAAACCTCAACGAGGAGCAAAAAGAAATAGCACTTTTTTGGTCCGATGATGCTGGCAAAACATTCACTCCTCCTGGTCATGGCATTTCGATAGCCTTGCAGTTGATAAAAAAAGAAAACTTTGATTTAGCCAAAACAGCAGAAACCCTTTGTAGATTGGGTATTGCTGTCAACGATGCTTTTGTGTCATGTTGGAAATGCAAGTTTCGATACAACATCCTGAGGCCAATCAGTTTCATAAACACGGCTATTGACCCAAACTGGAAACCTTTGCTCGACACCCCGCCTTTTCCTGAATACACCTCAGGCCACGGAACGGTTTCTGGAGCCACTGCGGCCGTACTATCAGACATGTTTGGTTATAACTACCGCTTTACCGACTTTTCTCACGCCGAAAGAGGCCTCAAACCTCGTTCGTTCGATACTTTTTTTGAATTTGCTCAAGAAGCAGCTCTTTCAAGACTATACGGTGGCATTCATTATCGTATGTCAAACGAAGAAGGTCTCAAAAACGGTAAACGCATAGGCAGAAGTGCCTGCGAACTAAAACTAAAAATGAAACAGTCTTAGGTTCAATAAAAATCAGAATCTCCGAAATTCTAAGCGGCCTTCAGTTTAGCTTCCAATTCTCTGGCCATTGGTGCCAATACGTGATCTTCAATAATAGCATGCTTGCGAAGCTCCATTTCAAAAAGTTCCACTTGGTTCAAAAAAACACGGTAAGGGAGAGGCGTTTCCTCGTTTAATGAATAACTATGGATAATAGAGGATACCGTTTTCAAATCGTCCTCAATCGGATCGTGGTTGTCGTCAAAAGAGGCTATTGAACATTCGCTCAAGAGAGTTTTGGTTTCTTGAGTGGTCATTTCTCCTTTTGAGGCCGATATTAAACTTTTGATATAAGGGAAAAACGTCTTTTCTTCCATTCTGATATGCTCCACCAAACGATTTTTGTAGTCATTGAAGAAGGAAGTAAGACTCGCTAGTATTTGATGTGTAGATCCATACTTATTGAAAATATGCATCATCGTTTGCTCAATTTCAGGTAGCTTTTTGGACAAATAAAACTTGTGAGAGGCTTGCAAATATGCCAGCACTTGCTCCAGCGAAAACTTCTGGAGTTTTTGAAAAGGAAAGTTATCCTCGTCGTTGTGATAAAGTTCCAAAATAACCTCCATCAACTCCGACTCCATATTAAACCTAGCGTAGATATCCTGTGCCGCTGGGTCAATTACTTCAAGTCGTTCTGTTACAAGCTGATACATTTTGTTGGTTTCAACAAGGTTCTCAAGTGTTTTAGCGTCCATATCAATTATTATGTTTTATTCCTCCACAAAGGTTCTATTTCAAAAATAAATTAAAAATGATAAAAATCATAGATAAAATATTTAATTAATTTGGGTAAAGCCTCAAAGAAGCTTATTTTTAGAAAAAATTGAAGCTGTCAGATTTGTAGCCCATATTTTCGATAAAATACGTTTTATTTCGCTAAAACGATTTTAGATAAAGAACTATTCAATCAATCTTAATAATGAAAAACAAAACCTCTAGAAGAAACGTACTCCGATCTCTCGGAACGGCCTCCGCAGTATCATTTGCAGGTATTTCAACTGTAAAAGCGGCAGAAACCAGAACCAATTTACCATTGAAAAGCAACATCAAACACTCGGTATGTCGGTGGTGTTATGGCTCCATTCCATTCGAAGAACTCTGCCAAGGAGTTAAAGACATCGGCATGGCTTCAATCGAACTAACTGGACCGAAAGAATGGCCGATACTGAAGCAATACGGCCTTACTTGTGCTATCGGTTGGGGCGAATGGCCTAAAGGCATGGGTTTGCATAATTTCTTCAACAATCCTAAAAACCATGAGGAATTGATAAAATTGTACGAAGAACTAATTCCGCACGCAGCTGCTAACGGAATAAAAAATCTGATTTGTTTCTCGGGCAATAGAAATGGAATGACCGACCTGACGGGCATGATGAATTGTGCAAAAATCATCAGAAAATTGATACCCACTTGTGAGAAAAACGGGGTTATACTGACAATGGAACTCCTGAGTTCTAAAGATAGTCATCCCGACTACATGTGTGACACCATAGAGTGGGGAGTCGCTTTGTGCGAAATGGTAAATTCAGAGAGCTTCAAGATGCTCTACGACATTTTCCACATGCAAAGTATGCATGGCGACCACATTCGAAATGTTAGAAGATACGGCAAATACATCAGTCATTATCACACGGGGGGCATGCCGGGCAGAAAAGAAATAGACAATACCCAAGAAATTTATTACCCGGCCGTGGTGAAGGCGATTATTGACTCAGGCTACAAAGGATACCTCGGTCAAGAATTTGTACCAACTCCAAAAGATAAAGAAGGTATGCTGGCATCGCTCAAACGATGTGTAGAAATATGTGACGTTTAAAACTCTCGAAGAGCCTCCGAAAAAATGAGGCTCTTTTATTTTCAGTCTAGTTTAGCTCCTTTGAACCCCTCAGAAGAGTAAGTCTGGATCTTTCCATTTTCTTCATAAATGGCAAAAAAATCTATCTTTTGCTTTTGTGCAATTAATTTGGCTTTCTCCAATCCCATAACCAAAAACGCGGTAGCATAAGCATCCGCTGTGGCACAATCATTTGCAAGAACGGTAATACTCAACAAATTATGTGAAACAGGCCTACCCAAATGGGGATCTATAGCATGTGAAAACTTTTTGCCGTCTTTCAAAAAAAACTTACGATAACTACCAGAAGTGGCCAAAGACTTATCATTTAGAGCCAAAATAGCTTGTAGTTTGTTCTCATCCGAAGGGTTTTCAACTCCTACTTTCCAAAACTCCCCTTGTTGATTTTTCCCTTTGGCTCTGACTTCGCCACCTATTTCTATCAAAAAATTTGAGATGCCCTTTTTTGTTAAATACTCAGCAATCAGGTCTACCGTATAACCTTGGGCGATGGCGTTGAAGTCCAATTGAATTTCAGGATATTTCTTGGTTATCCCCCCGTCTTTAAGGCTGACATTTTTGTAATTTACAAGCTTTCTGAGGCTATCTATTTGTAAATCAGTAGGGCTTGCAAAACCTTTGGTTTTAGAGAATCCCCAAGCCTTTACCAACGGACCAACGGTTATGTCAAAATAGCCTTTTGTATTTTTAGAGATCTGTTGGGATTTAATGAAAACCTCTTCGAAATGTGCATCGAAAGGCCCGAGGTTTTTATTGGCATTTATTCTAGATATCAAAGAATTGCTATCCCACAGGGACATACTGGCATCTATTAACTGGAACAAACTATCTATTGATTTTGAAAAATCGGCACTGGTTTTATCCTCATAAATTATTCTGTAGGTACTACCCTGAGCTTGACCTTGAAGTGTCCTGTATGGCGTGGAATCCCAACCAAAACTTGCTGACAAACACAAGAGAAGAAGTATTTTAAAAGGCATTGGGAGGAATTATTCCGTATAATTTATCAAATCATCCCTAGAGCAACTCATCGTCGTCGGCAGGTTTTAAGGCAGGTTGTGTACCTGTTTCACCCTGCGGCACAGGGAAACCTTCATTTGGATTCAGAACACAATCACCTACTATTCTGATTCCTTCAGGAATTACAAACTTCGTCTTCTTAAATTCTATGCCTTTGTCTGCATATACTTTTTGCATAAACATACCCCAAGCCGGCATGGCTACGCGTGCACCTTGGCCTTGCTCAATACTCTGGAAGTGAATGGCACGGTCTTCTCCACCTACCCAAACTCCACCAATAAGGTCTTGGGTCATACCCATAAACCAGCCGTCAGAGAAATTAGAAGTAGTACCTGTTTTGGCGGCCACCTCGTTGCCATCCAAAACCCCAAAACGACCCAAGCCCACTGCAGGACCGCCTGGAGCCGTGGCTCCTCGCATCAGGTGAATCATTTTATAAGCGGTTTCTTTGCTAAGAAC
>NZ_RJUF01000178.1 GCF_024343775.1 Lacihabitans soyangensis | reverse complement strand
TAGTTTTTTAATTTAATTTTTTACGATTATGCCTTTATTAGATTTTTCGAACCTTGCGGCTGATGCTGTACAGGAAGATAATATTGCCGGTAACCTTGCGTGGTTTGGGGTGATATCGGCGAAGGCTTTCAGTGGGGAGTATCCTGCTGTGGCTGATGTGACGGCTGGTGAGATTACGGGTAGCCCTGTGGCTAGACTGGGTGCTCACGAGTTTGCGAAGGTGGAAGTGCCTCAGAATTCGGTGGTCTTTGATAGTGATGATAATGGCCCAAGTGCGGGACATAATAATATCGATCACATGCTGAAGGCGAAGTTGGCGGGCATGAGCAAGGAGGTGCAGGCTGAACTGAAGAAGTACAAGAATAACCCTTGTGTGTTTATTGTGCCTGGGTCGGACGGACGCCATTATTTGGTAGGTAGCTCTAACCATGGAATTATTTTGCGTGGAAAAGGCAAAAGTGGTGGCGTTGGTACTGACGAGAGAGGTTTTGACCTTGAGGGTAAGTCTAGTGGTCATAGAGATCATCCGCTACCGATTTCGGCGGCTACGTTGGCTTTGATTCCTTGGGTGTAAAATTCAGACGCCAGGCATGGCGTCTGTACTTTTAGTAATATCAATGAGGAAGTTGAAGAATTTGGAATTGGTGGGTAAGACTCGGCTGATTCCTGGTGTAGGGCATGTGACGTTTGAAGAGGATGTGCCTGAGCATGTGGCTGTGGCTTGTGAGGCTGCGGGGTTGGATTGGTGTGAGACACTAACCGAAAGTCCCAATGCCGTAAGCCCCCTAGCCCCCAGTGGGGGAATAGATGGTGGTGATGCTGGTGATGCTTCGGCTACGCTCAGCAACCAAACTGGTGATGCTGGTGATGCTTCGGCTACGCTCAGCAACCAAACTGGTGATGCTGGTGGTCCACAAGTGCCACAGGGTGACAATGGCGGTGAGGATGGTAATGTTAGGGAGGACACTAACATTGACGTGAAGAGTGTCACGAGGAAAAGGAAATAATTTTAATTTTTAATTTTATGGGAACGAAAAATAGTAAAACAGCCCCCCAGCCCCCAGTGGAGTCTGGTGCTGATGCTGAGAAAGAAGCTGCGGATAAGGCTGCTGCTGAAAAGGAAGCTGCTGCTAATAAGGCTGCTGCTGAAAAGGAAGCTGCCGAGAAAGAGGCTGCTGAAAAGGAAGCTGCTGATAAAGCTGCTGCGGATAAAGCTGCCGCTGATAAGGCTGCTGCGGATAAGGCTGTTGCTGATAAAGCTGCTGCTGATAAAGCTGCTGCTGATAAGGCTCAGGGTGGCATTGCGTCTGTGCCGTTTGTGGATGCTTTTGCAGAGCAGCTGAAGGCTGAGAAGGAGGAAAAGCTGAAGAAGCAAGCTGAGAAGAAGGCTGAGAGGGATGCGGCTAAGAAGGCTAAGAATCCGAGAGTTAAGGATGCTGAGGCGTTGATTTGAGCCGAACAACCACCCCGCCCTTCGGGCACCCCTCCTTGGGAAGGAGGGGGATATGTAGGCAGGGGAGCTAGATTGGAATTTATTAAAAGCTGTGTGATGTGAATCATGCAGCTTTTTTTGTATTTTAGCGGAGCAATTTACGATTTACATACTTTTAGGTGGACCGCCCAACGATCTTATATCGGTGAGCACGGGGCTGCAAGTGCCCCTTTTGGTCTGCCTCAGTAGAACGTAAATTGCAGTGACTCACCGATATTGTAGAGATTATGAGTGAACTAACCACCCCTAGCCCCTCCTTGGGAAGGAGGGGAATTGATGAGGGGAATGAGCATGAGGTGGAATATATACAGACTGAGCTGCTGGATGATAATCTTGCGGCTTTTTTGTTGGCGGGTGGTGTAGATGTGAAGGGTTTGATGACGCTACTGAATGAGTTTTTGGATTTTAGTAGCCCGAGCCCCTCCCCCGGCCGAAACGTCGGACCGCCCTCCCCGATAGGGAGTGGAGAATTAGTTTGTCATTTTTCGAAAATATTCGTGGAATGACTTGCATGTTTGGTTTGGATTTTTTAAGTTTGGTTATTGTTTTACAAGTTAAACTTGATTGAAATGAAAAGATGGCTTTTATTGATGGTGGTGGCTATTTTGTTTGTGGGGACACAAACAACTGCTATTGCCAGCGTGCCTACTGGACAGGATGAGGTGAAGATGAAGCAAGCGGTGAGTTCGGATGTTTTGCCAGCAATTGGCATAGACAGACTGAATATGCCTAATGCTAAGTTTTCGGGGTTGATTTGGGGTGATGTGACGACGGCTGATCCTTTGGCAAGTTGCCTTCATTCCTCGTGTCTGGCTGGTTACGCTTTCGAAACTGCTGAGCCTCCTGAGGCTGATGTGATTACACTTGATGACCCGATAGATCCTGGGCGATGGTGTTGAGTTATTTGAAGCCTTGAGTAATCAGGGCTTTTTTTTTTGTCTGTGTATGGAGACGCCCTTCGACAAGCTCAGGGTGACATGCGTCTGTATTTGAATGATAATGATGGAGATATTGCTTTGGTGTGTGTATGGATTGCTGATGTGTAGTGTGGTGCTGCAGGTGTTGATGGTGTGGTTTTTGGTGAAAGTGTTGGAAAAATTAAAGAAGTAAGGAGATGAATTTTGTATTTAAGATTAAAGTTTTTGATAAAAGTGGAGCCGTAATGGTGGAAGCTGAGTCAAAATTGAGTAGGTTTAGAGCGGATAAGCTAAGTTTGCCTGGTATACTTGGAGACCTTGAGGATATGTTGGTTAAACGTTATCCCGATGGTGATAAAACCGAGGTGCATTTGGTAGAGCTTATCGATTGCGAAGGTATCAAGTATGTGCCCAAGAAGCCTGTGATGGATATGCTTGATGCTGCTGAACATTTTTTTGACGGTGAGGCTGTGCAGTGGATTCCTGAGCATTTGAAGGATAGAATGGAGGCTTTGATGAACAACATGGCTATAATTAGACAACAATACGAATGAGTAGATTAGAAAGTTTTAAAGCTAGTAGCATATCTTCTGAAAATATGGCTTCGGCAATGAAAAAAATAGGTAAAGTTTTTGGAAAAACTGTGCGATATGTAGATGATATCAATAAGTTTATAGCAGGGAATTTTGTTGGCAATAAGCTACCACGAAAGGCCAAGAAGGCGTATATTGCGAAGTATGGACGGGCGGAGTATCGTAAAATGTATTTTAGATGAGTGGATTTGAATATTTAATAGTTTAAAGTGATGGAAAGGATGATCTACCCGAGATATACACCTAAAATGGTGGGTTTTGCACAGGTGAAGGCTAATTTTTATAAGAAGATGGAAAGCGAAAGCTTTGACTATTTGGCTATGGCCATGGCTGTGCAGATAGTGACGCTTGCTGAGCAGCATGAGTTGGCTCGTAAAACTTGGGCGGTGGTATGTATGGATGTGAAGACTGTTGTGAAACTAAAAGAAGCTGTGTGTGAAGCACTTGTAAAGCTTGGAATGAAGGACGTGAAAGCTCCGAAGGATAACGAACTGATATCTAGAACGGCAGGCTATTATTTTACGGATGATTATGGTTTTTGGAAGGCTAATTGCCAGTGGAAAAGGCCGTATAGGCGTGCCAAGCCAGATGATAGAGGTATATGGTTCGCGAATGGGTTTAGCTTGGTGTTTGCGGGCATGAGAGAGGAAACCAAGTATTTAGGCAGTAATTTTGACGGTATATTGAGCTTTGAGACTGAAGGCTGGAATTCGGAGGATTTTAGGAGGTTTTGGTTGTATAGGATTCGCTCGACTGGTGGAATGCCTAAGCATTTTACACGTGGGACTTCTCATGATAAGACTTGGATTGGTTTTGAGCTGAAGGAAGAAAGTAAACCTGTGGGTTGATAATTATAAATAGTTGAAAGTGAGATTTTAATTTTAAATGTATATGTTTATAGATTTACAAGTAAAAACTGGAGAAGATTATTTTCTCAAATGCAATAGAAAGCTTGAAGAAAGTTGGGAGTTTCATGAGGAAATGACTATGATTCGAGATATTATAGCTCTTGAAGTGAGTTTTTATGTGTTGTTCCGCACTCCATTTGTTTGTGCTACCATAATTGATAGTTTGAGGAAGTTGCTTGGGAATCGAATTTTTGATTATGAACAAGCCTATGGGCCTTATGTTCGGCATAACGATATGGGTTGATTTTCTCCTAAAATATTTTGCCCTGTGTGGGCTGAGGATACGGTGCTAGTTTAGTGCCGTATTTTTTTAGCCCCTAACCCCCGAAGGGGGAATTCCACCTTCGATAGGACGATTGTCCTAACGGTTTTTGGTAGTGGTTCTCAGATATTAGAAGTGGTGGATTTCTCAGAGTGGGATTTCCCACTCTCAAAAGGAGGATTATCCTTTTGAGACCGAAGTGGGAATTCCCACTTCGGTATGAAGGGGAGGATTGTCCTCTTGGGGGTCGGTTCGGGAATATGCGAAGCGAGAATATTTGTCGGTAGGAGAATATGCCTACCGAGAATCTGAAAGTCGGAATTCCGACTTTGGGAATTTCTCAGAGTGAAGAGAATCACTCTGAACTTTTCTGAAAGCGAAGATCCCCGCTTTGACATAAAAAAAGCCTCTCATTGCTGGGAGGCTTTTTTGTTCCGGGTTATACACCGGTGGCTTTTCCTGCAGCCGTACCGCGTTCCCTGTTCTTCAGAGACCAATAGGACCCGTTTATAGCCTGGGTTCGCTGGCTTTTTCTTTTTTAAGCGATTCGTCAACCATATCTGCTACCATTTTGGATAGGCTTGGGGCTTTTTCTCCTCGTTTTTTTGCATCAAATTGCCGCTCACTCAATACCAGCCACGATTCTTCTGATAAATCTACTGTAATTCTTCTACTCATTGCAACTACGATTTTACTGTGCAAATATAAATATAATATTCATGAATAAAAAAATAGTTAAAAATATTTGTGAATATAATATTCATGAGTACATTTGCATATCGAAATTTATTTATCATTTAAATAATTGAATTATGGCAAAGGAGATTGAGAAGTTTGTTTATGGTGGCTCTGAGATAGAGTTTGATTTGACTGGTATGGCTATTATGGTTAATGCAACTGAAATGGGTAAGGCGTTTGGGAAGTCAGCAAAGGACTTTTTGAGAGTAGAGCCAACACAATCTTTTATAAGGGCACTTTCTCAGAAGGAGAATATGCCTTCTGAGAAAATTGTAAAAGTTGTGAATGGTGGAAAGCACAATGGTACTTGGATGCACAGGAAGTTGGCGTTGAAGTTTGCGGCTTGGTTGAATGCTGATTTTGAGCTTTGGGTGTTTGATGTTATCGAGAGCATCATGTTTGGCGATAACCTGCGTGTGCGTAGCAATCAAGAGCAGCTGCAGGTGATCACTAACCGATTGAAGGAGATAGACCAAACGGCGAGCGTGATTATGAAGGAGCGATATCAGCTGACAAAGAAACGTGAGTTATTGGAGGCGGACACTTATGACGCACTGGGCCTGAGACTGAACTGACGAGAGGAACACGGTGGGCGGTTTGCAATTTACGCCCATCCCTCTTTTATAGTCCTGAAAGCCCCTAGCCCGCAGTGGGGAAGTATTGTGGAATTATTTAACAAAAAATATAAAACAAAAACCTAGAAATGAGAACGAACACGACACTGATCACCGAGCCTATGGTGCTAAAACTAGGCAAATCTGACACGCTAATAAGCATTGGCGGGGCTTGTGAGGCTTTGGTTGAGATGGACAACTGCCAAAACGAGGCCGATATGGAGCAAGCCCTGGCACGAGTAAAACAGAATTATGAAGACATGGTGGCTGAGCTGCCGCAGCTGCTGGAGTATGAGCATGAAGACAAACGGAAGATTCAGGATACTTTTTGGGTGCTGAATAACGTGCGGAAGGTGCTGGGAGGTATTAAGATATTGAAGGTGTAGAAATTAATAGTGGATTAGTTAATGTGGGTAAACGGAAACGCCAGAGGCAGTGCTTCGGGTGTTTTTTTTTGGCAGCTGCCAAGGCTTGTGCATGCCTTCGGCTCCGCTCAGGCATCCTGATAACGTGTAGAAAAGTTTTGCCCTGTTAGTCTTGAGAGCCACTGTGCAGTTTTGTACGGTGGCTTTTTAGTTTAAAAATGGCAAAAGAGAAGAGTATTACGCGGCTGAGGAAGCTGCTGAAGGTGAATGAGAGTGCCTTGGATCCTTATTACAGGTATTACCTGAAGGAGATAGAGTTTGATGACCTGACCTCTATGCAGCAGGAAAAGCTGGAGAGGTACATGAAAATATGGAGCTGGTACTGCATGGGACGAACCAAGGAGGTTATTCTGTCCACTATCATGCGGGATTACGCTGTAGAGTCGAGACAGGCACAGTACGATTTAGCTGAGACCATAGCACTACACGGCCGACTAGATCAAGTACAAAAAGATGGGTTAAGGGTTGCCAGTAGGGAGTTTCACTACTTGTTGGCACAGTTTGCCATGAAAGATAAGCAGTGGGATGTAGCCATGCGTGCCAGGAAAGAGGGCGATGTGTTGGCGGGCATCTACGATACTGAAGACATGGGTTGGGATCCTACAGTTTGGAACAAGCCAGTGAAGGAGGTTTGGGCCGTGCAGGTGATTAATAACAACTTCAATGCTCCTGCAGGAGACGAAGCCACACAAACGATTGATATAGATGAGTAAGGTTGTAACCATAAAACTGAACCCCAAACAGGCGAAGTTTTTGAAGAGTCGAGCTCGCAGAAAGTCGTTTATTGGTGGCCGTGGGTCGGGTAAGTCCATGACAATGGGGTTTCAGATAAAGAAACTGTTCCCGATTTTTCCGAGGGCTACTTGGGTAATTGCCGGGCTTACTTATGTGGCAATAGACTCGATAGTAATACCCAACGTCCGTGAGGCTCTTGAGAAATGTGGGGTATTTGAGTATGACAAAAAGCTCAGGCCTTATGGTGTTTATGTGATAGGTGTGCAACCACCTGACGGCTGGGCCAAGCCTTACAAACAACCTGGTAAAAGGCTCTATCAATATTGTATCACTTTCATTAATGGATTTACGCTAAGGCTTGTAAGTCAGGACAATAAAGAGACACACAGAGGTTTGTCTATTAATGGATTGCTTGTGGATGAGTCTGCTACTATCAGTTTTGAGTTTATTCAAACCGTATTAATTCCTGCATTTAGGGGAAATACGTTGGCACCCTACGAGAATCATTATTGGAATTATGGCTTTTTTGATTTCTCGTCTGCCAGCTGGACAATAGCCGGCAACTGGATATATGATACTGAGGAGAAGTATCTTGAGATGTGTAAGGAAAGGAAAGTCATGTACCAAAAGCATGGTGAACAATGGCTCATAGATAATGTGCCTGAGTTTCTGTTCCTTGAGTCGACCTATGAAGACAACCAAGCATTCCTACCTGCCAAGTATGGCCAAATGCAACGCGAAACGCTTGATATCTGGAAATACAATGTTGAGGTGATGAATCAGCGAGTATTGAAACTTCCTAATCAATACTACCATGCACTTTCAGAGTCGAATTTCTATTTTAAATCTTACGATTACCATCCGAGAGAGTCGGGTGTATTGGAGTATACGCACAACGACTATCACAGAGATAAGCCGCTATTGATATCATTAGACTTCAATGCCGACATCGTTTGGTGTTTGGTCTGCCAGCAATTTGGCAACGAATTCCGAATTATTCAGTCGGAATTTAAGAAGCCAGCAGTTACCAAAGTAGAGCAAGAGTCTAACATCCTAATCCAGTTAGCCGAGTGGTTCTGCAAGGCCTATGATGGTCATTCCATTATGGAAGTGTATGTGTTCGGTGACCCTAACGGTAATAGTACAAGTGCCAGTACAGACAAGTCCAACCGTCCATTCTTTGACCGCTTCTGTGAAATCCTAATTAAAAAAGACTGGAAGGTATTCCGGAAGGAATTGACATCCTATCCAAAAACTAAAGATAGATATGATCTTATGAACATGATGTTGGCAGGTAGTCACGACAAAGCCCCCAAGGTCAGGATCAATAAGAATACCAATAAGAGTTTCATTATAGCTCTACAGAACACATTGGTAACTACCGATAAGCTATTCAAGAAAGACAAGTCCAGCGAGCGTAACGCCAGGTTCAGAGAGTATGCCACCGACCCTACTGATGCATTTGATTACATCATCTGGTCGCTCTTCAGTCATTACATCAATCGAGGTCAGTACATGTCAGAGACAGGCGTAGTGGTGAGATAGTTACAGAACTATATTCTCCTTTTTGAACTAGGCAGCTGCCATTTCGTGATAGTGTGCGGCACAGGTAGGAGAGATTGAAAGGCGTTTTGTTTGCCGTTTTTTCTTGTAAAAAATTGGAAACGAAATATTTAGACAAAAAAAAAGTGCATTTGGGTTAAAAAAAAGTTTTGCCCTGTGCCGATTTAGAATAAAAAACTTGATTTGTGTATGAGTTCAGGTATTTCGATTAAGCGGGTTTTGTCAGAAATAACCTCTTTGGGGGCTAGGTTTTCTTTGGGGTATAGGAAGATTGATGGGACTTGGGGTGAAAAGAAAAATGTAAGCCTCAGAAGGAATAGCAACCCGTTGACAGCTAGAGGTAAAATGAGTAGGAGCGGGCGGTTGCCAGTATTGGACTTGAATACTGGAAAGGACTTCGAAGTTTATATTGATTTGTTGGTGGAGTTTAATGGAATTAGGATTGATTTTTTAAAATAGAGCATGGAGAAGTTGAGCGAAGGGCTGTACGTACATAAGTATAATCACCAAACGAATGCTTCGGTGGCGATAAGCTTTGGTAAGGAAGGTGATAAGGTGGCGGATATGGCTGACGCAACTGATAGCGGTAGCCGTAAGGTTGGTAAGTATTATATACCGAGAGGTGACAAAGATAATAAGCTATTGCTAATTCATAAACTTTTGGACGAAAGCCCGAATAAGTGGCAGTTTTTGGAAACGAAGGCGAATTTTACTTTTGGTAAAGGGCCGGCACTTTTTGAAGAGCATGAGGATGCTTTGAGCCTACAAAAACCGATAAAGAGCAAGGATTTTAGTGATTGGGTGAAGCGACTGCGGATTAAGAACCTAACGCTGAAGACTGCTAACCAAGTGGTGTATAGCTATGAGCTGAACTGGTTGGTGAGCCTTGATGCCATTACTAAGAAGGTAGCCTCGGTGAAGGTGCTGGATAATAATGATGTGCGGGTGGCTAAGCTGAACGAAAAGGATACCGAGATTAAGGGTTTTTTTGTGCATAGTGGCTTTGGTTATAAAACTCCTGCAGAGAAAGATGCTGTTTTTTATCCTGCTTTTGACCCTGATGAGCCTACGAAATACGGTGATTTTATTATTCATGAAATTATAACGCTACCTGGCCAGAAGTTTTATGGCTTGGCGAGCTGGTGGGGAACGAGCCGTTGGGCTGAGGTGGCGAATAAGGTACCGAGTTTTTATGAGGCGGCTTTTAAGAATGGCTATTTTATTACCCACCAGGTAAGTATACCTACGGATTATTGGGATAAGCCTGACTGGGACGAGAAGAAACGTGCTGAAGAGAAGAAGAAAACGCTCGATGGAATAGAGGACGCGTTGGGTGGTGTGGAAGAAGCTAACAAGATATTGTTTACGTTCTCCAAACTTAATACGGATGGGCGTAGTGTGAGCGGGATTGAGATTAAACCGGTGGAGTTTAATATTAAGGACGATGCTTTTATAAAGATGTTTGATAAGGCCAATGATGTGCAGATTGGCGGACATGGCTTGGTGGGCAAACTGGCTGGTGTGGATAGTGGCAGCAAGATGGGCACGAGTGGCATGGAGATAAATAGCCTTGCTAATTATGTGCAGAATTTTTTGGTGGTGCAGCAGCGTGAGTTGATACTGACGGCTTTGGATTACCTGAAGGAAATTGACGAGATAGAGCCTGACTACGTGATTGGATTTAAGAATATTATGGGGTATGTGCCTGACAGTACGGCCAAGAATGACCCTGCTCACCCAAATAATCAAGTGAACGATAATGCTAATTAAGAACGCCGAACAAGTGAAGCGTGTGTACGGTGGTGTGCAACGCTCGATGAGTTTTGATAATTGGGTGGCTTACATAGAAGAAGCCGAGGAGTTTTTTATTTACCCAGCGATAGGTACTGAGCTGTATGATGAGCTGAGCTTACTGGTGGGTGAAGAGAACGAGGAAGATGTGAGTGTGGGTGGCACAGCTGAGCAAAAACGGCTGATTAAGCTATTGAAGATGAGCCTGATGGCTTATGCGGATTTTAGCGGTATGATGCGACAGATTGTGAGTACTGGCGATGCTGGAAAGACTCAGATAACGCCACAGAACCAGCAGGCGGTGAGCAAATGGGCCACAGCTGCGAGCATGAAGGCGGCGATACTGCGTGGCGATAATGCTCTGGAGAATGCTTTGAAGTTTTTGGAGAAGAATGCTGATGAGTTTGAGACCTGGAAGACGAGTGAGGTTTTCTTGGAAAAGGCTGGACTGCTGGTGAATAATGCTACAAAGCTGACAGAGTGGTTTCCGCAGGCTAGGGGTAGTAGGAGGATGTTTTTGGCTCTTGAAGCTGGCCTTCGACAGGCTCAGGCTGAGATAGGGGTGGCTTTGGGGGAGGCGTTTTTGGTTGAGGTTTTGGCGAAAAACAAGCTGTGGATGGAAGGGTCGCTGACTGATGCGAATTGGCTGAAGCTGCTGAAGATGTGTGGGCAGGTGGTGGCCAGAAAGGCTGTGGCGGATTTTGTGCCTTTTATGAATATTGATGCGGACTGGCACCTGTGGAGTACTACGGATGGCTTGGAGAATAAGGATGTGTTGCCGCCCTCGAGAAGAAATGAGATAGCAGCTGAGCTGGGTGACCAATGGCGTGACGGACTGGCGACGATTGTGGATTTTCTGCAGAAGACTGCGAGCGATAGTGTGTTTGCGACTTACTACAGCAGTGATATGTATACGGCTTTGGTGGAGACGCCTCCGACTAGGCTGTTTGAGAATGATAAGAAGCGGAGTTATGGGGTGCTTTAGCCCCACCCCCGACCCCTCCCCGGTAGGGAGGGGAGTTGATTGAGTTGTTTTTTTTGAAATATAAATAGTTGAAAGTATGTGGATTGCGAGTATTGAGGCAGAGGGGATTAAGGTTAGGGAACACCTAATACATTATGGACATAGGGGACTATGGAAGGATTTAGTTGGAGAAATTAATAATAGGTTATTCAACGAGCTTGCGGATATAGAAAGTAGAGTAGAGAAACTTAAGGTTGACCTAGAGGCTATTGGGAAAGAGACGGGTTGGTTTATTCCTCAAGTTAATTGTTTTGTGCCTGGTTTTGATAAATTCAAACAACCTGTATCAGAGGATGATATCTGGTATTTTGTTGAGGGATTTTTGATTGTGAAGTTTAAGAAAGTGAATTTGGGGCATAATGACCCTCAAGCAGGCTGGCAGAGAAAGGCGGTGGCTAAGGTTATGGGTGAAAGTTGAATTTTAAATAGTTGAAAGTATGTGGTTGGTGAAAGTAAGTTGGAGTTTTGGACAGGGTGGAAAGTTAAATCTGATTCTTTTTGATTTACTAAAAGATAAGGATAGGAATATACTGAAGACCCGAGAAGAATGCGAGGCTTTGGCAAATGAAGTCCGAGATGTGGTTGATATGTTTTGTAAAGAAAATAAAAGAGCCAAGCGAGAGGTGACTTTTTGGGATTATCGTAAAGATGAGGGTTTAATTTATCCTGATGATTTTTGGGTAACTGCTAAGCATAATTTGGTTTTGGATTTCTTTAAGCTGAAAGATGTCGCTGAAGATTAAGGATTTTAAGAGGGTGATGCCGCTGCTGATGGCTTTGCGGAGTTATGGGCAGGATTTTGATAATGCGGCGGTGTTGGTGGAAAGGATATGGAGTTTAACCAGCCCGCAACCACCCCGCCCTTCGGACACCCCTCCTTGGGAAGGAGGGGAAGGAAGTAGGGGAGAAACGGGATTTGCGGAGAAGATGGCTTATGTGGCGGGGCTGCTGAAGGATGTGAATAAGCGGGTGGTGAAGCGGATATGGGTGTGGCCGTCGTGGCTTCGGCTCCCTTCGGATCCCTTCGGCTCCGCTCAGGGAACGAAGCTCAGGGAACGCCGCATGGATGTGAAGTTTAGCTTGTTTCCGAAGTTGGTTTGGGTGAGGGAAGAGCATTTTGCGAATACGAAAGCGATAGAGCTGAGTATGGCGAATGTTTATTTTTTGAAGTTTGCTGAGGTGGCGAAGAAAGTGGCAGCTGGGCAGACTACAACCACCCCCGGACGGGACCACCCCCAGCCCCTCCTTCCCAAGGAGGGGAGCAATAAAGAGGCTAAGCAATATGAGAAGGCTTTGGGGGAGTTGTTGGGGCATTTGGTGATTAGGAAGCGGTGGAATTGGCGGAAGATGAGGCTGGAGCGTACGCCCTACCATAGCCGGCAGGTGCTGGAGCTGGGTAAGGTGCTGAATGATAGCCTGCCTGAGGTGATGAAGCTGTGGCTGGTGAATTATTTTGAGGAGCAGCTTAAGATTTTTATCAGGATGTTTCCGGGGGTGTTTGGTGCTTCGGCTCCGCTCAGCAACCAAAACGGAGAAGGCCTTCGACAGGCTCAGGCTGACATACCGAAGGGGATTTTTCCGAATGGGCAGGGGTGGATTGCGATTTTGGAGGATGTGGCTTTGCAGGGTGTGCATGGGGATTTTGAGAAGGTGTGTGATACGGAGGCTGTGACGATATGGCTGTTTTTGGAACATCAGAAGATAAAGGCGGAAGCCGCTAAGTGATATGATAGGTGCGGAGATTAAGGATGTGAGGGGGTATTTTGAGGACTGGGTGGAAGCTAGTGCGGATGTGCATGGGTTTCTGTACGGCGAGATACGCCACAAGCTGGATGTGGTTAATAGTACTGTGAAGCGGTACCCAGTGATGGTGATGGACCAGCCGAATGTGAAGACGACTATTAGAGGTGGGGTGTATTTTAATACCTATAACATGGGTATTAGCATAGTAGAGAAGGTGAAGGATGGTAGCCTGAAGGCTCACGCTGGTGCGAGTGATAGGACTTTTACGATTCTTGGCAAGCTGATTAAGCAGCTGATTGCGGACCAACGGCAGTATACTATTACTCACTCACCGCTGGTGTTTGAGAATGATGAGGTGGATACGAATCTGGTGGCGGATCATGTGGGATGGCGGACGGAGTTTCAGCTGATGATTGCTTGTGGGGATTGGGTGAGGTGATTTATGGATTTAACCACCCCGCCCTTTGGGCACCCCTCCTTAAAAAGGAGGGGAGTTGATGGAGTTTATTTTTTTGAATTTATAAATGTTGAAAGTGATGGAATGGGAAGTGTATGTGGAGAAGGATTTGCCTCGGAGGAATTTGAAGGTTTGGGTTGAAAGTAGAGGGGATAATGCTGATGAAAGGCTGAATTGGTTTTTTAAGGATGGCTGGTTGGCAAATGAGGTAAGGAAAATTGATAATGTTATGTCTGATGGGCTGGTGCCGATGTTTGCAGGGCCTTTGACGATGATGCAGGAGGTTATTGGGAAAGTGGCTGAGGAGTATCCATCAAATCTTTTTGTAAAAAGAGATGAGTACGATAGGCTTTTTCAAGAGAAATGGGAATTGGAACAATGGAAGAACGCTGAGATTAAGAAATGGGAGGAGAGGTTTGATAAGGCTTTGGATGGTGTGCTTAGAGCCCCCCAACCGGAATGCCGTACCACCCCAGTGGGGGAGTTGAACTTCAGTCCTATTATGGCGACTTTGGAGAGTACTGGGGATGCTTCGGCTCCGCTCAGCAACCAGGAGAAGTCTGGTCGGCCTAGGCCAACTATCGATGAGCCTACGGCTTTTGTGGATACTTTTAGCTTTGGATGGCTGGATTCTGTACAGATGTTGTTTGGTGCTATTGTGGCTTTTGGAATTATTTTGGTTGTTGGTGTGGCTTTTGGGTGGTGGTAGCTTCGGCACTTCGGCTTCGCTCAGTGACCGGATCAGCTACCGTGAGTCGCCATGCATGGCGTCTGTACGAATAGGGAGTTTAATTTTTTGCAATTTATAAACGTGAGGTGTGATGAACAAGGTGGATGGATTTGTGGCTACGGTGGGTAGTGTGAGTTTGGGGATGGTGAAGGTGCTGATGAATCCGATGCTTTTTGTGACGGCATTGGTGGGGACTGTTTTTAGTAATTACCTGGAAGGGTATGCTCCTTTTATAGAGGCGTTGCTGGTGTGCATTTTTGCTGATAGCATTTTCGGGGTATATCTGGCTCACAGAGAGAAGAAGTTTGAGTGGGCTAAGGCGATGAAGATTCTTGAGAAGCTGATTGTGTATGCTTTTTACTTGTGGATTATTCATGTGGTGAGCAGGGTGCCGTTTGTGCAGAAGTATGGCGAGTGGATCCAGTATTTTACGAGTTTTATTTATTCGTTGATGATTTTGAATGAAGGGCGAAGTGCTTTTAAGAATGGTAATAGGGTGCACCCAAATAAGATTAGCGGCTGGGTAGTGGCGATGTTTGATAAGATTGAGGGGAATATGAAGGCGGATGCGGCCCCCCAGCCCCCGGTGGGGGAGTCAAATTGAGGATTTACGATTTTTGATTTACGATTAACGATTTTTTTATGGGAAAGATATTGGGTTGGATAACAGGTGTGAAGTTGCCGAGTGTGGGGACTATGATAGTAGTAGTGGCGGTGTTGTCGGTTCTTGGTGGCTTGGTGGGTGTTGGGATTTTGAGCTACAGCTTTTCGGAAAGAGGCAACCGCATAGAGAAGCTGGAGGGTGATATAGTGGCTTGGGAGAATGAGAAGAAGGTGTGGTTTAGGGAAAAGCTTAGACTGCAGGATGTGCAGGATAGTTTGGCTGCAGGCCTTCGACAAGCTCAGGCTGACATGGCTGAGGATAGTGTGAATTATGCTGAGCGTGAGGCTCAGATGCAGTTGACGATTAGGGATGTCCTTCGACAAGCTCAGGATGACAAACGGAAGTATGAGGGTGGCCTTCGAAAGGCTCAGGCTGACAAGGAAAAGGCTCAGGCTGCCCTTCGACAGGCTCAGGCGGACACGGAGTATTGGAAGGATTATGCGGAGAAGCTGGAGAGTGGAAATTATGAGGTGAAGATGGGTGTGTGGCCTTTTAGGGGCAAGCGGTTGGTGCCGAAAAGCCCCACCCCCAGCCCCCCAGCCGGAACGCCGGACCGCCCCAAAGGGGGAGATTAGCACCGCTTTAACCACCTCGCCCTTTGGGCACCCCTACTTGCCTTCGGCTACGCTCAGGCACCGGGATGGGAATGAAGGCGGGGCTTCGACAGGCTCAGCCTGACAATAGGATAGATTATAAATTTTTAATAAAGTAGGGAATGAGTAGGATTGTGATGATTGGGGCGAAGGGGATTGAGCTTACTAAGCTGAGTGAGAAGTTTGAGAGTAGGCCGTATTTGTGTCCGGCTGGTGTTTGGACGCAGGGCTATGGTAATACGAGGAATCCTGATACGAGGGAGCGTATTACGAGGCTGTCGCCTCCGATTACTTTGGCTACTGCAGAACGCTGGCTGAATGATAGCTATAGAAGGGTGTATGCCCCGATTACGGATGAGTTGACACGTGATGACTTGACGCAGAATGAGTTTGATGCGGTGGCGGATTTTGTGTTTAATACTGGTGGGTATTTTTTGGATAAACGATCGGGGAAGAGGTTTCCTTATAGGTTGTTTTCGCTTGTGAATAACAGAGCGAGTGCTGAAGAGCTGCGGGCTTATTGGCTGACGTGTGCTATAACGGCCGGTGGTAAGAAGCTGAATGGGCTGGTGACGAGGAGACGTAGAGAGGTGGAGTTGTTTTTAGCCCCCTAACCGTAACGACGGACCGCCCCAGTGGGGGAATTTAGCCCCACCCAACCACCCCGCCCTTTGGGCACCCCTCCAACCACCCCTGGCCCCTCCTTGGGAAGGAGGGGAAGGAAGGAGGGGGATGGTGGTATGATGAGAAGTGAATTTGATAAACTGGGCGGGGCTTCGACAGGCTCAGCCTGACAAAGGTATAGAAGATGATAGCAGCGGATGAGTTGAGTTTGGGTACGCCGATTGGGCTGGATTTGATTAATAATCCGGTGGTGGTGAATGTGGATCCTTGGGAGTTGGGGACTATAACTGACAGGAGTACGATAAGGTATGAGCTGGATGTGATGGTGTTTAATGGTGAGGAGTTTGTGTTGGCGTCGACCATGGATGCTTTTGAAGAGCCTGCTAAAGTGGTGGGGAATAGCACGATTTACAGGGGTGCGTTCTTTGAGTTTGGCGGAATACTGAAGGGTTTTCTGACGAATGATGAGCCGGTGTTTGGAAATGCGGGCGATAGATACCTGGATGCGATTTGGCAAGTGCCGGATATGACGCTGCGGTATTATACGATCGTACGGATTTATGTAGATGATGTGCTAGATGAAACCGTAACGAATGGCGAAAGATGGGCCTACAAGGGCGGGATTTCGGAGGTGGATTTTGAAAGATATGGTAGGTCGTTTTTTACGAAGTGGCTGGGTGATGGGAAGTGGATTTGCTCAACCACCCCGCCTTCGGCACCCCTCCTTGGGAAGGAGGGGAAAAGTGGTGCGGGGCAGGTTGGTTTTTTGAGTTGGTTGCATAATTTTTCGAGCACGATTACTAAGGTGAAGCTGAAGGTGATTGGACTGTATGCGAATGGCGAGGAAGAGGTGGTGTATCCGATAGCGGAAATGGAAGTGAGCCCAATGGGTGTGTATGCTGTGCCTGTGGGTGGGGCGAGTGTGGTGAGCCCAAGCCCAACCACCCCCGGCCCCTCCTTGGGAAGGAGGGGAGTTGGTGTGGAGATGCCAGGCGTGGCGGCTTTGCCTGATGATGGGGTGAAGCTGGAGCCCTTCGACACGCTCAGGGGTGCATTGGTGAGTTATAGGTGTTGGCTGATAGATAGTAATGGCGACCGTGTGAGTGAGGTGGCTACGGTGGTGTATGACCAGGTGTATAGACGTAACCTGCAACAGGTGGTGTATATGAATAGCCTTGGGGTGCCTGAGGTGTTGGTGGCTACTGGACAGAATTCGGTGGGTATGGAGTTTAGCCGGACTGAAGGTGAGAGTTTTAGGGGGTTTGGCTATGAGGCGAACCTGACCGAAAGGCGGGTGGATGTGGTGGAAGGCATACGAAAGTATGTGCTACGCCTGAGCCTCGGAAGGTTGAGCCAGATGCGGCACTTGCTGGATGTGGGGTTTGCGAAGGAGATGTGGCTGCTGCAGAATGACCAATGGCTGGCGATGGTGAATGTGGGTAAGGCGATGCCGATACACGATGATGCTAACGACTGGGCAGGGGTGGCAATAGAACTGGAAGCGGGCTATAAGGAGACAGCTTACAGCGAGCTGCCTGTGCCTGAGGCTACTGAGGACCGACCTACGGCCTGGCGACCGCTGAGTGTGGTGTGCGACACGGATAGCCGAGGACGATACTACGGTATGCTGAAGGTGCTGACGGTGGAGCGGTATTATACGGACACGAACGAGCCTGTGCGACCTGCTGAGGTGTTGAAGAATAAGCCTGGGCCGAATTTCTTTCCGTTGACGCCAAGTGCTGCTTGTGCGGTGGGTAATACGCCGTTTTTGCAAGATGTGGCTGTGAGCCGTGAGGGGACTTTTTTTAATGCGACCTGTGGCACGGGGTTGATTGGTGGTAAGGCGACGATTACGATACCGATTGGCAGCTGGGGGAGTTTTATTGATTTGGAGGATACTTATGCTAAGGCGAGAGCTGAGATAGATATATTGGACACGCAGGCGTATGCGAATGCGAATGGGCCGTGTAACTCTGTGGGGGTGTATAACCCTGGGGTGTATGGGTCTGTGGATTTTCCGACTGGCAGGTGGTGGCTGAGGGCTGGGGATTTTAGTGGATCCAGCGAACCGAGTGGTATAGTGGCTGAGGATGTGGGCAGTGGGTATGTGCCTGGCTGTATGTGGTTTCAGTTGCCGGATTATCAGGCTAACCAAACGGATGTGCGGTATGGTGCGACTAGACTGAATGGGCATTATCCGGTGCTGGCAAGTGGAAGGGATTATTTTTTTATACCTTATTATAAGGCAGGGAAGACGCTGAGGTTTTTTAGAAATGGACTGCTGGTGGGCAGTACGGTGATTGTAGGGCCTTACCCGAGTATTGTGTTTCCGGCTGAGCCTGCTGGTGGGGAAAGGTGGTATGTGGATGCGGTGTAAACCACCCCCTCAACCACCCCGCCTTCGGCACCCCTCCTTTGGAAGGAGGGGGGGAAGGAGGGGTCTGGTGAAGGGATTGAGCCGCATTGCAATGCGTCTGTAGTTTTGCCCTGTGATTATTTGGGATGTTGGGATAGTTTTGGCTTATAAAGAATAATGATTTTATGGCGACTTTTTCGGTTAAGAATAGGATTAAGATTAGACGGCAGGCAGGCAATGACTGTGACGTGGTGATTAATGTGCCGGATGTGTTTCAGGTGGCTGGGACTACGTTTAAGTTTGCGGTGTTTGAGAAAACGCCTCCTTATCGTGTGGTTTTTCAGAAGACTGGGTCTGGTATTGTGGTTAGTGGGCAGCGGCTGGAGATTCCTATAGCGAAGGCAGATACCCTGAATAAGCATGGGTTGTATGACTGGGAGATGGAGGCTGTGAAGGACGGCAAGGAGATTACGATAGGGATGGGGGATTTTGAACTTACAAAAACGAGATTGTAATGAGCGAAGTGATACTGGTGCTGGAGATAGAGCCGCCGATAGAACTGGAGCTCGTTTTAGAGCCTGAGATTGGTGTGATTCCTGGACTGGCTGATTATATTGGATTGCCAGGACCGAAGGGCGACACTGGCGACCAAGGTGTGCAGGGTATTCAAGGACTTAAAGGGGACAAGGGTGATACTGGCGACCAAGGTGTGCAGGGTATTCAAGGACTTAAAGGTGATAAGGGCGATACTGGCGACCAAGGCGTTCAGGGTATTCAAGGTCTTAAAGGGGACAAGGGCGACACTGGCGACCAAGGTGTGCAGGGTATTCAAGGTCTTAAAGGCGACAAGGGCGACACTGGCGACCAAGGTGTGCAGGGTATTCAAGG
>NZ_RJUF01000177.1 GCF_024343775.1 Lacihabitans soyangensis | reverse complement strand
AGGCCATTTTTAAGTTCAGGAGTATTCTATTTTTAACAAGAAGAAAATGAAGAGTTTAAGCAAATGAAGCTCTTAATGTCCTTCATTTCTTAATTCCTTCATGTTAGATATCAATTTCGCTTTTACAAGAGAAAAATAGCGAAACACTCGCAAGTAGAATTAATAATCTTTTCATTGATGATTTTCTTTGGTTTACAAAGAAATACAGAAATCTCGAATAAGTTTATTTTTTTGTTGAAAATGAAGTAGTGGTTTTTAATATGAAGAAAATGAAGAGTTTAAGCAAATGAAGCTCTTAATGTCCTTCATTTCTTAATTCCTTCATGTTAGATATTAATTTCTATTTTTAACAAGAAGAAAATGAAGAGTTTAAGCAAATGAAGCTCTTAATGTCCTTCATTTCTTAATTCCTTCATGTTAGATATCAATTTCAATTTTTAACAAGAAGAAAATGAAGATTTTAAGTAAATGAAGACTTGAATAACTTATGTCTTGATGCCTTTGTGCCTCAATACCATAACAAAAACCTCATTTCGGAGCAGTACTATCATAAATCAACTTGCCATCTGCACTATATTCTTGCATAACGAAAGGCTCAGAATTGTCAAAAATATCTTTCGGGTACTGCGTCACTTTCTTCCTACGGTTGCCCCCAGGGTAAAACTCAACCCAACGTCCAACTTTCTTACCTTCATCAAAGTGTCCTTCTTCGGCAGTGGTACCATCCTCATAAAATTTCCAATAAGCACCAGTAATTTTTCCATAAATTTTAGGTGTTATTTCTTTTATCTTGATACTGTCAGCGTCATAAAAGGTAATTTCCGACTCCTTATAAAATCCTTTGTCGTAATACTCCTTATTCAAAAGGTTGAAGTCTTTGTCATACTCCAGCCAGCGGCCATGCTTTGCACCTAAATAATAAAATCCCTCCCTCACGAGCGTTTCTCCACGATACTCTTTGAAGGGGCCGTGCAATAAAACGTTGGTTTTGGTGTCACGCGTCAATGCCTCCACAAACTTCTTGTTCTTATCATCAAACCAAGTCAAGGTTCTGTGGTAGGGACTCGGTTTCTGATAAGTTTTCAAAACATAAAACTCTTGATACACCAATCTGCTACCAGAACCTCTTTTAAAAACCCTTTTGTCGATGGCTATTTTCTCAAAACTCTTTCCGTCAAAAACCTCCGCCTTGGCCTTAGCTAAAGCTTTTTTGGCTTTCTTACTTTTGGCTTTTACATCGCTTGATAAGTTGGGGATTGTTTCATTCAAAAACTTCTTGGCGTCTTCTACTGAGCTTATTTTGTTATCTCCGGGGAGATTTACATTAGCTTTTGGTAAGTTTACATCTAGCGGCACCACGTCCTCAATTCTTTCCTCCAAGGTCATTTTTTTCCGCTCCGCTTTTCTTTCCGCCTTGGTTTTGGGCTTCGGAATGATGTCCTGAGCAATAGCATGGGACACATATCCAAGCAGTAAAATGTATAAGAATAGAATTCGTTTCATTATAAGATACCTGTGTAGTACTTTTGTGAACAATTTGAATTTTCAAAACGTAAATTTCAACAAAAAATTGGAAATATCCGATAAAATATATGTAGCTGGCCACAACGGAATGGTGGGTTCGGCTATAGTCAGGAAACTGAAAAGTTTAGGTTTTACAAATTTCTTGCTCAGAACTTCAAAAGAATTAGACCTTACTCAACAAACTGAAGTTTTGGAGTTTTTGGAGACCGAAAAACCAGCCTACGTTTTTTTGGCAGCGGCCAAAGTGGGAGGAATAGTAGCCAACAATACCTATAGAGGGCAGTTTTTGTACGAAAACTTGCAGATTCAAAATAACGTGATTCATGGATCCTATTTGGCTGGGGTAAAAAAACTTATGTTTCTGGGTTCATCGTGTATTTACCCTAAACTTGCCCCGCAACCATTAAGAGAGGATTATCTACTGACAGGTCTTCTAGAACCTACCAACGAACCTTATGCCATTGCCAAAATAGCAGGCATAAAAATGTGTGAGGCTTACAGAGACCAATATGGCTGTAACTTTATTTCGGTGATGCCAACCAATCTTTATGGCCCAAATGACAACTACGACCTCAACAATTCGCACGTTCTACCTGCCATGATTCGTAAGTTTCATGAAGCAAAACTCGAGAACAAATCGAGTGTTGAACTCTGGGGAACGGGTTCACCTATGCGTGAATTTTTACATGCCGACGATTTGGCCGAAGCCTGTGTTTACCTGATGGAAAACTACAACGATAGCACCTTGGTAAACATCGGGACTGGAGTGGATGTGACCATCAAAGAATTAGCCGAAACCATCAAAAACGAAGTGGGTTATGAAGGTGAAATAATATGGAATACTGAAAAACCTGACGGCACACCACGCAAACTGATGGACGTAAGTAAACTGAATAGCTTGGGCTGGAAACATTCTATCGAACTCAAAGACGGAATAGCCCTGGTGTATAAAGAATATAAAGCCCAGCACTCTTAATATGGCAGAGTGGTTTGCAGAATGGTTTGATACGCCTTTTTATCATATTCTATACAAAAGTAGAGGACAAAATGAGGCCCAAAGGTTTATTGATAACCTGTCTAGAAAACTTGATTTCAAGACCAACTGGCAATATTGCGACATGGCCTGCGGCAAAGGTCGTCATGCCATTTACCTCAACTCCAAAGGCTTTGATGTAGTAGGTTTGGATCTTTCGCCCAACAATATTTGGCATGCACAAGCCTATGAAAACGAACGACTTCAATTTCATGAGCATGATATTCGAGAGATATTTCAGCCTGAGTTTTTCGATGTCATGCTGAACCTCTTTACAAGCTTTGGTTACTTCGAAAATCAGGAAGAAAACCAAAAAGCCGTGGTAGCAATGGCACGAAATATAAAACCCGACGGAACCTTGGTGTTGGACTACATGAATAGTCGCAAGGCCATTGAGGGCTTCAACTCACATTATCAAAAGACGGTTGATAATATCACCTTCAATATCAACAAAAGAATAGAGTTTGGCTATATTTTCAAAAACATAAGTTTTGAAACTGAGGGTGACCAACATCAATATGAGGAAAGGGTAAAATTGCTTTTCTTGGAGGATTTTAGGCACTTTTTTGAAAAAGCAGATTTGACTTTGACAGCAGTTTATGGAGATTATGACCTCAATCCTTACCAAGACTTGGTTTCTGACAGAATGATAATGATTTGTAAAAAGAATTGATATGGAAACCTCCAAACTTCCGTCTATTCTGAGTTTTGTTGGTTTTACGTTGCTTCCTCTTTTTAGTACCTCATTGTTAAGCTATTATCTTCTTAAATACGAGTCAACGATTTCTACTTTTGGTGTTTTTGAATGGTTAGTTTTAACTTTAATTCTAACAATTGGGGCCACCATCGCACTTTGTCCTCCAACATTTTTGGCTATAGTTTTTGGATATTTCATGAGTTTTAAAGCTATCCCCTATCTGTTAATAATTAACTTCGGAGCGATATTTTTAATATATGTTTTTTATAAAGTATTAGATTTCAAATGGATAGATGCTTATTTTGAGAAAAATGAGAAAGTAAAAAACCTTCTGAAAAACATCAGGAATGATGAATTGAAAATCATATTTTTTGCTAAACTCTCTCCTATTTTGCCATTTGCTTTGACCAATCTCACCTTTGCTATATCGGGTGCAAAACTCAAAAACATACTACTTGGAGGTTTTGGAGGTATGCTACCAAGGACACTCTTGGCAGTGTATACAGGCAGTCAGGCCAAAGAAATACAAACACTCATACAAAACCCAAACGAAGGTCTTTTTTCTAAAATATTGGTACTTTTACTCATTATTGTGTCTGTTTGGGGCATTACACATTATTTTAGGAAAGCAATAAAAATGTAAAAAATGGATTGGCAAACACTATATTCTAACAAAAGACTGGGTTCGCAAAATACCCACGCCAGAGACGAAATAAGGGGCGACTATATGCGTGATTACGATCGCGTAATATTCTCTTCACAGTTTAGGCGTTTGCAAAACAAAACTCAAGTTTTCCCTTTGCCAGGAGCATTTTTTGTGCATAATCGCCTTACGCACAGCCTAGAAGTGGCCTCTGTTGGGCGTTCGCTTGGAAAAGCTGTGGGCGAACTTTTGGCCACCAAACATAAAGACAAATTTACCCCAAACGCCAACGATTTTTATAGATTTGAGCTTTCTGATGTTATTCAAACGGCTTGCCTTTCTCATGATATCGGCAACCCTCCTTTTGGACACTTTGGGGAAGAAGCCATTCGTACTTTTTTCAGTGATTTTTTTGTAAAAAATGAAGTAAGCAGTAACATCACCGAAAATCAAAAGCATGACCTGATAAAATTCGAAGGCAACGCAAATGCTTTTAGAATACTTACTACACTATTCCAAGAAGCGGGACTGAAACTGACTTATACTACCTTGGTTTCCATTATCAAATATCCTACAGACTCGGTTTCAGGATTCGACAAAAAATCTTTGGGTACCAAGAAATCTGGCTTTTTTGATTCTGAAATTACACATTATCAAGAGCTTGTGGAAGAGCTGGGCATTAAAAGACTTGACGATACGAAAAATGTCTATGCACGCCATCCCTATGTGTTTTTGGTAGAGGCAGCCGATGATATTTGTTACAGAATCATCGATTTGGAGGACGCCTTTAAGTTGCACGTCATTTCTTTTCAAGAAGCTCAGGATTTGCTTTTGCCTTTATTTATAAACGAGGCTAGCTATCTTTACATCACACAAAAACTGGAAACCATTGTCGACGAAAGTCAGAAACTTTCACTTTTAAGGGCGATGTTGGTAAACAACCTCACTCGAAAATGTACCCAAGTTTTCCTTGAAAACGAAGAAGCACTTTTGAACGGCACATTGAACAAATCTCTCATAGATTTGATAGACGAGTCTTCGATAGCTCAGTTGAAAAAAATAGACCAACTTTCGTTTCAGAAAATATACAATCATCCATCGGTCGTAGAAAAAGAATTGGCAGGATATCATGTTATTTATGGTCTTCTTGAAGATTTTGTAGGAGCATTGATGCAGCCCGATTTGGCTAAATCTCAAAAAATCCTACGATTAATCCCGAGCCAATTCTGTATTTCAAAAGAAAATACACTTTATCAAAACTTACTTTCCATCGTAGATTTCATCTCGGGCATGACAGACGTTTACGCCATGGATTTGTTCAGAAAACTCCGCGGTATTCAGACACCGGAGTTTGGTTAATGCTCAGCTTGGGCGAAGCCGAAACACAGTCAATTACATAGCCGAAATACGGTCACTGAGCAGAGCCGAAGTGACATTGCGGTAATTGTCTTCGACTCCGCTCAGACAACGGAGTGGTCTTTTAGGTGAAATTGATGGTGCATAATTGAGAATCCCTTTCCAATATAAAACTTAATTTCCAATCAAACATTCGTGCATTCGCAGTAGCATTATTCGATATTTTGGGAATTGAATCCTTAAAAATAGCGATATTTTGGGAATTGAATCCTTAAAAATAGCGATATTTTGGGAATTGAAATAACTTTTGAATAATTTTGGGTCAAAATCAAGGCGAAATGATAAAGAGAATTCTTGAAGAAAAACTTAAAAATAGGATAGATTTTAAGAAAGCAATCATCATACTTGGACCCAGACAAGTTGGTAAAACTACTTTAATCAAAAATCTGGCGAACAACATAAATGAGAAATATACCTATTTCAATGGCGACGAAATAGAAACTCAAAATCTTTGGAAACTAGAAAACATAAATTTTCTAAAACAAAGCTTTGGAAATCAAAAACTTATCTTGCTTGATGAAGCTCAAAGAATTGAAAACATTGACCTCATTTGCAAACTGATTATAGATGCCGAGGAAGGATATCAGCTAATCATCACCGGGTCCTCGTCACTGGATATAGCCAATCTTACCCAAGAACCATTAACGGGCCGCAAATGGGAATACAACCTTTACCCCATTTCGATAGAGGAGCTTTTACAACACACCAATTATCTAGAAATATTAAAAAACCTGAATAGCTATTTGGTATTCGGTACTTACCCCGAGGTGGTAAACCATCAAAAAGATGCTCAAGAAATTCTGAAAAACTTAACCAGCACCTATTTGTACAAAGACATTTTGGCATTAGTAAGCATAAAAAAACCACAGATACTAGAGAAAATCTTAACTGCACTGGCCTACCAAGTGGGAAACGAAGTGTCACTAAGCGAACTTTCACAAACGGCTGGAGCAGACGTAAAAACCATTGAAAGCTATATACACTTGCTAGAACAATCTTTTGTAATATACAGATTAGGTACGCTTAGTAGAAATTTACGAAACGAAATAAATAAAAAGAAGAAGGTGTTTTTTTATGATAATGGTATTCGGAATGCCTTAATTTCAAACTTCAGTCCCATAACTGCCAGAAACGATATTGGTGCACTTTGGGAGAACTTCTTGATAATGGAACGAAAAAAACTTCTCGCCTATCATGGCTTTTACGGAAAGACTTATTTTTGGAGAAACAAAGACAAAGCCGAAATTGATTACGTAGAGGAAATTGACGGAAAATTGTATGTGTTCGAATTCAAATGGAATCCTAAAGAGAAGGTGAAGTTTCCACCAATTTTTATGGAAAACTACAGACCGAAATCTTCCCAAATAATCAATAAAGAAAACTTTATGGCGTTTTTGACTGTCTATCCCTATTAGCAGAAAGAACAAATCCCGTTTAAACAAAAAAATAGCGACCAAATGATCGCTATTTTTAAAATCTATTCAACCTTAAATAAAAAACTTTTTATAACGCAACAACAGAGTTTAAATCTGCTGAAACTCCCGAAGGAACATATTTGTCAGCAGCGTCGTCGTTGATCCAGTTTTGGCCATCCACTAAGTAACGAAACTGAGTCTCTGTGCCTACCGGTAATTCTATTGTCGTTTTGTAATATCCATTTTTTTGTTTCTTCAACTGCGTTCCTTCTGAATCCCAATTGTTGAAATCTCCTAATAATAAAACCTGATTTCCCTGAACTTGTTCTGGAGCCAATTCAAAAGTCACTTTGCAAACTGGCTTCGATTTTAAAAACTGTTTAGCTAATGCCATAGGTAATTTTCGTTTGATTACATTGCAAATTTACTACTATAGTTTTTTTAAGTGTATGTTTATGAGTGCCTTAATTTTCATAATTCTTGAAAAAGTACAACAAAAATATTGATGTATTCAAATATTTCGACAAAAGAAACTTAAAAAGTTCTTAAAATTTCAAAATGTTCTCTTTTTCGATTTATCCAAATTTGCACTATACAATGAATTAATTTCATAATTTTGAACTATCATCCTTAAAACCAAATCAATGAAGACCTTCAAGAAAATAATTTTCTTTGCACTCGGCTTTATAATTCTCTTGGCCGCCAGTATTTATGGATATTTGGCCTATCTAAAACCCGATCTTAATGCTAACCTTTCATTGCCCGGCTTAAAATCTGAAGTAGAAGTTTTGTATGACAACCACGGCATTCCACATATTTATGCACAAAACGAAGAAGATCTTTTCTACTCATTCGGGTATGTACATGCCCAAGACAGATTGTTCCAAATGGAAGTACTCAGAAGATTGGCAGACGGCCGTCTTTCAGAATTGTTTGGAGAACCTGCTTTAGAAAGTGACAAGTTCTTCAGAACCTTAAGCTTCAGAGAACATGCCAAACTTACATTGGCCACCACTTACAAAGATCCTAATTCGCCATTCGTAAAAGCCGCCAAAGCGTACATAAAAGGTATAAATCAATACATCAAAAACGGTAAGACGCCAATTGAATTTACCATAGCGGGTATTCCGAAGACAGAATTCACCCTCGAGGATATGGAAATAATTGTTGGCTACATGGGCTATACTTTTGTGGGTGCTTTTGGTTCCGAAGCTGTTTCTACAGACATTATGAATAGACTCGGGCCAGATTATTTTAAAGATGTATTGACAGCATGGCCAGATTCTAACTACAAAATTCCGGTTCAAAGAAGTGCTTTGGCTGCTAAAAACTTAGCAATGATGCACAATCAATTGACCAAAATGAACCAAGATTTGGCTTTCCCGCCTTTTCATGGCTCCAATGGCTGGGTAATTTCTGGTAAAAAGACAAAATCGGGCAAACCGATATTAGCCAACGATACACACATTGCATTTTCACAACCATCCGTTTGGTACGAAGCCCATCTCGAATGCCCAACTTTCAAGATTTATGGTAATTTTTTGGCTGGAACTCCAGTTCCTGCTCTTGGCCACAACGACCAAGGAGGCTGGGGACTTACCATGTTTGAGAACGACGATGCCGATTTTTTCAAGGAAACCTTAAATCCTGCTAATCCAAATCAGGTAAAATATAAAGACACTTGGGAAAATATTAAAATCAGAAAAGAGATTATAAAAGTAAAAGACAAGTCGGATGTGGTCTTAGAAGTAAAGAAAACCAGACATGGATATTTACTGAATGGTGCTTTTAAAAACATAGAAACCATCAAAGACCCGATAGCCCTATGGTGGGTGTATCATCAGTTTCCATCGCAACATTTGAATGTTTTTTATAATATATGCAAGTCAAAAAATGCGGCTGATATGGCAAAGGCAGTCGCCCCGCTAACATCTCCAGGACTTAATTTTATGTGGGCCGACACCCAAGGAAATATTGCGTGGTGGGCAGCAGGCAAATTACCGATCAGACCTAAGCACGTTAATCCCCAAGTGATTTTAGATGGCTCTACCGGACTTGATGACCCACGAGGTTGGTATGACTTTAAACTAAATCCACAAATTCTAAACCCTGAAAGAGGAGCTTTGTACACGGCTAACAATCAACCAGATGATATGGGCAACGGCCTTGTTCCTGGCTATTACGTACCGGCCAATAGAGCAAAAAGAATTGAAGAATTGATTTTTACAGATAAAAATGATTGGACAGAGGAAGAGGTAAGAAAAGTAATCAACGATGTAAAAAGTAGCAGTTATCCAAGTATGATTAACAGCATTTTTGCTGGGTTAAACGACACAGAACTTCAAACCGGTGGAAAGGAACTAAAAACCATTCTGAACAAATGGGATGGTACTCATGAACTAGAAAACATAGAACCAACGGTGTTCTACAAGTTACTTTATAATATTTACAAATTGTCTTTTTTGGATGAACTTGGCCCTGATGTTTTTACCTCGTTCGAGCATAATTTTGCGATGAAAAGAAACACCGAATTTTTTCTTAAAAATCAAAATTCAAAATGGTGGGATAACATCAAAACCAATGAAAAAGAAACCAGAAAAGAAATAATCCTGAAAGCTATTAACCTTACCAATAAGGACTTAATAACCCAACTAGGCAATGAAAAAACTCAATGGAAATGGGGAAAAGTACACACCATAGAGCACAAGCATCCGCTTGGGATAGTACCTGTCATCGGCAAATGGTTTAATGTGGGTCCGATTCCCGTAAATGGCGGCAGAGAGACCATCAACAACCTTGACTTTCACATGGACTCTACAGGAACCTACAAAGTAGTTTATGGCCCAGCCTTACGTAGAATAATAGATTTTGGTAATCCAGAAGCCGCTCAAAGTGTAAATCCAACGGGACAAAGTGGTTATTTCATGAGCAAAAGATATGACGACCAAGCCGAAATGTTTGCCAAAGGAGGCAAAAGACCAGAACTCACCAATAGAAAAGATATCGAAAAGATGATTTACGGGAAGATGACTTTTAGGCCGTGAAATAAATTGTCTTGACTAGGATTTTTAGGATTGATAGGATTAAAGGATATTACTTATGAACTGCAAAAATGTTGATAACAATCATTTTTGAACTTTAAAAGAATCCTAGAATCTAAGAATCCTAATTCTGACTATTTACTCGCAAACAATCCCTCCAAAACTGCTACTGTTCTTACTATTTCTTCTTCAGTAGTGTATTTAGAAAACGAAAAACGGACATTGGCTCGATTTGGATCGGCTTTGAGAGCGTTCAATACATGCGAACCGAGGTTTGTACCACTTGAGCAAGCACTTCCGCCCGAACACGAAATACCTTCAATGTCAAGATTAAAAAGTAGCATTTCGTTGTCAGGATGTGGTGGAAAACTTACATTCAATACCGTATAAAGGCTGTTTTCAATATCTCCAGATGCTCCATTGAAAGTTATTCCCGAAATTTTTTCCTGTAGCAAATCCTTCATTTTACTTTTCAAACCTTTGATATGGTTTTTATGATTCTCGAGGTTTGCATTGGCTATTTCTAAAGCTTTGGCCAAGCCAATAATTCCATAAATATTTTCGGTACCTCCACGCATATTTCGCTCTTGAGCCCCTCCATGAATGAGCGGATTTATTTTTGAATTGGCATTGATATACAAAAATCCAACACCTTTTGGACCATGAAATTTATGAGCCCCAGCAACCACAAAATCTATAGGAAGTGCCTGCATATCAAACGTATAGTGTCCCATAGTCTGCACGGTATCCGAATGGAAAACAGCATTGTGTAGCTTCGCAATCTCTCCTACCCGATTGATATCCAACAAATTACCAATTTCATTATTTCCATGCATCAGCGATACCAAGGATTTTGGCTTATCTTTCAATATTCCACTGAGGCTATCAATGTCTAAATTTCCAGCAGCATCATTTTCTAAAAAAGTCAACTCTATTTTACCCAGTTTCGCCAGATTTTCTAGGGTGTGCAAAACCGCATGATGCTCCAGATGAGAAGTAACCGCATGTTTGACGCCTAAAGTTTCGACCGACTGAATGATGGCAGTGTTATCGGCCTCAGTTCCGCCTGAAGTGAAGAAAATTTCACCAGGGGAGGTATTCAAAATTGCCGCAACCGATTTCCTAGCAGTTTCTAAAGCCGACTTTACTTTTCTCCCATGCGAATGTATAGATGATGGATTGCCAAAGTGCTCTTTAAAATAAGGAAGCATAGTCTCGAAAACTTCTGGGTCAAGGGGTGTGGTGGCGGCGTTGTCAAGAAATATCTTTTTAGACATGATTTTGAAGATGAAATTTTGTGCAAAAGTACTTTTTTTAAGCAAAACGAATCACTCAATTGGTACATTTCTTTTAAATGCCCGTCCAAAATCTATGAGTGACTCGGTTTTCAACACACCCGGAATATGGTCAATTTTTTCGTACAAAACCTTCCGCATGTGCTCGCTATTTTTAGCTACTATCCTAATATACAGGGTATACTGTCCAGTAATATAATAACATTCCACCACCTCAGGAATTTCCTTGAGAGCATCAATGATAATCTCCGAATTACAATCTTCTTTCAGAATAATACCCGTAAAGGCACTCCATTCATAGCCCATTTTACGTTCGTCCAATTCGAGGGCCATTTTTTTAATAATACCTTCTGCCCGCATTCTATTCACCCGTTGATGCACCATGGTGTTCGAAATCTCCATTTTCTTAGCAATGTCAGAAAAAGGCTTTCTACCGTCTTTCTCTAATTCCTTCAGTATCAGTTTGTCGTATTCGTCCAATTCCATAATTTAAAAAATCAAATTTTCTATATAGTTTAAAAATAAAGTAATAATTTACTTTTTAAAACCAAAAATAAAAATTATTATCAACTTTTTGTAAATATAAAGAAATACCAACTTTTTTGTACAAAATATCAGAATTATGACAGCCGAAATCACCAAGACCGAATCGTTCATTGAACTCGAAGAAAAACATGGAGCCCACAATTACCACCCACTTCCAGTGGTACTGGAGCGTGGCGAAGGCCCTTTTGTTTGGGATGTAGAAGGAAAACGTTACTTTGATTTCCTATCTGCATATTCAGCTGTAAATCAAGGACATTGTCATCCAAGAATTATAAATGCACTTACAGAGCAAGCTAAAAAACTTACCTTAACGTCCCGGGCATTTCACAGTGCTTCATTAGGTGTTTTTGAAAAATATATCACGGAACTATTTGGCTACGACAAGGTTTTGATGATGAATACAGGCGTAGAAGCCGTGGAAACCTCTTTAAAACTTTGCCGTAAATGGGCGTATGAGAAAAAAGGTATTCCAGAAGGAAAAGCTAAAATATTGTTTGCAAGTCAAAACTTCCACGGACGTACTTTAGGGGTAATTTCAGCGTCTGTTGACCCTAGTAGCCGTACTGGTTTCGGGCCGTTTTTGCCTGGATTTGATGTAATCGAATACGACAACATTGAAGCTCTTGAAAATGCATTAATTTCAGATCCTTTTGTGGCGGGCTTTATCGTAGAACCTATTCAAGGCGAAGCAGGTGTAAAAGTTCCTGCAAAAGGCTACCTGAAAGAGGCAGCTAAACTTTGTAAGGCCGCAAATGTCCTATTTATAGCTGATGAAATTCAAACTGGGATTGCTAGAACTGGTAGAATGCTTTGTGTTGACCATGAAGAGGTTAGGCCTGATATTGTTATTCTTGGAAAAGCTCTTTCTGGCGGTGTACTACCTGTTTCAGCTGTTCTGGCAGATGACCACATAATGCTATGTATAAAACCGGGTGAACATGGTTCTACTTATGGTGGCAATCCTCTTGCATGCGAAGTTGCCAAAGAAGCACTTCAAGTAGTTTTGGATGAAAAATTGGCTGAAAAAGCTGAATTTTTAGGAGAAATTTTCAGGTCCGAACTCAATAAATACATTGAGAATAGCTCAATTGTGACGCTTGTAAGAGGAAAAGGACTTCTAAATGCCATTGAAGTAAACACCACCGAAGATTCAGAGCTGGCTTGGAATATTTGTTTGCTTTTAAAAGAAAACGGACTTTTGGCTAAGCCTACTCATGGAAATAAAATACGATTTGCACCGCCATTGGTGATTTCTGAAGAACAAATACAAGAGTGTGTGGCTATTATTACGAATACGATTTCTACATTTGAGATATGATGTGCGTTTTTCGTAACACGAATTTTCAAATCGTGGGAAATTGATTCCATTGAATGCTGAAATCTTTATTTTTGAGCGATTTGAAAAATCGCTTTACATTTTGAACAGAGCAGAAATTTTCATAATTTGAAGATTCAAAAACCTTAAAATTGCTCTCAAAACGAATTTCAAACCTTCCCAACTCAGTTCAAACGCTCATTGCAGCAGTAGCAGCATTTTGTACTTATTTGTGCTTTTACCCCTTTCGTAGAGCCTACACTGCTGCTACTTTTGAGGAATTATATTTCTGGGGCATACATTTTAAGATACTTATAATCACTGCTCAAGTATTGGGTTTTGCAGTTTCGAAAGGCATTGGCGTAAAGATTGTTTCAGAAATGAAACCTGAAAATAGAGCCAAAGGATTGTTACTTTTCACGGGACTTTCTTGGATTTGTATGCTGTTTTTTGGACTGACTCCAGCTCCCTACAATCTAATTTTTGTTTTTCTGGGAAGTTTACCCCTAGGTTTGTTTTACGGAGTTATTCTTGGTTTTTTAGAGGGACGAAAAAGTACCGATTTGCTTGTGGCCGCACTCACGGCATCTTTTATTATTGGCTCTGGCTTTGCAAAAAGCATTGGAAAATGGGTTTTGAACAGTTTTGACGTGTCCGAATTCCTTATGCCTTTTGTGGCAGATTCTATTATGTACATTCCTTTGGCTATTTCAGTTTGGTTTTTGGCTCAAATCCCCAGACCCAGCGAAGCCGACAAACATGACCGAGTAGAAAGGCTTCCTATGAACAAAAATGACCGAAAAGCCTTCAGAAAGGAATTCGGAATAGGTTTGGTCTTATTTATTGTATCCTATGTTTTACTCACGGCTTATCGCGAATTTAGAGACAATTTCATGCCTGAAATTCTCCAAGAATTGGGCTATGGTGGTCAAACTGCACTTTTTACCAAAACCGAAATACCGATAGCAATCGTAGTCCTATTGCTGATGGCCTCTATGCGATGGATTAAAAATCACGCAAAAGCCTTTTTGGTAATTCAAAGTTTACTTTTACTGGGTGCTATCATCATCGGTGTTTCCACCATGTTATTTCAGATGCAAATCATCAATCCTATCCTTTGGCTTATAAGTGTGGGTTTTGGAGCGTATGTGGCTTATTCTATGTGCAATAGTATATATTTTGAACGTATGTTAGCTGCCTTCAAATACGCCGGAACAGTAGGATTTATGATAACATTGGCAGACTATTATGCTTATTTTGGAAGTTTGTTAGTACTTTTCTACAAAAACTTTTTCCAGAATAAAACTACCAATGTAAACTTCTTCATTTATGGCTCTTACGCTTTGGCGGTTTCCTATTTTCTGATGGTTTTAGTTTCAATGTTCTACTTTAAAAAGAAAGCCGCACAAACTGCAAAACAATAGGATGAGTGATTTACGTTTTCTCAACTATATTTGTATTATTATCATCAAAATTCAATCTTAATTTCATGAAAAAAATCATTCTTAGTCTATTTTTAGGCACTGCTACGCTAGTGGGTTGCAAGTCAGAAACCGAACAAAAACCTGATTTAAATATCTCATTGGCACAATGGTCGCTCCACAAAAGCTTTTTTGGAAATGCTCTCAATGGCGACTGGGCAGCTTTTGGAAGACTTTTGAAAGAAAACCCAGACTCTCTTTTACAAGGAAAACTACACCCCGACGATTTCCCGAAAATAGCAGCTGGATACGGTGTAAATACCATAGAACTGGTGAATACTTTCTATTTCTCTAAAGCCAAAGACATGGCATACTGGGAAGGTTTCAAAAAGAAATGTGACGATGCCGGCGTAAAAGTGGGTTTAATTATGTGTGATGCCTTAGGAGACTTGGGCAATGCCGATTCTGTAGAAAGACAAAAAGCCGTCGAAAATCATTACGATTGGGTTAAAATAGCCAAATATTTAGGAGCAGCCACAATCAGAGTAAATGCTGCCGGAACAGGAACCGCTGAAGAAGTGGCCAAAAATGCAGCAGATGGCCTTAAAAAATTGGGCGAATTTGCAGCAAAAGAAGGAATCAATGTAGTTGTTGAAAATCATGGTGGGTATTCTTCAGACGGCTCTTGGTTAGCGGGTGTTATGAAAACCGTCAATATGGAAAACGTAGGAACACTTCCAGATTTTGGCAACTTCTGCATTGAAAGAGGCCCCGATGGATGCCTAAAAGAATATGACAGATACAAAGGAATAGCCGAACTGATGCCATATGCCAAAGGCGTAAGTGCAAAAACACACGTATTCGGAAAAGATGGTAACGAGTCAGAAATGGATTACGCCAGAATCATGAAAATAGTTACAGACGCTGGCTTTAAAGGCAATATCGGCATAGAGTTCGAAGGCACAGAACTATCAGAAGATGAAGGCATAAAAGCAACTAAGGCACTGATTGAGAAGCTATTAAAATAATTTATTCTCTATAGTAAATAATAGTAGTAAACAAAAAAGCGGATTCAGAATCCGCTTTTTTGTTGGTTAATATATAAAAACGACATCTATTTCTTAAACAAAGAGTCCACAAAGGCCACTTTATTAAATACCTGCAAGTCCTCCATTTTTTCGCCCACACCAATGTATTTTACTGGTATCTTAAATTCATCTGAAATACCTATAACAACACCACCTTTAGCAGTTCCATCTAATTTCGTAATGGTCAATGAATTAACTTCAGTTACTTTGGTAAATTCTCTGGCCTGAATTACGGCATTTTGGCCGGTGCTACCATCCAAAACCAACATTACCTCGTGAGGAGCTTCAGGAAGAATCTTTTGCATCACACGTTTTATCTTACCCAACTCATTCATTAAGTTAACTTTGGTATGCAATCTACCCGCTGTATCAATAATTATTACGTCTGCCCCTTTTTCTACACCCACTTTAATGGCATCATAAGCTACTGAAGATGGGTCGGTATTCATGCCATGGTCTATCACCTCCACGCCTACTCTTGTTCCCCAAAGTTTAAGTTGGTCCACAGCCGCAGCTCTAAAAGTATCTGCAGCACCAAGCACCACTTTTTTACCGTTTTTTTGAAAATTATGAGCCAATTTCCCGATAGTTGTAGTTTTTCCGACACCGTTCACTCCCACCACCATCAACACAAAAGGTTTTGGTAAATTTTCGGTTTCGAAGCTATTTTGCACATCTTGAGAATTATTTTCTTGCAAAAGTTCAGCAATTTCCTCTCTAAGAATCACATCCAACTCGGCAGTATTCGTAAATTTATCTCTAGCCACCCGAGCCTCAATACGTTTGATGATTTTTATAGTTGTATCCACACCCACATCAGAACTTATCAAAATTTCCTCAAGTTCATCCAAGACCTCTTCATCAACCGTAGATTTACCCACAATTGCCTTTGAAATCTTATCGAAAATACTGGTTTTGGATTTTTCCAGACCTTTGTCGAGTGTTTCCTTTTTTTCCTTACTAAAAAAATCAAATAAGCCCATTTATCAGAGATTGAGTGTTGTACGCAAATTTATCAAATAAATTCCGTTTGTTGGTATTTAGTTTCTTATAGCATGTAGAAATTACTGGTCACTCCCCAAAATACCTCTCCCACAAATCAGAAGGAACACGCTTAGGTCGCATAGAAATAGGATCTAATGCAACCCAGAGTGTGCGGGCTTTTACAAGTAGAATATCGTCTTTGTAGATTTCATAATGGCGATCTGATGTAACACCAGAAAAATTATCGACCCACGTTTTGACAATTATTTCGTCTTTTAAGAAAGCAGGCTTGAAATATTCAATTTCGTGCTTTTTTACTACCCATCGCATACTATCGGATATTTCTGAAGGCACTGAAGTGTACCAATGAGCCATAGCCGCTTGCTGTAAATAATTGAAATACACCACATTATTCACATGATTCAGCTCATCAATATCAGCCTCAGCAACTTTTACAATATGTTGGTATATTCTGGGTTTCACTTCTTTAAAAAACTAATTACTCAGCACTCAGTATTCTGCACTCACAACTCGGTACTCACAACTCGGCACAAGTGTCTTCGGCTCCGCTCAGCCACCACATTGAGAAATAAAATGTTATACAAAACAAAAAGCCTTAACCGAAACGGCAAGGCTTTCATAAATATCTTTGAAAACTTATTATTTTAAAGCTTCAGCGATGTTGTCAACAGCAACCATCTCTTCTTTAAATGAATAAGCACCAGTTTTGTCTGATTTTACAGCTTTGATAACTTTCGCAAAACTCTTCAACGCTGATTTATCCCTAAGGGTCGCAACTACTTTCTTTGCCATTGTATTTTTATGTTAAATGTTTGATGTTCGACTTTGGCCGCGGCCATTTTCAAACAAATTACTTGATTTCTTTGTGTACTGTAACTTTTTTCAATACCGGATTGTACTTCTTCAACTCCAAACGCGACGTAGTATTCTTACGGTTTTTGGTAGTGATGTATCTCGACATTCCTGGCTGACCTGTGGTCTTGTGCTCGGTACATTCTAATATAACCTGAACTCTATTTCCTTTCTTTGCCATTATTATAAAATATTATCTTTTTTCTAAATCGGGCTGCAAAGATATTAATTTTTTTCTTTTTACAAAAACCTTTATCTAAATTATTTACGATAAAAAACAGAATCGTTTTAAAACTGTACTTTTCTCAGTAAAAATTGTTATGCTTGCATTCAAAATCAACGAAACCGATGCAAAACACCCGAATAATACTTAACCAAAGGCCATTAGGCACCCCTACCTCAGAATGTTGGAAAATAGAAACCATGGCCGTTCCTGAAATAGCAGAAGGCGAGGTATTGGTCAAAACCAAATACATTTCTATAGACCCAGCCATGAGAGGCTGGATGAACGACTCCAAAAGCTATATAAAACCGGTTGAGTTGGGAGATACGATGCGTGCCTTGGCCATTGCCGAGGTGGTGGCTTCAAAAAATCCCAAATATCATGTTGGGGAGTTTGTGAGTACTGCCACTGGCGTACAGGAATATGCAATCTCTGAAGGAAAGGACTTTGTAAAAGTTGATCCAAAAATTTTCCCTTTGCCGGCCTATCTAGGTACCTTGGGTATGTCGGGTCTCACGGCTTATTTTGGTTTGCTAGATACGGGCCAGCCTAAAGAAGGCGAAACAGTAGTGGTTTCAGGAGCCGCGGGAGCAGTGGGAAGTGTGGTTGGTCAAATAGCCAAAATAAAAGGATGTAAAGTGGTGGGCATTGCTGGTGGGCAAGATAAATGTGATTATGTGGTAAACCAACTGGGATTTGATGCTTGCATAGACTATAAAGCAGGAAACCTAAGAAAAAACCTCAAAGAGGTTTGTGCGGACGGCGTAGATGTTTATTTTGACAATGTGGGTGGCGAAATATTAGATACCGTTTTGACGCTAATCAACAAAAAAGCCCGTATAGTTATTTGTGGGGCTATTTCACAATATAATGCTACCAAGCCAGAAGGACCAAAAAACTACCTCTCATTGCTGGTCAACCGAGCTAGAATGGAGGGAATCGTGGTCTTCGACAATGCCGCTCGGTATGGCGAAGCAGCCAAAGAAATGGCAGGGTGGATATTGGAAGGTAAACTTAATGCCAATTTTCAGGTAGAAAAAGGCGGCATAAAAGCATTCCCAGAGACACTTATGAAGCTTTTTGCGGGAGAAAACACAGGCAAAATGGTTTTGGAGGTAGATGCATAATTTGGTGGCATAAAACGTTATATATTCACAAAATAAAAAATCAGAAATGAACACTTTTTTAAAACTCGGGGCCGCTTTTTTGATTATTTTTAATATAATAGGCTGCAAAACCAATCAGAGTTTTTTAGCAGAAAACGCCAACTCAGCTCTCCAAATGCACAGAAGAGTAGCGGTATTGCCACTAAAAGTTACTTTTAATGAAGAATACAAATCTATCAGTAGAGGTAGAGGACAAGGAAACTGGCCCGAGCAGGAGCGAATTGCAGGCCTAGACCTACAAAAAACTACCTTCAATTTACTTGCAAGGAGAGCCGAGAAAAAAAAATGGGGTATAACAGTTCAAGATTTTTTAACTACCAACAGAACACTCCAGTCGGAAAACATTAGGTTTTCAGAATTGAAATCAATTGATAAAGGCAAACTTGCTCGCTTATTGGGTGTTGATGCCGTCATTTGGGGCGAAACCGAAATGCAGTTTTCGATGAGAAATTTTGCTGGCCGCAACGGCATGAATACCCAACTCCAACTTATAGATGCAGACTCTGGCGGACTACTTTGGCAAAATCAGAGCTTTCAAGATATCAGTAACAGAATGGACTCTCCCCAGGACTTAGCAGTACGAGCCGTTCAGAACCTAATTGGAGCTTTACCCTACCAAGCACAAAAGTAAAGAATCTTGAAAAATTCATTTGCAAATGTGAAATCGTAACGATTTTAGTTAATTTTGCACCTTGAAATTTCAGAAAATCTATGGGAAGAGCATTTGAATTTAGAAAAGCACGCAAAATGAAGCGTTGGTCATCTATGGCCAAGGTGTTTACACGTATTGGCAAAGACATCGTGATGGCTGTAAAATCTGGTGGTCCAGATCCAAGTACAAACTCGCGTTTGAGGGCGGTAATTCAAAACGCCAAAGCGGCCAACATGCCAAAAGTCAACGTGGAAAATGCTATCAAGAAAGCCTCTTCAAAAGACCAAGAAGACTACAAAGAAATGGTACTCGAGGGCTACGGAATGCACGGCGTGGCGGTATTGGTAGAATGTACAACCGACAACAACAACCGCACAGTGGCCAATGTCAGAAGCTATTTTACAAAATGCAACGGTAACCTCGGCACCAACGGTATGCTGGACTTTATTTTTGAGAGAAAATGTATTTTCAAAATTGCAAATACACCTGGAGTAGATTTAGAGGAGCTGGAGTTTGAATTGATAGACTTCGGAGCAGATGATGTGTTTTTGGACGAAGAACATGACCAAATAAATATCTATGGTGAATTTACCGCTTACGGAGCCATACAGAAATTCCTAGAAGAAAAAGGCTTGGAATTACTCCACGCCGACTTTGAAAGAATACCCACAGACACCAAAAAACTAACCGAAGCTGAGGCGGCTGATTTGGACAAGTTGCTAGAAAAACTTGACGAAGACGATGACGTACAAAACGTTTATCACAATATGGTGATTGAGTAATTCCATTGACGATTGCTCCGATTTTTGATTGACGTCCCGATAGCTATCGGGAGGTTCGGTTAAATTACTTTTAAATTGAAAAAATATAGAAAAGGTCAACGTTTCCGTTGACCTTTTTTGATTTACCCTTTGTTCTCAGGACGTGCTCCGTGGTGTGGTCCGCCATGATTTCCACCTCTTCCTTTTCGCATTCCTTCTTTTCTCCTAGCTTCGTTAGTGGCCAATTTTTCTTCGAAAGTTTTGTATTGCTCTGGAGTCAATATCTTTTTCATTTCGTTTTTGTAAGCCGACTTTTTTGCGTCATGTTTGGCTTTCAATTCTTTACGTTCAGCCTCACGGTTGGCAACTGACTCCTTGTTGAGCTTGGTAACAGCCGCAAATTGCTCGTCCGTCAATTTCAAATCAGCCTTGAGTCTTTCACTTCGCTTTTCAGCCATTTTTTCAGGATTAAATTCTCGCTTACCAACTTCGTTTCCACTTTTTTGGGCAAAAGCACCAACTGATAAAGCCGAAATAACGGCCAAAGACATAATTAACTTTTTCATAATTGTTTTTTTATTTGTTATATGGCTTTGACCTACTCGCTCCGATAAGGTTTAGAATCTAAATGTTAAAAAACATTAAAACAAGAAAATCATAGGCCTTTCTGATAAAACCCGAATTTCTAACATTTTCAAAACGCTTGTTTTCCTTTTTAGCCTTAAAAGGCTATCTTTGTGCGATTTTTGAAATATAACGAAAGTAAAAAATGAGAAAAAAATACGCCGCTGGTAACTGGAAAATGAACAAAACTTTTGAAGAAGGCCAAATCCTTTTGTCAGAAGTGGTAAATATGGTAAACGACGAGATGAACAACCCGAATGTTCACGTAATACTGGGCGTTCCGTTTCCTTATTTGAGTAGTTTTACCAAATTAGTGAATTCATCTAAAGTATCAATAGCAGCTCAAAACTGCCACCCAAAACCTTCTGGTGCTTACACAGGTGAGGTTTCAGTGCAGATGTTGAAATCTGTAGGTGTAAAATATGTCATCATTGGACACTCAGAACGTCGTGAGTATTTTGGTGAGTCGGATGCATTTATAGCAGAAAAAGTGGACGCTATTTTGGCTGAAGGCTTAACGCCGATATTCTGTTGTGGAGAAACTTTGGCACAGCGTGAGGCAGGGATTCACTTCGATTTTGTTTGTGGACAATTGACCAACAGCCTTTTTCATCTTTCGGCTGAGGCTTTGCAAAAAGTAGTTATCGCTTACGAACCCATCTGGGCTATCGGTACGGGCGTAACGGCTTCTTCAGCACAAGCACAAGAAATGCACAAAATATTGCGTGACCACTTGGCAAGCAAATATGGACAAACAGTGGCTGACGAAATCTCGATCCTTTATGGTGGTAGCGTAGGTGCAGGCAATGCCGTAGAATTGTTCTCTCAACCCGACGTTGACGGCGGCCTTGTTGGCGGAGCATCGCTAAAGTCAAGAGACTTTACAGATATCTCTAAGTCGTTTCCGGCGTAAGAAAGAAGATATATTAGAAGTTGGTCAGGACCGAAGGTCAGGCCGGCAAAAAAGCCAATGCGAACAGCATTGGCTTTTTTGTTTGATTAGAAAAAAAATTAAAGAAAAATGTGACTTTAATAATTCGATTGCGTCTAAGCAAATTTCAATAAAAAAAATAACCATCAAAGAGACACTACTTAATTTAAACAAGCAATTTCCTAAATCCAAAATCGTTTGTAATTTTAGTATTCACATAAAAACCTTTATTAATGAGAATCCTCATTTTATTATTTATCCACCAGCTAAGCTTCGCTCAAATAATAGGCACTGTCAAAGACTCTAAAACCAAAGAACCCATTTCCTTCGTAAATATTGGGGTTGAAAATCAAAACATCGGAGTTTCGGCCAATGAAAAAGGAGAATTTTCCTTGCCAAATTTAAACACCAATGATGTTGTGATTTTCTCAGCAGTTGGCTATAAAATGCTAAAAATCAATGCTGAAAAAATTCCTGAAACTATTTTTCTTGAACAACAGATTATTGATTTAGGTGAGATTTTGGTTAAACCGAGGAGAAATAAAAATTCTAAATCGATAGTAAAATTTAACAGCAAAAAGGTGGATGCATTTTTTGCCAATCGTGGTTTACCGCAAATAACCGCCAAGTATATACCTTACACCGAGTCTATTTCTACCACGAGATTTATAAAATCAATCAAAATTGTTACTCGAAGCGAAATAAAAAATTCAATCTTTAACATAAGATTATACACACCAAACGATAAAGGCGAACCATCCGAATTTTATTACAATCAAAATATTGTAGGAACTTGTGCGAAAGGCAAAAAAATCACCGAAATCAATGTAGAAAATTTAAATATCCGTTTTCCAGAAAGTGGCTTGTTCGTTGGAGCAGAGTGGTTAATTGTTGAGCAAAACAAATTTGTCTCTGAATACTACGAAGTAGGCAAAAAAGAAAAGATAAAAAGTACTGAATATTCGCCTTGGTTTGGTGGAAATATCGAAAAAGAAAACTTTGGATGGACTTATTTGAAGAATTCTAAATGGCAAAAACAATCACCGTGGTCTAGCAATCATAAAAATTTCAAGGGAAAATACCATTCTTTGGCTGTTCAAATTTTACTAACTGACTAACAAAAAAGACACACTTCGCAGCATGTCTTTTCTCAAAAAAATATCTTTTCTAAATATTAAAACGGCAAATCGTCTTCGCCTTCCAATGCAGCTGGTATCGGTGCTGGCGTAGCTGGTGCTGAAGAAGTAGAAGCCGCAGGTGCCGAAGTAGCTCCGCTTTCTTTTTCTATTCTCCAACCTTGTATACTATTGAAATATCTTGTTTCGCCTTGCGGACTTTGCCACTCTCTTCCTCTGAGGTTTATCGACACCTTCACGGCATCACCAACTGCATAGCTGTTCAACAAATCACATTTGTCTTGTGTAAACTCTATCATTATGTGCTGAGGATAAGTCTCTTCGGTAGTTACTACCAATTCTCTTTTCTTAAAAGTGGGGCTTACTTGCTGCTCAGGGTTTATTACTTTGATATTTCCAGAAACTTCCATCGTATTATGTATTTTTGTATAAATTCTATACAAATATAAAAACGATAAGTAGGTTTAAAAAATGATAAGCGTAATAATTTCGGAAATTGCCAAAAAAATGAGCGAAGTCAAAGCCTCTAATTCCGCTTTTTCAGTCCGAAAAAATGACCTTTGGGGCTATAAAAGAGCCGACGACAACATTTTTGCCTCAGCCTCCACTCTTTTTATCCTGCAACAGAATTCTCGATATCTGAATAAAGAACAAAAAGTAATTTTTGAAAAAATAGAATCCCAAATACAGGCCGAATTTGCGAAATATCAAAACAAAGACGGCCGTCTGACCTACAATTTTTACAAGACCAAGCCTTCTGGTCATTTCCCAAACGGGCGATGCATGCGAAGATTTGACCATTTCAGACTTCCGGACGACATAGACGACACTGCACTTATTTATTTGGCATCAAACTATTCCAAAGAACAGACTGTTTGGCTAAAAAATCATTTGGCAGAATTTACAGACCAATATCGAGGGTCAAAGAATGACAAAATCTACAGCACTTGGTTTGGTAAAAATATGCCAAAAGAACAAGACGTTTGTGCTTTGCTGAATATGATGTATTTGTTTTTCAAGCAGCAAATACTCCTTGACCAAACAGACCAAAACACACTGGAATTCATCAGTAATTCTGTAAACGATATCACCAAAAATCCATTCCATATAGCTCGGCATTACGGACATCCCGCACTCATAATTTATCACTACGCACGTTTTATGGCCGATTTCTCCTTTCCCGAACTGGATAAAAGAAAGCCAGAACTGATTCGTATTTCGAAAGATTTATTGACAAAAGAAAAAAGCGTACTTTTTAGAATGCTTTTGGAAACGGCTCTTTTAAAATTTGGAGAAAAAAGAAATAAAATCGATGTAGATTTAAACCCCGAAAAGCAATTTTACTCGTTCATTGGGGCTCCATTTGCACCTTTTCAAAACCCTGCCACCCGACTCATTGCTAAGAATCAGTGGTCACAGATTTTCTGGAAGTCAGAAATCCATGAGTTGGCTTTGAGAATAGAATATCTTTGTTTAGTCAAAACTCAAATACCTGTTGAAAACCAGAATATCAAGTGATTTTGAGACAATAAATAGCTAAATTTGCGTTTTGATTACAAAAAATCTTACAAAATGCGTGTTAAATTCCTACTGATAATTGCAGTTATTGCAGTTATTCTTAGCTCCTGCGGCGAAAACAAACCCGATGTAGAAGTAAAAATCCGACGATTTGAAAGAGAGCTGATGGCGGTAAAAAGTCAACCCGAAATGCTCACTTTGCTCCAAAACAACGAAAACATTGTTAAGTCGCTTTACAGAATATTTCCAGATGATACGGCCTTTGTGTCGCACATGTACTATTTGGCTTCACACCCAGAAACCCGCAAACTCTACGACCAAACCCAGAAAGAATTCGGTGAGTTGGAAGACATTCAGAAGGAATTTGAAGGTGCTTTTGCCAATATAAAATCTAATTATCCAGAGTTCAAAGTGCCAAAAGTTGTCACTACATTTACTGGCCTCGAAAATGACCTTTTTGTTTCTGATACCTTGATAATCATTGCATTAGAATCATTTCTTGGCCCAAAAGCACTTTACAGACCTGACCAACCCAACTACATATTGAAAAGATATGCCAAGGAATATATTGTCCCGACTGTGGTTAGATATTTATCCAATTCTTACAACAAACTCGACCCTAAAGACCAATCTTTCTTGGCTGACATGCTGTTTTTTGGAAAATCTTTAGAGTTCACAAAAGAAATATTGCCCAATACGGCTGATTCGCTCATCATTGGGTATTCAGAACAAGAACTCACCGAAACCTGGGAGGCACAGGATTTGGTTTGGGCCCATGTGGTAGACAAAAATCTATTGTACAATCCTAATCCACACCTCAAAGAGAAGTATTTTGGAGAGAGACCATCGGTACCAGAAATAGGCCCAAAATGCCCAGGCAGAATAGGACAATGGCTGGGTTGGAGGATAATCCAGCGTTACCGAACCGAAAACCCCAAAGTAACGTTTCAAGAATTAATGGCAAATGACAAGCCAGGGGACATCCTGAGGGAGTCGAAATACAGAGGACAGATAGAAAAAGAATAATGGCGAAGGGTAGACATGGTGCTGGAGTAGATTTGGCACCCGAAGACAAAAAAAAACTAAGTAAAGACGGATTGAAAAAAGCGATTGCTCTTTTCAAATTTACATTACCTTACAAAAACACTTACATCATAGGTATGTTGTTTTTGGTATTTTCTACGGTAACTACCATGGTTTTTCCGCTATTGATAGGCGAAATGACCAAAGTCATGGAGGGAAAATCGCAGTATACCATCAACCAAGTAGCCGCATTTTTTGCTTTAATTTTGGTGGCACAAGGCATTTTTTCGTTTTTTAGGGTGTATTTTTTCTCTATTGTGAGTGAAAAAACAGCCGCCGATATTCGTAAAATCGTTTACGATAAGTTCATTACTTCTCCCATATCGTTTTTTGAAAACAACCGTGTAGGCGACCTGATGAGCCGTATTACATCAGACGTTTCGGCTATTCAGAGCGTGCTTTCCACTACTTTGGCAGAGTTTTTCAGGCAAGTGGCTACTTTAGTAATCGGTATAGCTATGTTGGTTTATATTTCTTGGAAATTGACCTTGTTTATGTTGGCCACCTTCCCGATAATCGTGATAGCAGCTTTGGTTTTTGGAAAATATATTAGATCTATCTCCAAAAAAGTGCAAGAAAAGTTAGCCGAAGCTAACGTCATAGTGGAAGAGTCATTGCAATCCGTTTCTATCGTAAAGGCATTTACCAACGAAAAACTGGAGTCCAAAAGATTCTCAAAATCTGTTGCGGAATCTGTAACTTTGGCACTCAAAGCCGCTACCCTCAGAGGTGGATTTATCACTTTTTTCATTATTGGTCTTTTCGGTGGAATAGTGTTAGTGATATGGTTTGGTGGAAATCTGGTCATAGAAAAAGAAATTCTGATAGCCGACCTGATTACATTTCTTACCTTGACCATATTCATCGGAGGATCTATGAGTGGCCTTGGCGACTTGTATGCTCAACTTCAACGTACGGTAGGAGCTTCAGAAAGAATATTAGAAATCTTGGAAGAAAAATCTGAAGTAGATATAGAGAAAGAGAAGGTTTTGAATCCTATTGAAGGTAATATATCGTTCAAAAATGTAAAATTCAGTTATCCTTCTAGAAAAGACGTAGAGGTTCTTAAAGGTATAAATTTTGAAATTGAGGCAGGCAAAAAAATAGCTTTGGTTGGGCACTCAGGAGCTGGAAAGTCAACGATAGTTCAGTTGCTTATGAAATTCTACCCTGACTTTCAAGGCGAAATACTCATCGACGGCCAGAATATCAAAAATCAAGATGTCACGTTCTTACGTCAAAACATAGCCATAGTACCACAGGAAGTAATTTTGTTTGGTGGTACAATATTCGAAAACATAGCTTATGGAAATCCTGGAGCTAACCTAAAAGAGGTAGAAGAAGCAGCACAAAAAGCCAACGCCCTAGAGTTTATTGAGAAATTTCCAGATAAATTCGAGACCATAGTGGGCGACCGAGGTATAAAACTTTCTGGAGGACAAAGACAAAGAATAGCCATAGCGAGGGCGATATTAAAAGATCCAGCCATACTTTTGCTAGACGAAGCCACTAGTGCCTTGGACTCAGAATCGGAGAAATTGGTGCAAGATGCTCTAAACGAACTCATGAAAGGGCGTACTTCTATTATCATTGCTCATAGATTGGCCACAATCCGCAACGCCGACCAAATTTATGTTTTGAAAGACGGCCAAATAGCCGAATCTGGCACCCACGAAAGTTTGATTTTGAAAAACGAGGGAATTTATGCAAATTTGGTAAAAATGCAGTTTGACGTAGTTTCTTACGAAATGGGATAAAATGGAAAATAACGCACTGGGCATATTACGCCAAAATGACCTCAGACATACCGACACCCGTGAAAATATACTGAATGGTTTTCTTCAAAAATCATCAGCTCTTTCACATGGCGATATAGAAACCTACCTCACGGATGGTTTTGATAGAGTTACCATATACCGCACGCTCAAAACATTTCTAGACAAGGGCATTATTCATAAGATTTTGGACGACAACGGCGGCGTAAAATATGCCCTCTGCAAAGACCAATGTGCCTCGGGCCATCACCACCACGACCATGTGCATTTCAAATGTTCGGAATGCAACGAAACCTTCTGTTTAGAAAAATTCCTGATTCCAGAAATCATTCTTCCAGAAGGTTATCAACGAAAAGAAATCAACGTTTTGGTGCAAGGTACTTGCCCTAAATGCAATTAAAAACAACAAAAATGTATCAAATAAAAGAAGCAAAGTTTAATAAAAGTGCCTCTAGGGTAGAGAATTGCCCTCAAGATGATCTGCCCGAAATAGCATTTATAGGAAGGTCAAATGTTGGCAAATCTTCCCTACTTAATATGCTAACCGGTGTTAAAAACCTTGCAAAAACATCCTCAACTCCAGGAAAAACCCAACTTATCAATCACTTTTTGATTGATAACAAATGGCATCTGGTGGATTTGCCTGGCTATGGTTACGCCAAAGTACCAGTTTCAGAAAAAGCCAAATGGGAAAAAATGACATGGGACTATCTGCTCCAAAGACCCAACCTCCTGTATGTCTTTGTTTTGTTAGATATCCGACTTTCACCACAAAAAAAAGACTTAGAATTTATACAAAAATTAGGTGAAAACGGGGTTCCTCTGAAGCTAGTTTTCACGAAAGCTGACAAAGTAAAAACCATGGAAGGACAGAAGAACATTACCGATTTTATGGGTGCACTTTCAGAAACCTGGCAGATATTACCCGAGTACTTTATAAGTTCTTCAGAAAGAAAAACAGGCAAAACAGAAATATTAGGATTAATAGAAGAGATCATCTTCCCTAATTATTAATTTATTTTAATTTATATTTGCAGAAAACTTTATAAATCATCGGGATGGCTACAGAATATTTGGGAATAGACGTTGGTGGGACAAATGTTAAAATGGGCATTGTGAATGCCGAAACTGGAAATATTACAAACTTTTATAGCCACGACACCGGTTCTTGGAGGGCAACAGGTCATTTTGTAGATAATTTGGGTGACGCCATAGCCGTTCAACTTAAAGAAAACCCCGAGGTTAAAAAAATAGGCATAGGTGTACCTGGACTTATTTCTCGTGACAGATCAACCTTGATGGAAATAACCGCCATACCCGAAACCGACGGTACTCCCATTATTCCGCTTTTGAAAAAACGTTTCCCCGAGCATGATTTTTTCTTGGAAAATGATGCCAATGCTGCAGCCTTAGGCGAATATTATTTTGGAGAAGAAAAACTACCTGAAGATTATATATTTGTAACACTTGGTACAGGCGTAGGCGGTGCAGCCATCATAGACAAACTGGTGTTTAAAGGCGGTGGCGGTAATGCCATGGAGCCTGGTCACATGCCATCAATAAACGGCAAGGTTTTAGAAAGAAACATAGGCAAAAACGAGCTTTTGGACCTAGCCAACAAAATGCGTGCTGAGTTTAAAGGAGAAACAAGACTTCCAAGTGACGGCTCTATTTCTACCACAGGATTGGTAGCCGCTGCTTCTGATGGTGATGTACTTGCACTTCAAATATTCGACGTTGTAGGAACTTTGTTGGGTGACGGATTGGTATCAATGATTAGAATTCTTGACATCACCACCATTCTTATTGGAGGTGGTTTATCGGCATCGTTTGAATATATTATGCCTGCTGTAAATCGTCAATTAAAATATTGGCTAACACCTTATTATATGAAAACGCTGGACATAAAAAGAGCAACATTGGCCAACGACGCTGGTCTTTTGGGTGCTGCTAGTTTATGTTTTTAAGTTTCAAAAATATTATCGCAAACGCCTCATTTTTAAACATTTGAGGCGTTTTTTTATTAATTTCAATCCTTGATATAACCGCTAGGTCGCAAAGACACTAAAAATAGTTGTATTGTGTCAAAGGCAAAGCTTATTCGTTCATTTTGAAAATTTTATTCCCTTGGCTCGAAACTCCTACCCCATTTACTCACACGAATATTTCATGGCAAAAGCCTTGGATTTGGCCATGGATGCTTATGAAAAAGACGAAGTACCTGTCGGTGCCATAGTGGTGGCCGAAGGCAAAACAATCATAGGAAAAGGAGTAAACCAAACAGAACAACTGCACGATGTAACGGCCCATGCCGAAATATTGGCCATAACGGCAGCTTCCAACTTTTTGGCTGCAAAATATCTCAAAAACTGCACGCTTTATGTAACACTTGAGCCCTGTGTTATGTGTGCCGGAGCCTTGGCTTGGTCACAAATTGAGCGAGTAATATTTGGGGCTTATGACAAGAAAAAGGGTTTTACACTTATCAATCAGCCCATTCTACATCCCAAAACTGATGTAATTGGGGGTATTCTACAATCTGAATCTGAGGCAATGTTAAAAAGTTTTTTTAAAAAACTAAGAAACTGAGTGTTTGTGACATTTATCATTTGAATAACCTCATTTTTCATTGATTTTTGTAAGAAAAAACAAATGACTTTAGCGTACATCATAGCTGCCATCGTCATTCTTCATTTTGTGGTTGGTATCGCATATTTGATTTATAAAATCAATACTTCTAAGCCAAATGAAGAATAAAAAAAAGAGAAAGAATACTATTTGAATTCCTTCATTTTTATTCATAAAAATAAATCATATTCATATTCTTTTGGAAGTAATTAGCGACATCTGTTCTAAAATTAATAGATACCGTTATTTTCTGAGTTACAATTCAGCGATAACTATATATTTATATAAGTTATCGCCATTTATATTATACCTATTCCGCGACATCTTGAAAAATGAAAAGGATTGCATAATATCTTTGAAGACAAACCACGTATCTATTTGAAAATCTCATAAAAATATCGAACCAAGCCAATTTTTTCTATTTTTTTCATCCCTTTCGAACACATTTTAAAAAACTGATGTTTATCATTTATAGATCGAAAAATAAGTTTAAAGAAATACAATTATGGCTTTTACATTAGCACCCCTTCCTTACGCCAATGATGCATTGGAACCACATTTTGACGCCATGACAATGGAAATTCATCATGACCGTCATCACAATGCTTATGTTACAAATCTTAATGCGGCTATAGCTGGTACGGATTTGGAAAACAAAACAATTGAAGAAATTTTGGCAAATATAAGTAAAGCATCACCAGCAGTAAGAAATAACGGAGGTGGCCATTATAACCACGATTTATTCTGGAATATTCTTGCTCCACAAGGTGTGGGCGGTAATCTTTCAGGACCATTAAAAGAGGCTATCATCGCAGCTTTTGGTGGAGTTGATGAGTTCAAAGCAGCATTTAAAACAGCCGCAACGACGAGATTTGGATCGGGCTGGGCATGGTTAATAGCTAAAGAAGATGGCACTGTAGCTGTAACCTCTACTCCAAACCAAGACAACCCCCTAATGGATATCGCAGAGGTAAAAGGAACGCCTTTGTTGGGTCTGGATGTTTGGGAACATGCTTACTATTTGAAGTTCCAAAACAAACGTCCTGATTATGTAGATACTTTCTGGACATTGGTAAACTGGAATGCCGTAGAAGCAAGATACGCTGCAGCAAAAAAATAAAATTTAGATGTTTAAAGTTTGAAGGAGGGTAGACATTTGTCTGCCCTTTTTTTGTTTACAACCTTTTCTTAATATGATGCGTACTACGGTTATTAACTTATCCCGTTTGTTAATCTAAAACTTTAAACAATGAAAAAACTCACAAAAACTCTTGCACTATGTTTATTTTCACTTGCTATTTTTAGCAGTTGTGAAAAAGAAGATGAACCTGTTGTGGTGGCTAAAATAACCTACGACAAAGACATTAAAACAATACTGGTAACAAACTGTTCCCCATGCCATTTGGCTGGAGGAGCCAATCCCAACAAATGGGATCAGTTTGCAGTAGCTCAGTCAAAAATAATTACGATACTGGATCGCGTACAAAGAGAACCAGGCACTACAGGTTTTATGCCTCGAAACGGCACAATGAAATTGTCAGCCGATAACATTGCCAAACTTAAGCAATGGGTTACTGATGGTCTTTTAGAAAAATAATTTTAAAATATTTTGAATTATAAATTTCATGGCTACATTTGCGACATGAAATTATCAAACAGCATAGCAAATAAAGGTTGGTGGCGTTCTTCTCTTTTGAGTTGAGCAACATTCCGCTATGTGGTTTATTACATAATTACGGCTTGCTGTTCAAAACGGCAAGCCGTTTTTTTTGTGGCTTCGGCTCCGCTCAGCCACCGATATGTCGGATCCGCTCAGCCACCGATATGTCGGATCCGCTCAGCCACCGATATGTCGGATCCGCTCAGCCACCGATATGTCGGATCCGCTCAGCCGCCGATATGTCGGATCCGCTCAGCCACCGAAATGTCGGATCCGCTCAGCCGCCGAAATATCGGCTCTGTTGAACCACAAAGGCAACAATATAATGATTAGGATTTTAAAAAAATAATAAAGAGAGAACTGCGATGGCTCATCAATGTCAAAGGAAATCGAAAAGAAACAATGAATTATGAAATTTAATATTACTACCAGAAGCAAAAGATTGTTGGCCGATACACTCACTCCGGTGAGTATTTTTCTAAGAATAAGAGAACAATTCCCGCTCTCCGTGATTCTCGAAAGTGCCGATTATCACGCCATGCACAATAGTTTCAGTTATATTGCCTGTGATCCCATTGCGTCATTTATCCTTGATAATGATGAAATTACGCAAACTTTTCCAGATGGAAGCACTGAGAAGTTTAGACTAGCTTCAAGAAAGGAGGCTGTGAATGCCTTACAAACTTTTGCCAGTAGATACCAGCCATCAGAAAGTGAGCATTCGTTTATATCCAATGGACTTTTCGGACATATCACTTACGACTCAGTAGAATATTTTGAGGATATAGAAATTCAAGAAAAAAGTCAAGAAACAGCTATTCCACAAATATTGTACAGAGTTTATAGGTATGTGATAGCTGTCAATCATTTCAAAGACGAGCTTTTTATGTTTGAGCACGCCTATGCCAAAGAAGGCGAGGAGTCGAAATTTAAGGAAGATGGTTTAGATACGCTGGAGTTTTATGTAAAAAACCCAAAAAGAACCTCTAGCAATTTCTCTAAAAAAGGCGAAGAACAAACCAATATCAATGATGCCGATATGGTTAAAATCATTGAAAAATGCATCAAACATTGTCTACGTGGAGATGTCTTTCAGATTGTACCTTCCAGAAGATTTTCGCAAGAATTTACTGGAGATGACTTCAATGTATATCGGGCATTGCGTAGCATAAATCCTTCCCCGTACTTGTTTTATTTTGACGGTGGCGATTATCATATTTTTGGATCAAGTCCTGAAAAACAGATATTTATAAAAGACGGACAAGCCGAAATTCATCCGATAGCGGGTACATTTAGAAGAACAGGCGACGATGCCAAAGATGCTGAATTGGCCCGCCAATTACACGCCGATCCCAAGGAATCTGCCGAACATGTGATGTTGGTGGATCTTGCCAGAAACGACCTTTCGCGTAGCTCCGACCATGTACAAGTAGACATTTTCAAGGAAGTACAGTTTTACAGTCATGTGATTCATTTGGTATCTAAAGTAACCGGACATATGACTAAAGGCACAAATCCATTGCAATTGGTGGCAGATACTTTTCCGGCAGGAACACTCTCAGGTTCTCCAAAGCATATGGCCATGAGTTTGATAAACGAAATGGAACCTACTAACCGAAGTATTTATGGAGGTGCAATAGGTTTCATGGATTTTAAAGGCAACTTTAACCATGCCATAGCAATACGTACATTCCTAAGCAAAAACAACACGCTGTTTTTTCAAGCCGGGATGGGTGTGGTAGCCAAATCTGTGATAGAAACCGAAATGGCCGAGATTCATCTAAAGCTTGGAGCCTTGAGAAAAGCAATAGAAATGGCAGGTCAAATTTGATAATAATTCAGAATAAGGACGAAAATGTAGAGTTAGATATCACATTTAATTTTGACGAAAAAAACATTATTAATATGAACCCCTTACTTAAAAAACTAAATTATAAAGAGCATAAAAGTTTGGTAATACTGAACGCTCCAAAAGATCTGGACGAAATGTGGGAAGAGTTTAAAACGCACATTGATGTGAAAAAATCACTCGACGAAACCAAAGTAGATTTTGCTCTAATTTTCTGTACCAAACTTGATGAAGTTATTAAATTTGGCACATTGGTTGATTCTAAAATGGAAGAAAATGGTCTTTTTTGGTTTGTTTATCCCAAAGGCAGTTCCAAAAAATATAAATGCGAGTTTAATAGGGACAATGGTTGGCAAGCTATGGGTGACCTAGGCTACGAACCTGTAAGAATGGTGGCTATAGACGAAGATTGGAGTGCTTTGAGATTTAGAAAAGCCGAAAGTATAAAAACAATGACACGAGCGGTAGAATGGAGAATGTCTGAAGAAGGAAAGAAGAAAAAAAAATGAAAATGATGAAAATACTAGTATTAGACAATTACGACTCTTTTGTATATAATTTGGTGTACATCCTAAAAGATTTGGGTGGAGATGTAGACGTAATCAGAAATGATAAAATAGCTTTAGAGGAAGTAAAAAAATACGACAAAATCTTACTTTCTCCAGGACCAGGAATTCCGGAAGAAGCAGGTATAATGATGGATCTCTTGGCCGAATATAAAACCACCAAAAGTATTTTCGGAGTGTGCTTGGGTCATCAAGCCATTGGTGAGGCTTTCGGCTCAAAACTACATAACATGGATGATGTGCTGCACGGTGTTACCACCAAATGCGTCGTGAAAGATGAAAACGAGTTGCTTTTCAAAGGATTACCGAATTCGTTTGAAGTTTGCCGTTATCATTCTTGGACCGTTGTCCCTGAAACCATGCCTACTGACCTAAAAATTACCGCTATCGACGAAAAAGGTTATGTTTTGGGAGAAGCACACCAAAAATATGATATTCGTGGAGTGCAGTTTCATCCAGAGGCTTATTTGACAGAACACGGCGTAAAAATGGTGGAAAACTGGATGAAAAGCTAATGTTGAGAAGCAATTCTTGACTTCCAAAAACCTAGCCCCAAAAAATATTTTCCGGCAGAAATAAGAATAAAAGAAATGACAAAATCTTTATCAATGTAACTATTAAAGAAATTTAATCCACCAAAACTTTCGTGTATAGTAATAAGAATGAGGCCAATAACTATAAATCTCATACCAACGAAATTCTTAAAATAAAATATATAACTGAAAATTAAGGCTGAAAGTACAGCATATATTATGACTAATACCGAAAGTGATATATCTAAGTCTGCATTGTTATAAATCAAGAATCCTAAAGCAAAAGAAACAAGTTGTGGACCTATAATTTTGATAGAATCCCAAATTGTAACTAGTTGAAAATCTTTAAGGCTATTTTTTAAAAGCAGAAGTAATATAAACTTTGATAAAAGATAAAAAAATATGCCCAGTTTTAGGAAAATGACATTCTTATTAAAAATAATAAAAAACTCACCCACTGAAAGAATAGCAAAATACAATAAGACCTTAGACTTCATACTGTATAAGTATTCTTTCAAGAAAGGAAAAAGTAAGATATAGTTTAAAAGTATCAATATTAAGCACTGGACAAAATAGTTAAAATGTATTTGGAAGAAAATTTTGGCAATGCATAAAATACAATATAAAATCAACATCTGAAGATGAAGATAGACATTAAATTTGTCAAAAGTACGTTTCATTTTAGTTCATAGGTAAGGTTGAGAGTCTCCATCAAAAAGACTTTTAATATTTTTATAGTATGGAAATATTATTTGAAATCTTTAGAACAAAACATCGAACGATACAAAATAAACACCACTATGTATTTAAAAAGACTATCCTTTCAGCCGCAAGTATTTGAATTTTATCTAAAGTAAGCATAGTCTCAACAAAATAAAAATTGCCGAAAATCAAATGAAAATTACCAAAAAAAATTTGGGATAAATACAACCTTAAAAAATTTAATTACACCGACGAAATCATTAAAAGCTTGTAGCAATGATGAGATAATGATCGAAAGCTTGGCTTTACATTCAATAACCAATAACAAATTGTTAATCGAAAGTAGATGCACAATACTCGGTATAATCACAAAAAAGCTAAAAAAGAATAACAAATAATCATCTATCACGCTAAAATCTATCACCAATACCATTAAAAGTGAAAATATCTGTGTAATTAAATTTGGTAAACTGCAGAACATATTTGCTATAGTTAACTTTTTGAGAAATAAGCTAAAAACGAATCCGGCCATGAAATAAAACCCCATGCCAACTAAAATCATTAATTCTGAGGTAAACAAACTAACGAAAGCAAAATCAACCGTGATAAAAATAAAATACCAAAAAATAAATTGGCTGAACTTAAAATTCACCAAGTTGAACCTAAGTAGTACTAAATGTTAATTAGAAATATTCAATGGCCAATGAAAACTTTTTTAACCTAAGAACTTCAAAAAATAATTATTATTACGAGTCCAAAAAACCAAGTACCCAATTTATGTTCTGAATCACAAAATTTTTCAAATGACTAGGTAGGTTTTAAATATCCAACGTTAGAGAATAATACTTGCTTTCCCAATTATGAATATTAAAACTAACTACTCTTATTTACAAATCGTTGCAATCGAGATCTTTTATGGAATCGTTGGCTTCCTTGACCTCGGCAACAGACAAAGTAGGACAATCCTTGAGATAATTTGAAGCTGAACTTTTAAAAGCCTCACATTTGCTTTTGCTGGTTAAATCAGTAAAAAAAGCAGTGGCAGCATTGGAAAATTTAGTTGATGCTTTCTCACATCCCGCCAAAGGATCCACCAACTTTGACCCACATGAACTCATACTCAATACAAGTGCTCCTAGACCTAATATTTTTTTCATACTTTTAGTTTTTTACTTCAATATTAGGGCTTTAACAGAATTAAAAAAGGATTTAAATCATATAAATACTTAGTTTTTTATTTTACGGTTTTTAGTAAAAACACTACAGAAAGCTTTGAATGCTTTATATTTGTACAGTAATATCGCTTAATAATTTGTTGTTTGGCTTTTTAAAGAAAAAACCAGTTTCTACGGTACAGACCTCATCTGCAAAACTTGAAAATTTGCTATCGGCGAAGATTCCGAAGGCTGCTATTCCTTATGTCATGAGACTTTGGACAGAGCATCCTTTCAATTTCGCTATTTCAAGGTCCAGAAAAACATGCCTCGGAAACTATCGTTTTAAAGACAACCAGCATTATATATCTGTCAATACCGACTCCAATTACCACTCTTTTTTGGTAACCTTGATACATGAAATAGCACATCAACATGTAACTATCAAGGCCAAATTGTTAAGAAAGCGGCCAGCCCCGCATGGCGTGGAATGGAAAACCACCTTTACCCAATTAATGGCTCCTTTGCTGACAACTGAAGTGTTTCCTGAAGAAATACTAAAAGTTCTCAAAAGACACATGGTGAATCCAGCGGCATCGTCTACCAAAGACCCAGAGTTAGTGAGAGTATTGGGTATTTTAGAAGAAAATGAAAACGTTGAGGGTCATGTACTTTCAGAATTACCAACAGGCAGGGTTTTTGTTTTTAAAAATAAGAAATATAAAAAAATAGAAAATCGAAGAACTAGAACGCTCGTAGAATGCACCACCTCAAAAAAAAGATACACCATAGCATCCTACGCCCCCATTCAAATAATTGACTGATTTTGATACCAAAACTCACCTAAAAACGTTTTTGAACAGACGTACTATAAACCCTTTATGAGATTTATTCTAACCGCATTCTTGCTTAGCAGTTTTGGCCTTTTTGGCCAAAAATCGGTACTGTCGGAGGGTGAATGGATAAAGGTAGGTATCTCAAAATCAGGAATCTACAAAATAGACCATGCATTTCTAAAAAAAAATGTGGCCAATTTCAAATCAATAGATCCACAGAAAATTCGCATTTTTACTGGTACCATAAAGGCCCTTCCTCAAGCCAACAGTGCCGAAAGAATTCAAGACTTGAGACAAATACCTGTTAAATGCAATGACACTGACCGCAAGATAGATACATCCGACGAAGTCCTTTTTTACGGAGAATCTCCGCATGAAGAGTATTACGACTCCACAAGTACCAAAATAAAACATAAACTCAATCCCTACTCCAACGAAAACTTCTATTTCATAAATTTCAACAAAGAAGATGCTCTTAAATTAGAAACTTTACCACCCTCGTCTTCTGGTAGTACTTCAGTTTCAAAACTTACCTTCTATAATTATGTAGAAAAAGAAAGTAAAAACCTTTTGGCCTCAGGAAGGGAATGGTTCGGTGATTTTTTCTATAACTCGCAATCTTATGAGGTACCCACTCCTGATGCAGAGTCAGCTATTTCCCTGACCATAAACTTGTTGGGCATGGGGAGAAGTGACCAAACTTTGGACTTCAAAATTGACAATCGAAGTGTTGACAAATATACTTTAGCCCGTTCACTTTACAATTCTGCTGATAATTTTGCAAGATATAACCGTGTTTCTAACCTTACAGAAATTAACAGAATCTTACCCAAAAATACAACCTTCAACATTGGGCTGAGTTTGAGTACTATTGGATCGGCTAATGCTGGGGCTTATGTCGATTTTTACGAATATCAATATGAACGAACCTTGAAATATGACCCCAATAACGCAATCACATTTTGGAAATTAAACAAAACCGAAGAAGCAACTTACAAAATATCTCAAACAGACCAAAATACGGAAATTTGGAACATAAGCAATCCCTATTTACCCAAAAGTATAGCTCTAACGGCTAATGGAAATTTTAGCATTTCTACCACAAAAAATATCGATAAAATATTGGTTTTCAACAAAAAGAATGTAGAAAACCCAACCTTTTCTGAAAAAGTTCTCAATCAAAGCATAGCCGACCATACCTCTCCCAACTTGCTGGTGGTTTATCCCGAAAAATTCAAGGATGAGGTAGAAAGATTGATTCTTTTCAAAAAACAAACACGGAATTTAGATGTTCTGGGCTTTAGCACCAAGGAAATCTACAACGAATTTAGCTCGGGCAAGGTTGACCCAACGGCCATCAGGGATTTATGTCGCCATTTTTGGTTAAAAAACCCAAAGGAATTTAAACATTTGTTACTCATTGGCGATGCCACCTTTGACTATAAAAATAACAATCAAATCACCTATATCGATACCAAAAATCTTGTCCCGACCTACCAGTCTAGGGAGTCCTTGGAACCCATTTATAGTTTTTCATCTGACGACTATTTTGGATTTCTTGAAGACCACGAGGGCCACTGGGCAGAAGGATTCAGCCAACGGAATATCTGGATAAGTAACCGCGACAACGACCATACATTGGATATTGCGGTTGGCCGGTTACCTGCCAAAACACTTTTTGAAACCAAGTGCATCATTAGTAAAATTATTAACTACCAATCGGCTGAGGTAGCCACAGGCAATTGGAAAAACAAAATAACTTATGTGGCAGACAACCGCGACTTTAACATACATCAACAAGACGCCGAGGCACTTGGCCAGCTTTCGAAGGCGGCCTACGGAGGTTTTGAAATAGACAAAATATACCTCGACCAGTACGAAATAAGCAAGGACAATACAGCACCTAAAGCCACAGAGGCATTAACCAATGCGATAAAAAACGGTACTTTCTTGCTCAATTATAACGGCCATGGATCAGAAGACGGCTGGGCAAACGAAAAACTCCTGACAATTGGCGACATTCAAAATTTCCGAAATCCGACCAAACTTCCGATATTTTTTACTGCCACTTGCCAATTTGGCAAATTTGATAACCCAGCTTTGGTATCTGGTGCTGAGCTCGCTCTGCTAAACCCCGCCGGCGGATGTATAGCATTGTTAACCACCACAAGGCCCGTATATTCCAGCACCAACGAAAGAATCAATAGTGCTTTTTACAACAATATTTCCAAGGCCAAAACACTCGGAGAATTATTTGTTCTGACTAAAAACCAATCACTCGAAGGCGAAATTAACCGTAATTTTAGCCTTTTAGGGGATCCTTCTCAGCCGATTCCAGAGTTCAAGAACAGTATAGAACTTCTGAAAGCAAACGGCTCTGATCCTGTTGGCCAAACCTGGAAAGCCTTGGAAAAAATACAAATTATCGGCAAAACAAGTAAGTCTTTTTCAGGAAAAATAAAAGTTGCTGTCTTTGATAAAGCTCAGAAAATGAAAACATTAGGGACGTTTTCTGATGGACCGGCATTTGAATACCAATCTCCTGATAACAAAATATTTGAAGGATTATATGATTTAAAGGATGGACAGTTTTTGGCAAATATTATTCTACCAAAAGACCAAATAAAAGGTACGGGTAAAGGAATGATAACTTTTTACGCGGTCAATGAAGATTCTACCGCAAACGCACATGGTTTTTTTAATGATTTTGAAATAACGAGCCTCACAAATCCTGAAGTTGATGATAATACTGGGCCTGAGGTAAAAATTAGTCAAAAACAAAACCAAACATTATCGATAGAAGTATTTGACGAAAACGCTATCAATATATCAGGTTTTGACCAAAACCACCGTACACAGATAATCTTAAACGACACCTTGGTCATTGAGGCTAACCCACTTTTGAGCCTAACCGAAGGTGGTTTTCAAGGAATTATCAATTTTTTTGTGGGAAGTTTACCTTCAGGAAAAAATAAAATGAAATTTATAGTCTTTGATAGCTATAATAATAAGACCGAGAAAACGTTTGAATTTAACGTTGAAAAGCCGGAATTTGCGATAGTAAATTACCTAAACTATCCGAATCCCTTTTCAAATTATACGAATCTGATCTTTAAACACAATAGACTCGGAGACGATATAATGGCCCATTTGATGATTTATGATGTTTACGGAAGAACTGTTGTTGATCATCAAAAATCTTGTAAAAATTGTGATGAAAAAATAGAATTTGGACTGGATTTTGAGGGTAACAGCAATGTATCGAACCAACTATACTATAAACTGAATCTTTTGTCACTCTCCGAAAACGAAACCACCCAGACCTCTGGGAGATTAATATTTTGGAAATGACAATAAAAATTTATTATTTTGAACACTTTTTTGATGAAAATTAGAAAAAAAGAATTCGTGAATACCTCATATATGAATAAAAAGTCGCTTTTAGGAATCTTCACTCTTCTGATGATTTCTTCTCTTGTCCATGCTCAAACTAAAACCAAAGACTACCAAGTTGTAACCACCGCTGTGCCGTTTCTTACACTAACGCCTGATTCAAAATCAGCCGCCATGGGCGATGCCGGCGTTGCCTCGGCTCCAGACGCTAACGCCATGTATTGGAACACTTCAAAGTTAGCCTTCGTGGACAATAAATATGGGGCGAGTTTCTCCTATGCACCGTGGTTGAGAGACATCGTGCAAGACATGGGACTCATGAGTGCCAACGGATACTACAAGGTAAGTGACAAGCAAACCATAGGTGCAAGTGTGACTTATTTTGACCAAGGGGATATTCAGTTTACCAACATTTTCGGCGACTACTTGGAAGAATTTCACTCAAAAGAATTTAGTTTGGCTCTGGGAATTGCCCAAAAACTCAACTCAGATTTTTCGATGGGTTTGAATTTGAAGTTTATCAACTCTAACTTGGTCGGTAATACTGTTGTGAACGGCCAAGCCGGCAAACCTGGTAGAACAGGTGCCATAGATTTAGGATTTTACTATAACAAAACCAGACCAACAGATAAAAATACGGACAAACCGAAAAAACTAGATGTTGATTACGGCCTAGTTTTGCAGAATTTGGGTGGTAAGGTAAACTATGGTTTTGGTGAATACTTTATACCAGCCAACATAAAATTTGGCACAAAAATATCTCACAAGCCAGATGATTTGAACACCTTCACTTTCCTGATAGATTTGAACAAATTGTTGGTTCCGACACCGAAACCTAACACACCTATAAGTGAGAAAAGTATATTCTCTACCATGTTTTCGTCTTGGGGTGATGCCCCTGGTGGTTTTCAGGAAGAGCTAGAAGAAGTAATGGGATCAGTTGGAGCAGAATATTCTTATGCTGACTTGATAGCCTTAAGAACAGGATATTTCTATGAGTCTGGAAACAAAGGAGCTCGTCAATATTTCACGACAGGTTTCGGAATTACACTCAAAGACATTTACAAGCTCGATATGGCCTATTTGATACCCACTAAAGCAGGTAATCCTTTGGCCAATACTTGGAGGATTTCATTGAATATCGGAATCCCAACTAAAAACCTGAAATCGAAAGAAATCAGAGGAGACGAAGAAGAATAAAAAATATTAATACCGAACCAAAAAGCCCGATGTCGGGCTTTTTGTATTTATATAAAACCAAAGAAAATGGACTATTTTGAACTTTCCCTGAGCGTAGAGCCTGATTTTTCTGAAATACTAATGGCCGAACTGGCAGAAATTGGTTTTGATTCTTTTGTAGAAACAGACGAAGGGCTTCAGGCCTATGTGCTTGAGAGTGAGTTTCAAGAACGAGACCTCAAACAATTAATGGAAACTTATGCCGAAAAAACGCCCATGAGTTACAGTCTTAAAAAAATAGAAAAACAAAACTGGAACGAAGAATGGGAGTCCAATTTCTCACCTATCGAGGTCTTAGATAAAGTTTATATCAGAGCAACATTTCATGAACCTGCAGGTGAGCAATACGAGCACGAAATAGTCATTACACCCAAAATGTCGTTCGGAACAGGCCACCATGAAACCACTTCCCAAGTGATGGCATTGCAGCTGGAGATTGACCATAAGGATAAAAGTGTCTTGGATGTAGGCACCGGAACGGGTATTTTGGCCATACTAGCAGCCAAGCTTGGAGCAACCAAAATCCACGCCTTTGATATAGACGAATGGTCAGTAGAAAACACCCAAGAAAATATTCAGCTAAACCATACTGACCTAGTAACCATATCTTTAGGAACAATTGACTCTCAAAAAGCTGAAGTGTACGACATTGTTTTGGCCAACATCAACCGAAACATTCTTTTGGAGGAAATACCAAAATATGCAACATTCACAAGCGATTATCTACTGTTAAGTGGCTTCTATGAGCATGATATAGCTGATATTCAGGCAAAAGCAGAAGCAAATGGATTGAAAAAAATAAAGCACATAAGTAAGAATAACTGGGCAGCAGTCGTTTTTAGAAAACATTGAGCGTAATACTATGCACTTAAAGCCGATTATCGTACTATTCGTCATTAGCACACTGTTCTTCTCAAAAGTCCAAGGTCAGGTACTTGTTCTGGCCAATGAACCTGAGCAATTCATAGTGGATTTTCCAAAACAAATGGAAAAACAACTAGGTGCGTATGCCAAAGCTCCAATGGGCGAATTTTCGACTTTCTTCAAAAATTCTTTGGACCAACAAGCCAAAACAGAGGCAGTGGCCTTAATACAATTTTTAACCAAGAAAGGTATTAAGCCGCTCGAATTGCTCAATGCTACCAATATTCTGCAGTCTTACCAAAAATCAGGAAATGTTGATGCCTCCGCATTGGCCACATTTACACAATACCTAAGAAAAACCTTAGAGCCACAAAACACGAAGACCATAAACGAGGTATTGTACCAACTCAACACTTTCTTCAAAAATAGTAATGTTTACACCTCGGCTTTCAACAAAGTGAGGGTTGTAAATGGCCAATATAAGTTTGCTTTTTTTGACAAAAAACAAGACTTCTTTAACCCTAGTTTGACAATAACTGAGCCTGCCCAAAAAGAAACCAAAGAGGAGGATATTGGATGGGGTGAAAACGAAAAAGTAGAGGAATATGACCCCTGGAATGACCCAAAACTGAATGTGAGTCCAGGAACTAATACCCAAGACGCAGTTCTGGTAAAAATTCCTAAAATAGAGGGAATGCATATCGTATTCGAAAATGCCGATTTAGTGCTTATAAGTCCTTCTGACTCAATAGTAATCAACAAAACATCAGGAGCTTATGATTTCATAAATGGCGTTTTTGTAGGACAAAACGGTGAGCTAAGTTGGTTAGCAGCAAACGAAAACGCCAAAGCAAGTTTTGACAAATACCATCTAAAATCAAACAATGGGAAGCTTTTGGCGGACAAAGTAAAAATTGAACACCAGAATATTTTAAAAAAACCAGTAGAAGGAGTTTTAGAAATAAAATTAGAGAAAAGGCAGAAAAATGAACCTTCCACTTATCCGAGGTTTAAATCATACCACAGCGATGCAGAGCTCGTACTGAATATTCCAAGCTACGAGTACATTGGTGGATACACGCTAATAGGATCCAAAATATCAACAGGGTCGGCCTTTGATCCTTACACCAAACTTACCGCTAACAAAAACCAAAAGAACACGTTCGTGGTAATTGGTAGAAGCGTCACGGTGACTGACTCGCTCATTACTTCTGATAAAGTTAGCTTCTTGACCAAATTTGGCAATGATTCGGTATCACATCCAGCCGTAAGGATGGAATACAGCCTGAAAAAAAACCATTTACAACTCAACAAACTCCAAAAAAGTGGATTCAGGTCAAGCATGTACTCTGATACTTTTCACCAGGTAGATATCCGCTGTGACGCCATGTCGTGGGATTTAAGTGGTGGTAAAATGGACTTTTATATAGTATCTGGCAAAACGGAGATTCCCGCACTTTTTGAGTCGTTCAATTATTACAATCCTGACCGTGTCCGAGCATTGAGTACTGCCTCGGGTTTTAATCCTTTGATAGCAGCCGGTAATCTTTTCGCAAGAAAAAAAGTCAATGCCTTCACCATTGAAGAAATGATGAACATCACCAAAAAAGAGCGTTTTCAGGTCAGCAATGGTATGTTGATTGGTAACCAAATGGGCTTTTTTGATTATGATCCCTATAAAAATATTTATTCCTTAAGCCGTAAAGGCCAACATTATTTCTTGTCGTTCAACGGCAAAACCGACTTTGACGATTTGGTATTGTCATCATTAGCATCAGGAAACGGCTCTGGAAATGCATCTATAAACTTAGAATCCAAGGCTTTGGACATAAAAGGCACGCAGGACTTCAAACTTAGCGACTCGCTGGGCATCAGTTTTGTTCCAGCCGACCAAAGTATGAAGATTGTCGGCAACAAAGTCTTCAGATTTAATGGAAAAATAGTAGTGAAGAACTTCAAATTCTATGGCGATTTTGAAGTGGAGTATGAAAATTTCCTAGTTAAACTTCAACGAATAGATTCCATCACCTTTATTCCTCTTGAAAGCTTCAAAAAAGGTGGTAAAAACGAGATTGGGGCTCATTTTGTTTATGGACAGACAGGAACACTTTACTTGAACAGCCCAAATAACAAGTCGGGTCGTAAGAAACTGGATGAATTTCCGAAACTCAATATACCAGGTGGTGTAACTGTTAGTTTTAGCGAAAAGGGTAGAATTCAGAAATATGAGGACAATGTGGTATTTAAAGCTGCGAGCCTGAATATTGACAGTCTAAATGCTGTTAATCCTGTTTTTGCAGGAACGTTTACTCCGGGAAACATTTTCAAGGCCGTGCCAGAAAACTTGGTAGTATTACCCGACAGCACCATGGGAATTGTGCACAAAGCCAAGACTCCTTATAAACTTTATGGAACTGAAACCACCATAAAAACGGAATCAGAAATAGTTTTGAACAAACGAGGTATAAAAACTTCGGGCGAAATAACCCACCTAGCCGGTAAGCTTAAAGCCACAGAAGTGAAGTTTTTTGATGATTATTTAACCGCCAAGGGCGAAACCGGAAGAATCATAGAAACCAACAGTACCGTTTCTTATTTTCCCGAGGTTGCGATTTCGGAGTATCAAATGCTCTGGAGTCCTGAAGAAGATAGTATGCTAGTAAACTCCGCCAAAGGTTTCAACTTCTATGCAGGCTCATCTGTACTCAAAGGAGACATAATTTTGAAGAAAAATGGGCTTTACGGAAACGGAACATTGGATAGAGCCGACTCCGATACGAAATCCGAAAACTTCAAATTTAATAAAGCAGGATTCCTTGCCGACAAAGGAACATTCAATATCAAATCAGCTGAAACGGGTGGGAAACCTGTATTTTCTGGCAAAAAAGTGGGTGTAGATTTCAACATAGTAAAATCCGTGGTGAACATTGCCTCGCAAAACAGTGATTTTAGCGATTCTCAAAGCTCTGTGTTAGAATTTCCGTATTCGTCTTACACCACCACCATCGACAAAGCCACTTGGAACATAAAAGAGAAAAAAATAACCATGGAAGGGGCACTAGAAAGTTCCTTGTTCACATCTACCCTTACCTCTCAATATGGCCTGAAATTCAATGGAACTGCTGCTATTTACGACATTGCAAATCTGAACTTGAAAATATCGGGGGTAAACGAAATCCACTCTGCCGATGCCGCCATTATTCCAAATAAAGGCCTTGTTGCTGTTAAAAAAGATGGAACGTTAGAAGAATTTACCAACGCCAAAATTATAGCTGACACGCTGAACAGATATCATAATTTAACAAAAGCTACGGTAAAAATAAACTCTAGAATATCGTTTGCTGGGAATGCTGATTACCAATTTGTCAATGTAAGTGCCGATACCTTTAACATCAAACTGGGTAATTTTGAATTTGCCGAATTGACTGCCGATGGCTCTTTGTTGAGTTCAAAGGCTTCGAATAAACTTTCTACCATTGCCAGAGCCAAAGTGTCGGAAAAAGATGGCGTTTATTTATCTCCAAAAATGCTATATAAGGGAGAAATAACAATGTTGGCTCCTTTCAAAAATCTATCTTTAAATGGCCAAGTATTACCCGACCTCAAAAAATACCCCATGTTGGGCGGCTCTTGGATCAACTACAGCGGTAACAAGTCAGAGGCCATCAGTATCAATGTAGACGAAACTCTCAAAGACGGCGGAAAGCCGCTTCATGTGGGGCTACACCTGAAAAGCAACGCTCAAATGGATGCCATTTACCCAACCTTTTTATCAGCAAAAAAATCAGAGGATGACCTAGACGTTATGGCTGTTACGGGTGTTTTCAAAAGAGATGAACCCAACAAAAAATTTGTGGTGAGTTTGGCAGATGATAATGCAATAGGTAACAAATATGAGTTTTATGACGAAAAAGGAATAATAGCACTTGAAGGAAAATTCAACCTCCTCGGCTTACCTTCAAAAATATTCGAAACAGTAGGTATAGCCAATGTGTCGATGGATTCTATGAAATATCAGTTTTCTACGATGATGAAATTTGAGTTTCCACTTTCCATACCTACGACCCAGAAGTTGGGTGGGAACATCGTAAAAGCCAATTTGGATGCTGGAAACAGTGACCCAGCAATAGAACCTGAGTCTCCTTATTTTATTTCCAAACTGGCCCAATATGTTGGATATAAAGATGCTGATGCCTACAAAACAAAAAGCTCAAAAGAACACGTTCCGTTGTTTAAGCACTCCATGAAGTTTTTGAGTACCCTGGTACTTTCCGATGTAAACCTAAAATGGAATCCAATCAGCAATGCGTATTACAGCATTGGAAAAATAGGCATATCCAATATCGGAGATGTAGATATCAACGCCATGACAGAAGGCTATGTAGAGATTGCAAAAAGCCCGCAAACGGGTGATGAAATTCACGTATTTTTTGAATTGTCACCTAGTAGCTGGTACTACTTTGTTTACAGGAATGGTAGCATGGGAATGGTCTCTACCGACGAAGACATCAATAAAATACTAAATGCACCAACTGCAGGAGGAAAAGAAAAAAAATCTGACGTGCAGTTTATGGACACAGCTGAAGCTGTGAAATTCAGGAAACGTTTCCTACAGGTATACAGAGGTATCAAAGAATCAGAGGTTGCTAAAAAACCTTCAGAAAAAGCAAAACTCCCAACCGCACCAGGCACAAAAACTCCTACCAAGAAAGAGGAAGAAAAAGAGGGATTCTAAGATTTGTCACTATTTACTTGCTCAAAAAAACAACAAAACCTATTAGGATTTTGGCGTTATTTTTATGGTTCATAATACCTATTTCAGCACAATCGCTTCTTGGTTCATCTAAAAACATCCATAGAAATAATACAAATCTGACTAAAATGTACACATGTTTCAAAAAATCGGTTTTTATTCTATTTTTTTGAAAAAATGAGAAAAATATGTTTTAATATTTGACATCTTTGCTATATTTTTTTGAAAATCATAAAAAACAAGTTTAAAAATTGTCCAATTTAAAAAAAGAACCCAATAAAGAATTCTTGAATTTTCTTAAAATATTCTTCCAATATTGAACAAAACTGATTTTTAGTTTACCTATTTCAATATTATTCAAATTTAGTCCTCTTTTTATTTAAAATAATTTTTTAAATAAAATTCACCTCATTAATATTGGTACATAAATATTAAAAAATTACAATATTTATAATTCTTCAAGTATTCATTTCCGACCGCAGAAAGTGAATATTTAAAAGGTATCCTTTTTTGACACAACTAAATATAAGCGGATTTCTAAGGGCTCTTTGAGTCAGTACAACGACAATAAATTTAATAAGATTTTAAAAGTGGGTAAGGTCAAATGACCTCAAACCATTTGAAGACTTTGCCACCGAAGCTTAGCCTATCTAACACTGAGCGGTCGGAGTTTTGCATTCGCTATGGCGATGGTGGCATTTATTATCTAAACTGTTAACCAATGAAAAAGATGAAGAGAATTCTACGATTAAGTTTTATCCTTCTTTTCGCACCAGTGCTCATGATGGCACAAGAGAAAAAGGTCACGGGCATCGTCAGCTCAGTGTCTGATGGCATTCTACCTGGCGTATCCGTATTAGTAAAGGGCACCAGCCAAGGTACCGTAACAGACTCTCAAGGAAAGTTCTCTGTTACATTGACAAACCCCGATGCCGTTTTGGTTTTTAGTGCTATAGGTTTTACACCTATGGAAGTGGCAGTAAAATCTAAAACTACCCTGGACATTCTGATGGAAACAGATTCTAAACTTCTAAACGAGGTAGTCGTAACTGCACTGGGTATTTCAAGAGAAAAAAAGTCGTTGGGCTTTTCACAACAAGAAGTGAAAGGCGAAAATCTGACAGAGTCGAGATCTACTAATGTGGCCAATGCCCTTTCAGGCAAAGTAGCTGGTGTAAGAATAAGTGCTAACGGAGGCCCAGGAAGTGGCTCAACTATCCAAATCAGAGGTTCTTCGTCGGTTTCGGGTAACAACCAACCGCTCATTGTGGTAGATGGTGTGCCTTTACAACAAGATAATAACAAACAATTTGGAGGTGGTATTTCGGAAATCAATCCAGATAACATCAAAGAAGTATCAGTACTTAAAGGACCCAATGCCGCGGCATTGTATGGTTCAAGAGCCGCAAACGGCGTAATCCTGATTACCACCAAAAACGGTGCTGGCACCAAAGGACTTGGTATAGAATTCAACACCAACTACACAGTAGAAAGACCATTGGTAAAGCCTGATTTTCAAGACATTTACGGTGGCGGAAATGGCTACAGAACTTGGTATTCAGATGGTTGGAGTGGTGTGATTGCTCCAGACGCCTACAGCCAATATGCTGCAGCTTACGGCTCGGTTATTCCGGGTAGAACCACCGGAACGGATGGAACTGACGAAAGCTGGGGTGCACCAATGGATGGTAGATTAGTTAGACAATGGTGGACAGGTAAAGACGTGGCTCCTTTAACTCCACAACCCAACAACTGGGAGGAATTTTGGGATACGGGTACATCCGCTACCAATTCAATAGCCCTTTCAGGTGGAAACGACAAAGGAAGCTTCAGAATGAGTTACTCTAACCTCACTCAAAAAGGTATAGCTGCGTTCAATGGTTTCAACAGAAACAACTTCAAGCTCAACTCGGCCTATACCATCAACAAATTCTTGTCAGTAAACACTTCTGGCGAGTATATTAAATCGGGTGGAAACAGAACCTTTACAGGTGGAGACCAATTTATTTGGTCACACAGGCATGTTTCTTGGGATCAGCTTGCTAACTGGAGGGATTACACGGGCGTGCATATTCAAAGAGCTGTGGCCGGTAGACTTCCAGACAGTGACCCACCAAACTGGCAGCATACTTTCTTCACTAACCCATTCTATGCAAACGAATTATTACCAAATATTAACGACAAAGATAGACTTGTGGGCAACATCTCATTGAACATAAAAATCAATGAAAACCTAAAGGCTTTAATAAGAACAGGCACAGACATATGGACTGATACTAGAACCAACATATATAACTTCGAAAGAGTAAGAAACGGAAACAAAACTCCAGGAAGATACTCAGAGGAAGTATTGAGAAGCCAAGAAACCAACCATGATTTCCTATTGACTTACGACAGAATGTTTGGTAAAAACTTCTCTTTGGTAGCATCAGCTGGAGGAGCACAAAGAACGAATTTCTATAAAAGAAACTTCACCAACGTTGCAGAATTGGTAGTGGATGGTGTATATAATCTTGGAAACTCGAATCCTAGTCAAAACACTGTAGCCAGTACAATTACTGAATCAGAGGTACAAAGTGTTTACGCTTCCTCTCAGTTTGGCTACAAGAATGCTTTATTCTTAGATGTTTCGGCACGTAACGATTGGTCGAGCACATTACCTTCAATCGATAGATCATACTTTTATCCTTCGGTTTCTGGCAGTGCGGTTCTAACAGATTTGCTTTCGATTTCAAACCCTATTTTATCTTATGGAAAAGTGAGGGCATCATGGGCACAAGTAGGAAACGACGCCGATCCTTATCAACTAGAACAAACCTTTAGAGCAGCAGGTTCTTGGAACGGTAGCGTTCCTCAGTATTTCGAAAACTTGACGATTTCAAACGCCACACTAAAGCCAGAAATCACAACAGGTATAGAGTTTGGTTTAGATTTGAAATTCTTGAAAAATAGACTATCGTTAGATGCAACCTACTACAACCAAACTACTAAAAACCAAATACTTGGAGTAGAGATTTCCAAAGCAAGTGGATATGACAAACGTATATTGAACGCTGGTAAAATATCAAATAAGGGCGTAGAAATTTCTCTTTCGGGTTCTCCATTGAGTTCAAGCAGTAAACTGAAATGGGAGATCGGTCTAAACTATGCAAGAAACAGAAACTTGGTAGAAGAGCTCGCCGAAGGCCTCGACACTTACACTTTACAAGAAAGAAGAGGTCTTATCTCTATAGCCAAAGTAGGTCAACCGTACGGTACACTTTTCGGTATTGGATTCGTTCGTTCGCCTGACGGTCAGGTGGTTTACAACAACGGATTACCAGTTGTAGATAATACACCAAAAATACTAGGCAACGTACAACCAAAATGGACAGGTGGATTTAGTAACTCATTTACCTACAAAAGATTTGTATTGAGTGCCTTAGTAGATGCTAAAATAGGTGGCGACTTGTTCGATGAGGGTACTGGTACAGCCAGATGGACCGGCCAATACGAAGAAACGGCCATTGGTAGAGAAGAAGGGGTTATCGGTACAGGTGTGATGAACATCGGAACAGCCGAAAAGCCTAATTATGTTGCCAATGATGTAGTAGTAGCGGCCAATCAACTATATGGTTTTAACAATCCAAGAAGATTCCACGAGGCATCTATACATGATGGCACTTACGTGAAGTTGAGAGAGATGTCTTTTGGCTATAAAATACCAGACAGAATTGCTCAAAAACTAAAAATCCAAAGTGCGAAGTTTTCAGTAGTGGGTAGAAACCTAGCCATATTATTTAAAAACACGCCGCATATCGACCCTGAAGTAGACAGATTCGGAGGTAACTCTCAAGGTTTTGCTTATGGCGAATTGCCAAATTCAAGAAGCTTAGGTTTCAATCTAAATCTTGGTTTTTAATCAATTAAAATTTCAGAATTATGAAAAATAAAAGTTTGATATTCCTGGGTGTTTTTTGCTTGAGCATTTTCTCTTGCACCGACGGTTTCGACGAAATGAACACCGACCCAAACAACCCTACAAACATCAGCCCACAGTATTTGTTGCCTTATGCAATTGAAAGAAGCGTAGACCGCTACTGGGGAGGCAATGCCCGTTTTGAAAGATTAAATATTGACGGAGCCATGCTTTGGGTGCAGCAGTTATCTCGTAATATTTACTCTAACGAAGGCGACAATTATGGTATAACACCTACTTTTTACAACAATACCTGGAAGTCATTTTATAACGATGGACTGGTAAATTTCCAAAGAATTGTAGAGCAGTCTAAGGCCGACGGAAACTTGCCAAATACCAATTACGAGGGAATTGCCTTGGTAATGAGGTCATGGACTTTTTCATTGTTGACAGATCTTTACGGACCAATTCCTTACAAAGAAGCCATAAAAGGTTCGGCCGCTGAGCCCGTTTACAATCCATCTTTCGACAGTATGGAGGTGGTATATTCTGGTCTTTTGGCAGATTTGAAAGAAGCAAACGAAAAACTAAAAGTAGGAGGTCCAGCCGTTTCGGGTGATATACTTTACAACGGTGATATCTTAAAATGGAAGAAATTTGCGAACTCATTAAGAGTACGATTAGCCAACAGACAAGCCGCCAAAAAAGCCGCTGAATCTAAGGCAGTTTTAGCAGAAATTCTTGGTAACCCTTCAACGTATCCAATTTTTACCTCAAATGATGACAATGCAGTGTTGAAAAATACAGATTCTCGTCCTTCAAACAACGAGTTCAACGAGGTAATGATTGTAGGCGGAAGAACAGACTGGAACTTAAGCAAGACTGTTGTTGACAAACTTTTGGCTCTTAAAGACACCAGATTAGCGGTATTCGGTACTCCAGTGAAAGGTGTTTATGAGGGAATTCCAAACGGATTACCAGATGCCATTGCCACCACCTATTTGAGTTCGGCAGCTACACTAGGTAATTACTTTACCAAAGCTAGTGCCCCCAGTGTTCTGATGACCTACAGCGAACTTCTACTTGATTTAGCGGAAGCTGCGATAGACGGAGACATATCAGGAATTGCTGACGATTATTTCAAAAAAGGTATCACAGCTTCGTTTGGACAATTTGGGGCTACTATGCCTGCTGACTACTTTACTACGGTAGGGCCAGTTAGCAAAGAGAAAATCCTAGATCAAAAATGGATTGCCCTTTTCGGACAGGGAGTAGAGGCTTGGACGGAATATCGCAGAACGGGCTTCCCAGTTATGCCACCAAAAGATCCAAGAGCAGTTTTTGAAAACAACGGTGTAATTCCAACCCGATTGCCTTACCCAACTACAGAGTATTCGTTGAACAAAACCAAACTAGATGCCGGAATAAGCCTAATTGGTAAAGACGACATGCAAGCAAAACTTTGGTGGTCAGAAAAATAAATCATAGAAAAATCATGAAGAAATTAATAAACATATTCGTAATAGCACTTTTGGGAGCAAGCTTCGCTTCTTGCGAAAAAGCTGACCCATTCGTGGCAAGAGTTGTATCACCAGTTCTACTTTTAGTACAAGGAAGTGATGGAGTTCTCTCAAGTGGAATGACAACAGAACCGAGTGTTCCAGCACTAGTGGCTTCAGATGCTAGCGTCAACCTTAGGGTACTTGAGTTGGACAAAACAGGTATTCTTGACTACAAAGTGGGTATTGACTCACTCCCTGTTTCTGGCGTGAAAATCACTTTCAAACTACGTTCAGGAGCAGTAATCAAAGAAGTTTCAACCGATGCAAAAGGTGTGGCAGTATTATCCACCTCTTGGGCATCTTTAGGAGTGGCCGCTCCAAAGGCTGGATCTTCTGTAAGACTAACGGCATCAGGAATTTACAAAGAGGTTCCATTTTCGAAATATTTCATAATCACTGGTAAATAATCAAACTTTAAATAGCAAAACAATGATGAACAGACGTAATTTATTGAAGAACGGACTACTTACTTTGGGCGGCCTAGGTATTGCTCCACACCTTATGCAGGGTGCATTTGCAGCCACAACCTTGAAGGTTGACGCCAAAAATAGACTTATTTATAGTCCTTTTATGCGTGAGCATTTTCTTGAAGAATCACTTACCCCTCCTATAATTAAAGCCAAACTAAATGCCAACGAAAACCCTTACGGACCTCCTATGAGTGCTCAAAACGCCATTAAGGAGTCCGTAGCGGGCGGCAATCGTTACGCTTGGAAAGAAATGTCAGACTTGATTTCGAAAATCTCGAAAAAAGAGGGTGTGCCAGTAGATCACATCATGATGGGACCTGGCTCTTCTGATTTGTTAGAAAAAGTGGCCATCGTATTGTTTATGAATGGCGGAAACATCGTTTCGGCCGACCCAACTTATATGTCGCTTATCAGAGTGGCTGAGTCTGTAGGTGCAAAATGGAAGGCTGTACCTTGTAAAAAAGACTGGTCACATGACCTCAAAGCCATGGAGGCAGCCATTGACAAAGACACCAAATTGGTTTATATCTGCAATCCAAACAATCCAACGGGTAGTTTGACTTCAGGCAAAGAATTGATTGACTTTTGCTCAAGAGTGTCTGAAAAAGTGCCGATTTTCATTGACGAGGCTTACTTAGAGCTAGCCGCTGGTCAAACAGAATCAATGGTTTCGTTGTTGAGCCAAAAGAAAAATGTAATCATCGCCCGTACATTCTCAAAAGTTATGGGTATGGCTGGCATCAGAGTGGGTTACATTGCTGCATTACCAAGTTTCCTTGACTCTATCAATAAAATCACGAGAGGCGGAATGGGAATTTCGTTGACATCTATATTGGGTGCTACTGCAGCCATCGACGACAAAGAATTCCAAGACATGAGCATCAAACTCAATGCCGAAGCAAAAGAATATGTTTATGGCGAGTTGACCAAAATGGGCTATACTTATATCCCTTCTTACACCAATTTTATCCTTTTCCCTATCAAAATGAACGGAAAAGAAATGCTCAAAAAGATGGCAGATAAAGGTGTAGGTGTACGTTCGTTTGACATCCAAAACCAAACTTATTGCAGAGTAAGTATTGGTACCATGGACGAAATGAAGATGTTTACCAAAGGATTTGCCGAATTGAGTTAACCCTATCTTATAAAATAAATACTCGAGCTGTGGCCTAGGCTGCAGCTCGATTTTTCAACAACATTCTTAAGACTCTCAGTGATGAACGAGGCATTACAAAAATCTCTAACGCTCATTTTTCTTATTTTGCTAGGTATTTTTCTTAAAGCAAAATATAAAAACAACGACATGGTAGGTGGAATTAAGGAAATGGTGCTCACAGTAGCCTTACCTTCTACCATCTTTATAGCCTTGATGAAAATTCCGCTAGACTCCACACTAGCCATGGTGCCATTAATTACGGTAATTTTTAACTTCTTCTTGTATTTTTTGATTCCACCAATCCTCGGTTTTTTCAACATTGATAAAAACTCTGCGAAAGGTCGTACCATAAAAATGCTGATGCCTTCGCTCGCACCAGGTTTATCATGTTTTCCTTTTGTGGCAGAATTTCTTGGGGAAAAAAGCCTCGCCATTGCCGCTATGGCTGATGTTGGCAATAAGTTTTTCGTGCTTATTTTCCTTTACATCATAGCCCTGAACATGTTTCTGGAACTCAACAAAAACGAAAATGCCAATGCTTGGACAAAGATTAAAAGCTTGCTTTTGAGTATGGTGAAAGAGCCCATCAACTCTATTATGATTGTGGCCATTTTACTTTTGGTTTTCAATGTGAGTTACAAAACCCTCCCAACTTTGGTAACTGATATTTTTGACAAAACGAGTGCCATGATGACTCCTTTGATTCTGTTATTTATAGGATTGGCCGTTCAACTCAAACAAAGCAAAAAACGCATCATCGTGTCGCTGTTATTTTTTAGAGCAGGAATAAGCATCCTATTTAGTGCATTGTTAGTGGCTATTTTGGGAATACATGACCCCAACCTAATGCTTTTGGCCTTGGTGGTACCCTTAAGTTCGGCTAGTTTTTGGCCATTTGCACACATTTCAGCATTTAATCTAAAAGAGGATAATCTCGAAATCGCAAAAGAAAAACGGACCTTTAACATAGAATTCGCGGTATTGATATTAGCCTTCTCATTACCCTTCTCTTCAGGTTTGATTTTAGGAATTCTGTCTTTCGGAACTTTCTTTGCAAATAACCTTACCATGATTTACATGGGTATTTTGATGATTGCCATAGCAGTCATTCCGATATTCATCAGCAAACTTTCACTTCGCTTCTCAAATACAATAGCTAAAAACTGAAATCAAAAGGGGTTTCTAGATTCGATTCTGGAAGCCCTTTTTGTTTCTAATACCAGATTTTTTATCCACTCAAAATATAAACATTCTCATAATCAATTTGATATAACCCAAAAGTCTTAACATTCGGCCTGATTATTGGCATAAAACAAATAGCTAAGAATTAATTTTGAGTACAATTTAGCATTTGAAAATCATGACAATAGCAAGTCAGCAATTAGATAGGGGTTTAGCCACCAATATCGAATCTACAAGGTCTCGCATTAGATGGGCTGTTTCAGCATTTTACTTTTTTCAAGGATTGTGTTTTGCATCTTGGGCCAGCCGAATACCCGACATCAAAACTGCCTTGCAACTTTCCGACGGAGCCATGGGCTCTATTCTTTTTGCTCTTCCAGCTGGACAAATGCTTACCATGCCATTTTCAGGCTACTTAACCACCAAATATGGAAGCAAACGAATCATGAGGTTCGCACCTCCATTCTATGCCATCGGTATGGTCATGCTATCCTTGGCCAGCAGTCCATTTCAACTTGCACTTTGTTTGTTTTTCTTCGGAGTAGCAGGTAACCTTAGTAATATAGCCATCAATACCCAAGGCGTAACCGCCGAAAAAATGTATCATAGGCCTATTATGGCGTCCTTACATGGTTCTTGGAGTCTGGCCGGATTTGTGGGTGCTTTGATAGGTTTACTTATGGGAATGCTGTCTGTAACTCCCACCAATCATTTTCTTATAGTTTCGGCCATATCTATTTTAGCTACTGTCGTAAACTCGCGTTACCTTCTAGAAGAGGTTAATACCACCCAAGAGAAAAAGAAATTTTTCACAAAACCTGATTCCTTTTTATTATCGCTGGGGGTAATTGGCTTTTTTGCCATGTCTTGCGAAGGAGCCATGTTTGACTGGAGCGGTGTATATTTCAAAGACATCGTAGGTGCAACAGGCGGTTGGGTGAGTTTAGGCTATGCTGCATTTATGGTCATGATGACCGCCGGCAGATTCATAGGAAACAAATTGGTTTCTGCCTTTGGAAAAAGAAGATTAATGCAAATCAACGGCCTTCTCATAGCCGCAGGTCTTTTGATAGCCATACTATTCCCTTATGTACCGTCGGCCACTTTAGGTTTTCTTTTGGTAGGCTTGGGTGTTTCAACCAACATTCCCAACGTGTTTAGCCTTGCCGGAAGCCACAAAACCGTATCAGCCAGCACAGCGTTGGCCTCCATTTCAAGCATTAGCTACCTTGGTTTTCTATTGGGTCCACCCATGATTGGCTATGTATCTGAAGTATTCAATCTTCGAATTTCTTATTTACTAATTGCTGTTTTTGGTTTGATGATTAGTGTGATGGTTACTCGGTTGAAGGCGGTTAGGTGAATTTGGATATTAGTTTTTTGATTAAATTTTAACTTTTTTGAAAATGTTTGTCAAATTAATGAATTGGGCATACTTTCGAATTAGAATAAGTTTTACGATTCAATAAAAACCACCCTCATATATAGCATGTTATCAATAGTTTTTATATTCTTTTTGATACATATTTTATGTGTTGGAACATCAAAAAAATATTATGAACCAATTTGAAGCTACATATGAATTAAGCAATGAAATGATGCTTTTAGTTGAATTGATTATTAAGAAACTACGTGATGAAACATTTCAATCGTATATTACAGAACGTGAAAAACTTGCGTTTTTTAACAAGGACGAAGATTTCAAAAAAACTAAAAATCGAAGTATAAATTCAGATTTAAATAAGTTAGAAGAAGACAAAAGCAATTTATTCTCTAATTTATCAAGCCAAGAATTGAAACTTTTAGACAAATTAGTATTGAATGTCATCGATAATCTATTATTCAATTTATTAAGGGAGTTTGACGAAGTTAATACAAATAACTGGTCTCTACATATAGAATCAAAAAACATAGAAACACTTAGAAATGAATTGATTGGCAACGGTAATTTTACTGGAGATTTTTTCACATGGGCCTCAAGATTTAGTAAATTTGGAGATATAGAGTTCTAATTTTAACCAATATAAAATCTCTTTAAAATATCACCGTGATAAGCCCTTTGAATAAGCACGAAAGTAATTCCGACTTCAGATAAATTCAAATATTTCCACAACATTTAATGCTACATTTGGTGAATAGAAGTCACCGATAACTTCTTCATATTCTTCCAAAATTTCTGTTGTAATTCCAAATTCAAAAATACCCGAACGAAGGCCATCAAAAAGCCACCTTGTTTCTGAAAATTTAGGAATACTTACTAGTAAACAGTTGGTGTCAATAACTATTCTCATTACTGAGCATATTTGGTGCGTTTGTGTGTACTAAGTGCCTTATTCAGGTCCTTTTGCGTTAGACTTCTTGACTCAACAATCACATCCATTTCCTCATCTATTTGCTTCGCAAAGTATTCCGCCAAGAGCTGTTTTATTTCTTGCTCCTGCTTGCTGTTCAATTGTCTATCAAATATTTTCAGCATAAACATTTGCATTGAATTCAATTTGGTGGTTGATTCCATACTATTAATTATTATTTAATATTTGTTACAAATCATTATTCTTAATGTTCTGAATAACCTAAATATAAAAGGTTTCCATTCAGCTTCCAATGTTTTAGAAAAAAATCAAAAGATTATTATCATAAGCCAAGCTATGCTTAGTCTTAAGAATAAGTGCAAGTAGATTTCGGTCCTCAGACCGATTTAAGAAATTTCCAATCTGCTAACTTTTTCAATAGAATCGTTTCTAGAGCGTATATAAAGTAAATCGACTTTTTCAATAGCAGAAATACAAATTTCATTCTCAAAAATTAGTTACTACGTTTGGGAAACGTGGTACCTATTTCCCATTTGAATCAAATCTAAAACCTCAACCCTAGTAAAAAGAATACAAAAATCATTGTAACTTAATATTAAATTGCCCACCAACAATTCTCCATCTCAAATATAATACTCAGAACTATGCTTAATTTCTTTCAATACAAAAGTGCTGTTCAGTACACCAATATTTTCTATTTTTGAGAGTTTGTATTTGATAAAATCGTGGTATTCTTCCAAACTATTCACGTGGATTTTCAAAACAAAATCAACTTGGCCGGCAAGGTGATAGCATTCTTGTACTTCTTCTAATTTCTGAATTTCCTGCTCAAAATTTTCAATAAAAGTCTCATTGTGGTATCGCATAGAAACCTGACAAATGGAGGTTACCGACTTGTTTATTAGGTCTTTACCCAAAATAGCCACGTATTTTTTTATGAATCCTAAACTCTCCAAACGCCTAATGCGGTCATAAATCGGCGAAGGTGTGAGTTTCAGCTGACCGGCTATTTCTTTGGCCGTTTTTTTTGCGTCCTTTTGTAAAATCCTCAGGATAATTTTATCGGTTTCGTCCAATTGCTCCATAATGCACTAAAATTTATTTCATACAAAGTATAAATATAATACTATTTAGTAAAAAACACTTTAAACATAGACAAAGTAAACTATTTTTACTGATTTCTAGGACATTCAACCAACATAATATTTCATTTGATACTTTTGTAACTAAATATTACTTCGAACAAATACACTTCATCAACAAATAAAACTATGAAAACGATAAAGGTTTTGGTAGTGGGTGCTAATGGACAGCTGGGGTCGGTTCTGACACAAGCTCTTCAAAGCAAATATGGATTCGAGCAAGTTATTGCCTCTGATTTGTATCAAAAACCCGACTTTAATGGCAATTTTGAAATATTAGACGGCACAAATTTTAATCAACTACACGAAATTGTGGTTCGACATGGCATCACGCAAATCTATCATTTAGCGGCCATTCTTTCGGCTAATGGCGAAAAAGACCCGCTTCGCACATGGGAGATCAACATGAAAGCCTTACTAAATGTGCTGGAAGTAGGCCGAATCGAGAGCATTGATAAGATATTTTACCCAAGTTCAATCGCTGTTTTTGGTAATTCAGCACCCAAAGGCACTTGTCCGCAAGAAACTTTCTTAGACCCAAGTACAGTTTATGGCATTAGCAAAGCCACCGGCGAAAATTGGGCAAATTATTATTTCAATCGCTATGGTTTAGATGTACGTTCGTTGCGTTATCCTGGGATTATTGGCTACCAATCTTTACCAGGTGGCGGCACCACCGACTACGCCATTGATATTTTCCATAAGGCAGTATTCGACGAACCCTATACTTGTTTTTTGGCAAAAGACACTCGCTTACCGATGATATTCATGGACGATGCCATCAAGGCAACGCTCCAATTAATGGAAGCCCCGAAAGAGAGTATCATAACTCGCACTTCATATAATTTGGCCGGCCTGAGCTTTACTCCCGAAGAAATTGCGGCAGAAATCAAGAAAATTATTCCAAATTTTGTTATTTCTTACGAACCCGATTTCAGACAACAAATTGCTGAATCTTGGCCACAAGTAATTGATGATAAGCAAGCGAGAGCCGATTGGGCTTGGCAATCAAGCTACACATTGAAGGATATCACCGAAACAATGATTTTAAAATTACAGGAACAATTAACATTTGCATAAAACCATGTTTGAAAACATCAGAGAATACTACTCGGAAGAACTCACGGCCATTAAAGAGGCTGGTTTATATAAATCAGAAAGGGTTATCACTACGCCACAATCGGCTACGATAAATACACAAAATAAGGAAGTTTTAAACTTCTGTGCCAATAATTATTTGGGGCTTTCGTCTCACCCAGAAGTGCTTGAAGCTGCCATCGAAACCATAAAAACGCATGGTTTCGGTATGTCTTCGGTAAGATTTATCTGCGGTACGCAAGATATTCACAAAGAATTGGAGCGTAAAACGGCTGAGTTTCTGGGTACAGAAGATTGTATTTTGTATGCTGCGGCTTTCGATGCCAATGGGGGTGTTTTTGAACCACTTTTGGGGGCAGAAGATGCCATTATTTCGGACGAACTCAACCATGCTTCTATCATTGATGGTATCAGATTGTGCAAAGCTGAGCGTTTCCGATATAAAAACAATAACATGGAAGATTTAGAGCAGCAACTCATTGCGGCCAGTCATTGCAAGAAAAGGCTTATTGTAACTGATGGTGTTTTCTCTATGGATGGTTCGATTGCTCAGTTGGACAAAATCTGTGATTTGGCTGACAAATACGGTGCAATGGTCATGGTTGACGAGTGCCATGCCACAGGCTTTATGGGAAAAACTGGCCGTGGAACGATTGAATTAAAAAATGTAATCGGTAGAGTTGATATCGTAACGGGGACTTATGGAAAAGCCTTAGGAGGTGCATCAGGTGGTTTTACTGCCGCCCGTAAAGAGATTGTAGATATGCTTCGCCAACGTTCGAGACCATATCTTTTCTCTAATACACTTGCACCAGCTATCGTTGGAGCTTCCATAAAAGTTTTGGATATTTTACAAAAATCTACAACACTAAGAGATAAACTCGAAAGAAATGCAGCGTATTTCAGAGCAAAAATGACCGAAGCGGGTTTTGATCTTTTGCCTGGCGAGCACCCGATTATCCCAATCATGCTTTACGATGCTCCTTTGGCACAAAGTTTCGCTGCTAAATTATTGGAAGAAGGCATCTACGTCATTGGTTTCTTTTATCCAGTTGTACCAAAATCAAAGGCCAGAATCAGAGTTCAGATTTCGGCAGGTCACGAAATAGAGCATTTGGATAAAGCCATTGCGGCATTTACCAAAGTCGGCAAAGAATTGAATGTTATATGATTAAGATTTAAAAAATTGAGAATACATAATGCTTAGTTGCAAGACTAAGCATTTTTTTTGCAAAAGATTCTGATTTACGACAACTATCACAATTTTAGTTAGTTCTTAAAAATTTGTGTGTGTCTTGATATTTGTAAAGTCGGGATGACAGGATTTGAACCTGCGACCACTCGCCCCCCAGACGAGGATTCTACCGGACTGAACTACATCCCGATTTTCGTAGAAATTATGTGCAAAAATAAAAATTATAAGATTTCAAATAACACTCGAACGAACCTTTGTAAAGAAAAAGTTTTCAACTGAATCTGTAAAATTCAAATTATCATGCCTTCAAAACCGATAACCCCTTAAAAATTCCTCGGTTGTGATTCGTTTTTTGCCTTCTAATTGTAAGCTTTTTATGGCCAAATGTCCATCTATAGTCTGAATAAATAAACTCTTCTTATGGTCAGTTTTGAGCGTAAAACCTTCGAATTCAAAATTGTCTAACTCTGGCAATTCGTCAGTTACTATTTCTGTTTCAAATATCTTCAAAACTTTACCGTCCAAAATCGTCCATGCAGCGGGATAAGGGCTAAGACCTCTCACAAAATCGTAGATATTTTTTGCTTCTTGCTGCCAATCAATTTTACAAGTTTCTTTAAAAATCTTTGGGGCAGGTTTCAGTTCTTGCGAAAAATCTTGTTTTACACTTGGATAGACACCTGAGGCTATAGCCTTAACTGTTTTCACCATCAAATCTCCTCCAATCCACATCATGCGATCATGTAAATCGCCCGCAGTATCGGTCTCTTTGATTTCTATATTTTCGGAGAAAATAATATTTCCTGTGTCAATCTCTTTTTCAATGAAAAAAGTCGTTACCCCCGTAATGATTTCGCCGTTTATGACCGCCCAATTGATGGGAGCAGCACCGCGGTATTGCGGCAACAAAGAGCCATGAAGATTTATGGTACCCATTTTCGGCATAGCCCATACCGCTTCCGGCAACATTCTGAAAGCTACAACCACTTGCAAGTCGGCTTTGTACGTTGCCAATTTTTCAAGAAAAGCTTTGTTTTTTAGCTTTTCAGGCTGCAAAACAGGTATTCCCTGAGAAAGTGCATATTTCTTTACGGGCGACTCGCTCATTTTTTGACCTCTTCCCACGGGCTTATCAGGAGCAGTTATGACAGCCACCACCTCGAAACCATTCTCCACCAGCCTTTGCAAAGTAGCCACCGCAAAGTCAGGCGTACCCATAAATATAATTCTCATTGATTTCTAGATTTTAACGCATTCTGTCTGCATCTTTCACCAACTTTTCGTCTTTTTTGATGAATCTATTGGCTAACCAATTGGCAGCTAAAGCCACAAATGCGGCCCACATACCCAAGCCGTAAGTACCTTCGCCACTTCCGAGTTTTATGGCGTCTGTCTGGATATGATATACTGTGATGGCCAAAGCAGCACCAATCAATAGGGAGTTCAGAGCAACGAAAAGCATCTGACGAATACGGTTTTTATACTGAAAAATAGTAAAAATGGTAAGAATTAGAGCCAAACCACCCAAAACAGCTACGTAATAAATGTCCTTATTGAAACTCGCTAAATTACCGGTTTGATGAAAAACATGGTATGGATTCACCACCACTTTTTCACTTGGACCTATGGCCTTCACAAACGAATTAGTACCTAAAAATACGCCTAACGCTAAGGCTGTTAACAACAACAATACCGATTGAACTCTCTGTAACATATCAAAATTTAAATATTTACAAAACTAATATATAGATTCAGTTTTCGGACAAAGTATTTGATTAATGGGTTAATTTCAAGATAATATCGCTGTATTCTGGATAAAGTTTTAATAAGTCTGCCCTATCGCCCATTTCAAAATCTTCAAAATCAAAACCGGGTGAAACGGTACAACCTACCAAGGAATATTCAGAACTTTCGGGCAAATAGCTTCCAAACCAACAATTGGCCGGGACCACTGCTTGAAAAACTTCGCCTTTTTCAAAATCTCTTCCCAGTTTTATAAAATTCAAAGCAGCGTCCGAATCTATGTAGCAGATTTCCAATGGATGACCTTCATAGAAGTGCCACATTTCGTCAGATTTGATCTTGTGAAAAGCCGAAAAATGGCCCTTTTTAATCAAAAAATAAATGCCTGTAGAAAAAGCACGTTCTCCCGAAAACCTTTCAGGTAGGCCCCTTTGACCAAAACTTTCGGAGGATTTATAAGTTTCCTTAAAAAAACCACCTTCTGGGTGACCTTCCATCCCGAGTTTTTCTATCCAATAATCTGCCGATTGCATTTCTAACTTTATTTTTAGCCAAATTTAGCGTAATTTTAGGTCAAATTTAAAATACCGAATGAGCAAAATATTGAAAAACAATATTATTCTGATTCTCTCCATAATAGCACTCAACATCTTAGGTTTTTGGGTTTATTTTAGGGCAGACTTAACTGCCGACAAAAGATATTCTATTTCAGAGTCTAGCAAAAATCTACTTAAAAACCTCGAAGACGAAGTAATCATAAAAGTTTACCTTGATGGCGAAGGACTTCCAGGAGGTTTTGAAAGGCTAAAAAGAGCCGTAAAAGAAACTCTGGTAGAGTTCAAATATTTTGGAAAAGATAATATTGACTATCAGTTCATTAACCCTTACAACGGATCTGAAGACGAGCGAAATAAACTTTTTAAAGAGTTGGTAGAAAAGGGTATGCAGCCTACCAATATTTTTGCTAAAGAAGACGGTAAAAAGGTTGAGAACTTGGTTTTTCCCTATGCTACTATTTGGTATCAAAACAAGGAAGTTCCGGTTTTGCTACTCAAAGCCAATTTAGCCCAAGATTCGCAAACCAAGTTGAATCAATCTTACGAAAATGTGGAATATGAATTGGCTTCCGCCATTCAAAAATTGACGAATACCAAAAAGAAAAAAATTGGTTTGCTTTCTGAATTTACCAATTTGCAACCTATCAATTTCGCGGGATTAATCAATACACTTCAAGAATATTACGATTTGTATATCATCGACTCTAAAAAGTCGCCATCATTTGCAGGTCTAGATGCCTTGATAGTTCCAAAGCCAGATAAACCTGTGGATGACAGCACTAAAGCCAAAATAGACCAGTACATCATGAATGGTGGTCGAGTGTTGTTTTTTGTGGATGGTCTGAAAGTAGATTCTGTGGGTTTAGAAGGTTCATTTGCCCAACCTTTGGATGTCAATCTTGATGACATGCTTTTCAAGTATGGTGTAAGAATAAATAAAAACATAGTAAAAGACGGCCTAAATGCGGCCATAATACCAATGGTGGTGGGCAATATGGGTGACAAACCAAATATTCAACCCATGCCATATCGATATTTTCCATTGATAAACAAATTTAGTAATAGCCTGATTACCAAAAATATAGACATGGTTTATACCAAATTTACGGCAAGTATAGACCCTGTAAACGGTAACGATGGCTTGAAGAAAACACCACTTTTATTGACTTCGCAATATACCAAAGTTTTAAACGCACCTGCTCTAATCACTTACAACGAGGCTCGCACGGATACGGATGAAACGGAATATCAAGGCGGTGTAAAAACGGTTGCTTACTTGATAGAAGGAACGTTTAAATCTATTCTTCAAAAGAGTTTTACGAATTCGGAAATAAAAACCACTTCGGTCCCGACGAAGATATTGGTTTGTTCAGACGGAGATATTATAGTGAACGAAATTGATAGAAAAACCGGCAACCCCTACCCTATGGGTTTCGACAGATTCTCACAGCACCAATATGGCAACCAAGACTTTGTGATAAACACGCTTAATTATCTATTGGATGAGCAAGGTTTACTAACCGCCAAATCAAAAAGCGTTGGATTGAGGCCATTGGATAAACTCAAAGTAAACAATCAAAAAACCAAATGGCAGTTGATTAATATCGTTTTGCCACTGGTTCTATTGGTAGTATTTGGTTTCTTGAGATTCTACTACGTGAAGAACAAATATGCCCAGGCATAAAATACAAAAGACAGCCAATGGCTGCCCTCTGTACTTTTTTATTACCTAAACTTATAAAATAATCTTTTTCTCTACTTCCACTTTCTCTGTATTAACCACGTTAAGGTCTTTCACAAAAACCTCTTTGTCGTTCGTAATTTCTAGCTGGTAGGCACCAGAATCCAACTGGGCTAAATCGAAGCAGTAGGCAGCTTTGTTGCTTTTCTTATCAGCATACTTGGTCACCATTACCGCTCCGTTTTTGTCTTTCAACTCTACTCTTAGGTTATCGCCCTTCTCTTTCTCAACGAAAACTTTTAGCGAGTGAGAGTTCTGAACATTGTACATACCAACTTTGAAACTTTGAGGCTTAGGATTAGCCAAAGAAACTGAAACGGAGATCAACAACAACGCGAATGTTTTAACTAGCTTTTTCATAATTGTACTTTTTTTAAACTTTAATTGTAATAGCTTTTCATTTAATTAACGATACAAAGATAATAGTACTATGCACTACAAGGTACTATTTATACATCAGTGGTCGATTGGTTTATGTGAACGGTAATTATTTTGTAATAGCTTTGAATGATAGATGTGAAAACCTCACCAAACGTTGCATGGAGGATGTTAAGAAAGGTTAAAATTGAAAAAACACCAAAAAGCAATTGTAGAAAGTCGAAATTGACGAATCAAAAAATCATTTAAAAGAAGTACTATAGATTTACTAAAAACAAAAAGAACCGACTCTCAAGAATCGGCTCTTTCAATATATCTTTAAAAACAAGATTTACATTTTTTCCACCTGCAGATAACCCAACTCCACTGGAGTGCTTCTTCCGAAGATTTTTACACTCACACTTAGTTTTTTCTTCTCGTCGTAAACTTCCTCTACAGTACCCTCAAAGCCATTGAATGGACCATCCACAACTTTAACAGATTCTCCTTTAGCAAAAGACACACCCGAATCAACACTTTCCTCAGAATTTAGCTCTTGAACACCCAAGATTCTATTCACCTCAGATTGTCTCAATGGCTCTGGCTCAATAGAAGCACCACCGTTCTTACCTAAAAAACCAATAACGCCAGGAATACTCTTTATTAAGTGAAGAACTTCACCATTGCTCAAGTCAGCATTCACCAAAATATATCCAGGGAAGAAATTTTTCTCTCTAACAGTCTTTTTACCGTTCTTTACGGAAACAACTTTTTCAGAAGGAATCATAATCTCAGGAATAAAATCCGTCAATTTCCTTCTTACTGCTTCGTTCTCAATGTAGTTTTTGATTTTTTTCTCTTGTTGAGAAACGGCTCTCACTACATACCAGTTGAATTCACTCATGATGGGAATTTATAATTATATTGATTGATACAACAATCTTAGGGCGTTATCAATCAAAAAGTCAATACTACCTACTACTAAAGCAAATATAATAGAAGCAATCAACACGAGCGTGGCACTTGCTTGTAACTCACTCATTTTTGGCCAATGAACCTCATTGGTAACCTCATGCCATGAATCTTTTACAAACTGAACTAAACTATTCATAATTCTTTATTTTTTTCAGACAGTTCTATTGTCATTTTTGCACAGGTACTAGGACTCGAACCCAGACCGACGGTTTTGGAGACCGTAGTTCTACCTTTAAACTATACCTGTTTATATTAATCGGGCTGCAAATTTAGTTTATTTTTTTTGTTGGAGCAATTAATCCTTTAAATTTTCTTTCTTAATTGTCCTAAAAACCAACAATAAACTTATCAAAGACAACAACCCACCCATCAAAAAGGGTGCTCCTGGAAAATACACCGGTGCATTTTCTTTTGTAAATGTTCTAAATAATCCCAACATCAATGGTTGACCAATAATGGCCGCTATACTCATCAAGCTGGTTAGTCCACCTTGTAGTTCACCCTGCTCATTTTTTCCGACTTGATTGGATATGATACCCTGAAAGGCCGGACCAGCTAAGCCACCAACCGCAAATGGCACCATTATGGCGTACATCATCCATGAGGAAGATGCAAACGCAAAGGCTGCCAAACCAAGGGCATTTATTGCTAAACCTAAGAATAAGGACTTCTCTTGACCCAATTTAGGAATAATAACCCTGATTAAACCTCCTTGCACTATAGCCACCATCAAACCAACAAATCCCAATGACAACCCGACCTCCAACTTCGACCAAGCGAATTTCTCAATTCCATAAAAAGACCAAGTTCCTTGCGTGGCAAAGTTTGAAACGTTCACCAAAAACAAAGACAAAACCAATGCCAAAACGTAAGGATATTTTTTTAGATTCAGTAAACTACCGATCGGATTGGCTCTTTTGATGTCAAATTTTCTACGGTTTTCTGGTAATAATGATTCTGGTAAGATAAAATAGCCATACAACCAATTGAGAAGAGCTAAACCTGCCGAAACCCAAAACGGAATACGAGTGCCATATTCACCCAAAATACCACCTAAAGATGGCCCAATGATAAACCCAAGACCAAATGCAGCACCTATCATACCAAAACTTTGGGCTCGTTTTTCTGGCTCAGTAATGTCAGCAATGTACGCATTGGCTGTAGTGAAACTCGCTCCAGCGATTCCTGAGATAATACGACCAACAAAAAGCCAACCGATATTTGGAGCCAATGCCAAAAAGATAAAATCCAACCCAAAGCCAAAAAGAGACATCAATAGCACTGGCCTTCTACCATATTGATCACTTAGACCACCAATTATTGGAGAAAATATAAACTGCATCAAAGCATAAATGAAAACCAAATACGCAGAATATTGAGAGGCCTCACTCACCGTTCCTCCTGTAAGATCTTGATATAAACTAGGCATAATTGGGATAATTATACCAATGCCAATTACATCAATAAGGACGGTAACAAGTATGAAAAATATTGCCTTTGAGTTCTTTTTGCCAGACATAAATAAGGATTAATCCTACAAAGATACGAAAATTGAGGATAATGGATTGAATGAACCGATTCTTAACATAGAGTTTAATCTTAATAAAGAAAATCTGACAAAACTTAAAGATCAGGCCAAGGCGTCGTTTACCACTTTTCTCATCTTATCAATTCCCATCTGACAAGCAGCCAAAGCATCCATTTTCCAAACATCTTCGTTGAAAATCTCAAGTGAAAGTACAATTGGTGTGTTTTTTTTATTCAAAATACCCAAAATTTCCTTGAAAGGAGCAACACCATCGCCCGGCATTACACGTATACCGTCTGTTATTGTGTTTTTATCAGAATTCGCAGGAAAATCATTCATGTGGAACATTTGCATTTTATTTCCCGCAATCATACTCAAAGCCTCAAAAGGAGAACCTCCTCGGAATAAATGATAAACATCTGGTAAAATTATGGCATCAGGATGTCCACTTTCTGCAGCAACAAACAATGTTTCACCAAACAAGTGAAGGTTTTTTGAAAATCCCCAAAGTTCTAATTGTGGCAAAACACCCATTTCCTTACCCAATTCAACCACTTTATGAAAACGTTCTGCGGCCTTTTTAAGATCGATATCTGAACCAGTAGTGGCACCGAATGGCGGAGCGGCGATACGCTTACAGCCAATCTGAGCCAACATATCCATTTCACGTTTGAGTTGTTCCATGGCCTTGCTTCTTTCGGTTTCGTCATCAACAATCCATTTGGCAAAACCAATAGAGTCTTCTATCACAATACCCAAGTCACCAGATTTTTTCTTTACTTCAGATAGTTTTCCACCATCTTTCACATACTTCTCTAGTGTACCCATCCAGATTTCTATCCCATCGAAGCCAACTTTGGCAGCCGTTTCGATTTCGGCCATCAAACCAATGTTTTGCTTTCTGATGGTGCTGGTGTTTAGGCAAAAGGTAAAATTATGTTTGCTTTTCTTCGGTTTAGAGGCTAGGCTTTCAATTCCAATTGAAGTAACTGCAGCTCCTGAAAGAGCCGTCTTTAAAATTTCTCTACGTTTCATTATTAATGGGTTGAATAATTGCAAAAATAAACTAAAGAATTTTAGTTTTTGTGTTTCTATAAAAGCTTTTTAAACTTAACAGGATTTTGTCAAGAAGCCCAAATAGCCAAAAATCTAATTTATAGTTCATGGTATTCATAAACAATAAGATATTTCCCAGAAATCTTAATTCTAATGAAAGGTAAATTTGATGGTTTATCCATTTCAGAAAACAGACTTATTTTCTCAACAGCAGAAGTTATCCTAGAATATAATTTTAAACTGTATGAATCCGATTTATTATGTTCGTCCCAAAACTCTAAGATATCATGAAACTGTTTGACCGCCAGTTCTCACCAAACTATTTGCTTTGCCATTTAACAAATTTTTCCTTAAAGTCTGTGTGGGTTATGAAATTTCCTGATTCTATTTCCTTCCTTGAAATTTCTATTTGGTCAATTTGAGGTTGACTGAAAGTTGCAACAATCTGATTACCATCTTCAAATTCAATTAAATTCAAAAGAGAATCTTCTCACATGCCATCACCCTTACTTTAAACTCTGGTTTTCAATTCTAAAGAAGTCATAAAAATCAATTATTAAAATCAGGTGTAAAAAATTGAAGCTACAAAATCAAACAGAAACTCCTATAACACGAAAAAAGCACCCCATTTCTGGAGTGCTCTCTTTAATATGATTAATCTAGACGATTACTCAAGGATTTCAGTTACCTGACCAGCACCTACTGTACGTCCACCTTCACGAATCGCAAAACGAAGACCTTTGTCCATCGCAATAGCGTTGATCAAGTTTACAGTAATAGTTATGTTATCACCAGGCATAACCATCTCAACATTTTCTGGAAGGAAAATCTCACCAGTTACGTCAGTAGTTCTGAAGTAGAACTGAGGACGGTATTTGTTGAAGAATGGAGTGTGACGTCCACCTTCTTCTTTCGAAAGAACGTAAACCTCAGCTTTGAATTTAGTGTGAGGCTTCACAGAACCTGGCTTACAGATTACCATACCTCTTTTGATAGACTCTTTGTCGATACCTCTCAACAATAGACCTACGTTGTCACCAGCTTCACCTCTGTCAAGGATCTTACGGAACATCTCAACACCAGTTACTACTGATTTAAGACCTTCAGCACCCATACCTAGGATATCTACTGCATCACCAGAGTTGATGATACCAGTTTCGATACGACCTGTAGCAACTGTACCACGACCAGTGATTGAGAACACGTCCTCAACTGGCATCAAGAATGGCTTGTCAGTAGCACGAGCAGGAAGTGGAATGAAAGTATCAACAGCTTCCATCAATTCTTCAATTTTAGCAACCCACTGAGGCTCGTTGTTCAAACCACCAAGAGCTGAACCTTGAATTACAGGAATGTTGTCACCGTCGAACTTGTAGAATGAAAGCAACTCTCTGATTTCCATTTCTACTAGTTCAAGTAATTCTGGATCATCTACTAAGTCAACTTTATTCATAAATACAACAAGCTCAGGAACACCTACCTGACGAGCAAGAAGGATGTGCTCACGAGTTTGTGGCATTGGACCGTCAGTTGCAGCTACCACGATGATGGCTCCGTCCATTTGGGCAGCACCAGTTACCATGTTTTTAACGTAGTCAGCGTGACCAGGACAGTCAACGTGTGCATAGTGACGATTAGCAGTCTGATACTCTACGTGAGAAGTATTGATAGTAATACCACGCTCTTTTTCTTCAGGAGCATTATCAATTGACGAGAAATCTCTAACCGCAGCTAGACCTTTGTTGGCCAAAACTGAAGTGATAGCAGCTGTCAATGTAGTTTTACCGTGGTCAACGTGACCGATTGTACCGATGTTTACGTGAGGTTTACTACGGTCAAAATTTTCTTTTGCCATTTTATTTGATAAAATTTATGTTGTTCAAAATTGTTTTTACTAAAAAAGAGCAATCAGAAAATCCAATTACTCGAAACTCGTTTCCATTCGAAAAAATACGCCCAAATTCAGTATAGAGCCTTTGAGCAGAATCGGACTGCCGACCTCTTCCTTACCAAGGAAGTGCTCTACCACTGAGCTACAAAGGCTTTATGGAATCAGAGCGGGAGACCGGGCTCGAACCGGCCACCTATAGCTTGGAAGGCTATCGCTCTACCAAATGAGCTACTCCCGCTTATAACACTTTTTTTTGGTGGGGGCGGATGGATTCGAACCACCGTAAGCTCACGCTAGCAGATTTACAGTCTGCCCCATTTGGCCACTCTGGTACACCCCCAAATACTATCAAAGAACATGCCCTTTTCGAAAGGAGATGCAAAAGTAGAACCTTTTTTCATATTGACAAAACTTTCTCTGAAAATTTCTTAAGAAAATTTCGAATATTCCTTCTCTATCCCTTCAGAAAATCAATATTAACCTTATTATGAGCATTTAGAATTATTGAGTATCTCTTGATCTTTTTTTTTCAAAGTCTACTAAATTTAATGCAAATATTGGGTTGTTTATTTCGGAAATTTGAATTAGGTTCTATAATACTTTTTCAATAGTCATGATCGTGCAAATATTTTATATCATAATAGGAATATAAGAAAAGACAGATTAGGGCTTTTTTATAACATAGAATCAAAACAGAAAACATGTTAAATACAAAAAAAGGGCTTATCGCCCTTTTTTTGATAATTATTATGAAAATTTCACAATCTAAATCCTACGCTAAAAGCTTGAATTTCGTTAAAACTGGTTTGACTTTCTTTGAAGAGTTTATTCATGTCATATCTAACGAAAAGAGTCATTCCGTTCTTTTTGCCTATCTCAGCAGTAACTCCATAAATAAAGTCATTCAAGCCAAAGTCACCCTTTATTTTATCTTCGCTTCTTCTAGAGAATTTTTCCATGCTGTAGCCACCAACTCTGTAACCAGCATAGCCGCCGAGTCCAATCTTGAATTTATCTTCTTTAAAACCGAAGTTCAACAAAACTGGAAAATTCACATACGGCATTACCAATTTACTTTTTTCAGTTTCTCTGGTGTTTTCCACAAACTCCACCATTGTTTTTCCCCTAACCTCTATTTCTCTAGCCACATTGCTATTTTTTAGCATAAAATTGTACCAGGCTATTTCAGGACCATAACTAAAGGCTACATCTACTTTTTTACCTTTTACTAGTGTGGCGTTTTTACGCAATGAAAGTGCTACGTATCTCGACTGCCAAGTCCGAAGGCTGTTCAGCTCGTTAGGTGCTATTGCTTCGTTGGCATGGGCAAAATTATTCAGACCAATGTACAAGCCAAAATCACTTTTAGAAAAGAACTTTTTATCCTTGTGCGACTTTGGTTTCTTGTCTTTGTGGTCATCGTTGTCGTCATCATACGACTCTATCTCGTCCTCCACCTTTCTCTCCACTCTCCTTTCCATTTCTTTCTCCAAGTCATTTATAGTGGTGTCTCTCTTCGTGATTATGTCCTTGGTGATGATTTTGATTCTCTGACCTTCTTTAGAAAAGACTAACAAAGTATCTTTTTTGGTACCGCCGTTGGAGATAAGCACCAAAGCACGCTCGCGTTCGTTGGAATCAACTCCAACTGCTTTCAGCACATTATTGAGATTAAGTGACTTTGGCAGCTCAATGGTCTTGTTGTTACCAGCAATAACTTTCACTTTGTTGTTAGAGCCTTTGTCGTTGAACTCAATAATGGTTGTGTCTTTAGGAAGATCAGCCGAAAACGCCTGATATCCTGTGAGTAATGTAATTAAAAATAACTTTTTCATAAATGTTAATTGTTGTTTAATCTTGCTTTTATCCAGTTTATTTTGTCTTTAATTTGGTTCGTTTCTGATACTATAAATCCCTCTTTATCTAATGCCAGTTCCTCTATTGGTTTAAATCCAAGTTTGTTAAAGTCCACTTTTTCGCCTTTTTTCAAATGCTTCACTTCATCCAAAACCCTCGTTACAAGCGACTTGTCATCAGAAAAATACTCATCCGAACTGGTTTTGGTGTTCTCAGGAATGTTTGGAGAACCTTTGAAGGTATTCACCTGATTTACAGCCAAAATAGGTGTTAAATAAATCAAGGTTTCTTCTAGCTTGTTCTGTCTGGCCTCTTCAACAATGGCCATTTTTACATTATTTTCGGTTTCAAAAAACTCTTCCAACTTCTTATTATCAACTGCCTGCATCTCTTTCTTTTCGCCTGTTTGCACAATTTTTTCGTTGGTCGAAACAACTTCAGAACTGTAAGAAAAAGCATCTTCACCAGTACTATTTAGGTTCAATCTTTTCAGTTCAGCAGGTTGAGTTCCGGTTTTTTGAACTTGCATCACCTTTGGGTTTGAAGCTTCAGCTAAATCTTTATTCTCGTTAGTTTCGGCACTTGAATTTTGCTCTTCGGTAGTAGTCAAAACTGCCTGAAAATCATCTTGCCCATGATAATAATAGACACCCACCAATGAAACAATAAACAACGAGGCAGCCAAAGCAAAGTACCAATAAGGCACAGGCTTCTTCTTTTTTTTACTTTCTAATTTACTCAAAAACAACTGATTAGCCCTTTCGCTTGGCGTAACCTCGTGGTTCTTTAGTTTTTCCCGAAAAAAATCATCTATAGGATTCATACTCAAATATTTTTAAACGATATATCCGTATCTTTCATTTTTTGTTAATTGATCTTGCAAGATTACCCTTGCTCTGCTTAGTTGCGACTTCGACGGTCCCTCCGAAATACCCAACATCTCCGAAATCTCCTGATGGTTGTACCCCTCAATGGCATATAAATTAAATACAGTTCTATATCCATTTGGCAACGATTGTATAAGTTTCAAAAGCTCCTCCGATTCAAAATCAAGATTCTGACTGTAAGAATTTTGCAACTCACCGACATCGTCTAAGCCAACTTCCAGCATTTTTTGGCTTCGCAAATACATCAAGGCCTCATTTACGACCAATCTTTTTGCCCAACCCTCAAAACTCCCTTTGAAACCAAACTGACTCACTTTGTCAAAAATCTTCATCATACTTTCCACCATCAAGTCTTCGGCGGCCATTCTGTCGTTGATATATCTACAACAAATGGCCAAAAACTTGCCTGAGAATTTTTCATAAAACAGACGCTGTGCCGAAGGATCTCCTTTAATGAGAGCCTTAGCCAAATCGTACTCAGTTTCGAAAAGTGATAAAATTTTTGCCATATAATCGGTTTCAATCTCAAGATGCAATTTTTTTATGTTAGGGTTGCATTATATTTGTAAAAAAATATACACTTATGTTTACTTCTTTTGTGGAATCATTGAAAGCGATACATCCTATAAAAAAGGAAACTGAGAAATTGCTATTGAAGAGACTCACCAGGCACACTGGCAAAGCCGGTGATATACTGGTTAAAGCCGGCGAAATAAACGATAGATTGTATTTTATAGAGAAAGGCCTGGTAAGGTCATACTATACCATTGAGGAAAATAAAACCAAAACCGACGTAACATCTTGGTTTGTAGGGGAGTTTGGGTTCATTTATATACCTCACAGTTATATCCCCAAGGCACCTTCAGTAGAAACTATTGAACTTTTGGAGGATTCTCAGATGATATCGATAACAAACAAATCGATGCAGGAGTTATACGATACAGTACCAGAAGCGAACTACATTGGGCGGATATTGACCGAAATGTACTTGGTAATGTATGACGAAAGGGTACGCTTTTTAAGAATGATGAGTGCCCAAAAACGAAACGATGCCTTCAGAGACATGTTTCCGGACATTTACGATAGGGCTCCAAAAAAATATATAGCCTCATTTTTAGGTCTCTCGCCAGAAACCTTGAGTAGAGTTAGAAAAAAAGCCTAGTTTGAAGTCAACAGTAGTTAGAAAAACACCAGAGATGACGATTTTAGACCAAATAATAGAAAATAAGCAAATTGAAGTAGCCAGAGCCAAAGAAAAGGTGAGCGTGGAAGAATTACAAAGCTCGGTATATTTTAAAAAAGAAACCATTTCTTTAAAATCGGCACTTTTGGCACAAAATTCTACCGGTATTATATCAGAATATAAAAGAAAATCGCCCTCTAAAGGTGACATCAATGTAGGTGCGGGTATAGCCGAAACTACAACTGGTTACGCAAAAGCAGGTGCTGCAGGTATTAGTGTTCTTACGGATACTGTGTTTTTTGGAGGTTTCAAAGAGGATTTACTCATTGCCAGAGAGCACAATCCGAGCACTCCTCTACTTAGAAAGGATTTCATGATTGATGAATACCAAATCTATGAAGCCAAAGCTTGGGGTGCGGATGTGATACTTTTGATTGCTGCCAATTTAGAAACTGAGGAAATAGAATCTTTAAGTAAAAAAGCTCATGAATTGGGCCTTGAGGTACTTTTGGAGGTTCACAACAAAGAAGAAATAGATAAAAGCCCAATGCAAAATGTGGATATAGTAGGTGTAAACAACCGTAATCTGAAAAACTTTGCTGAAAACAATGTAAATGCCTCGATTGAGCTTTTTGATTTTATACCCAACGACAAAGTGAAAATATCAGAAAGTTGTATCAGTCACCCTGATACCGTAAAACAGCTAAGAGCGATCGGTTACCAAGGCTTTTTAATGGGAGAAAATTTTATGAAAACAAGCAACCCAGCCAAAGCCCTAGAAGAATTCGTGGAATTGATAAAGTAAACTTTTGTCTTGATGACTTGTGCCTTAATACCTTAAAAAAATGCTAAAAATCAAAGTATGTGGAATGCGAGAAAGTCAGAATATTCTGGCTTTGGCAGAGCTACAACCTGATTTTATGGGTTTTATATTTTATGAAAAATCGGCAAGATTTACAGGAAAAGTTTTGGATAGGGAAATCCTAAAATCCTTACCTCGGAGTATTCAGAAGACTGGTGTTTTTGTAAATGAAAGCTCCGAAAAAGTAATTGAGATTTCAAAAGAATACGACCTAGATTTTGTGCAATTACATGGAAATGAGACCGTTGAATTTTGTGAAAAACTCAAAGAAGAAGGCTTAAAAATCATAAAAGTATTTTCGGTTGACAATTCATTTGACTTTTCGAAAACCATTCATTTTGAAGACTTTGCAGATTATTTCTTGTTCGATACCAAGGCAGAAGACGGATATGGTGGGCATGGAAAAGCTTTTGACTGGAATATTTTAGATAAATATGAAGGTGATACTCCATTTTTGCTAGCAGGAGGTATTTCTTTAGAAAATTTAGGAGATTTAGATAAAATAAAAAATAAGCATTTTGTGGGAATTGATGTCAACAGTAAATTCGAATTCAGCCCTGCAAAAAAAGATATTGGAGCTTTAAAAGAGCTTTTTAGAAAAATTAAAAAACCTGATTGAGTTATTTGGACGAAAAAATCAAAAACTTTGCGTCCTAGCGGCTTGGCGGTAAAAAAAAAACAATGAAAAGTCTAAAAGAAAACTCACCGTTTCAGGTGGACGAAAGAGGATACTACGGAAATTTTGGCGGAGCATTTATTCCCGAAATGCTCTATCCAAATGTAGAAGAATTGCGTGAAAACTATCTCAAAATCATGTATGAACCGAGTTTTCAAGAGGAGTTCCAACGTCTTCTGAAAGATTACGTGGGTCGTCCGACGCCGCTTTTTCATGCCGAACGACTTTCAGAAAAATACCAAACCAATGTCTACTTAAAAAGAGAAGACCTCTGTCACACCGGAGCTCACAAGGTTAACAATACCCTCGGGCAGATATTATTGGCCAAAAAACTCAATAAAAAGAAAATAGTAGCCGAAACCGGTGCAGGACAACACGGCGTGGCCACCGCCACCATGTGTGCATTGATGGGCTTGGAGTGCATTGTGTACATGGGCGAAATCGACATCGAACGCCAAGCACCTAATGTTGCTCGTATGAAAATGCTCGGTGCAGAAGTAAGACCTGCAAAAAGTGGTTCAAGAACCCTCAAAGATGCCACAAACGAGGCCATGAGACACTGGATAAACAATCCGACAGATACGCATTACATCATTGGTTCGGTAGTTGGCCCTCACCCCTACCCCGACATGGTGGCGAGATTCCAGTCAGTCATCTCAGAGGAAATTAGAACCCAGCTTTTTGAACAAACTGGCTCCGAAAACCCAGATTATGTGATAGCTTGCGTAGGTGGAGGATCAAACGCCGCAGGTACTTTTTACCATTTCTTAGACGAACCTTCCGTGAAAATCATAGCTGCCGAAGCCGCTGGCCATGGTGTAAAAACTGGAAAATCAGCCGCCACTACATTTCTGGGGAAACCAGGCATATTGCATGGAAGTAAGAGCCTTTTGATGCAAACATTTGATGGCCAAGTGGTAGAGCCACATTCTATTTCAGCTGGTTTGGATTACCCCGGCATCGGGCCATTGCATGCACATTTATGGGAAAGCAAAAGGGCCACTTTTTACGGAATTACAGACGATGAGTCGCTTTCAGCAGGCTTTGAGCTTACCAAACTGGAAGGTATAATTCCAGCCATAGAATCGAGTCACGCATTGGCAGTTCTCAATTATTTGGGAGCCGGAAAAGGCGAAACGGTGGTGATAGGACTATCGGGCAGAGGCGACAAAGACTTGGCGACTTACATGAAACATTTATAGGAGTTTTACCCTTTTCGCTCAAATCGACCCGTATTGGTATCAAATTCCATTTCCTGGATATCCCATTTGCCGCTTGGGGCATCTCGTTCATATTTTTGAGCAATTATCATTCGGTTTCCGTCCGAACGGAGATTTATCATACCAAAACGAGTAAGAAATGAGTTGATATCCTTTTGAATATCAGTAGTTTTTACATCTAATTCTTTCAGAAGTTCTGCTTTATTTGGAGCGTTTCCGTCGTTGATAGCCTTTCGTTGAAGCTTCAAATCGGCCACTTTCTTTCCCCAATCGTTCAAGTTTATAAGATTTTTGTAAGTAATTTCCTTATTTGACCTGGCCAATTCAGTACTAAAAATCATGGGTCTATCGCCATAGCCATGCTTACCCAAAGCTCCTAAAGTGTCAGGTCTTGGATGAGAATAAGGCTCATCATCTCCACTAGAAATAACCGTTGCGGCAGCATTTACCGCTTTCAAAAAGTCCAAATCAAAGTGATTGGAACCATGGTGACAGGCTTTGGCGGCATCAACTATTAGCTCATCTAGGATATTATTGTCAGCATAATGTTTGTGCATAATCTTACCAAATTCTTCGTTCAAATCACCTCCAAGTAAAAGCCGAAGATTTCCGTACTTCAATTTTATTATAACCGAATGTCCATTTTTGTCCTTCCCGCCTTTGTCGATTGATTTCAGACCTTTCTTTCCGTTTTTTGTTTGAGGAATCGGCCCAAGAATTTTCATAGAAAACTCCTTACCATTTACAAAATTTTGATCTGTAAAAGCATCTAAGTAATTGTTTTCGATATTCAGCATCTTAAAATTTACATTCGGATTGCTTTTTAATGCCTCGGCGAGGGTTTTTGGGTAAGTAGATCCTTTGCCACTTAACTTGTTCGGATCAGTAATTATGGCTTTCATCTCTGTGGTATTACTTACCAATTCGGTTATTAAACCTTCCTCAATTTTTCCAAAAGAAACCTTCCCAGCTTCTGGTCGCTCTACAATACCTTGATGATAAACATTCGAAAAACGCAATGCCTTATTTTTGAACAAATCACGAAAACCGCCATAATGATCCATATCACCATGACTGATAATAGCCTTGAAATCCAATTTAATCGGCACGTTTTTCTTGTACAAATTAAACCTCCAAGTGAGATAACGATTCATATTGTCCCCTTCACCGGCATCAATTATAAAATGCTCATCATCAGGGGTTACCAGATGACATCCGTCCCCTTGGCCAATATCTATAAAGTTGACTTCCAGCACTCTTTCTTTTCGGATTTTACTCACAGAAATCCACCCAAAATTGTTTCTGGCTTTTACTTTTACACGGTTGTTTTTGATTTCTAGGTCAACAATCTGTATAAAATCGCCAAATAGCAGGTGCTGCACCCAGTCTTTTGAATTCTCATCTTTAAAGACTTTAGCGTCAGGAAATTCTGCAAAAGTGTAATAATAATTATTTACTCCTTCCACATACTTTGAGGTGTCCAACTTTGCCATGCTTTTGTTTTTTTGATAAATAAAACTACATCCCACGATTATTTCTTCCTAATTAATTTTATTAAAAGGAAGGTATTTCTATTTTTGCTGAGATTATATTTTTAATAAAATTCAACCATTCCCAAACATGCATATTTTCAGCACCTTATCATTCAAATCATTCTTAATCGCGGCGTTATTTATGGCAATTTCAACTTCTGGTTTTTCACAAAAAAAAGAATTAAGACATGTGGTGATGTTTAAATTCAAAGAAACATCCTCGGCAGCAGATGTAAAAAAAGTGGAAGATGCTTTTCATGGACTAAAGGGCAAAATCAAACAAATAAAAGACTACGAATGGGGCACCAACAACAGTCCAGAAGGTCTTGACAATGGTTTTACGCACGTATTTTTTGTGACTTTCAGCAGTGAAGAAGATAGAGCCATTTACTTGCCTCACCCTGACCATAAGGCTTTTGTGGAAGTTTTAAAACCACATCTCGACAAAGTTATGGTTTTGGATTATTGGGCAAAAAATAAATAAAAGATGAATCTTAATCTTAAAGAAAAAGTCATCATAGTTACTGGTGGTGCGAAAGGAATTGGAGAAGGAATAGTAAGTCAGTTAGCATTAGAAGGTGCGTTTCCGGTAATTATCGGAAGAAATACAAAAGACAACGAATTGGCTTTGGAAAAGGTAACCGCCGCTGGTGGATTTGGATTTACCGTTGAGGCGGAACTTTCGAACCCTGACGAATGCAAAAAAGCTGTAGATGCAGTTCTAGCTCGCTTTGGAAAGATACATGGTTTGGTAAACAATGCAGGTGCCAACGACGGAATAGGCCTCGAAAATGGAGATTATGAGGGCTTTATGGCCTCACTTCACCGCAACGTTGTACATTATTATCTATTGGCGAAATATTGCCTGCCGTCATTAATAGAAGCCAAGGGTTCTATTGTAAACGTAACCTCTAAAACCGCCGAAACTGGTCAAGGAGGTACTTCAGGATATGCCGCAGCCAACGGTGCTCGCAACGCCCTAACCCGTGAGTGGGCAGTGGAATTGTTGAAGTATGGTATCCGAGTAAATTCTGTTGTGGTGGCAGAATGTTATACGCCACTTTACGACAAATGGATAAAAACCTTGCCGAATCCTGATGAAACATTAGAGAAAATAAAGGATAAAATTCCACTAGGAAAACGTATGACAACAGCCGAAGAATTGGCAAATATGGTGGTTTTCCTGTTGTCAAATCGCTCGAGTCACACAACAGGTCAGCTCATTCATGTGGATGGTGGTTATGTGCATTTGGATAGGGCTTTGTTATGAAATAATTGAATGCAGTCGGTTGTGTCCTCACAACCGACACTGCATTACCGACACATCAAAATGCCATCGGTTGTGTCCTCACAACCGACACTAATAAACTTCATCCAATTTCTAAAAACCTTACATCAATTCCTTTCAACAACTCTTTGGTTCTCTTCGGGCGAGCATCTGTCAAAAAAACCTGACCAAAGACTTTGCTATCAATCATTTCAACCAATTTTTTGATTCGCTTTTCGTCTAGTTTATCAAAGATATCGTCTAGCAAAAGGATAGGTTTAAAACCTTTAATTTGTGTAAGAATATCAAACTGAGCCATTCTGATAGCCATAATAAAAGCTTTTCGTTGGCCTTGCGAACCGAATTTCTTCACGGGTTTCCCTTCCATCCAAAACTCATAGTCGTCTTTGTGTATTCCTTTGGTGGTTCTCTGTGCTGCCAAATCATTGCCGATGGATTTTAGAAAAATCTCTTCAAAGTTTTCATCCGCCCACTCCGAGTTATAATTGATTTCCACCATTTCTCTGTTGTCTGAAAGTTCGTCATAATGTTTCTTAAACAAGGGCAAAAACTGTGTTACGAAATTATTCCTAAGTTCAAATATTTTCTTGCCTGTTGCCAAAAGTTGATCCGAGTAAATTCTCACTAAATCTTCGTCGAAATAATTATGCTCGGCAAATTGTTTCAACAAACTATTTCGCTGGTCAAGTGATTTATTATAAGACAAATAGAGTTTTAAATATTCTGCGTCAATTTGTGAAAGTATGCCATCAAAAAGCTTTCTTCGTGTCTCACTACCATCGCGTATGAGGTCTGTGTCGTCAGGAGCAATCAAAACCACAGGATATTTTCCTATGTGCTCTGAGAGTTTTTCGTAAGGTACTTTGTCATAAAAAAATGACTTCTTCCCACCTCTTTGCATAGAGCAAGTGATTAACTCCTCCCCAAAACGGCCCTCAATTTGAGCAAAATCCTCGTCAAATTTAATACTCAAAGCATCCTGACTGTGTATAGAACTTTTACACAAGGACAGAAAATACACGGCATCGAGTAGATTCGTTTTGCCACTTCCATTTTTACCAACAATGCAGTTCAATCCTTCCGAAAACTCATAAAATTGATTTTCGTAATTTCTAAAATTGGACAACTGGAGTTTTTGCAAATACATAATGACTACAAAGGTGCGGAAGAATTGCGGTTTGGTCAAATTCATTTTTGATTGAAATAAATTTCTTAAAAAAAGCATACCTAACATTTGGATGCATAAGAATATTATGTATGTTTGTATCAAATTATATCAATTCATCATGAATCAGCACCTGAAAGGCAGTTTAAGTACCATTATCCTGAAATTGTTACACGACAATGGCAGAATGTATGGTTACGAAATCACGCAAAAAGTTAAAGAACTCACTCAAGACGATATTCAAATAACCGAAGGAGCACTTTATCCTATTTTACATAAATTGGAAGCCGAGGAAGTTCTAACCGCCGAACTCGAAAAAGTGGATGGTCGCACAAGAAAATACTACAAAATCACTCCAAAAGGAAATGCCGTTGCAGTGGACAGAATAGCTGAACTCAAAGCATTTGCCGAAAATTTAAACCTAATCTTAAACCCGAAACTTAGTATATCATGAAACTGACTGATTCACAAATAGCTGAAATAGAGAAGTATTTTAATTCTTGTGAACTTACATTCAAAGAATTCTATGATGAAATGTTCGATCATTTCTGCTCTGAAATAGAGTATAAAATGAATGAAAGTAAATCGTTTGAGGAATCATTTAATGAGGTCCATGAAAATTTTAATTCCTACAAACAGAAAGTTAGGCTTGGCGAAATCTCAGAATTTTACGGCTTAAAAGCCTTAGAATATCAACAAGCAATGTATTTCGACAGAAACATTAAAATAGAGTATTTCAAAAATTTAGCTAATAATTTTTTAACTTCAAAAATACTAATCTGGTTACTTATCGGTCTGTTAATCTTTAAGTTTTTGCCATACGCAACCATCAATTTCAAATTAAATAGCCTAGGATCTTTTACACAAGGGTTCAGTATCCCCTTGAATATTTTTTTAGCCGCATTCATTATTGAAAAAGCCAATTTAGTTGAGGCATTTAAACACTCAACATTAGGTTCGTTGTTTTCTACCAAAAGGAGGGTATTTACAGATTATTCCCTGAAAACCGTATCGGTATTTAAAATAGTCCTAATACCTATTTCTGCTTTGATTTTTATCATCCAGTTTGTTACACTATTTGAAATTCAAATGGATAAGGTAAGCCAGAGCATAGTATTTACGTTGACTATTCTAATGTTATCAACCACATTAAATTTTTTCATTGAAAAGAAAATTTTAAACTTTAAAATATTCAAAGCATGACCCTTACAGTTACCGAAATCCAAAGAATCGAAGCCTTCGTAAAAGCAAAATACGTAGAATACCATGATATTCAATTAGAACTGGTAGATCATCTTGCTTCAGCCATAGAGGCGGAGTTGGAACAATTTCCCAACCAAGATTTCGAAAAAGTACTACTTTCAAAATATAAAAACTTCGGTTTGTTCGGCTTCTCAGACTTCGTAACTGAAAGAGCCAAAGCTGCTTATTCAGAAAGTCGTAAAAAATATTGGAAGCACTTTTTTGAGTTCTTCAAACTTCCAAAACTTGTTTACACACTCCTAGTATTTACATTGACATTCCTCATTGTTAGTAATTTGCAGCATAATCAATACAAATATTTCGTGCTACCATACTTTCTAATTACAGCATTGGTGGCAGTCGTTATATTGTTGAAAATGAACCGTGAAGAAAAACTAAAATTGATTCAGAAAAAATATCAACCCCTATGGATTTCAATGAGCGGCTCTGTCCTAAATCTCAATAATCTGATATTGAGCGAAAGTTTCAAAAACGCCTTTTTTACCAATCCTTATTTTATTTCCTTAATTTGCACACTTTCACTGATTGGCACTTGGGCCGAGCTCTCCACCCACAAACAAATACACGAAAAACTTCGTTATCAGTATCCAGAGGCATTCAAATAAACAAAAATATCCATGGAAATTACGAAAATTCAAATCGAAGAGTTAACCAAAACAAATTGGAAAATTACTGATGGAAAACTTCACAAACTATTCAATTTCAAAAACTACGCTGAAGTGATTAATTTCACCATGAAGGTGTTTGAAATAGTAGAAAAACACAACCATCATCCCGAAATTGTTGTCAACTATAGCAAAGTAGAAGTTTCTGTAAACAACCACGAAGAGAAAAACATATCAGACAAATGCTATCTTTTGGCCAAAGACATAGATTTTATCAATAATATTCCTTCTATTTAGTTTTAATCCTTATTTTTGCAATCCAAAAAATTCTAAGCGAAAACTTTATGGCAACCAGCAAAAAGAAAGAGGCGGCTCAAGTAAAATACACAAAAGAACAATACATCTTTTGGTACGAGACTATGCAATTGCAACGCAAGTTTGAAGAAAAAGCAGGTCAATTATATGGTCAACAAAAAATCAGAGGATTCTGTCATTTATATATAGGTCAAGAAGCTTGTTCATCTGGTGCGGTATCGGCATTAGAAAAAGGGGACAAGTATATCACAGCATATCGTGACCACGGTCATCCCTTGGCTTTGGGTACAGACCCGAAAAAAATCATGGCCGAACTATATGGAAAAGTAACAGGTACTACCAAAGGTAAAGGTGGTTCTATGCACATTTTTGATAAAGAGGTGGGTTTTGTAGGTGGACACGGTATTGTAGGTGCACAAATACCAATGGGTGCTGGACTGGGTTTTGCCGAAAAATACTTGAACACAGGCAAAGTTTGTATTTGTTATTTTGGTGACGGTGCTACTCGTCAAGGTGCATTGCACGAAGCCTTCAACATGGCCATGACTTGGAAAATACCTACGATTTTTGTGGTAGAAAACAACGGCTATGCTATGGGTACTTCTGTAGAAAGAACCTCAAACGTTAGAGAGTTATATACCCTAGCCGAAGCCTACGACATGCCAGCTGAGCCAGTGGACGCTATGGACGTAGAAATCGTTCACGAAGCCGTTAGTAGAGCAGCAGAAAGAGCTAGAAAAGGTGATGGTCCAACTTTCTTGGAGTTCAAAACTTACAGATTCAGAGGACATTCAATGTCTGACCCTCAAAAATATCGTACCAAAGAAGAAGTAGCCGAATGGAAGCAAAGAGATCCAATCGAACTGATTAAGGATAGAATCTTATTTCAAAAAATAGCTACTGAAGAGGAACTTGCAGCCATTGATGCAAAAATCAAAGTTCAGGTAGATGAATCAGTAACTTTTGCGGAAGAATCTCCATGGCCAAAACCTGAGGAAGCATTTGAGGACATTTATGTTCAGCAGGACTACCCGTTCTTGAGAGAATAAAATTATAAAACGCTGTAAAGACCGATTTTTCGGTCTTTTTTTTGTGTCAAAATGCTTTTGGCACATTTTTTAGGAGTTTTTATATAAATTTTATGAAGGTTTTTCATAAATTTGCACTCCAAAAATTTTGAACAACAGAAAAATGGCTGATAAAGAGAATAAAGGTATTGAAATTATAGAAAACGCCGACGCACTAAAAAAGGAATTTTTTAAGTATGAAGGTCTTTTAGAAAAAAATTCAAAATTACTTACATACATAGGTGGAGCTATTATTGCAGTTGTAGCACTTTACTTCGGTTACAAATACTATACAGATACCCAAGAAAAAGAAGCTCAAGTTGCTCTTTATGATGCTGTTTTCTCTTTTGAGGCAGATTCACTAAACCAAGCATTGAAAGGAAAAGGTGGAAACGAAGGTCTTTTATCTTTAGCTGACAACTACAGCGGTACAAAAGCAGGTAAATTAGCAAGCCTATATGCTGGTATAGCTTTGATGAAGCAAGCTAAATATGCTGAAGCCATCGAAAGATTGGATAAGTTTTCGTCTGACGACCAAGTATTGCAAGGCAGAGCTTACGCACTTATTGGTGACTGTTACATGGAAACTAAAAAAGTCGAAGACGCCATCAACTACTACGAAAAAGCTTCAAACTACAAGCCTAACAAATTCTCAACTCCAGGATATATGATGAAGTGGGCAAATGCTCTTACGGAATCTAAGAAAACAAAAGAGGCTGTAGAGGTTTATTCAGACCTTATAAATAAATATCCTACAGGTACAGAAACCCTTTTGGCTAAAAAGTACAAATCGAGACTAGAAACCGAGATTGGCGAATAACCGAGATTAAAAATATTAAAAATCAAAGGGATAAGCCATCAGGTTTATCCCTTTTTTGTATCATTTACTCATTAGAATTATGTCTTCTGCTCATAAAAACCTTAGTATTTTCAAAACCGAAAACTTACCAGACATCAGTTGGAAAAAGTTTGTGGTCATCGTAGCCGAATGGAACGATGACATCACCGAACCTTTAGCCCAAGGAGCCATAGATACGCTTGTAAAATATGGTGCAAAAGAATCCAATGTGTTGAAAGTTTACGTTCCTGGCAGTTTTGAACTCAGTTATGGCTCCCAAGTATATGCACAAAAGGCTGATATAGATGCCGTTATAGCTATTGGGTGTGTGATTCAAGGAGAAACCAAACACAATGACTATATCAATCACGCTGTAGCTGGCGGATTAACCGAGGTCTCATTGAAATATAACAAGCCAGTAATTTTTGGTGTCTTGACACCCAATACCCACCAACAAGCCCTAGACAGAGCCGGTGGTATACACGGCAACAAAGGCGACGAAGCCGCCATTACCGCGATTAAGATGTTGGGTTTGGCTTAAAATTAAAATCTCTGTGTCGCTCTGTGCAAAACTCCGTGACACTCTGTGGTAAAAGAAAAAATATAACGATATAATATGCAAGTTTGGAAATTTGGCGGCACTTCGGTAGGAAAGCCAGAAAGAATGAAATCAATCAGAAACCTTGTTACAGAGGATAAAACAAGGAAAATTGTGGTTTTATCAGCTTTGTCTGGTACCACAAATGGTCTCTTGGCCATAGGTGAAGCTATAAAACAACATAAAAACTCTGAGGCTTTAGAAAACATTTCAAGTCTTAAAAAACATTATCAGAGTTTTATTGAGGAACTTTATACTACGCCCGAAGGCTTAGCCAAAGGCCAAAAAATCATTGATACTGAATTTGACTTCATAACTTCTTTGATTAACATCAGCCCGTTCACTTTAAAGCAAGACAAAGAATTAGTTGCTCAAGGCGAGATACTTTCAACGCAAATGTTCGCTGCTTACATGGAAGAGGTTGGCGACAGTGTAGTATTGATTCCAGCTTTGGATTTCATGCGTATCGATGCAGACAATGAGCCTGAATTGACCGTTATTGAAGAAAAACTTGGGCACTTATTGTCTAAACAAACAGACAAGCAAATAATTGTTACTCAAGGATTTATCTGTAGAAATCCACGTGGAGAAGTAGATAACTTAAAACGTGGTGGCTCTGACTACACGGCTTCATTGATAGGTGGAGCAACGGTTTCCGAAGAAATACAGATTTGGACAGACATAGACGGCATGCACAACAACGACCCGAGAATCGTAAAGCGTACGTTCCCTGTGCGTGAGTTGAGTTTTGAAGAAGCTGCCGAGCTAGCCTACTTTGGAGCTAAAATTCTCCACCCAAGCACCATTACGCCAGCTAAAATGAAAGGCGTTCCTGTAAGGTTAAAAAATACCATGGAGCCAAACGCCCCTGGAACATTGATAAAGTCCGACGTTTCTCATACCTCCGAAATCACTGCCATTGCTGCCAAAGACAATATTACGGCCATCTATATTCATTCCACCAGAATGCTGAATGCCTATGGTTTTTTAAGAAAAGTATTTGAGGTTTTTGAAAAATACAAAACGCCTGTAGATATGATTACCACCTCTGAGGTTTCAGTGGCGGTGACTATCGACAACAGTGAAAATCTCGACAAAATAACCGAGGAACTCAATCAAATTGCTGATCTTGAGCCTCATGATTTTAACCAAAGTATAATTTGTATTGTGGGTAATTTCATGGCAGACAAGGCGGGCATAGCCATAAATGTTATGAACGCCTTGAAAGATATTCCAGTAAGAATGATTGCCTATGGAGCATCTGAGCACAATATGTCTATTTTGGTTGACACAAAAGACAAAAATGCCGCTTTGGAGGCATTGAATGAAGGGCTTTTTAAATTTGAATAAAAATGCAAAATTCACTTTCTGCTGTTTTCGAAAAAGATCTCATTAGATTAAAATCCGAAATTGAGGCCTATTCGGATGAAGAAAAACTTTGGATAAAAGCCGAAGGCATCAACAATTCGGCAGGAAACTTGTGTTTACATATACTGGGAAATTTGAACAATTACATAGGTGCAATTTTAGGAAACACTGGTTATGAAAGAAATAGACCAGCCGAGTTTTCAGAAAAAACACGAAAGACCATCTATTGAAATCATTACACGAAACCACAGAAATGGTAAAGCAAACAATTTCAAATTTGGATTCTGAAGTTTTAAATCAAACTTACCCAGACAATGTATTTGGCTATGAGATGAAAACAGATTATTTCTTGATTCATCTGGTTGGCCATCTCAATTATCACTTAGGACAAATAAACTATCATAGAAGAATATTATGTTACAACTGAATTTCATCAAAGAAAACAAAGACCTCACCATCGCTGGTCTGGAGAGAAAGTATTTTAAAAATGCCGCCGAAACTGTTGAGCAGGTTTTGTCTTTGGATCAAAACCGCAAAGACACACAGCTGGAATTGGACAATACTTTGGCTCAATCCAACAACTTGGCCAAGGAAATAGGTGGTTTGATGAAAGAAGGTAAAAAAGAAGAAGCAGAAGCCATAAAAGGTAAAACTGCCGAACTCAAAGCCACTTCTAAAAACCTTGAAGAAAAGCTGAAGGAATTGGAAGTATCGCTTCAAGAGGTGCTGGTAACAATGCCCAATTTGCCCCATGAAAGTGTACCAGCAGGCAAAACACCAGAGGAGAACTTAAATATCTTCTCTCAGGGTGAAATACCAAAACTTCATGCTGATGCTCAGCCTCATTGGGAACTGATAAAAAAATACGACATCATAGATTTTGAATTGGGCAATAAGGTATCAGGTGCTGGTTTTCCTTTTTACAAAGGCAAAGGAGCCAAAATCCAACGTGCTTTGATAAATTTCTTTTTGAACGAAGCTGAAGCAGCAGGATATTTTGAAGTGCAACCTCCAATAGTGATCAACGCCGCCTCAGGCTTTGGAACAGGTCAATTGCCTGACAAAGAAGGTCAAATGTATCATGCAACCGCTGATGACCTTTATTTGATTCCAACCGCCGAAGTGCCAATCACCAATATGTACCGAGATGTAATATTGAGTGACAATGATTTACCTGTAAAAAATGTAGCGTATACACCATGTTTCCGTAGAGAGGCTGGCAGTTGGGGAGCTCACGTTAGAGGTTTGAACAGACTCCACCAATTTGACAAGGTAGAAATCGTGCAGGTTCGTAAGCCAGAGGAATCTTATCAGGCTTTGGAGGAAATGCTAGAGCATGTAAAAGGTTTGCTTACAAAACTTGAGTTACCATTCAGAATTCTTCGTTTGTGCGGTGGGGATATGAGTTTTACCTCGGCATTGACATTCGATTTTGAGGTTTACTCAGCGGCTCAAGAACGTTGGTTAGAAGTCAGCTCTGTATCAAATTTTGAAACTTACCAAGCCAACAGACTCAAACTCAGATATAAAGTTGATGGCAAAACAAAGCTTTTGCATACCTTAAATGGTTCGGCATTAGCCTTGCCGAGAATATTGGCAGCTATTTTGGAAAACAATCAGACTGCCGAAGGAATAAAAGTTCCAAAAGTACTTCAAGCTTTCTGTGGATTTGACGTTTTAAATTAAGACTATGGCTTAAAGAAAAATCTTGAAAGTTTTTTTTGATATCATTTTATCAGCCTAAAATTTTTGTACTTTTAAATACTTAAACTTTTTAATATGCATGCTATTATTTCTTACCCAGAAAAAAAGGAAGACATAAATGCCTTGAAAGCCTTCCTCAAAGCTTTAAAAATTAAATTTGAAGATAGGGAAGTGAGTAGTTATGATATCGATTTTATTTCAAAAATTAAAAATAGAGAGGAATCACTAAATAAGGGAGAATTTATAACTATCAAAGACACTGATAATATATGGGAAAGTATACTATCAGAGTAGAAAAATCCGCTCAAAAAGACTTACAAAAAATATACATTTCTGGCAATAAATCGGATATAACAAAAATTGAAACCATTTTTAAGCAATTAGAAGTTAACCCTTACGAAGGCATCGGTTTACCTGAACCATTGAAACATGAGTTGAAAGGTTATTGGTCTAGAAGAATCAATAAGAAAGATAGATTGGTATATAGAGTTTTAGAGAATGAAATTTTAGTAATTGTCATTTCTGCCCTTGGTCATTATTCAGATAAATAGAAACAGAACCTTCAAGATTTTTCTTGGAGGTTTTTTTTGGCCTATGCGTGATATTCCAAAACATTAGCACCAAAAAAATGTTCTAACATGTAAGGATTTGTCAAAGGAACTTGCTCTAAATCAACATCATTTTACCAATAAATTTCAGTATTTATATTGATTCTAAACGGTTTCAGAGTTAGATTTGAACCTCGAAAGTAAATTGGATTTTTCTAAGTATTTACTATTATTTAAATTTTAAAAATATAATATGTCTTGGCTAACAAAAACCTTAACAAGCTCCATAGGTAAAAAACTCCTAATGGCACTCACGGGCTTGTTTTTATGTACTTTTTTGATAGTACACCTCATCGGAAACCTACAATTGTTTAAAAACGACGGTGGTTATGCCTTCAATAACTACGCGGTTTTCATGACCACTTTTCCGCTTATCAAAATCGTTTCTTACGTAAACTACGCACTTATACTATTCCATGCTTTTTGGGGATTGTACATAACCTACAAAAACCGTCAAGCTCGTCCAGTTGGATATGCGGTAGTTAAAAATTCATCGAATGTTTTTAGTCGTAACATGGCCGTTTTGGGAACCATTCTTTTGGTTTATCTGGCGGTACACATGAGTGACTTCTGGTACAAATACCACAATGAGGCACTACCATACGTAAAGTACACTGAGCAAATTTCAAGTGGAAATATTGAAACAACTATGATGGAAACGGGTTATACTCAAGAAGCCAAAAAAGTGGAATCGTTAAATGAGGCTGCGGGAACAAAAACCATCATAGTTAAGGACCTATACAGTGTAGTTTCGTTCTCATTTCAAAACATCTTATTAGTACTTTTCTATGTGCTATCTATGTTTGCTGTAGCGTTCCACATGTTTCATGGTTTCCAAAGTGCGTTTCAAACTTTGGGGTGGAGTCACCCAAAATATACGCCACTTATCAAAGGAATTGGAGTTTGGGTTTTTGCGGTTTTGATTCCTATCGGATATGCAGCAATGCCTTTATATTTTTATTTTTTAAAATAATTTCAGCTTAATTATAAAAAAATGGCAACAATAAAATTGGACGCAAAGGTGCCTGAAGGCCCAATAGGCGAAAAATGGACGAAATATAAATCATCCGTACCTTTGGTAAACCCAGCCAACAAGCGTAGTCTGGAAATTATAGTGGTAGGTACAGGACTTGCCGGAGCTTCGGCTGCGGCGTCATTGGCCGAAATGGGCTATAAGGTCAAAACATTTTGTTTTCAAGATTCTCCACGTCGAGCTCACTCCATTGCGGCTCAAGGAGGTATCAACGCAGCTAAAAATTATCAAAACGACGGAGACTCTACATACAGATTGTTCTACGACACCATCAAAGGTGGTGATTACAGAGCAAGAGAAGCAAACGTTCACCGTTTAGCTGAAGTTTCAGCCAATATTATTGACCAATGTGTGGCTCAAGGTGTACCTTTCGCACGTGATTATGGTGGTATGTTGCGAAACAGATCCTTTGGTGGTACACAAGTACAACGTACTTTTTATGCTGCCGGACAAACTGGTCAACAATTACTTTTAGGAGCTTATTCGGCACTTGAGAGACAAATAGGTAAGGGTTCTGTTGTAAATTATTCTCGTCATGAAATGCTTGATGTTGTTAAAATCGACGGCAAAGCACGAGGAATTATTGCAAGAAATCTTATCACTGGAGAACTTGAAAGACATTTCGGACATGCAGTGTTATTGTGTACTGGTGGATACGGAAACGTATTTTATCTATCTACCAACGCCATGGGAAGTAATGTAACTGCAGCTTGGAAAGCCCACAAACAAGGAGCATTATTTGCAAATCCTTGTTTCACGCAGATTCACCCCACATGTATACCGGTTTCTGGCGATCATCAGTCAAAGCTAACTTTGATGTCTGAATCCTTGCGTAATGACGGACGTATTTGGGTTCCAAAACAAAAAGACGACAAACGTGCAGCCAACGATATTCCAGAAGAGGAAAGAGATTACTACTTAGAGCGTCGTTACCCTGCGTTTGGTAACCTAGTGCCAAGAGACATCGCTTCACGTGCAGCCAAGGAAAGATGTGATGCTGGCTATGGTGTAGGTGCTACTAAAATGGCGGTATATCTAGATTTTAAATCAAACTTAATCAACAAATACGGTAGAGCAGAGGCTACAAAATTGGGTATCGAAAACCCTGATTTGGATACTTTGATTCGCCTAGGAAAAGAAGTTGTAAAAGAGGAGTATGGTAACTTGTTTGACATGTACAAACAAATTACGGGAGAAGATCCTTACGAAGTTCCTATGATGATATATCCAGCAGTACACTATACCATGGGTGGTGTTTGGGTAGATTATAACCTCATGACTACCGTTCCAGGTCTATATTGTTTAGGTGAGGCCAATTTCTCTGACCACGGAGCCAACCGATTGGGAGCTTCTGCTCTGATGCAAGGTTTATCAGATGGATATTTTGTGATTCCTTATACCATTGGTGCATACTTGTCGGCCGAAATTAAAACCAAGGCAATTCCTACTGATCATGAAGCATTTGTAGAAGCTGAGAAAGCAACACGTGAGAGAATTGAGAAATTATTAAATATCAAAGGAAAACAATCACCAGAATCATTCCACAAAAGATTAGGAAAAATCATGTGGGAAAAATGCGGAATGGCCAGAAACGAAAAAGGTTTGAAAGAAGCCATTGCTGAAATCCAAGCCTTGAAAAAAGAGTTCTGGAGCGATCTTAGAGTTTTGGGTGATATAGACGGATTCAACCCTGAGCTTGACAAAGCTGGCCGTGTGGCTGACTTTATAGAGTTAGGAGAGTTGATGTGTATAGATGCATTGAATAGAAACGAATCTTGTGGTGGACACTTCAGAGAAGAATACCAAGAAGACGGTGGTGAAGCCATGCGTGACGACGAAAACTATATGTATGTGGCAGCTTGGGAACACAAAGGTGAAAGCCAATGGGAGCTGCACAAAGAAGAGCTTAAATATGAGAACATCAAAATAGCTCAACGTAACTATAAATAATTATTTCAATTTTTTTTGAATTATGAGCACAGGTAATATGACCATTAATCTGAAAGTTTGGAAGCAAAAAAATGCCAAAACTTCAGGTAGTTTAGAAACATATAAAGTTGATCACGTTTCGCCAGACATGTCGTTTTTGGAGATGTTTGACGTACTAAACGAAAAACTTGTACAAGAAAACAAAGAACCGATAGCATTTGACCACGATTGCCGTGAAGGAATATGTGGAATGTGCTCCATGTATATCAATGGCCAACCTCATGGACCGCTTGAAGGTGTTACCACTTGTCAGCTACACATGAGAACCTTTAATGACGGCGACACCATAGTTGTAGAACCATGGAGATCAAAAGCATTCCCAGTTATCAAAGACTTAGTGGTTGATCGCTCGGCGTTTGATAGAATAATAGCCTCAGGTGGTTATGTATCTGTAAACACAGGAAATGCCCAAGATGCCAATAGTCTGCCTATTGGAAAAGACAAAGCAGACATGGCATTTGCTGCAGCGGCTTGCATAGGCTGTGGGGCATGCGTAGCCGCTTGTAAAAATGCTTCAGCGATGCTTTTTGTATCTGCCAAAGTTTCTCAATTGGCATTGTTACCTCAAGGCCAACCAGAAAGAGAGTCAAGAGCCCTCAATATGGTTGCCCAAATGGATGCCGAAGGATTTGGAGCTTGTACAAACACTGGAGCATGTGCGGCAGAGTGTCCAAAAGAGATTTCTCTAGAGAATATTGCTAGATTAAATAGAGAATTTTTAGGTGCAAGTATAAGCAGTACAGGCGTTTAAAAAAATAATTAAAAACTGTTGCTACATTAAAATCTTTTACTAACTTTGTATCAAAGTTGTGTGGATTTAGTAGCGAGACACCCACGTCGGTTTCCGGTGTGGGTGTTTTTTTATGTATAAATTCTAGGAAAATACGCTCATTTTTGCTCCTAAATACTACATTATTTGAATTTTATAACGAATTTTGCGTTTTAGATACCAAAGACAAACTATCAGGCTTAGCCAAAAAATATGGAAGGATTAATTATGGCCGCTCAGCTTTTGCTGGCACTTACGATTTTAGTTGGACTACACGAATTTGGACATTTTATATTTGCCAGAATCTTCAACATCCGAGTTAATAAATTTTATATATTCTTTGACTTTTTATTTCCACTTCCCAACGTCCTAAACTTTGCTCTTTGGAAAAAGAAAAAAGGCGATACCGAATACGGCCTAGGTTGGTTTCCATTGGGTGGCTACGTAGATATAGCCGGTATGATTGACGAAACCAAAGACGCTTCACAGCTATCTTCTACGCCTGAGCCGTGGGAATTTCGTTCAAAACCAGCTTGGCAGAGACTTTTTGTAATGTTGGGAGGAATCATTGTAAACGTAATTCTTGGTATACTGATATTCTCTGGCGTAAAATACGTTTGGGGAGATGAAGACTACACCAAAGAGGAAATAAACAAAAGAGGAATATTTGCCTACCCAATGGCCGAGAAAATTGGCCTAAAAACAGGAGATAAAATCACTAAAATAAATGGTAAAGACTATGAAACGCTTAGTGAATTGCGAGGCTCAATTACCAATGAAAATGTACTGTTTACTGTTGAAAGAGATAGTACAACCTTAGAAATACCAATACCCAACGAACTAATAGACAAAGTTGCTCAGAAAAACTACTTTATAGATCCCATCATTCCTTTTGAAGTTGACCGCGTAACCAAAGGCATGCCAGCAGAAAAGTCTGGACTAAGAAGTGGAGACAAAATAGTGAGTTTTAATGGTACACCAATTACATATTATCAACAAATACAACCACTAATAAAGAAATCGGCCAACAAAAAAGTTGACTTAGGAATTGAAAGAAAAGGCACAAGCCTTGTTATACATCCAGTAGTTACGGCAGATTCAGCCATAGGTTTTTACCCAAAAAGTCTCCTAACTTCAACGAAGGCTATGTACTCTTTACCAGAGGCTTTCAAAGTTGGCTCAGTAGAAGCATTAGGAGTAATTCCTCAACAAATCAATGGTTTTGCAAGAATTTTCAAAGGACATATTTCGCCTAAAAATGCACTTACTGGACCAGTAGGTTTAGCACAAATGTTTTCTCCGAAATGGGATTGGGAAAAATTCTGGGCACTTACCGGATTGCTTTCTATGGCTTTGGCATTTATGAATGCTCTACCGATTCCTGCATTAGATGGTGGCCATGTCATCGTATTGCTTTATGAAATGATCAGTGGCCGCAAGCCTTCAGAGAAATTTATGGAACGCACCCAACAAATAGGAACATTTATTCTTTTGGCCTTGATGGTGTACGTGTTGTTCAATGACACCCTAAAACTACTATTCTAAAAAATGCTTAGGATTCTACTTCTTGTTTGTTTTCTGAACACAAATTGGAGTCCTAAGCACGATTTTCATACATCACTTACCGAAATCAACTATAACCCAAAATCTGGGTCTTTGGAACTATCAGTTCGAGTATTTACGGATGATTTAGAGTTAACGTTGACGAATTTTAACAAAGGTAAATTAGTCAAAATAGAGGACCCAGAAAACGTTGTTGATCCACTTATTGAACAATATCTTCGCAAAAATTTGGCCCTAGTATCGCCTGACAAAGACGTAAAATTCGGAAAGTTTTATGGGAAAGAAAAAGAAGCTAACGCCACTTGGCTTTATTTAGAAATATTTGATTGTAAGAACATTAAAAACTACACAATTTATAATAATATCATGCAAGAGATGTTTTCTGACCAAACCAATCTTGTAAATATCATTTTTGGAAGCGATAAAAGAACCATCGTTTTTGACTCTAAGACCAGAATTTCCACCTGGCCATTTTAATTAATTATTTCGTTACAAAAACTTTATAGTATGCTTGCATAACATTAAAAATGTTTAGTTTTGCAAAACTATAGATTTAGAATTCTTTGAGTAAAATGAAAAAAGAGAAAACCATAGACTTTCATATAAAGTGGGTTTGGCATGCTATATCTCGCATGTATAATATATATGCTGCCAGCGAGGATATGACCATGTCTATTGGCTATGTTTTGCTCAACATTGATTTAGAAAAAGGCACTCCAGCTACTAAAATTGGTCCATCTATTGGTATGGAACCAAGAAGCTTAACCAGAATGCTCAAATCACTCGAAGAAAAAGGTTGGATTTATAGAGAAACAGATCCGGTGGACAAACGCTTTGTAAACGTTTTTTTAACTGATTTAGGCAAAGAGAAACGAAACTTTGCGAGATTAGGGGTAATTGAATTCAATAATAAACTTAGTGAGACTTTGTCTAAGGAACAATTGAAAACCTTTTTTGAGGTGATTCAACAAATCAACGAAATCGTAGAAAAAACAGCTGCAGACGCCAAGAACACTGAATTGGCCATTGTTGACTAATCTTTTATTATGCCCAAAAGAATCAGTTTATATATTACAGGTTTGATGTTCGGTATGAGTATCACAAGCTATGCACAAAGTGTGGTTTACTATCCATTCAATTCTATTTTAGGACTTAGTACCAATCCCTCCAAGGCGGTTTGGTTAGATGTTAAATTTCAAACCAACTCTTACTTTTCTTCGTTAAGCACAGATATTTCTCCAGAAATAAATCTAAAAAAAACACCGAAGTCCATAACCTATTTGGGAGGAGGCGTAAAGATGAATTATCTGAATGCCATAGAAAATAACAATATTTTAGAAGGTTATTTTATGAACTTCGGGGTGAGATTAATGCCTTTTGAGAAATATAAAAAGGTTCAGATAGCCTTCGAAATCTCACCCTACGCAGGCAGAAAGTTCGACATCGGGGTATTCAGAACAAACTTTGGAATAGGTTATAATTTTTCAAGATAAGCTTTGATGAAAACCAGACCTTCGGCTATCATTCTAGCTGACAATAAACTACTTACGCTGAAATACAATTACAATGGCAATTTGTTGTATGCAATTCCAGGTGGTAATCTAGAATTTGGCGAAAAACTAGAAGTTGCCTTAAAAAGAGAATTGGAGGAAGAAATTGGTTTGGAGATTGAGGTCCAGAATTTACTATTCTTGGCAGAGGTCCATCAACAAAACAAAGATACCTTGCACTGTGTCTTCAAGGCCAAAGTAGTTTCTGGTACACCACAACTCAATCCAAACGAAACAACTGCTCTCGAAATCTGTTGGTTACCAATTGAGACCATAGAAAATTATAATCTATACCCCAATATAAAAACCCAAATAAAAGAACATTTTTTAGAAGGAAAAGACCACCAAGTATTTTTGGGAGAAATTAATCAGCCTTGGCTTTAAACAAAAATGACGACCGAAAGTCGCCATTTTTATTATTAGAAATTATTTCCTCTTCTACCCGAATCGTTTGATTTACCTCTATCTGGAAGGCTCCTTCTTCCGCTATCATTGCCTCTGCTTGATCCATTGTCCGAGCTTTTGGTAGATGGTCTCGGAGTTAGTATTTCCTCCCTCCTATTGTTCTCACGTCCTCTCGATGAGGTGCTTGGAGCTTCTGTTCTACTATTTCCATTTCTCTGAGGTGTTGTGCTAGGAACATCACTTCTTGAGCTACCACTTCCCCAGTTACCTGAGTTGCTTCTGTTATCATTTGACCTCGAATCTCTACTACTGCTGTTGTTTCTATTATCCGAAGATCTTGAACCTCTGCTGTAGTTATTATTTCTGTTGTTGTTCCTATCCTCGGTTCTGCTACGGCTGCTATTCCAATCTCTGTTGCTATTGTTACTTCTATTCCAGCTTCTGTCTCTGTCCCAGTTATCGTTTCTATTCCAGTTGTTGTTTCTATGGTTCCAGTTGCTAGTGTAGCTTCTGTTTCTGTAATAGACATGGCTTCTTGGGAAAAACGCTCTCGGACGATATCCAAATGAGATGCTTCCATAACCTCTTCTGTCAAAACGGTAAAAATCGTAGGTAGAACCAAAGTACCAAGGTAAATATCCGTTGAAACTCAAACCACGAGGACTGTAGCCATAATAGGTTCTGTCCCAATCACGAAGTTCTATACCAATCAATCTGTTAAGGTCAACCACATCCTCCCAGATTTCATCTTGCTCAAAAGCACTCAGAAAACCGTCAGATTGGTAAGCATACTCTTTTCTTTCTATCCGCTCAAGCTTATTATAAAGTCTGTCGGCTTCTCTACGAGTAAGACTACCATTGTCTATTCCGTCTGAGATTCTCACCCTGATGTCCCAACGCCAGTCAAAGTTATCCTCATAAAAATATCTGTCAGGCCCATCAAAAGAAGAACCATATTCGTCGTTATAGTCATATTGAGCCGTTGCTGAAGCTCCACATAGTAACATTCCGAAAAAAACCACCAAAGCTCTCATAATTGTAGAAGTTTAAATTTGAACATTAGATGCATAAAAGTAGCGGAAGGTTTACTCAGGAATTGTTAATGAAAATTTAATAATAAAAAAGCCCCCATTTCTATGAAAATGAGGGCTTAAGAATCAATGCTTAATTACTTACACCACACTCAATCTAACCGTATTGGTTCTGTTGTTTTCGGTAAGAGGGAAACTCATGGTGTTGATATATTTGTCGCCAGTTTGCAACAAACCTTTGGTTACCAAATATTTGTTGGCTTCTTCGAGCATATCACCAGAATTGGCATATTTTATTTTTTCTAATGCAATAACCTCTACGCCCCAATACAAGCTTAACTGCGTCATAAGCTTAGTATTTGATGTAAAGATATAAATATTGGATTTTGGTCTGTGGTGAGAAAGTCTCACCGCAGTATAACCCGAAGAGGTGATACCGATCAAGGCTTTCACATTCAAATCGCGAGCCATTCTACAACCCATCATGATAACTGTATCGTTGTCTTTATCGTCAGAAACATAGTCAGCCTCCGTTACTCTGGTATGATGACGGAAATACAATCGAGACGGATCTCCAAATTTCTCTACATGTGCAATAGTTTTGGCCATTGTTTCTACCGAAAGCACCGGATACTTTCCAGATGCACTTTCCGCACTTAACATAACGGCATCAGCTCCGTCCAATACAGCGTTGGCCACATCACCTACTTCCGCTCTAGTTGGGCTAGGACTTTCTATCATGCTCTCCAACATTTGTGTTGCTACTATAACAGGCTTAGCCGCCAAATGACACTTGTGAATCAATACTTTCTGTATAATTGGCACTTCTTCAGCTGGCATTTCTACCCCTAAGTCACCTCTAGCTACCATAACTGCATCTGTAGCGGCTATGATTTCGTCCATATTAGTAATGGCCTCGGGTTTTTCAACTTTAGCAATAACCTTGGCCGATGAACCCTTTGATTTGATATATTCTTTTATATCCAATATCTCTTTAGCAGTTCTTACAAACGAAAGAGCAATCCAATCCACATCATTTGCCAAGCCAAAATCCAAATCCGCCCAGTCTTTGTCAGTTACAGATGGTTGCGAAATATTGGTATTAGGTAAGTTAACGCCTTTCTTTTGTTTCAAAAGACCACCATAAACTACCTCAGTAGTAACTTCCTGCTTATCTTTATCTACACTTACTACTCTTACCTCTAGCTTACCGTCATCCATCAATATTCTGTCACCAAGGCTAACGTCTTGAAACATACCCTTGTATGGCGTACTAGCACGTTCAGCATTTCCAACGATATCTTCATTTGTAAAAACAAACTTATTGCCAGCAATCAAATCCACACCTGCATTGCCTCCTACCATCTCTCCAACACGGATTTTTGGCCCCTGCAAATCTTGCAAAATGGCACAGTTGAAACCGTATTCTGTATTTATTTTTCTAATTTTCTCTATTCTTAGTTTGTGATCCTCATGCGTGCCATGCGAAAAATTCAATCGAAATACATTTACACCCGCCTGAGCCAAAGCCACCAACATTTCTTCGGATTCAGAAGCTGGACCTACCGTTGCTACAATTTTTGTTCTTTTATTCATATAATAGATTAATAATTTCGGAGAATTGAATGCTTTTTTGGATAAAAGATTCGGTATTCGCCACATTTCGATGTTTCAACCACAAAATTAAAAATATTAGTTTACACTTACAGAATAAAATTTCAGTTTGTTCTGATTTGAATAGCATATTATTCCTATTTTGTCCATAACGGCCCTACAAAATATATCTGCATGTCTATTTTAATTAATTTTGTATTCCATTATGAACGAGTACCAAACATTTTAAGATAAAACTATGAGCGAGAAAATCTATGTTTTCGATACCACACTACGCGATGGCGAACAAGTTCCGGGTTGCCAGCTAAACCTTGACGAGAAGCTAATGATAGCTCAAGAACTCGACAAACTTGGAGTGGATATTATCGAAGCGGGATTTCCAATCTCCAGCCCTGGTGACTTTAAGTCTGTTGAGGGCATAGCTAGAGTCGTACAAAATGCAACCGTTTGTGGACTGACCCGTTCGGTTAAAAAAGACATTGAAGTGGCTGCGGAGGCACTTAAACCCGCTCGTAAACCAAGAATTCATACAGGAATAGGTGCCTCAGACATACATATATTACATAAGTTTAATAGCAATCGTGACGAAATTCTACAAAGAGGCGTAGATGCAGTAAAATATGCTAAGAGCTTTGTAGAAGACGTAGAATTTTATGCTGAAGATGCAGGAAGGGCAGATTTGGAGTTTTTAGCCAGATTGACCGAAGCTGTTATAAAAGCTGGAGCTACCGTTGTGAACCTTCCGGATACTACTGGTTATTTGTTGCCTCACCAAATGTACGACAGAGTGGATTATTTAATGAACAACGTGCCAAATGTCGACAAAGCCATACTTTCTATGCACTGCCACAACGACCTAGGTATGGCTACTGCCAATACCATAGCAGGTATAAGAGCGGGAGCTAGGCAAGTAGAAGTAACTATAAACGGTATAGGCGAAAGAGCTGGAAATACGTCTTTGGAAGAAGTAGTAATGACCCTAAAGGTTCACAAAGACTTGGGTTTACATACAGATATAAATACCGAGATGCTCTATCCGCTGAGCCAATTGGTATCCAAAACCATGCGTATGCCTGTACAGGCCAACAAGGCCATAGTCGGTCGAAATGCATTTGCACATTCATCAGGCATACACCAAGATGGTTTCTTGAAGCACTCACAAAACTACGAGATAATGACCCCGCAAGAAGTGGGCATTAATAAATCTGACATTGTTTTGACAGCCCGTAGTGGCCGACATGCACTGAAACACCGTCTTTCATTGCTAGGATTTAATGTAGGCAAAGACAAAATCGACGAAACCTACGATCAGTTTCTTGAGCTCGCCGACAAAATCAAGGAAGTAAATGACAAAGACTTGGTGGTTTTGATGAAACAACTTACTGAGGCTGAGGTTTAGAAAAAACTCCTATCACATTTCTTCAGAAAAATAATGGAATCTGACATACAGAATATTCCAGTGGCTTACTATACCATAGATGCAGCCACAAAGGATATGGGCTTTACGATGCCTTCGGACATACTTACTTGTTCATTATTAAAAACATTGGCAGCGTCAAAACCAAATGGTAAATATCTAGAGCTCGGTACAGGAACGGGCCTATCTACTGCTTGGATTTAGGATGGGATGGACAAAAACTCCAGCCTGATTTCTATTGACTATAATTCAAAACTTCTAGAGATAGCTCAAAAACTCCTTGCAAGCGATACACGCCTAAGCCTAGAATGTGTAGATGGGGAAGCTAGAGTAAACCAAAACTTAGGTCAAAAATTCGATTATATTTTTGCAGATACTTGGCATGGAAAATACCTGATGCTCGATGAAGTTTTAGAAATGCTAAACATCGGTGGCTTATATATTATTGACGACATGCTTCCGCAGGAGAATTGGCCGGAAGGACACGCGAAAAGGCCCTGCATTTAGAAAACTATTAGGAGAGAAGAACTGACCTGAAATTAACCAAATTGCAATGGGCTACGGGGATTCTTATTTGTGTAAAGTGTTAATGGTATTTTTATTGATTAAAAAGATTGCCTCCAAACAGTCATTGCCATTTCAAATTGACTTTTATTTTCCTCAAAATTTCGATAATAATTGTAGGAAAATAATGTCACCCCGATGGGGCTTTTGGATATCTAGCTGTAATTTTGTTTTACCAAAATATCAGCCCTCTGGGCTTTAACTTTATGGTTTTTCATTTTTAAAATTTTGTGAGATGGATTTAAGCCTCATCGAGGCGGCATATTGGTAAAAATGAAAACCTAACTTCCAAATTAAAGCCCAAGCAGGGCGACATTTAAAAAAGATATTTGTAAAATTCAAAACGTTCAAAATACTTCTTGAACTAAAATCAATTCCCTAGACTTGAATATTTTATCAAAAAAAGTCATAATCTCCACTAAATCAGTAACAAATTTTGGTTCGTAAATATTTTTTCATAACTTTGCAGCCCCAAATACCGCCTTGTGGGTGCTGCCCGCTCTCATAAGGCCCAGCAAATTATATGAAAAGTAGGAGTTCCGACCTGCTTTATGTGCTTAAAATTAGCATCTTATAATTAGAAAAGATTTGAATTGAAACAGAGCAAACTGATTGGGTAAGGTCCTCTTTTTGAATTCATAAATTGATTAATTAACGTTAAAAATTAGTACTCGTGGATCAATTAAGTTATAGAACTGTATCGGCTAATCGCCAAACAGTAGAAAAAAAATGGGTTGTGATAGACGCCAGCAATCAAATATTGGGTCGTCTTTCTAGTCAGATTGTAAATATTTTAAGAGGCAAAAACAAGCCTTCGTTTACACCTCATGTTGAATGTGGAGACAACGTGATTGTGATTAATGCAGAGAAAGTTCGTTTGACAGGTAAAAAAATGACGGATAAAGTTTATACCCGTCATACTGGTCACCCAGGTGGTCAACGTTTCGCTACCCCAAGAGAGCTTATGGCTAAGGATGGTAGAAAAGTAGTAGAAATGGCTATAAAAGGTATGTTGCCTAAGAATCGTTTGGGAAGCAAATTGTATACAAATCTTTATGTATACGAAGGAGCCGAGCATCCGCATCAAGCACAGCAACCAACCACTATCGAAATCAATTAATAAGAACGAAAAAACTTAAAATAAAATGCAGGTAATCAATACCGTTGGTAGAAGAAAAACAGCAGTTGCCCGTATCTATATGAAGCCTGGTAAAGGCGACGTGACCATCAATGGTCGTGAGATGGCAAATTATTTCCCAACAGAGGTTCTTCAAATTATTTTGAACCAACCTTTTGGTGTAGTTAACGCTACGGGAAAATATGATCTTAAAGTTAACGTAAGAGGTGGTGGTATCGCCGGACAAGCAGAAGCTATCAGAATGGCTATTGCTCGTGCATTGTGCGAAGCCGACACTGAGAACAGACCTCCGCTTAAGAAAGAAGGATTCCTTACAAGAGACTCACGTATGGTTGAGCGTAAGAAATACGGACGTCGTAAAGCTCGTAAGAGATTCCAGTTCTCGAAACGTTAATCGATTTACGATTTTTTGGATTTACGATTGCAGATTGGTCTATTTGACTTTTACTTAATCGTAAATCTAAAATCGGATTAATCAAAAATAAACTGGTCCAGACAGTGCTTATCGTGCCCGATGTACTGTGCTGCAAATTCAATTTTTTTCAAAACATTTTTAAACAAAAGAAATGGCACAAATTCAATACAAAGACCTGTTAGATGCAGGCGTACATTTTGGTCACCTTACTCGTAAGTGGGATCCAAGAATGGCTCCATATATTTTTATGGAAAAAAACGGGATTCACATCATCGATTTGAATCACTCTCTTGAAAACCTTGCAGCTGCTCAAGCTTTTGTAAAAAGCGTAGTTCGTTCAGGTCGTAAAATCATGTTTGTTGCTACAAAAAAACAAGCTCAAGAAATCGTTTCTGAAGAAGCAAAACGCCTAAAAATGCCTTTCGTTACTGAAAGATGGTTAGGTGGTATGTTGACTAACTTCTCGACAATCAAAAAGTCGTTGAAGAAAATGACCAACATCGACAAAATGCTTTCTGACGAAACTACTGCTAGCAACATAGCTAAAAGAGAGAAATTGATGTTGGGTCGTGAGCAGGCTAAATTGGAGAAATTGTTGGGTGGCGTTGCTGACCTTTCAAGACTTCCAGCTGCTTTGTTTGTTGTTGATATCAAAAGAGAACACCTTGCTATAGCTGAAGCCAAGAGATTGGGTATTCCAGTAGTAGCCATGTGTGATACTAACTCAAACCCAGAGATTGTAGATTTCGCTATCCCTTCTAATGACGATGCATACAAATCTATTTCATTGATTACCCTTGCTATTGGTAAAGCCATAGAAGAAGGTATCCTTGAGAGAAAAACTGACAAAGAATCTGCTGCTTTGCAAGAAGAAGAAGATGCTAAAAGAGCAGTTGATACAGCTAGAGAAGTAGTTTCAAGAGGAGATGACGAGGCTGCTGAGGGCAAAAGAAAAAGAGTAAAAACAGCTGAGGTTGCTGAAGAAGCAGCTCCAGTAGTTGAAGCAGAGGCCACTCCAGAAGTGGAAGCTGCTGCACCAAGCGAAGAGCCAGAGGCATAATATACGGATCGCTTCGATAAGATAATAGAATAGCCCGAAGCATAGCTTTGGGCTGTTCGTTTTAAAAAAAGACTAAAAAATTTATTTACATAAAAATAATATAAAATGAATATTACTGCAGCTGACGTAAACAAACTACGTCAATTAACAGGAGCCGGAATGATGGATTGCAAAAAAGCCCTTACAGAAGCAGAGGGAGATTTTGACAAAGCCGTGGAAGTATTGCGTAAAGCAGGACAAAAAGTAGCAGCAAAACGTGCTGACAACGAGACTTCAGAAGGTGTTGTATTGGTAGATGTTAGCGATAGCGGAAAAAGTGCAAAAGTATTGGCTTTAGCTTGTGAAACTGAGCCAGTATCTAACGTTGAGGACTTCAAAAACCTTGCGAATGCGATTCTTCAAGCTGGTGTAAAACACCATGCTAAAGACGCTGAAACATTGTTGGGTCTTTCTCTTGAAAACGGACAATCAGTTCAAGAGAATATCACTGAGTTGATCGGTAAAATTGGTGAGAAAATAGTTGTAGCAGCTTACAACCACGTAGAAGGTGAGCAAGTAGTGGCTTATATCCATAGCAATAAAAAGGCTGCTGGTGTAGTTTCTTTCGAAAACACAGGAGGCACTGACGTAACCGAACTTGGAAGAGACGTAGCGATGCAAATTGTAGCTATGAAGCCAGTAGGTTTAGACAAAGACAGTGTTGACCCAACTATCGTAGAGAAAGAAATCGAAATCGGTAAAGAGCAAGCTCGTGCTGAAGGCAAGCCTGAGGCTATGTTGGAGAAAATTGCTTTGGGTAAATTGAACAAATTCTACAAAGAACAAACTTTGCTTAACCAAGAATTCGTGAAAGACGGTTCGGTAACTATCGCTCAGTTGCTTGAAAAAACTGTGAAAGGATTGACTATCTCTTCTTTCAAAAGAATTCAAATTGGATAATATTTTAGCTTTTGGCTGATAGCTTATATTTTATGGTAGACCCCGCAAATTTTTTTGTGGGGTCATTTTTTTGATTGCCGAATTACAACAAAAATTGCATCGATTACATATAAAAATTCATTTTTCGTAGCAGAATTTTAAAATAAAATGAAAACAACTATTAATTTAGTGTGTTTCAACAAATACTAACCAAAACATATAGAAATGAATAAAATTATTGGGCTCTTTTTTTTTACATCGATTTCGCTTTCATCCTTTGCACAAACAGACAGTACCAAAACGGAAGATTTTAACTTTGATGATTTCGGCAATGCAGATGAAAAAGTAATAAAAACCTACTGCACACAAAAAGTGAACTATTTGTCACCAACAAGATTTGTTTCGATAGGTTATGAGCAAGTGCTGCCATTCCATATTGAGTCAAATGGTACACACCTAAGTTCCTCAGCTAACCCAAACCAACGCATGGTTGAGACCCACGTGAATAGATTTTCAGGTCTGAGAGCAGCCTTTAATACTCCAGTAATTTCACGGTCTAACGTTATTGTCAGCCTTGGCTTGACGTACTGGAATACAGGCATTAGATATGAAAACCCAGAACGTTCTAATTTTTTTAAAAATACAGAAACCCTCAATAGCACAGGCATAAACACCACTATATTTAAGCCTTTCAACAATAAGAATTTTCTAATTGTGCAAGCAAGTGCAGACTTAAATGGTAATTATAAAAATATTAGTGAATTAAACTCTAAGGGATTAACCTATAGTGGAGTGGCCATTTATGGATGGAAAAAAGACGATAATCTGATGTGGGGACTGGGTGTAAGCCGCACTTACCGAGCTGGACAAGTTATTCATGTTCCGGCGATACTGTATAACAAAACCTTCAATAAAAACTGGGGAGTAGAAGCTGTTTTACCTGCAAAAGCCAACTTAAGAAGAAACTTCAGCCCAAGTTCGTTTATTATGCTGGGCTATGAAATAGAAGGAAACACATATTATGTTGGACAGATAAACAACAAAGAAACCTATCTTAGAAGAGGTGAAATGAAACCTAGGATATCGTTCGAAAGACAAATTAAGGGTTTTATTTGGTTAGCAGCTCAAGCGGGTTGGAGATACAACTGGAGATATGACGGATTTTTGACCCAAAATCCTGTAAAAAACGAAATTCCAACCTTCACTAACACCCTCGGAAATCCTTTATATTTCAACTTGAGTTTGAATTTTGTAAGTCCATAAAAAAGGGCAGAAAATATCTGCCCTTTTTTTATGAATATTTATGTGAGACTAGCTTTTTTTCACTTGTCTTTTCCAAACGTCTGTTCGGCCAAAAAGCGAAACACCTATAAAACCTCGAACCTCTAAAGTATTATCATCAATGAGTTTCATTTCACAAGAGTAGTCATTTCCATTTTTAGGGTCATAGACTCTACCATCTTCCCATTTATTTTGACCTTTGTACACAAAATCCCTAAGGTTTTCAAGACCTTTTAAGGTTCTTGACTGTAACTTTGGCTCAGGATTATTTACATCTGTTCTTGGTTTTCCATCAGCGTCGTTCGGAACTTTTAACCAAACTATTTTTCCATAATATTTTTCGCCTTTCTTGTAAATCTGCACCATTCCAGTGCCTTCACCATTTTTCCAAACACCCAAAACAGCATCGGCATTTTGGGCAAAAAGCACAGAAGATGTTAAATAAAATAAAGTGGTAATTAATAATGTTTTTAAAGTGTATCGCATAATTTTAAATTTTGTTTTAATCTAAACGTAAATTAGTATCATTTAGTTTTGCCTTAAAAGTGTCTATTTCTAATGGCAAATTTGTCCTAAAAATTAATAAGAACTTTGAAATACAAAATTTGAAGGTTTCCAAAACATCCAAATTTGAGAATCTATTTGCACCCAAAATGCACGTAAACGATTCTCTCAAACTTGTTCCAGTCTGGATCTTTCTTAAGAGCCGCCATAGCCGCAGCACAGCCTTTGAACAGTTCTTTTGATTGTTCGTCATAATCACCCTTTGTAATTTTGTAAGCTGGCTTATCTCCAACTTTTACAAAATAAGACTTATCCAATCCACCCACTTTCATTGGTCCCACTCCTACAGACATGGTTTCACTTGCGAAAGGGTTAAAATAAACTCTCACTTTGTTATGAAATCCTGGATTTACCAACTGCATCAATAATGGCTGTACTTTTCCTTTAATATCAACTTGTGTATATTCAAAAAATCCATAACCATCGGTAATTCTGTCGTTATTCAGATCTTTTGAAAGGTTGGTGCCAACTTCCATTTGTTTGCTGAACTTATCCAAGCCCGAGGCTGGCAAATACATTTCCTTTATTTGTTCTGGCTTATAGGTCTTTTTCTTTCCATCTACTTTTATGGTAATTTCGGAGATGTTTCCTTTCTTTCTATCCAAATCTTCAATATCCCCCTCCACTTTTGAACCATCGGCCAAGGTCAGGTAGGCGATTTTCTTGGAAGAGAATCTGTCAAAACCCTCCATAAAGCTTTGAGAATAAGACACAAAGGAAATGAGCATAATAAATGCTACAGTGTAAATTTTTGATTTCATATTTTATAGTGTTTAAACCATAAATTTAGCAAAAAGAATTCAGAAAGCACTACCGCAACCGTCTGATAATTCGGGTATTGCGGAAATCGCCTAGACATTTAAGGATTTTAAAAGTGAGCTCATAATCGGTGGCGTTGAGTATAAAATCTTGTGTGGGTTTACAGAAAACCATGAAGTCGTCTAAATCTTCATCTTGCAGATGTGTAATCTGAGCTACTACT
>NZ_RJUF01000176.1 GCF_024343775.1 Lacihabitans soyangensis | reverse complement strand
CTGACTCCACACCACTGATAAAAGAGGGTGATAAGTCTATACAAACTTGCTTGATATTCTGTCTCTGGGTACCTTTAGTTTCCAGATAATCAGCTATTTTCGTAATGGTGTCTGCTCCCTTGCCCTCAGTTGCATGTACTACCCTTGAAGTTTTCATATCCACCGCAACGGTTATATAATCATGCCCCTTTTTAGAACTTGTCTCGTCTATTCCCAATGTTGAAATATCACTATGATCTGCACCACAATAAGCAATTCCAAGCCAATAATTAAAGATATTCCAGATGCGATTGGGGTAAACTCCAATCACTTTGCCTACCTTGTTGACTGGCATTTCTTGCTCTATTAACAACATACTAAATGCCTCAAACAGAAGTGTAAAACCACTACCTTCCCGTGCCCACGGTACTGAGACTTGTTCAACCTTATTCTCAACAGTTTTTACACGTGGTATTTTACAATGTAGGTAACACTTATGCTCAAAAAAATTCTGGTGCCGCCACTTCCTATCTACTCTATCATGTACAGTACTCTTGCCAGTCTTATCAATAAAAAATCCAACTTTGTAGTCAATCGTTAAATGAAGCTCTTTTTGATAATCCCCATCCAAAAACTCTACTTTTGAAACATACCACGGCTCATTTAAACCTAAAGCCAATTGAAATATTTGTTCACTATTCATTGAACAAATATCAGAAACAAATTTTATCTTACCCACTTAATTCAACATAGCACCAAAATAAATAATAGCGGTAACGGATTTGATATTCTTTCCTTTGTTCCAAACAAGTCAAACCCAACATCTTTAAGAATATTTGAAGCTAAACCTTTGTCCGGCACTTCTGTCGAATTACCGTCGACCGTGAACAGCGGGACACAAATGAGTATGCAATGGATACAATCGAACATAAACCTAATGATTACTAATTCTGACCAAGTAATTCAGGAAGTAGGAAACTCCATGAATATATTAATGTTACAAAATAAAGTTGAGAGATTTGTAGTCACAATTGATAAAAATTTGAAGCAGGTAATTATTCTTAAACTTGATAACTTTTAAATTTATATGATTCAAGAATTGCAAGAAAAGCTTGAGCTCTGTTCAAAAAACGAGCATCTCTATTTGGAATATCTTAAAAATCCTGAATACAATGCAGAGTACTTGATAATGAATTTGATAAGTTGCAATTTGCAAATTGCCGCCAATGAAATATTTGGAAAAAAGGATATATACAAAGGTAAAAATTGCTTTTTTAGGGCAGCTTTGTTAAAACTGTTCTTGCATGAAAATTATGATAAGGGTACCTATACAAGTAGTAATTTGTTTTTAGTTTCTAACGGTTTCATGTATAGTATTTTAAGTGATAACCCTAAACTTATTAATCGCCTCTCAATATATGAAGATAATTTTTTAGACACTTTTGGAGCTTGTTTTGCTAAAGCCATTCAAGCTTGTATGAGGGGAGATAATAAATATTTAATTGAACAAATAACAAATCTAGAACGTCATACTAGAAAGGGTAATGCAAAAAATTATAGTGGAATTTCAATTGCATTTAAAGGGTTGATGGAATTTGATAAAAATACTATTGAAGAGGGTATAAAAGAAATACTTTCTAAACATAATAAACAGGAACAACCTACAGTGATAAAAGATTATTTAAATCTTGAGGCTCTTACTTTGGCAAAACTTGCATTAAGAAAAGGTATTCTTGTAAATATTGATAATCCCCTATTACCTAAAGAAATGATACCTATTAATGCATTAGAAAATTATAAAGGGTATGATATTTTAAAAGAAATTGAAGCTTTTTTATAACTCTTTGTCAAAAGGCTATTGCCTTCGCACGTGTGTAATGCGGTATTTGACCGCAGAAAGTAAATTTGAAACGAGAAGGAAATGAGTACAAAATATATATTGAATAATCAAAACGAGGTGTTTGTTTTAGGACATCAGTCATTCAATAACCGTAAAAAATATAAGAAATTATAAAAATTGATTAAAAATAAAAACCCCATTAACCCAAATATACGGATGCTAAAACCACTTTTATTAAGCCTACTGCTATACATCAGTACCGCTGTCAATTTACTGGCAGCTGGTGACCCACCCACAAAGCAAATCAAGGGCTCTGCTACTGCATTGAACGCTGCTCAGCAGCTTCAGCTCAACAAAGCCCTCGCAGGCTTGGAGCAAAGCCTTGCTGCAAATGCCGCTAACCTCAACTTTGTGGACCAAATGCAAGACATGCAGGAGACCGTAAGTCTTGCAGCCGAGTCAGACAGACAAGTAGCTCAAAAACTCATGAGCTATCTCGACGACAATCCAGAAAAAGTAAAAGACATCCTCAGTCTAAACTTTGAAGACCTCACCCGTTTGCCGATTGGTCTTACAGCCAAACTTAAAGACGACGCAAGGGTAACTCTAGGGGTTTTAGAAGCCAAGTTTTTCCCAACCTATGCTGAAGTAACCGTTTTTGCCCGTATAGTATTCACCGTTGATAACACCCAAAGAGACCTCTTCTTTGGTGTAGATGGTATCAAGTTCACCCGCAACGGCTTTGTGGATGGGGGTGGTTTTAGAGCTGTACTTCTTGGCGACTACCTCATTCCGGGTGACAAATGGACCATCAGACTCCGTGGTGGCTCAGGTAAAGGCGACAGAGATTACGATGGTTCTAAGACATTTGTCAATTTCGACTGTAACGACTTTCAAGAAGCCAGCCTAAGTGCCGATGTTATATTCCCACGCTCGGTATTGCTCCCTTATGATGTAGCCACAGGCAAAGAAAAACCTGAAGGTCGAGTAGTTTTTCAGCAAGAAAATTTAATAGGAAAAATTTAGTAAATTGCTGAATTGATTGAATATTTCAAAAATGACAATAAAAGAACTTACAGATTATTTAGAAAAGATAGCTCCACTGAGTTATCAGGAAGATTATGACAATTGTGGTCTCATTGTGGGTGAAGCTAATGCAGAAGTTACCAATGTTTTGGTAAGCTTGGATGTTACTTTGGAAGTCATAGATGAGGCCATTGCTAAGAAATGCAATTTGGTTATTGCCCATCATCCATTGATTTTCAAAGGTTTGAAGAAATTGAATGGCAAAAACTACATTGAAAAGTCGGTTATTAAGGCTATTAAAAACGATATTGCTATTTATGCCATTCATACCAATTTGGATAATGTAACGAATGGTGTTAATTTCAAAATAGCCGAGAAACTTAATCTGCAAAATGTAAGTATCCTAAAACCCAAGTCGGATACTTTGATGAAGCTTACTGTTTTTTGCCCCATAGAAAATACACCAAGACTTCAAGATGCCTTTTATGCTGCAGGTGCGGGTGAAATTGGAAACTATTCCAACTGTAGTTTTAAATCTACTGGAATAGGGAGTTTTAAGCCCAATTCGGTGGCAACACCTGTGATAGGCCAAAATAATAAGTACGAGGAAGTAGAGGAAAACAGAATTGAAGTAGTTTTTCCAGCGTATTTGGAGAGTAAAATATTGGAGACCATGCGTAAAAACCACATGTACAAAGAAGTAGCCTATTATTTACACAGAATAGAAAACCAAAACCAAGCGGTGGGTTCTGGTGCCATTGGAAACTTATCTGAGGCCATGACCAAATCTGAGTTTTTGGCCTACCTCAAAAATTGCATGAATTTGAATGTTATCAGGTTTACTGAAACAAAATCTGAAAAAATCAAGAAAGTGGCGGTATGCGGTGGAGTTGGAAGTTTCCTTTTGGCAGATGCTAAAAGACAAGGTGCTGATGCATTTGTAACGGCCGATTACAAATATCATGAGTTTTTTGATGCAGAAAATGAGATAATGATAGCAGATATTGGACATTTTGAGAGCGAAGTATACACAAAAGATTTAATTGTAGAAATAATTTCAAAAAAATTCACTAATTTTGCGTCCTATTTATCGGAAATAGATACGAATCCAATTAAATATTATCATTAAAAGAGGTGTTCTTTTTACATTCTTAAGTATATGGAGATTACAATAGCAGACAAGCTGGTTACACTTTTGGAATTACAGGAAATTGATTCAAGATTAGATCAATTAAGAAAGCTTCGTGGCGATTTGCCAGAGGAAGTGAAAGACCTTGAAGACGAGGTGATTGGAATCGAAACCAGAATTGGTAAATTCCAAATAGAGATAAACGCACTCAAAGAGGAAATCGAGCGTCATATCCAGAACAAAAAAGATGCTGAAAAACTTATAACCAAATATAAGGATCAGCAAATGAATGTTCGTAACAACCGTGAGTTTGACGCCATTACGAAAGAACTTGAGTTGCAAGAATTGGAGATTCAATTATCTGAAAAAAGAGTAAGAGAAGCTGAATACAAAATTAGCGTTAAAGAAAAAGAAATAGAAGATACCAATGCTGCCAAGGAGAAAAGATCAGAGGTATTGGAGCAGAAGCGTCAGGAATTGGACAAGTTGGTGTCTGATAGCCAAGACGAAGAGGAGAAATTAATGAAGCAGTCGGAGAAACAATCTAAGAAGGTTGAGGACAGACTTCTTAAAGCTTATATCAGAATCCGTGGAGGTGCCAAGAATGGTTTGGCGGTAGTAGCTGTTGACAGAGGTGCTTGTGGAGGCTGTTTCAACGTGGTACCACCGCAGCGTCAGGCGGATATTATGGATAAGCAAAAAATCATCATCTGTGAGCATTGCGGAAGAATATTGGCCGATGCCGATATGATAAAAGTACACAGAAAGAAGAAATAAGGATAACAGAAAAAGGAGCGATTCGCTCCTTTTTTTATGTCTTTTTTTGGAAAAGAGCGAGCTAGAAAATAAGTCTCAACATCACACTTCGGGACCGCTCAGTGTCCGAATACTCAAACTTCGGCTCCGCTCAGTGTCCGAATACTCAAACTTCGGGACCGCTCAGTGTCCAACTCCGACGTCGGCTCCGCTCAGTGTCTAACTCCGACACTTCGGCTCTGCTCAGTGTCCGAATACTCAAACTTCGGGACCTATCGGTCTCAATTTCATTTAGATTTTCATCTGAATTTTATTTTGCTCATTGTCCTGGTATTTAACTTTTCAGTAACCACACTTCGAGACCTACCGGTCGAAATTTCATTCAGATTATCATCTGAATTTCATTGTGCTCAGTGTAAAACTCTGACACTTCGGCTCCGCTCAGTGTCCAACTCCTACACTTCGGCTCCGCTCAGTGTCCAACTCCGACACTTCGGCTCCGTTCAGTGTTCGGGTGATGAATTTGCCAATAAACACTCAAATAATAACCACTCAACCAGTAACCACACTTCGGCTCCGCTCAGTGTCCAATTCCGACATTTCGACTCCGCTCAGTGTCCGAGTTACTAATTCACCAATAACCCGTCAACTAATAACCCGTCAACCAATAACCAGTATACCAATAACTAATGAACCAACCCTACTCTTCATAATAATACCCAAAAATAATTCCCATTTCGTCCTCGGAGGTAAATCCAAATCTGATGGTTTGATCCGTGTAATTGTTATAGGTTATTCTTGAGGTTAGGCTTTCTCCTGCTTTCAGTGCTATGGGGATGGCGTAGTCTATTTTAGCTGGATGTTCCCAATTTGTAGATGTGTATATCACTTCACCATTTCTGGCCCCCCCTTTAATTAATACTTCAAACTTTTCTCCTAGCTTGTGTGTATGTGAAAACAGGGTCACAATTCTAACGTTTTTGTCGAATTTGAAGTCTTTGGTAACGGTTGTTGTTTTCTTAGGAGGCAGGACAAAGTTGGTGTTGCCCAAGTCCAGTACCTTTAATGTCTTTTTTACTTTTTCTTTGGGTACGGTATATAAGTTTATGTATACTTCACCATTGTAGGACTTTGCACCTTTGTTGAAATAATGCGAGTTAACATCAAAAGTCATGTTGGCAGGAAGTTCAACTGCTGTACCTTCTGGAAAATTAAAGGTGAAATTGCTTTCACTTCCTCCAAAATAAAAAACATGATTGCCGATTTGCTGAAGGGTAAGGAAGTTAAAGGACAAATCTTTATTGCGTAAATCCCTGATTTCGTTAATTTGTGGAAGATTTTGATTGTTTCGAAAGCCATACAAAATAAAATGATGACTTCCGGGGTGCATTTTTAGTTGAAATTTATTCACGAATACGTTTTCTTTATTGTTCAAAGGTTTACGAACGAAGATTTCCCTCTCGAAATACGGATAGATTTCAAACGGCTCCAGTTTCATTTGAAAACCTTGATCGGCTGTCGGTGCGGCAAGCGGGTCGAATTTCTTTAAAACAGGCGTTTTGTCGTCTAATAGACTGACATCAACAACATTTCCTTCTTGGGGTGCTCCCGCTTCAATCCATCTTCTGATATACTCAATTTGGCCAGTAAATAGCATGTCTTTACCCAAAGGCATTATGCTACCAAAGTTCTTGTTGCTTTTGTGACTAGTTTCGAAAAGCATTTTTTGAAACATCAGACTATTTTCGGCATCAAAAGGTAAAACCCGCTTTAAGTTTTCATCTTTCGCAGTTGGATTTTTTGGAGTTGCATTTATCAGGTTTTGGTAAGATTTTCCCTCAGCTAATATTAGACCATGCTGTGGGAAAGTACCATCTGATTCGCTAAGATGACAGCCAGATACAGCACATGAAGTATTTAGAATTTCGGTTTGAATGTTTTCGAAAGTGCTGGTTTTTTCTAAATCTACGACATTTTTATTACAGCTAATTGTAAAAACAAATACCCCAGAGAAAAGTAAAAACACCCATGTTAAATTTTTCATGGCTCGATATTTTTGAAAAAAATAGGTTTTAGAATTTCTGATTACACAAATTGTTCTACAGATTATATGCAAATAAACACTGTTTATACATAATTGATTTCTTAGTGGTTTGTTTTTATTATATTTATGAGACATTCTTACCATTATGTTAAACGTAGTAATATTAGACGATGAATCCAAGGCGATTCAAAGTTTGGAGTGGGAACTTAAGAGTTTTTGTCCTAACGTGAACGTGTTGGCTACATTTACCAATCCATTCGAGGCAAAAGACTTTTTGCAGAGTAATTCCATCGATTGTATCTTTTTAGACATCGACATGCCCCAGATGGACGGCTTCCATTTTCTTGAGTTTTTTCCACAGCGTGACTTCTCGGTTATTATTACCACAGCCTATGATCAATATGGAATTCAAGCCCTAAAAATGCAGGCACTTGATTACTTGCTTAAACCTATCGATTCCGATGACCTCATTAAGTCTATTGAAAAAATAAGAGCTCATAAAAATTCTACTAACATTAAGGATATTTTGGAAGATATGCTTCTTAATATCAATACTTTACAGTCAATAGGTTCTAAAAAAATCAATATCAGTTGTGATGGTAAAATATACTTTTTAGAACCCAACGAAATACTTTTTTGTGAAAGTGACGGCAACTACTGTAATGTTTATTTGGAAAATGGACAAAAGCTTTTTTTGACCCAAATTCTAAAAAATATAGAAGAAAAATTGCCTAAAAGTATTTTTTATCGAGTTCATAATTCGTTCGTAGTCAACCTCAACAAAGTTAGGGAATATCAAAAAAATGAGGGCTATTTGGTGCTCACAAATGGAAAACACATACCGGTTTCAAGAACAAAAAAGGGGCTTTTTCTGGATAAATAAATGAAAAAAAATATCCTTATCATTTTCTTTTTCGTATTAAGTTTTGGTGCATTTGGTCAAGAAAATTTGGCAGAAGTCATCAGTTCATTGAAAGATAAACCAAATCTCGATTTAACAGAAATGGACAAAGCCTTTGCTGCCTTTAAGCGTGACTCTGCTGCTATGAGGCAACTTTCAGAGGTTTCAGGATTTGAACTAGGCAGAATATTCGGATTGAATTCATTGGGTGTATTGGCTAGAAATACCTCCAATTATAAAGAATCCATACGTCTACATCAGATGGCACTTAAAGCTGCTGAAGAACTTAAACACGCTGAATCAATTGTTTCCAGTTTAAACATGCTAGGCGTATCTTACCGACGACTAGACGAGGTACGATTGGCATTGGATTATCACAAACAAGCACTAAGTATTTCTGACAAAATAAAGCACAAGTCTGAAAGTATATTAAGAAGCACAGCCGTTTCATTAAATAGTATTGGTAACATTTATTTGGTTTTAAAACAATACGAATTGGCCGAACAGCAGTTTACCAAATCAATGGAAATTGAGAAAAAGCTAGAGAATAAATTAGGTTTAGCTATCAATTATCAGAACATCGGAATTATCAAAGAAGCTCAAAATAAGCTTGATGCGGCCCTTCAGAATTATAAAACTTCTTTGGAATATAACTTGCAAATTAAATCCGAATTGGGTAAGATTATTTGTGAAAATTCTATTGGACAGATACTTATAAAACAAAATAAGCCAGAAGAAGGTCTTCGAAGGATTCTCCCAACCATCGCATTGGCCGAAAAACTTGGGGATAAATATTATATTACAATGGCCAAGGTTAACTCAGGTTGGGCATTGAGTATACTCAAAGATTATCCGAATGCGGAGAAATATTTGCAAAGTGGTTTAGAAATGGCCATTGCCAATAGTTTCAACTCATCTACTTCTGAGGCCTACACGCATTTGGCATACCTATACGAATCCAAAGGTGAATATCCAAAGGCTTTAGAAAATTTGAAAAAGAAACAAGAATTTAGTGAGAAAATACTTAATGAAGAGAATCTTCGATATACGGCCGAGTTGATTGTAAAGTATGACAATGAGAAAAAAGAGAGTCAAATTGCCCTACTTGAAAAAGAGAATGAATTAGTTAAATACCGGCTTTTTGAAAATCAACGAATAATGATTTTCGCAGGAGTATTACTAGCCCTACTGGCTGGTCTTTTGTTTATTTGGTATAGACAATATCAACTGAAGAGTGAAAAGAAAGTTTTGATGTTAGAGCAGCAGATGATGAGGTCTCAAATGAATCCTCATTTTCTGTTTAACTCTTTGAATTCCATAAAGTTATATATCATTAATAACGAAAAGGAAAATGCAGTCTATTACCTTAATAAATTCTCTAAACTCATTAGAGCCATACTATCAAACTCAAGGGAGAAGGAAATTAGTCTGAAGGAAGAACTCGAAATGATGGAACTTTATGTCAATATTGAGAGCATCCGATTCACAGAAAAGATTCATTATGATGTAATCATAGATGAAAGCATTGACACCGAGCGAATCAAAATTCCTTCCATGATTCTACAGCCTTTCATTGAAAACGCCATTTGGCATGGTTTGTCTAATAAAGTTGGGGATAAGAATTTGAAAATATATATTACCAACAGGGTTAAGGGTCAGATTTCGTTTGAGATAGTGGATAACGGTATTGGCCGACAAAAAGCCCAAGAAATAAAGGAGAATAAGGTATCCAAACAAAACTCTATTGGCCTGAAACTGACCAAGGAGCGTCTGGAAAACTTTGCCAAAAATATCAATAAAGAGATTGTGATGGATTTTGAAGATATGGTTGACAACAATCAACAACCGTTAGGCACTAAGGCTATTATCATTTTACCTATAAAATAAAAGAGGAAGCTTTTGGCTCCCTCTTCTGGTTTATAAAATTCTCAATTATCAGTTCAGAGATTTTATCAATTTCTCGTTCAAAGCAACATAGTCAGGATTATTTCCCTTTGTGGCCAATTCCAAAGATTTTTTAGCAGTTGCTATTGCACCAGCTTTATCGCCAGATTTTGCTTGAATTTTTGCTTTAAGGTGAGCAATCCAATAAGCATCAGGTTGAGCATCTACCGCTCTATTTGCCCAAGCCAAAGCTTTGGTTAGGTCTTTGCCATTGTCAAAATAATACGAAGCAGCAGCAAAATAAGGCTTACTATCAACATTCATAGCTTTATCTATATCCGCCATGATTTTGGTGTCGATATCAGCAACAATTGGAAACTCAACCTCGGTGTTTTCCCATATAATGCTCATGTTTACGCTGTTTGATGTTTGAGCTCCAAACAAAATCATGAAGTTTTCAACATTCATTGGCAAAGTTGTAGATTTTGCCGTGAAACGCGTTACTTCGTTTTCTGCTTTGTAGTTGAATACGCTCGTTTCGGGTTTTGCAAGGATGATTTCCCACTCAGACTTTCCAGGAATAGACAAAAGCGAGTATTTTCCAGCCTTCACAGCTTTTCCTCCAACGGTTACATCTTCACCGAAAGTAATTAAGGTTTGTGAGTTTGCTCCTGTTCTCCACATTTTTCCATATGGAACCAAATCGCCAAATATTTTTCTTCCTTTGGCAGCCGGTCTAGAATAGACAACTTCCACGCTTGAAAGAGCAAAGTCTTGTTTGATTGTTTGTCCTGGACTAGGAGCAGGAGTTTTGATTCCTTGTGCAAATGCACCTAAAGACATTACCGAAAGAGCAAGTACAATAAGTTTTCTCATACAATATTAAAGGTTTGTTTATTTAAATTCAACGCAATTTACTTCAAATTAGTTTTCTGAGTTATCAAAAACGCCTTTTTTTCAAAGACTCATCGAGAGACCTCCATCAACAGGCAAGTTTACACCGTTGATTGAAGCTGCGATAGGCGAACATAAAAATGCAACCGCCGCCCCCACTTCTTCGGCAGTAGCAAATTTGCCGGTAGGGATGTTTGTCAAAATTTGATTTTCTATTTCGGATCTTGCCACATTTGATGCAACAGATTTCTGAGTTAGAACCTCATCCAATCGTCCGGTTAGGGTATATCCAGGTAATACATTGTTTACAGTTATTCCAAAATGAGCGATTTCTTTAGAAAGGGTCTTTGCCCATGAGGCAACTGCCCATCTGATGGTATTTGAAACCCCAAGACCCACCAAAGGTTGTTTAACCGAAACCGATATTACATTTACAATTCTTCCAAAGCCCGTTTCTTTCATTGCAGTTACAAACGCTTGAGTAAGAATTTGATTGGCTATCAAATGTTGCTGAAAGACATGCTCGAACTTTTCTGGGCTTTCATTAATAATATCCCCACCCGCTGGGCCACCAGTATTGTTGACTAATATTTGATATTTTTTCTTTGAAGCCAGTTGTTGAGCAACCGTTTTTAAGTTCTCTATATCTGTATAATCCAATACAATGTAGTCGTGAACTTGGGCCGAGGAGATGACAGGTAATTCGGTTAGTTTTTGTTTCAGCAGCTCTTCGTTTCTGCCTACCAAGGTTACATTAGCTTCAAGATTTGCGAGTTCAACGGCCGTTGCGAAACCAATTCCTTTTGAGCTGCCACCTACAAAGGCATTTTTGTTTTTTAGATTTAAATCCATTTGTTACTCTTTTAAATATTCGTCTTTGTAATTTCCAATGTTTTTCTCACTCTTCAATATTCGTTTTCTATGAACTAGAAAGTTTGTAATTCCAGAAATCAATAGTAAAATTGAAATCGCATAAAGGCCAATTTCTAAATAAAGCGAATTATCAATCTTTAATAAGTTATGTAGACTTAGTGCTGCTATAGAAAAATACAAGGCAGTCCTTAAGAATGCCAACAGCGTTGACTGATTGGCCAAGACTGTTCTTTGCAATGCCAATTTTTCCCTCAGTATTAAGTCTTTGTTTATGATTTTATCCATCTCAAAACGTCTAAGGCTTGCAATTTAAGCAAAAAAAAATCTCGCACCTAAGTACGAGATTTTCTTAAAGAATATATTTCCAGAATTAGTTAAAGATATATCTTAATCCCAATTGAACTTGGAATACGTTATCAATATTAACTGCTTTTACAAACGAATCTCTAATCAAATTAGGAACTCCGTCTATTGTTTGAGTAGCCAATCTATAGGTAGGAACACCGTTCACAGTACTAGCCAATGTCATTACATTTGGAGTACCTAGTAGGTTACCAACACCCCATTTGTTGTTGATCATGTTACCTACGTTCAAGATATCAGCACGGAAACGAAGCGTATTTTTCTTACCACCTACGTTGATGTAAATATCTTGCTCAGCAGTAAAGTCAAATCTTGTCAACCATGGAGAGTATCCACCGTTTCTTTCAGCATATTTGCCTCTTCTGGTTTTCAAGTAAGGATTGTTCTCAATCAATTTCTCCCAAGCTTCTTGTTGTTGAGCAGGAGTCCAAGTAATGGTTTGTCTTGCACCTGCGGCGTCAGTGTAAGTACTTGTAAACTGAGCGAAAGCCGTTTGGTTTCCGTTATTAGGAATGAACAAGAGGTCGTTCAAGGTAACGCCATCTCCGTTAATATCATTTCCAGAAACATAAGAAACTTTAAATCCACTTTGTGAGGTCATACCCAATGTAAGCATAGTTGCTCCACCAAACTCGCCACCATAAACAAATCTTTTATTTACATAACCCACAAATCTGTGACGTAGGTCATTTTGAGAGTAGGCTAGTTCAAGATAGTTTAGACCCTGAACCGAAGCAGTATTCAAATCAACTGTAGAAGAAACAGAAGCGATATCTCTGGCTTTTGCATAGGTATAACCCACCATTCCACCTATTCCATTAGCACCCATTGGCTTCTCTAATTTGGTGGTTAAACTGTATGAGTATCCCTCGTCGGTATTAGTAAGCATCAAAGCTCCGTTGATTTGAGGATTGATGTATCTGCTTGTTCCAGCAACTGCTGAGGCTGGGTATCTGTTTCTGTTATCCAATCCAGAGAATATTGCAGCTGCTGGTTTCAAGTTGGCATCGATATATTTCAACGCATTTATGTTTTTGTTGAAAATACCTTCTATTGTACCAACTATGCCCCAAGGAAGTTTTTGGTCAATAGCTAGGTTAGTTTTCCAGATTTGAGGGAATCTCAAGTTAGGATCTGATGCATTGATATTGTAACCAGTTATTTTGGTAATATCGGTAGTAGCAGGTCTGTATACAGAAGGATCCAATGTGAATGGGAAGTTATTAGCACCCGTGGCAGTAGTTCTGCTGATACCAGAGATGTTCACACCATTGTTACCCAATTGGTTTGAAATCAAAACATAAGGGATTCTTGACAAAAATAATCCAGAACCACCTCTGATTTGTGTAGTCTTGTCTCCTTTAACGTCCCAGTTAAATCCGATTCTTGGAGACCAATATAATCGTCCTTTTGGAAGGTTGGCCATATTGATTTTGTAGTCAGTATTATCAGGAAGTTTAAAAGTTAAACCGTCTACAACAGGATTGTAATAGTTACCAGCAGTTGGTGCAACACTTATGTAGTCTCCACGAAGACCGTAAGACAATTTGAATTTCTCTGTGACTTGGTAATCATCTTGAGCATAAAAACTTGTCGTGTACACTTTCAATCTCTGCCAAGGAGCTTCGCCACCGTCTACCAAAGAGTATCTGTAGTCAAATTTCGCAACTGGAACTGGTGAAACCGTAAGGTTTTTGTTATCTAAGTATGCGTTCGCAGCAGTTTTGAAATCTTCGATTGAGTTAAATGCCCAAACACCGTTGCTCGCAAAGAAGAACAAGTTGTTCGACTTGAAATATTCGAAGGCACCACCAAATGTAAGCGTATGCTTCCCAGCGAAGTATGTTAAGTTGTCTGTCAAATTGAAAGTTGAATAATCCAATCTATTATCAGGAGTAAATGGATCAAAACCAATTGTAGTGTAAGTAGTATTGTCTCTTCTGATCTCTACCGTAGGGAACAATTGCGTACGGTATTCTCTATCTTCAATTTGTTTGTTGAATGTACCAATCAAATTGTTGGCTAATTTTCCACTTAAAGTAGAGTTCCATTCTCCAACAATCGAGCGAGTGTTATCTTGGATGATATATCCTGTGTTTTGAGGAGAAAGAGCCAAAGCCGAGTTGGTTCTGTTACCAAATCCAGCAGTGTTACCACTATTTGAGTTTGATATCAAGGCGTCCGATTTCGAGTCATGATGAGAGTAACGCAAGGTAAATTTGTTTTTCTCATTCAAGTTGAAATCCAAACGAGCCAAGAATTTGTTCGATTTAACATCGTTGTTAAATTGGTCAACCGCACCGATGTTGTAATCGAATTTCTCTTGCATAAATTTACCTAAATCTTCAATGTCCGCAGCTGTCGTACGAGAAACACTACCACCAGTAGTACCTGGACGGCTAGCAATCCAGTCTAGAGCTGGTCTAGAACGACTTAAAAATTCACCGTTTGCGAAGAAAAATAGTTTATTTTTCAATATTGGGCCACCAATTCTAAAACCGAAAGAGTTCTCTGAGAAAGTAGGTGCTGGAATTGCAATTCCGTTTGCTTTTTTACCTACCAATCCATCTCCTTGAATGAACGTGTAAACTGAACCTGAAAAATCGTTGTTACCAGATCTCGTTACGGCATTGATACCTGCACCAGCAAAGCCTGATTGACGAATATCAAAAGGAGCAATATTAACTTGGATTTGCTCTATCGCGTCCAAAGAAATCGCAGAAGTTCCTGTACGTCCACCAGCAGCGGCGTCATTACCTAGTCCGAATCCGTTGTTGAAAACTGAACCGTCAATAGTAATGTTGTTGAAACGGCTATCTTGACCTCCAAATGAAGTTCCGTTGCTGTAAGCATTGTATTTGGTGATGCTGTTCATTGTACGACTCAAGGTAGGTAGGTTGTTCACCGCCTCACGTCCTAGGGTGAAGGCCGCACCTGTTCTTCCTGATGAGAAAATGTCTGATCTTGAGGCTACAACACTTACTTCATCTAGCATTTTGCCCTCTTCTGCCAATTTGAAGTCTACATTTGACGAAGTACCTAAGTTAGTAATCACACCTGTTTTTACATCTTCTTTGTAACCTACAAAAGTAGCAGTAACTGTAAAAGGACCACCAACCCTAACAGCTGGTAAAGAGTAACGACCAGAATTGTTTGTTACGGCCGCATACTTCGAGCCAGAAGGCACGTGCAAGGCTACCACCGTAGCACCAGGTAAGCCTTCTCCAGACTTGTCGATAACGACACCCGTGATGGCTGCAGTAGTTACTTGGGCATTAGAATGCATTGTAAAGAACATGAATGCGAATGCAGAAATAACTAATCTTAATAAAGTAGTTTTTTGATTCATAAAATAAAATTTGAGGTTAATTTGTTAATAAGTTCTTGATTCAAAAGTACAAATAAATTAAACGATGCAAAAGTAATGGTTTTTTCAAACGAAAAAAAATGAGTGATTTCATAAAAAGTTTAAACTTAGAATATTACACTAAAATATTGGATATGGTAAATTATGAAATTGTTAAGTGCTTTTTTTCTACCTTAATATGGGAAAAATGCAAAATTGAGTAAATACTAATCTATCATTCCGATATAGAAACTGGAACGTTTCCTGAGTAACCCAATAGGCTAAATCTGGCAAAAAGCTCCTCAGAATACCACTTTTGGCTACGTGTTTTCTTGATGACTTCAGCATGTTCATTTTTTCGGTAAGCAAATGCCTTCATACTGTTTTCATTTTTCCATACTGACAAGGTTGCTTGCTTGAAAAAAGGCATTTCGCCAACACCAATAGAGTAGAGAAAGCCCTCATTTTGAGCAAAGTTTTTGGCTATTTCTGGCACATTTCTCCAAAAATCGGCGGCCTTTTGAATCCTGATGCTTGCTCTAGTAAGAACTATTATGGTTTCATTTTCAGTGAAAATACCTTTGTTTTCGACTTCGAAGGGGTTTCTCTTATCCCAAAGTCCATGGGATTGCTTGGGTTGGAGAAATAGGGTAAAGTTTGTCGTAGAATACTTTTGGATGTATTTCATTATCCAAGACTTTTCCTTAAATCTCGCATAATCCTCCTCATTCTCCCACACCCACATGTAGGCCCATTGCTCCAGGTCGGGCTGTATATCAAAAGTTCCGTTTTTTCCAGAACCCATTAATTTGGAAAATTGTATGTTGTGGTTTTTGAAAAACAGTAAAAATCGAAATATGGCCATAGAGAAAAAGCCGAACAATATATTTTTTCCAGAATATTTAGCAACAGTGAAGCTTACAAACATATTTTCAAGATTTTAAACTAAACTCTCACTTTTTTCGTAGTTTAGCTATCATCATAACCTCTAAGTAATGAAAATCGTTTTAAATTTTATTTTCGGCCTAGTGCTACTTCAAAGTTGTTTTGCGGTAGAGTCTCCTACCTCAAATGCAGCACCGGTTTCTCACGAAATTTTTAACGGCCTTTTGAAAAAATATGTAACTGACAAAGGTGTAGTAAACTATGGCGGTTTTAAGAGAGAGCAAAAGGAGTTGAAAAAATACCTTGATATGATTTCAAACAATGCTCCTGCCAAATCATGGTCTGACAATGAAAAACTGGCTTATTGGATAAATGCCTACAATGCATTTACGATTCAGTTAATATTGGATAACGCCGATCAGAATCTCACCAGTATAAAGGATATAGGTAGCAAAATAAAAATTCCGTTTGTCAACACACCTTGGGACGTAAAATTTATTGTAATTGGCGGTAAAAAAATGGATTTGAATAACATTGAGCACGGTATCATACGCAAGCAATTCAACGAACCACGTATACACTTTGCCTTGGTTTGTGCTGCAAAATCATGCCCTCCTTTAAGAAATGAGGCCTTTACTGCTGAAAGACTTAACGAACAATTGCACAATCAAGGAGAGAAGTTTGTAAACGATGCCTCGAAGAACAAGATTTCAAAATCTGAGGTTACCATTTCTAAAATTTTCGACTGGTATGGCATGGATTTCAAGCCAACGCCTATAGTGGAGACTTTAAACAAATATTCAAAAGTTAAAATAGATGCCAAAGCCAAGGTAAATTACAATACCTACGATTGGGCATTGAATGGCTCACTTAAATAAATCTGCTTTTTGTTTCTTTTACCAAACCTATTGAGGAACTTTGTTTTTTTAAAACTTCTCAATGAGCAACGTTCTTTTTTGGTTTAGAAACGACCTGCGGTTACACGATAATGAGGCTTTCGTACGAGCTACTCAGATGGGCGATGTAGTGCCAGTTTATGTCATAGACACAAGGCTGCTGAAGAATACTTTTTTAGGTTTCAAACGCACGGGCAAATTTAGGTTAAAATTCTTGTTGGAATCTTTGGCAGATTTGAAAAAAAACCTCCAAGCCATAGGGTCTGATTTGATTGTTAAGGTTGGAATTCCTGAGCATGAATTGTTTGATATTGCCGTAAAGTATGAAGTCGAGTTTGTGGTCACTTCTAAAGAGGCTACGCAAGAGGAAACAAGCGTTGAAGCTGCTTTTTCACAAAAATTGAAAACCAAAAATATAGACATTGACTTGTTTTGGGGTAATACATTGGTGCATGTACGAGACCTTCCGTTTCAGATACATTTTGTACCAGATATTTTCACAGATTTTAGGAAAAAAGTCGAGAACTTCTGGAAAGTTAGGCCTACTTTCGAAACAGTTGTTACAGTTAATTCGCCCCAAAGCCTTGAAAGCACGACTATTCCTTCCTTGACTGACTTGGGTTATGAGGATTTTGGAAAACATCCAAACGACACCATGGGCCTTCAAGGTGGAGAAACCGCTGCTTTGACAAGACTTCAGGAATATATTTGGGATAAGGAACTTATTCATACCTACAAGAAAACCAGAAACGGAATGTTGGGTAAAGATTATTCCTCGAAATTTTCGGTTTATTTGAGTTTGGGTTGTTTGTCTCCAAGAAAAATCTACGAGGAAATCAAAAAGGCCGAAGAAATCAGAGGAGCCAATGATTCTACTTATTGGTTGATTTTTGAGTTGTTGTGGCGTGACTACTACTATTTTATTGCTCTCAAATTTGGTATCAGGCTTTTCAAAAGGGCTGGTATTAAACATGATTTTTCCAAGAAATGGAAAAGAAATAGGGAGCATTTTAAAAAATGGATGGATGGTGAAACAGGAGTGCCATTTATAGATGCTTGTATGCGGGAATTGAAATTTACGGGTTACTTATCTAACAGAGGAAGGCAAAATGTGGCCAGTTTTTTTACCAAAGATTTGGGTCTAGAATGGTGGTGGGGAGCCATGTATTTCGAGAGCCAATTGATTGATTATGAGGTTTGTAGTAACTGGGGTAATTGGAATTACCTAGCTGGAATAGGTACCGATCCCCGTGAGGATAGATATTTCAATCCAGTCAGTCAGGCCAAAAAATATGACGCCCAAGCAGAATTTATAAAGTATTGGGTTCCAGAATTGGCAGGTATTGAAAATGAGATTTTAATAGAAATCAACGAACTTCATTTGGCTCTTCCCGAGGGTGTCAATTACCCGCGGAATCCGATACCAAAAAACAAAAAATGGTAAAAGCTACCGCTCAACATGATTTTTGAAGAATCCATAAATAATATTTTTTTTGATATTGGATTCTTTATTTAAATTTGACAAATTTTAATATAAAATAGACTAAAAAATGAAAAAAGGAACTCTCGCAATCGTAGCAATTCTTCTGTTGTTTGGAATGTACGGGTGTAGCTCATACAACGGCTTGGTTGGAAAAGACAACAACGTTCAAAAACTTTGGGCTGACGTTCAAACACAATATCAAAGACGTGCGGATTTAATCAGCACATTGGTAAAAACAGTACAAGGAGCTGCAGATTTCGAAAAAAGTACACTTACGGAGGTTATTCAAGCAAGGGCATCTGCTACTCAAGTAAAGTTTGAAGCCAAAGACCTTACTCCAGAAAACATGGCGAAGTTTCAGGCTGCCCAAGACCAACTAAGTGGTTCTTTGAGCAGATTGATGGTTTCGGTAGAGCAATATCCAAACCTCAAGGCCAACCAAAACTTCCTTGATTTACAGGCTGAATTGGCTGGAACAGAAAACCGTATCGCTGTAGCACGTAGAGACTTTAACGGTGGAGTTGGGGAGTATAATCTATCAGTTAGATCATTCCCTATGAATATCTTGGCAGGTATGTTTGGTTTTGCTCCTAAGGGCTTTTTTGAAGCATCTGCAAAAGCACAAGATGCCCCAGACGTAAATTTCGATTTTAAGAAATAATTAAATAGCCCGTCGAGAGGCGGGCTTTTTTTATGTTTATTCTTTCAGAACTTCAGCAAAAAAATATCATAGAGGCCATAAAAATGGCTGAAAAAAATACTTCAGGTGAGATAAAAGTGCATATTGAAGAAAACTGTAGCAGTGCTGATGCTATGGAAAGGGCGAGCGAGGTATTTGAGTATTTATCGCTTCATAAAACTGCCCAACGCAATGGTGTTTTGTTCTATTTGGCCTACGAGGATCATAAGTTTGCTATTTTGGGTGACAAAGGTATTAACGAAAAGGTAGGTCAGACTTTTTGGGATTCTACCAAAGATCTGCTCAGAGAAAACTTCAAGAAAGGAGACTTTGAAAAAGGTCTTACTTTGGGTATTACAGAAGCTGGAAATCAGCTTAAGCACTATTTTCCATACAATACAGACGATAAGAATGAAATTTCAGACGAAATAAGCCGTGGATAACCAAAAGACAATAGTAAGATATCTTACAAGTATTATTTTATTTTTCTTCCTTCAAAGTGGTTTTGGGCAAGATATTCCAGCGAAACCTAATCCACCAAAATTAGTCAATGACTTTGTAGGAGGTTTGTTGAGTCCTGCTCAAATTCAAGCTTTGGAACAAAAACTAGTAGCTTACAACGACTCTACTTCTTCTCAGTTAACCATTGTTATCGTTAAGTCTGTTCAGCCTTACGAGTCTGGTGATGTGGCTTTGAAAATATTGAGAGAATGGGGTGTCGGTCAAAAAGACAAAAACAACGGTATAGTATTATTATGGGCTCCTGGCGATAGAAAAATAGCCATTCAAACAGGCTATGGCATGGAAGGCGTACTGCCAGATATGTATGCCAAAAGAATCATTTCAAATGTTATTGGGCCGAAATTCAAGGAACTAAAATACTATGAAGGACTTGATGAAGGTACTACAGAGATATTCAAATACGCTGCAGGTGAGTATAAAGCCGAACCTGAGGAAGAAGGTGACGCCTTTTTAGGTTTTATAATAATTCTACTGGTCATTATATTCATCATCTGGATATTTTACAAAATAGGTAAAAATAATAGAGGCGGTGGCGGATTGCTCAGCGACAGTGCTGCACCATATACCACTTATACAGGCTGGGGTCGTCAAACAGGAAGCTGGGGCGGCGGATGGTCGAGTGGCGGTGGTGGCGGATGGTCCGGTGGAGGTGGAGGTTTTGGCGGCTTCGGCGGCGGCAGCGGCGGAGGCGGCGGTGCCAGTGGAGATTATTAAAAAAATAGAGCGATTTTCCCAAATCGCTCTTTTTGTGTGCAATTAAATATGTTTTCGAAAAATATTTTGAATGAGAACTAATTTTAACGAGATATTTTAGGCTAAGTTTTATAGAACTTCTAAAATCTTCAAAATGGCCTCACAATAAACTTTTGTAAACTTTCATTACCTTGGAAATTAATAAATCAGAGTCGAAATTCTTGAGATGTTCTTGGCCTTTGCGAGCTAGTTTTCGTCTTAAGTCTTCATTGTTTGACATGGCTTTTACGGCCTCTGTTATCTGATTTATGTTGTCAGGCTCAATATAGATAGCACCTTCTCCTGCAGCCTCTTCAAGGCATGATCCTTTTGCAGCAATGATGGATTTTTGGCTAGCCAAAGCCTCTACAATTGGAATCCCAAATCCTTCATAAGATGAAATGTATATGAATGTCAAGCAGCTTTGATAAATTGCAGGTAAATCTTCGGTTTTTACCTCGCTTAATACTTTAATATTTTCTATTTTGTTATTTTCTATGTAAGCTATTATCTCGTCCTTGTATTTTTTGCCTCTGCCCACAAGTATCAATTCTAGATTTTTATCATTCAGTTGATGGAATGCTTTTACAATATTCAACTGATTTTTACGCGGTTCTAGAGTGCCAACTGACAAAATGAATGGTTTCTGTAATTTGTATTTATTCGTGATTATGTTTCTTTCACTTTCACTAATTTCTTTTCGGTAAATATCTTGTATGCTTTGATATATTACCTCAATTTTATTTTCAGGAATTCCAAAATGTTCAATTATGTCATTTTTAGTTTGTTGACTGATAGCTATAATTTTATCTGCCTTGTGACAGGCATATTTGTACTTAAGTTTATATATTAGAGCATCAAAATATTTATAGTATTGGGGATATTTCAGAAAAATTAAATCGTGGACGGTTACTACAGTTTTGGTATTTTTCCAATTCACAAATATGGGTATTTCACTACTCAAACCATGAAAGATATCTAAGGCTTTTGCTTTTATGTCTTTCTTAATGAAGTGTAATCTCCATATGGAAGACAAAAGCTTTTTTTGCGGAAGAAGGATTTTTTCTTTTGGAAAAGTTTCAAAATATCCTTCTTTTGTTTTTGGAGTATATGCGACAATGTCAATATTTTCATCCTTAAAATTCAGGATGTTTTCTATTATAAATCTACTGTAGTTACCCAAGCCTGTATTGTTACAGAAGGCTCTTTTTGCATCGTAGCCAATTCTCATTTTATAGTTTATTTTAGGTATTGACAAAAGTAAGATAATCTAATTTAATCCTCAAAAAATATATTTTTGTCTCCACATAAGGTAATTTAGAACTTATTTATAAATTGCATAGATTTATTAAAAGAACCCAGTTATGACCTTAGAAAAATCTCTAAATGAGCATCCGTTAATGGATGTGAATGAAGGAATCGTTTTATTTCATCCTAACATTCCTAAAAACGCAGGCACTTACATCAATGAAGTTTTAAAAAGCAGATGGATTGGCCAAGGCCCCAAAGTTGAAGAATTTGAACTAGCCTTCGAATCTAAATTTTCATATCCATGCAAAAGTCTGGCCGTTGGCTCTGGCACTGATGCATTGCATCTCGCTTACTTATTATCTGGTATTAAAGAAGATGACGAAGTTATCGTTCCGGTATTCACTTGCACAGCAACTAATATCCCACTTCTTTATATAGGGGCAAAAATCGTTTTTTGCGACATAGACCATAATCTAAATATCGATGCCGATGCCATTGAAGAATTAATTACTCCCAAAACCAAAGCCATTGTTTGTGTGCATTATGGTGGTTTGCCGTGTGAAATGGATAAAATTTGGTACTTGGCTGAGAAATACAATTTGAAAGTAATAGAAGACAATGCTCATGCACTTGGTGCTACCTATAAAGGCGAAATAATAGGTAGTCAAAGTGATTTTTCCATGTTTTCGTTTCAAGCCATTAAGCATATAACTACTGCTGATGGGGGCATGTTGGCTATCAAAGATCCTGAGCTTTTAGAAAAAGCGAAGAGACTGAGGTGGTTTGGAATTGATAGACTTCAAAAACAAAAAGGAATTTGGGATAATGACATTACCGAAATAGGTTATAAATACCAAATGACTGATATAGCTGCCAGTATGGGTTTGGCATCTTTGGAGGAATTTGATGAGCATTTGGCCCATAGGCAAAATCTTTACAAGCTCTATTGTGAATATTTAAAGAATACCAAAGGGATTAGAATTATTGGCTCCGAATATCAGAATAGAGAGCATGCCGCTTGGCTCCTTACGGCCGAAGTGGATGATCGAGAGGGATTTATGAGCCATTTAAGAAGACATAAAATAGAATCTTCGCAGGTGCATTTTAGAAATGACCGATACACTATTTTTGGAGGCAGACAGGAAGGAAAGTTTACCAATATGGATGCTATGGAGGACAGATATATTGTTCTCCCACTTCATGCTAAAGTGTCAGAATCAGATGTAAAATACATTGCTGAAGTAATACAGCTCGGTTGGTGAGTTATCGTATAAATTATGATTTATAAAATTCATAAAGTAAGGCTAAATTTTGAGCCAGTTTTTTCAATTTTGATTCCGACCTGGAACAATCTTGATTATTTAAAATGTGTAGTGGCTAGTATTAGAAAAAATAGCTCCTATAAACACCAAATATTGGTTCATGTCAATGAAGGTAATGACGGCACTGAAGACTGGATTTTGAGCCAAAAAGATATCGGTTATACTAAAAGTTCAGAAAATTGCGGTGTTTGCTATGGTTTCAACGCGGTATCACATCTAGCTGTTTCTGAAAACCTCGTATTAATAGATGATGACCTCTACCTCTGTCCAAACTGGGATGGTTTTTTGCTAGACGAAATAAACAATCAAACTGATGAAAAATGGTGTATCAGTGGCACCATGCTAGAACCCTACGACAAGAAAATTCCTTGCATTATTCCAAATAAAGACTTTGGGAGACACCCATCGGAGTTTGATGAAGAGAAGTTTTTAAGTTTGTATCACACCTACCCTAAAAATGATTGGACGGGAAGCCAATGGTACCCGCTTGTTTTGCCCACTTTTGTCTTTAGGGCCATCGGTGGTTTAAGCGTTGAGTTTTTTCCAGGTATGTACAGTGATCCAGATTTTATGATAAAACTTTGGCATTATGGCGTGAGGTATTTTAAAGGTGTAAGTGCCAGTAGGGCCTATCATTTTGGAAGCATTAGTACCACCAGAGTAAAACGAAACGACGGTAGAAGTAATTTTATACTCAAATGGGGAATGAGCAGTAATACTTTTTTTAATAATTACCTCAAAATTGGCACTGACTTTACAGGGCCATCACCGATACCACAGGAGGGATTTCTGCTCCAGCTAAAAAAAAGGATAGATAGGTGGAAAGTTAAGTTTAAGAATAGAGCTATTGATATTGGCCTTTTCAATTAGCACTGTTTCTTGAATGTTACACATAGGTGCTTGTGAAAAAGTATTGTAGGGTTTTGATTTAACAGATATTGCTCTTTCAGTGCCGATTTTTCAACTTTCGATGAATTCTTCGATATTTTTTTGAAGGTTAAATATGTTCTAAGGAAAAACATCCAGCTAATGAAAATGAAAAATATAAAAGAGCTAATACCAAATTGGTTTTTATGAATTTTATGTATTTTTAAGCCTGCCAGGCCGGCCAAAGTTCTTATTTTTTGTATACCAATTAAAAATATTCTACCCATATAAATTCGGTCATCATCATACCCAATAACTGTATTTTCGTTGGGTAAAAACATATCCCCACGTTCAGACTCGAGCCAAAGGTTGGCTATTCTGCCCGAAATATTGCTATTATTTGGTTTAGTTAGAATCAAAATGCCATCTTTTTTGAGTATTCTACTAATTTCCTCGAAAAGTAGTCTTTGTTCTGAAATGTGGTCAATCGTTTCCATTAATAAAACAAAATCTGCTATTTCGGATTGAATAGGGAATGGCTTATTAAGGTCAATTTTTTGACTCTGAATGTTTTTGTTTTCCATCAAGTCAGGATAGAGATCAAAGGCAAGTACATTTGCTCCGGCATTGCTCCAAAGTCCGGCCACATACCCTTTCCCAGCTGATAAATCTATTACGGTTTTTCCTGATACGTCAGTGTCTTCCAGGTATTTGTGAATAAACTTTATGGCATTTATTCTTGAATGTGGAATATCCATCTGTTTTGATTTGTTTTTAATTAAAGGGTAAAAATTAACACAGCATTTTACAAATTACCTTTTTTCAACTCACTAACAGCAAAATCAGCTGCTCTTGCAGTTAGAGCCATATAGGTCAAAGAAGGGTTGGCACAGCTGTTGGATACCATACAAGCTCCATCAGTCACGAAAACGTTTTCTGCTCCCCAAACCTGATTGTGTTTGTTGAGGACAGATTCTTTGGGTGTGTGTCCCATCCTCGCTGTGCCCATTTCGTGAATGCAACGGCCAAAGCCTTCGAAGTCGTCATAAGTGCCAATGTCTTTGTATCCCGCGGCTTCTAACATTTCTGCGGCATCGTTTACCATATCTTTTCTCATACGTTTTTCATTGTCACCAATTTCAGCAGAAAAATTAGCCAAAGGCATTCCCCATTGATCTTTTTTTGTTTCATCAATCCACATTTTGTTTTCAAAATAGGGGAGAGTTTCTGCAAATGCACTCAGACTAATATTCCATGGGCCTGGTTTGGAAGCATTATTTTTAAAATCTACCCCAAAGTCTTCCTTGGGCACGTTCCAACCTCGTCCACTTCCACCTTCGTAGCCAAATCCTCTCAAATAATCTCTTTTGTCGTTGCCAAAATTTCGGTAGCGAGGTACATAGAAGCCATTCGGTCTTCTGCCATAGTAGTATTGATCTTCAAAACCTTCAACCGTTCCATAAGCTCCAGCCGAGAAGTGATGATCCATCAAATAATGGCCCAAAACACCGCTATCATTTCCCATTCCATTTGGAAATCTGGCCGATTTGGAGTTGAGTAAAATATAGGTGGAAGCCATGGCAGATGCATTGACAAAGATTATTTTTGCATTAAATTCCAGAACTTCTTTCGAGTTTTGGTCTATCACTCTTACGCCTGATGCTTTGCCTTTGTTCGCATCATAAAGTATTTCGCTTACTATGCTATGTGGTCTGACAGTGAGATTACCCGTACGTGTAGCTGCAGGTAAGGTGGCCGATTGTGTGCTAAAATATGCCCCATACGGACAACCACGCCAGCACATGTCTCGGGCTTGGCATTTCGCTCTACCAAGTGCAAGCTGTTCCTCGGTAGGTTCGGTTATGTGGGCCTGACGTGGAGGTATCACATAACGGCCATTAAATTTTTGGCTCACAACCCCTTTTAAATGGTTTTCAACACATGTCAAATCAAAGGGCTTTTGAAAAACGCCATCAGGTAGGTGGGGAATATTTTCTAAACTACCAGAAATACCAGCAAAACGCTCCACATAGTCATACCAGGGTGCTATGTCTTTGTATCTGATCGGCCAGTCGGCACCTACTCCTTCTTTTATATTTGCCTCGAAATCAAGGTCGCTAAATCTCAAAGCTACTCGCCCCCATGTAATGCTTTTACCACCTACTTGCCAGCTTCTTATCCAATCAAAGCGTTTTTCTTCTAGGTATGGATAGTCCACATCTTTTACAAACATATCTTTGGAGGCTTCGGTGATTGTAAAACCCGTTCGTTCATGAATGGGGTAGTTTTTCATTTCCTCCAGTGGAACTTTCACGTTTCTATGTTCGAAATCCCAAGGGTTTTTGAGGGCTGTTTTGTAGTCTTTTATGTGCTCAATATTTCGTCCTCTGTCAAGCATAAGTACCTTCAATCCTTTCTCACACAGTTCTTTAGCTGCCCAGCCGCCGGATATTCCTGAACCTACAACTATTGCGTCATAAGTGAGCTTTTCGTCTTTTTTTGATTGAAGTTTCATTATTTATTTAGGGTTTGAATTTTAAAAATAATTATAATTATCCAAAAGTTCGATTTGTTTTTAATCAAAGATTTAGTTTTTTGTTATATTTCAAATAATTAGCCTTGGTTTTATTATCTTTTTTTCTACCTTTGCAGTCCGATTTAAAAAGAAGGGGGTGTAAATTATGCTACATATTCAAATTAAGGATAATGAGTCAATCGATAAGGCTCTGAAACGTTTCAAGAAGAAGTTTGAAAAAACTAAAGTTTTGAAAGAACTAAGACGCCGTCAAGCGTTTGAGAAAACCTCAGTATCGCGAAGATTCGAAGTGATCAGAGCGTCATACAAGCAAAAAACATACGGACACATCGACGATTAATCGTTTTTGTAGAACCATATATTTCGACTAATTTTGTAAGGAACATTAATCTTGCAGAATTGGTCGATTTTTTTTTATCCTACCTCCAAAACGAGAAGCGACTGAGCCCCCACACGGTGTTGGCTTATAAGATTGATTTGTTGCAATTTCAAGATTTTATGAGCTCTCCAGATCGTGCGTATGATATTTCGGAGGCTCAATATCAAGATATAAGAGCATGGATAGTGCAACTATCTGAAAACCAAATAGACAACAGAAGCATAAATCGAAAAATTGCGAGTTTAAGGGCTTTTTATAAGTTTTTGCAGATAAAGAAAAAGATTGAGGTCAATCCTGTGGCTTTGGTGAAATCGCTCAAGATGGCCAAAAGACTACCTGTTTATGTGGAGGAAACACCCATGGAGAATCTTTTTGCTGATATAGAATTTGCCGAGGATTTTGAAGGTTTGAGAGATAAGTTATTGTTAGAAATGCTTTATGGTACAGGAATTAGGCTTTCGGAACTCGTAAATATCAAAAGTTCGGATGTGGATATTTTTGGAAGGAAAATTACGGTTTTAGGTAAAAGAAGCAAATACAGAATTATCCCTTTGCATCAAACTTTACTTGATTTAATTCAGAAATACCAAGAAATTCGAGGTTTGAGTTCCATAACTGCAAACGACTATCTATTGCTAACCGATAAGTACGAGCAACTTTACAATGTATTCGTTCAAAGGAAAGTCAAACATTATTTGGAGTTAGTGACCACCATTTCGAAGAAATCACCTCATGTTTTAAGGCATTCGTTTGCCACTCATTTGTTGAATAGGGGGGCGGATTTAAATGCCATCAAAGAACTTTTGGGCCATTCAAACCTCGCTGCTACACAAATTTACACGCACAATTCAATCAGTCAATTAAAGGAGGTCTATAAAAAGGCACATCCAAAAGCTTAAATTATGAAAATCAAATTATTAGTTCTCGCATTATCTATTGCTGTTCAAGGTTTTGGACAAGAGTCAACCGAAAAATCAAAATATGATCCGGTGGCGGTTTTTAACCCCATGATAAATTACCAACCATCGACCGTCTACAGAAGTGCTTCAGGAAATCCTGGGCCTGCTTATTGGCAAAATCAAGCCAATTATAAAATTTCGGCCACATTAGATGAAAAAAACAATACCATTGCCGGTAATGTAAAAATAGAATACATAAACAATTCACCCGACGAAATTACATTTGTTTGGCTTCAATTGGATCAGAACAAGTTTAATTCAACTTCAAGAGGGAGTAAAACCACTCCACCGAACTTAGGCAGATACGGATTGAAAGATTTTGAAGGTGGGTACAAAATCGCAAATCTGAAGGTTGAACAAGCTAGAGCCAATCTTCGAAATCAGCCCGTAAAATCTTTTATTGACGATACAAGGATGCAGATATTTTTGTCTGAACCTTTGAAAACAAAACAAAAGGTAGAGATTTCAATGGATTTTGAATTTCTAATTCCTGACAATGGAGCTGACAGAATGGGTAAGTATGATGCTAAAAATGGGGTGATTTACACCATAGCTCAATGGTTTCCAAGGGTTTGTGTGTATGATGATATAGAGGGCTGGAATACTACACCGTATTTAGGTGCAGGCGAGTTTTATTTAGAGTATGGCGACTACGACTTTGAAATCACTGTCCCTTACAATCATATAGTTGTCGCATCCGGTGAATTGTTAAACGGAAGAGAAGTGTTGACTAGTAAGCAATTAGATCGATTAAAAAAGGCCCAGAATTCGGATGAAACCGTGATGATTTTAGAGAAAGACGAGATTGGCAAAAATAATTCTCGTCCAAAGAATTCAGGTGTTTTGACATGGAAATTTACTTGTAAAAATACCAGAGACGTGGCTTGGGCTAGTTCTTCTGCCTTTGTTTGGGATGCAGCCAAGGCAAGTTTGCCGTCTGGTAAAAATATTTTGGTACAATCAGTTTATCCTGCCGAGGTTGATGGCAAAAATGAGTGGGGACGTTCGACTGAATATACCAAACATAGTATGGAGTTTTATTCAAAAGAGCTTTTTGAATATCCATATCCTGTTGCTACCAATGTGGCCGGAATCGTGAGTGGAATGGAGTATCCGGGAATAGTTTTTTGTAGTGCCAAAAGCAAAAGAGCTGGACTTTTTGGGGTAACTGACCACGAGTTTGGTCATACTTGGTTTCCGATGATTGTAGGTACCAACGAGCGGAAATTTGCTTGGATGGATGAAGGTTTTAATACCTACATCAACATGCTGTCCATGAAGGCTTTTAATAGTGGCGAATATTATAAAGAGCAAAATACTCAGGATATGGGCTTTTTTGCAAGAGGAAGCAAGGCTATTCTTACTCCACCCGATGCAATGCCAGAAGTAGAGATTGGCTCATTGGCCTATTACAAGCCAGCCATCGGGCTAAAAATGCTTTCCGAAGCCGTGGTGGGAGAAGAAAGAATGAATCTTGCCCTAAAAGAGTACATAAGAAGGTGGGCTTTCAAACATCCTACGCCTTTTGATTTTTTCCATACAGTTGAGGACGTGGTAGGAGAGGATTTAGGATGGTTTTGGAAATCTTGGTTTTTCGAAAACTACAAAATAGACCAAGCGATAAAATCTGCCAAATACATTAATAACAATGCATCAAACGGTATAAATATCACACTGGAGAACTTGGAACAAATGCCTATGCCAATAGAGTTGGAAATAAAGGAAAGGGGTAAAGATGCGGTTCTTATCAACTTGCCGGTGGATATTTGGTCAAAAACCAAAGAGTGGAATTTCAACTATCCATCAAGTGCTGAAATAGAATCACTTAGACTTAATCCTAGAGGGATTATAATTGATTCTAATCTCAAAAATAACGTTTTTAAGCCAAATTGAAACTTATTCGAAAAGGGTAAGTATTTCGTTAATCTCCATTCTTTTATCTTCTTCTCCAGCTTTTTGGTAAGCAAAAGAAAGATTGGTTAGAATCCGTTTGATTATTTCGGTATTGGAGCACGATTTGTAGTATTTTTCGTTGGGTTCGATGTTCATTTGTTTCAAATAATCATCAATGTCTTTTTCTACAAAAACTTGACCTCTATTGAAAGGATTCAAGTAAAAACGATAACCTGGATAATCAAAAATCAAAACGAAAAGGTTTGGAAGGTTGACACCATAGATAGGCAAGTCTAGTTTTTGAGCAAGTAAAATATACAGACAGCTCAAGGCAACAGGATTGCCTTTTTTTTCTTTAAGAACCAAGTTGAACATGGAGTTGGAGGGAGAATGAAAGTTTTTAATGTTTGGTTCAAACATAAAATATTCGAATATTACCTCGTTCAAGACTTTTACCATATCATTAGGGTGCATTTTGTCTTGCGTACGAAGCCATATCTCCATTTGGATATTTTTTATTTCTTCACTTATGGTCTCTATTTTGAGGTCAGGAAACTGATATTTTGAAATTAACCAAAGCCCTGTAAGCAAGTCAGACGTATTGGTGTTTTTCCATATTTCAAACTCGGCAAATAGATTAGAAAGGTGCATATCATGTACCAGGTCTTCAAGTTTTTTTTGCACTGTGGGATTGAGACCTTTGTTTTCCTTTTCTCTTTTCAAAATCGGAATAGCTTCTTGACCCAGATTTTTGAGATTAGTTTCTATAATGCTAACTACCTCGACATCTGTATCATCTAGCAGCGAAACCATTGCTTTTATATCCTCCCTATTCATCACGGTAGTTTTTTTGGTCAATATCATAAGGATTCAATTTAAAACCAAACAATATTTTTAAAACATTTTTTATCTTAGTATTTTTGTCAAAATATCTCAATATGAACGTACTCGTTACTGGAGGAGCAGGTTTTATTGGCTCACACACAGTTGTAGAATTGGTAAATGCAGGTTTTTCACCTGTAATTATTGATGATCTTAGTAATTCGTCGATTACTGTACTAACTGGCCTCAAAAATATACTTGGCTTTGATGTTCCCTTTTACCAAGCAGATTGTAACGATTTTTCGACTGTCGAATCCATAGTCAAAAAGCATGATATTCAGGGGATTATCCATTTTGCTGCATTTAAAGCGGTGGGAGAGTCTGTTCAGAAGCCCATCAAATATTACAAGAACAACATAGGTTCTCTGCTTAATATTTTAGAAGTAATGCAGGCCACAAGTGTTCAAAACCTTGTCTTTAGTTCTTCATGCACAGTTTATGGTGAACCTGACCTAATTCCCGTTAGTGAAGAAACCCCAAAGAAAAAAACAGAATCACCTTACGGAAATACCAAGGCTATTGCCGAGGATATTTTGGAAGATGTCATAAAATCTGGTGAGAATATGAATATAATCTCACTCCGATATTTCAATCCAATCGGTGCACATGATAGTGCGGAGATTGGAGAATTGCCAAATGGAGTACCAAGCAATCTGATTCCTTTTGTGACCCAAACAGCGATCGGTAAAAGGCCAAAACTGGTGGTTTTCGGGAATGATTATGATACTGTGGATGGTTCAAATGTTAGGGATTTTATTCATGTGGTTGACTTGGCAAAAGCCCATGTGGCGGCCTTGGATTTATTGAAAACAAAAAATGGTACATTTTATGATGTCTTTAATATAGGTACAGGCAAGGGTAACTCTGTTTTAGAAGTAATTCAAACTTTCGAAAAGGTAAATGGACTAAAGCTGAATTATGAGATAGGTCCAAGAAGAGCAGGGGATGTGGAGAAGATATACGGAAATGTAGAAAAGGCATCTAAAATATTAAACTGGAAAACCGAAAAAACATTGGAAGAAAGTTTAAAAGATGCCTGGGCATGGGAATTAAAATTAAAAAACAATAATAATTGATGAGTTTTGAAAAAAGTATTTTGATAACTGGTGGAGCCGGTTTTATTGGCTCCCATGTGGTGCGATTATTTGTTACGCAATATCCACAATACCAGACAGTTAATTTGGATAAATTGACATATGCAGGCAATTTGGAAAACCTTAAAGATATTGACAGCTTACCGAACTATGTTTTTGAACATGGAGATATTGTAGATGAAGCTTACATTGATGGACTTTTTGCTAAATATCAATTTGACGGAGTAATACATTTGGCGGCGGAATCACATGTGGATAGGTCTATAACCGATCCTATGGCATTTGTGAAAACCAACGTGATTGGTACCTGTAATTTGTTAAATGCGGCCAAGAATACATGGAAAGGTAATATGGAGAGCAAGCGTTTTTATCACGTATCAACAGATGAGGTTTACGGGGAGCTACATGACCCAAGTGAGTTTTTTGTTGAAACTACGAGTTACGACCCAAGGTCGCCGTATTCGGCATCAAAAGCCAGTTCGGATCATTTTGTGAGAGCCTATCACAACACCTATGGCTTGCCTGTAGTGGTTTCAAATTGCTCAAATAATTACGGGCCAAATCATTTTCCGGAGAAGTTGATTCCATTGATGATAAATAACATCAAAAACGGCAAACCCCTGCCAGTATATGGCAAAGGCGAAAACGTGAGAGATTGGTTGTACGTTATTGACCATGCAAGAGCTATCGATGCTATTTTTCATAATGGGAAAAACGGAGATACATATAACATCGGTGGTAATAATGAGTGGAAAAACCTTGACCTCGTTCATTTACTTTGTGATTTGATGGACCAAAAACTAGGCAATCCGCAAGGAAAAAGCAAAGAATTAATTACCTATGTAACTGACAGAGCTGGTCATGACCTCAGATATGCTATAGATGCTACCAAATTGATGACCGAGTTGGGCTGGAATCCATCTGTAACTTTCGAGGAAGGTTTGTCCAAGACGGTTGATTGGTATCTTAATAATTGGGATTGGATAGAGAATATTACCTCGGGTGATTATCAGAAATACTATTCATCTATGTACGAAAATAAAACAAGCTAAAAAATGAAAGGAATTATATTGGCTGGTGGTAGCGGTACTAGACTTCACCCCTTGACATTGGCAGTTAGTAAACAATTGATGCCTGTTTACGATAAGCCTATGATTTATTACCCCTTATCGATTTTGATGTTGGCGGGTATAAACGAGGTCTTGATTATTTCTACGCCCCATGACCTACCGCATTTTAAGAAATTATTGGGTGATGGTTCGCAAATAGGATGTAAGTTTGAATATGCCGAACAGGCAGTGCCAAATGGCCTTGCTCAGGCTTTTGTAATTGGTGAAGAGTTTATTGGAACTGACAAAGTAGCTTTGGTGCTAGGTGATAATATTTTTTATGGAAGCGGTCTTAGCAAACTTTTACAGTCTTGTGCTGATCCTGACGGAGGAATGGTTTTCGCTTATCCAGTTCAGGATCCGGAGAGATACGGAGTAGTAGAGTTCGATGCGGATTTTAATGCACTTAGTATCGAGGAAAAACCTGAAGTTCCTAAAAGTAATTACGCAGTGCCTGGTTTGTATTTTTACGACAATGACGTTGTAGAAATAGCTAAGAATATTGAGCCTTCGCCAAGAGGAGAATATGAAATAACCGATGTGAACAGAGTATATCTGGAAAGGGGAAATCTGAAGGTTGGGGTTATGAATCGTGGAACGGCTTGGTTAGACACTGGTACTTTTAATTCGCTAATGCAAGCAGGCCAGTTTGTACAAGTCATAGAGGAAAGACAAGGCCTAAAGGTGGGTTGTATAGAAGAGGTGGCTTACAGAATGGGTTTCATCACCAAAGAACAGCTCATAAAAATAGCCCAACCTCTGGTAAAGTCGGGCTATGGTCAGTATCTTTTAAATATTCTGAAATAAAATTTTCAAATCACCAGCCGTCGTTTACTACAGGTTTCTTTTTAACTGGAGGGGTGGCGGCTGCTGTTTTTCCTTTTGCTTTGGGGTCTACTTTTGCTACCATAGGGCTCGAGGATGTAACAGATTCTTCTTTTTCGATTCTTGAATAAACTCTGCTTACGATTTTCCACTCGTTATTTACTTTCAAAAGATTCAATAAGTCTATAATCTTAGAAGTTGGATACTCAGTTTCCGTAACTGCTGTTGCTGCAGTGCCAGCGTAAGACCACGAAACTATTTTTGTAGTCCGCTCCATTTTTTGATTTGGTTTTATTTTCGATGCCAAAGATTCCACTGTCATTCCGGTAACACCAGTCTTGCCAACAGATTTTTGTATTGCATCACTTAAGAAGGCCTTTTTGAATCTTTCTACCTCTCCATTCGTTCCACCTTCAAGATAATCGTTCACGGTTTGGGTAATTAGCTCCTCGTCAGACTGGGCATTTGCCATTTGCAATGATAAAACCAACCCTAAGATTAAAAGTATGTTTCGCATTTGATTAAAATTATTTTTCTGCAATTTAAACGTATTTTTTGAATCAATATTTTTTGTGACATTTTTTTTTCTTTTCTGTCTAAATACCAGACAAAAAATTTAAATTTGTCTTTAATAAATTTTCAATTTTAAAATTTCAACAACAATGGGATTAATGTCGTTTTTTAAGGGAGTAGGTGAGAAGATTTTTGGTAAATCAGAATCTGAAGTTGCCGAAAAAACTCCAGAGCTTAAGGCTTCGGCTCTTTTGGCTCATGTACAGGGACTAGGTTTAGCGTTTAAAGCTCTTACAGTTAAAGTAAATGGTGACACAGTTACTATTTCTGGTGAAACTGAAAGCCAAGAAGACGCTGAGAAAATTGCCTTGGCAGTAGGAAACGTTGAAGGTGTAGGTGCGGTTGACAATCAGATGGTTGTCTCTACTCCGGCTCCTGAGGCAAGATACCATACCGTTGAGAAAGGTGACTCCCTTTCTAAAATAGCAAAAGCTGTTTACGGTGATGCCATGAAATACCCTGTGATTTTTGAAGCAAACAAACCAATGTTGAAGGATCCTGATCTAATTTACCCAGGTCAAGTTTTGAGAATTCCTGAGTTATAAGATAATAAGCTTATACTATTTCAAGAGGAGAGTCTTTAGAGGCTCTCCTTTTCTATTTGACAATCTGATAGTTATAGGTTTTGTTGGTTCCTATTAACTTTAAACAGTATTTGCCAGTGCCGATATTTGATAAATCCAGATCACCGCTAGATTGATTTTTTGTCCATTGTGTTTTGAGTATTTCCCCTTTAATATTGTAAATCAGTACCTTTGAAATTCTTTCGTTGGAAGCCTCGAAATGTACTTTTTCTTGGGTAACTGGATTTGGGAAGACCTTTATCTCTCTATTTTCGACTGGATTGTTTCCTAGAATCGTTTGGACCACAACACTTGCAGAGCCAGAAACACTTCCGATTCCACAATAATTAGAGATGCCTTTAAGTCTATATTCGGTAGTTAAGAGTGGATTCACAGCAATTTTTATTTCTGGAGTATTGATATTGAAATCTCCCAATGGGTCTATTGACACATTCCAAGGTGGTGAACCTTTTAGATTGAGCTGTACAAAGGCAGAGTCTCCCAAGAAAATACTTGTGCTCCCTGAGATCTCGGCTGACACTGGATCATCCACAATTACTTCCAGTTTACTTTTTAGGCTTTCGCAGCCATTAGAATCACTTTGAGAAACGAAGTAATTTTTTTTGTAAGCCTGTTTGGTGTTTAGTAATACACTGAAGGTAAAGTCTTTAGAGTTATCTTCGTCATACCATTTGAGATTTTTGCCTATTGCAGTCAAAAAATAGTTTTCTGCTCCATAACAAACATGCAGTGGAGTTACGATGCTTGGCTGAGCTGGTGGGTTTTTAACAATGAAAGATATGGTATTACTAAATTCCCCCAATTTTTTACCGACGATTTTCAGAGCATATGTTTTGTCTTTTTGGATTTCTTGAGGCAAGTAAAATTGAAGAGAATTTTGACTCAAATTTGGTAATATAATTATTGTTTGAGAATTGTGTTTAATTTGGAGTTGGTAATAATCTGCACTCTCAGTTGTTCTTACGCCTGTTAGTGGCATGTTTATGAGCGTTTCATTACAAAATACTCCATTGCTTTCTATTTTTATAGAGGGTTGCAAGACCTCTATGAAGACACTTGGAGATTGGGCTAATGTGCCGCATTCGTTCGAAATTTCTGAAATAGAAAATAATCTATTTGAATCGGCCTCTATGCTGAAACTGATAGATTTAGAGGTGATATTGCTGTAGTTGAAACCGTCCCAGTCTTTAAAACTCCATGGCCCTGAGCCTCCAAATGTTACGTTTAAATGGAATGATTCTCCACGATTTACTTTTATTTGGGAACTTGTTATTTCAGCCGTGGGATATGACTTGATTTCAAAATTTTGGCTCAAAGGACTCTCAGAGTAGGGAAGAGTGGATTTCACAATGAGTCGATAGTTGCTTCCTGTTTCCCATGATTGATCTACTTTGACTTTGATTTGTTTGTCACTCAGAACTTCAAACTCTGACACCTCTCTAAAATTTTCGCCGTTTTTGTCAGAAATTTCAACTTTCAATTGATTTTTAGCATCAAAAGATCCAGTTTTTTGATAATCTACAATAACATTTTCGCCCTTGCAATATACATTCTTGTCCAAATTTAAAACACTTAAAAAGTTCGAGACGTTTTTGGTAATTTTGTATTCAGCTAATGGAGAAAGGCGAATATTCAAGCCTGATTCCATTTTTTGAAATTGCATTGGTGTAAACTTGAAGCCACATTTGTGGTGATAGGACATGAAATTGTCAACCGGCGGATAGTAGCTCTCTCCATTGAAATCTCTGATTTCTGAGGGTATTTTTTCGTTACAACCGAACGAAAATATGGATGGTATTCTATCAAAAGGATCGGCTGGTGTATCACACAGCATATCTCCAGTGGTACTACAATTAGCCCCTATACTACGTGTAACCAGTTCTCGTTTCGTAATGTCTTCGTGGTTGCTGTCTTGATAAGTGTGCAGCAAACCAAAATAATGGCCTAACTCGTGTGTGATTATTTTTTCTTTAAGAAGCGAAAAATGACTTGGTGAATTGTCTAAGTAGCTCAGCACTATGTTATTAGAGCCTTGGCTAAGGTTAGGTAAACTGGTGTATCCATTTAATTGACTGAGGTCTGGCCTTGTAATGGTGTGCGTGAAATAAATATTAATGCCTTCGTTGCTGTCATATTTTGATCTCAGTTCTCCCTCGTTTTCGGTTTTTAGGTCATAATATTCATCGTCTACGATATGTTGAATATTATTATTGTCCACTATAAACTGAATATTGATGGGTAGAAAGTCTTGGTTTATTTTATTTATCAATTCAAAAACCTGAGTCGTGGAAATGCTAGGTGAGCCTTTGCTATTGTGAATTACTTTTGGTTTAAGATAAATTTCATAAGCAGTTCCTTTTCTAAGTTTTTTGGATGGTTTGGTATTTTTTAGTAACTCAAGGTATGTTTTCTTTTCTTCTGGAGAAAAATTACCTACACCACACCAAGTTTGTCCATTGGCTGATAGCAAAATGAATGTAAAGCCAAAAAATAAAAATATTCTCCGGAGAATCATAATTTTCACCCAACAAATTTCGAGCCGCAAATGTACTCTTTTGGGATTAAATATTTGCGTATTTGGCCTTGAATTGTTCAAATTCCTTGGTCAGAATTGCTGCTCTTTCCTGAAATCCATCCAGATTGCCAACTTTTGCAGGTACTTCTATGTCTTTGGTTATTTCATGAATTCGCATGAGACCTATAGTGCCGGAGTTTCCTTTGAGTGTATGAAGTTCCTTTTGAATGGTCACGACATCGTTTTTATGGAAGGCGGCTATGGCGTTAGCTATTTGTTCTTCTGCTTCCTTTTCAAAATCCTCAAAAACAGACAGTAACATTTCTTGTCCCACCATTTCTCTCAGACTTTCGATTACCTCCGGGTCAAATTCTGGAATCTCAGGAGAGATTTCGAAACTTGCATTTTCTTTTATTTCAGGAGAATTTTTTTCTGAGTCATCAATTTTAATCGTGATTTTTCCGTTGATATATTCGGCCACTTTCTTGATAAGTAAATTGGCACGAATAGGTTTGGAAATATAATCGTCCATACCTTTCGATATGAAATTCTCACGGTCGTGTTGCATGGAATAGGCCGTCATGGCCACAACTTTTGGTAGTTTATCGCCAAATTTTTCTTTTAGTTTTTGGGTAGTTTCAATTCCGTCCATTTCGGGCATTTGAATGTCCATCAATATGACATCGAAGTCTTGATTTTCTGTAAAAATATCAATGGCTTTCTGACCTGAATCTGCACTTTCTACTGTACAATTTGCTTTTTTTAGAATTTCTGAGGCTACTTTTCTATTAACTGCATTATCATCTACCAACAATATTTTTGGTGAGTAATCTTTGAAGAAATTATTAAAAGAGATTTCGTTTTCAGAAAACTCGCTCGCATTTACATCGGCCTGTATGGCAGGTTTGGCCTTTATAGAAAACCAGAAATTACTTCCCTGACCTTGTTGTGAAATCAAGCCAATTTCGCCTCCCATTTGACGACATAGTTCTTTAGATATTACCAAACCTAAACCTGTCCCGCCAAAAGATTTTTTTGTAGAAATGTCCAGCTGTTGGAATGAGCTGAAAAGCTTTTTCTGATTTTCTTCTGAAATTCCAATTCCAGTATCAATAATTTCGAATTTGATCATTTTTTCAATCCCATCCTCGTGGTCTGAGCTACTAACTCTAACTTTAATCTGGCCATTTTGGGTGAATTTAATGGCATTTGATGTTAAATTCGAAAGTATCTGTAATAGCCGAATCTGGTCACCTTCAATACACGAAGGGGTGTCGTGTGTTATCTCAAATATTAGTTCGTTGTTTTTCTCTCGTGCTTTTTGGTTAAACAAGGCCACCAAATTTTTAAGTGTTTCCTTGATTTCAAATGGCTTGTAGGCCAGTTCCATTTTGCCAGCCTCTATTTTTGATAAATCCAGAATATCATTCAAGATCGTCAATAACGTTTCTGATGATTTCTTGATGGTTTGGACGTAATCTTTTTGGATTTTTTCGAGAGGTGTTTCGTTTAGTACGTCTATCATACCAATGATTCCGTTCATTGGGGTACGGATTTCGTGACTCATGTTGGCCAGAAACTGCTCTTTTATTTTCAAAGAGTGTTCAGCTTCATTTTTGGCTTTTTTTAGTTCTTCCGCACTTTTCATAAGTTCAGTTATATCTCTGGCTACTCCTTCCACTTCTATAGGAATTCCCTTGGAGTCTTTAATCATCCTAATATTGAGCATAAACTGCCTCAGGGTTTGGTCTTTGCGTTTTACGATAACTTCGAAATTTGTGATGCTGCCTGTCTTGAGCAAGGCCTTTATATCCTGCGAAGAATTCTGTGCGTTTTCAAAAAATTTATCAACCTTTTGATGAATAACTTCTTCTACTGTGTAACCTGTATGTGCCAAAACAGATGGCGAAATCATGATTACATTACCAGCGAGGTCTGTTCTGTAGTATATATCTATAAATGATTCTATGGTGTTTCTGAACTTATTTTCACTTTTTTGAAGGTTTATAAGTGCATTTTTCTTTTCAGTTACGTTTCTTGCTATGCCTGACACCTCTTCTATTTGGCCGTCGTCTTCTGACAAAATTGGATTTAAGTAGAACTCAAACCAATTGTTTCCACCATCTTTTTCGCCCCAATGCATTTCAAAATACTGTGGTAAACCCTGAAAAGCCAGGTTGTATTTTTCTCTTAAAATGGGCTTGTCTTCAGAGCTAATGAGTTTCCAGCCAAGTTTTTCTATGCTACTTCCAATTGTCGGTGATACTCCAAGTTGTTCGTAAATGAGATTGTGATAGTTTTTGTTAAATGAGCTCAGTTGTCTTTTTTGTGTGACGGTCCAAATATAATGCGTACTGCTATCAAAAATGGCGTTAAGTCGAGCAGTTTGAAGTAGCAGTTCTTCCTCCGATTTTTTACGCTCCATGGCGATGGCAATCTGGCCCGAAACAAACTCCAAAAGCTCAAGATCTCTACTCGAAAACTTGTTTTCGTCAGAATATGATTTTATGCCAATTACTCCAATGGTTTTCTCGTTGATTTTTAGCGGAACCAGTATTTGCACCGCAGGTAAGTTGGACTCATAAATGAAAAGTTTTTCTTTTTCTATCAAAAGAGATAATTCTTCTTTGTTGAAAATCAGTGGTTTATTCTGTAAAATGGAATATTCAATGAGGCCATTTCCCAACTTTCTCTTAAGATAGTTTTGGCCGGTTTCATAATATTCATCCACATGGTACGGAAAATAGATGCTATTGTTCTCGGGTTCATAAACTGCCACAAAGAAATTATTGGCATAAATGTTCTTTTGAAGATTTTGGTGAACTTGCATCAAAAAACCTTCTAAACTTTTGGTATTGAGGTTACTCTGAGCAATGGCGTAGTATAAGTTTTGGGCTGCTTCAGCTCTCCTTCTTTGTGTAATGTCTTTAAGAATACACCTGAAAGACACGGCCTCGCCCTTTACATATCTACAATTGATATCGCCGGAGAGGTAAATTCTTTTCTTTTGTTTGTTGCGTATAACCAACAAAAAATCGGAGATGGGCTCACCGTTTTTAATTTTTTCGAAGTCCGACTTTATGGATTCCTTAAACTGCGGATGTAAGATATCATCAATAGATATTTCCTTTATTTCGGCCCTAGAATAGTCCAGAAGTTCTAAAAAAGCATTATTTACAAACATAAATTCACCCACAAGTGACAACATCAGTATGATGTCGGAGGTGTTATCTACAAAATCTTGAAGTAAATCAAAATTGTCATTTGTTTGTGATTCTGCTTTGTTGAGGTTTTGGGTTGCCATATAGGTTTCGAAAGTTTTTCTGCCTAAAACTAAATAATTAATGCTTAATTTTGGGTATTATTTCAATAAAAAGAATTTCATTTGGAAAACGTAAGAGCAAAGAAACATTTGGGTCAGCATTTTTTAAAAGACCTCGATGCGGCCAAGAGAATAGTGGATTTGTATCAAGACAAAAACAGTAACAAACTGGTTTTAGAAATAGGACCAGGTATGGGAGTTCTTACGCAATATTTGCTGAAAAGAGAGGAACTTGATTTGGTTTTGGTAGAAATAGACACCGAGTCGGTTGCTTATTTAAAGAAGAATTTCAGTATTGCTGAGGACAAAATAATAGAGGGGGATTTTTTGAAAATGAACTTTGAAGAGAAGTTGCAAGTGTCTGGTAATCAGAAATTTGGAATTATTGGGAATTTTCCTTACAACATCTCTTCACAAATTTTCTTTACTGTTTTAGACCACAAAGATCAGATTGAAGAGATTGTGGGCATGGTTCAAAAGGAAGTGGGTCAACGAATAGCCTCAAAACCGGGCAATAAAGACTATGGTATTTTGAGTGTGCTATTGCAGGCCTTTTATGATATTGAATATTGCTTTACAGTACTTCCGGGAGCTTTTAATCCACCACCTAAAGTTGATTCAGGCGTAATCAGGTTGGTTAGAAATTATGACAAAGTTCTCGATTGTGATTTCAAGAAATTTAAATTGGTAGTAAAAACGGCTTTTAATCAAAGACGAAAAATGCTATCGAATGCTCTCAAGCCAATTACCACCAAAGAAATTCCTTATGCCAACAAAAGAGCAGAAAATCTTGATTATCTGCAATTTGTAGAGCTGACTAAGTTAATTTTTGAGACGGCGTAGTTTCTCAAGATCCAATATTTTTATTTTTCCTGAGGAAATTTCTATCAGTTTTTCATCTTTAAAATCGGAAAGTGTTCTGATAGCAGTTTCTATAGAAGTACCAGCCATATTGGACAGGTCCTCTCTACTGATTTTCAATCCATTTACTGGTTTTTTATCTTCGTTCTGCTCAAAAAACTTAATAAGGCATTCTGAAACTCTTTTTCTTACAGAGTTGTAGGCCAGTTTAAGCAACTGGTCCTCGTTTTCTTTGATATTGTCAGATAACATTTTGATGAATTTCTGAGATACTTGTCTGTTCTGGTGGATAAGTTTGAAAAACTCAGACTTGGGAATTAGTGTAATTTCGCAGTCTTCCAAGGCCGCGGCTGATTCCATGTAGCTGTTTTCACGCATCAAGTTGACGTATCCAAAGAAATCTCCTTCGTTGTGAAGGTTGATTATCAGTTCTTTGCCATCTTCGTTGGTTTTATAGGTTTTTATTTTTCCTTGTTCTATATAAAACAAATAAAGTGGGAAGTCTCCCTCTCTGAAAATCTCTGATTTCTTTTTGTATTTTCTTTTTTCTCGGTTATTTGTAAGGTTTTTAAGCTCTTGTTCGCCACCTACATCTCTTACCAAATTGTTGAGCCCGTCTATATTTCTCGAATATTTTTTTTCGAGCAACTCCATTTTTTTAAACCTACTTTCAATGGCATTCAGCAGGTCTACATCGTCAAAAGGTTTGGTGATATAGTCGTCTGCACCCATTTCCATGCCTTTTCTAAAGTCTTGACGGTCAGCCTTGGCCGTGAGAAAAATAAAAGGAATATTTTCGGTGTCAGGGTTTTTTGACAATAAATGTAAGACACTGTAGCCATCCAAAACTGGCATCATGATATCACAAATAATCAGATCAGGTTTTGAACTAGCGGCCAATTCAACTCCAATCTTGCCGTTTTCTGCGGTTAATACTTCGTAGCCGTCCAATTCAAGTATTTCAGCTGTGTTTTCTCTTATTTCGTTATTGTCCTCTATGAGCAAAATTCGTTTCATCTGATTGTTTTTATGATGGGTCCTAGATTTTAGATGACTTTAAGTTTTTGGGTAAATTTACGTTAAAAACACTGCCTTTGCCAACTTCGCTCGAAAATTTAATGGTTCCTTTTAGATAGTTAACGTATTGCAGAACTATGCTTAGTCCTAGTCCTGTACCTTGTATATTTTCGACATTACTTGATCTGAAGAATCTTGTAAAAAGTTTCTCGTGGTCCGCTTTTGGAATTCCCAAACCGTAGTCTTTCACCTCAAGGTAAATTTCGTTAGGCTCTAGTCTGAGACTAATGTCTATTGGGCTATCTTCCTTTGAAAACTTAATGGCATTGGTCAAGAGATTAATGAGTATGTGTCTGAGCAATTTTGGATCTTGAAAGACAACAGTTTCTGGGGTTTCAGCACCTTTGAAATTTATCTTTTGACCGGGTTTAAGAAGGCCTTGTAAGTCTTGAATGAGCTCATTTATAAAATTCTGAATATTGAAATTTTCAGGATTTACAATCACTTTTCCTTCTTCTATTTTATTAACTGAAAGTATGTCATTGAGTATATCAGTGAGGTTTTTAATGGATTTTTTAATACGGTCGTTGTGCTTGTTTCGTTTTTCAGTCTCATTGAGCTCGTTGTATTTTTCCATCAACGAAAGCGACGACAAAATGGTAGAAAGTGGTGTTCGGAACTCGTGCGAAGCAATAGAAATGAATTTGGTCTTCATAGAGTTGAGCTCTTGTTCTCTCTTCAATGAATTATCAAGTTCGTTTTTGGTTTTTTCAAGCTTCTGTATGGCTTCTTTCAGAATAAGCGTTCGTTCTTCAACCTCCTTTTCCAGCTCTTTTCTATAGTTTTTTTCGTTTTCTTCAGCCTTTTTTCGAGTACTAATGTCGATAATGAAACAAATGACAAAGCTACCTTGGGAGTTTTTGAATGGACTAAGACTCACTTCCACTGGGAATTCGTCGCCACCCTTTTTTAGGGCATAGAGGTCAAATTGTAAACCCATACTGCGTGCGTGTGGCGATTCCATATATTTTTCTCGGTGTCCGACGTGTCTTTCTTGAAATCTTTTTGGAATCAAAATCTCAATTTTTTGACCAAGAACCTCGTTTTCGTGTTCATATCCAAAGGTTTTTAAACCAGAGGGGTTGATTTTCAATATCTTACTTTGATCGTCAGATATTACAATACCCTCATTGGCATATTTAAAAATAGCTTCGAATTGATTTAAAATGTCAATTTCCACGAAATACTGATTATATAATTGGTCACTTTTCTCTTCCATTGGCAAACTATCCTTATTGTTTGGTCAAAAATATGACTTTTGTCATGATAACTATTATGAATGATTAAATTTTCTTTTCTAAAATTTCTATGACTGATTTGAGTCATAGTTGCGTAATTTTTTTTTTACAAATTTTGAAGCCTATTTGAAACATAAGGTATGAAAGGCGGTAAAAAAATATTGATTGACTCTGCGACGAGGATATCTGAGCTCATGAATGGGTTTAACACCGCTTTTCCTTTTTTAAGAATTGAAATTTATAGAAAAGGAGAGGCTGTGAGTCTTGGACATAGAGATTTTGTGGTTTTCGAAATTGCCAATATTGTAAATCCTAAGGGATTTGCGATTGAAGGTGACATGAAAGTAAATGAAATTGAAAAGCTTTTTCTGGAAAACTTGGGTCTGGAAATTTCTATTTTTAGAAAAATGGGAACTTCTGAGGTGGAAACTACCTACACGAGTTTATGGACATTAAACCACCAAAACAATAAGGGAGAGGAAATTCACCTCGCAATTTAGAACTTACGAAATCTTTACCACTATTCTACCCATTTGATTGCCTCGAAGCATTTTTTCTATTTCCTTACCCAGTTCACTCAATTCTACTGTTTTCTGAATGGCTTCGAGATTATTAGGTTTCCATTCGTTTGAAAGCTTTTGCCATAAATCCTTACGCCACTTGTAGTCGGCTTCGGCTGAATCAATTCCAAAAAGTGATAGACCTCGTAATATGAATGGAAAAACTGTGGTATTCAATGCTGGAGATAATGCCATTCCACAGATTGAAACTGCACCGTTAGGTTTGATAAGCTTAAGGATATTCTCGAGTATTGTACCGCCTACCGTATCTATAGCGGCCGTGAAAATGGGCTTTAGTAATGGACGATCGGTGTTTTCAAAACTATGGATTACTTCGCTTGTTCCTAGACCCTTTAAAAATCCTACAGCAGATTCTTTTCTTGAAAAAGCCATGGTTTCTACACCTAACTTGTCCAAAATCATCAAAGCCAATGTGCCCACGCCACCAGTGGCACCGCTTACTATTACGGGACCTTGAGTGAGTCCATTGTGTAGAAGTTTGTCCACACACATGGCCGCGGTTAGACCAGCAGTACCCAGAATCATAGATTCTTTTAGACTTATTCCACTCGGTACAGGTATGGCCCAGTAAGCAGGAACCGAAATGTACTCTGAAAAACCGCCAGAGGTATTCATTCCCAAATCATAACCTGTGACGATAACTTCATCACCTTCTTTAAAATCTGTTGAACTGGATTGTACTACAATTCCGGCAGCGTCTATTCCTGGAGTATGGGGATATTTTTTGGTGACTCCTTTATTTCCTGAGGCAGAAAGGGCGTCTTTAAAGTTTAGTGAGGAAAAATGGACTTTGATCAGCAAGTCGTTATCTGGTAAAGAATCGATGCTCGCTTCCTCAATGGTTTGAGAAAACGAGCCATCTTCAAGTTCTTTTACAACTATTTTGTTGAATTTTTCCATTTTTGGAAGTCAAGTGCGGCTTTCACAAAACTGATAAACAAAGGATGCGGTTGGAGAACCGTACTTTTCAATTCTGGGTGATACTGCACACCTATGAAAAATCTTTTCGTTGGAATTTCTATGATTTCCACCAAGTCATTTTCGGGGTTAGTACCTCCAATAAATAAGCCGTTGGCTTCAAAATCTTGGCGATATTTGTTGTTAAATTCCCAACGGTGACGGTGTCTTTCCGAAATTTTAGATTTGCCGTAAATTTTCTTGGCGAGAGATTTATCGGCCAGTTTGCAATTGTATGAACCCAAACGCATCGTTCCTCCTTTATTTTCTACATTTTGCTGATCTTCCATGAGGTCAATCACAGGATAATTGGTGTTTTTCTCCATTTCAGTAGAATGTGCACCTGTCCAACCTAATACGTTTCTAGCATATTCTATTACGGCCATTTGCATGCCCAAGCAAATCCCAAGGAATGGAATATTGTTTTCTCTTACATATTTTACGGCTTCTATTTTTCCTTCTATTCCTCGCTCTCCAAAACCAGGTGCCACCAAAACGGCATCCAAGTTTTTGAGTTTTTCTTCGGTACTACCCACCACCAGAGACTCAGAGTGAATCCATGAGATTTTTACTTTGCAGTTATTCTCAGCACCTGCATGTATAAATGCCTCAATGATCGACTTGTATGCGTCTTTCAATTCAACGTATTTTCCGATAAGGCCAATATTAACTTCGAATTCAGGTTTTTTAAGTCTTTGCAAAAACTCCTCCCACTTTTTCATGTCGGCGTCGTGGTCGTTGTACACATCGAGCATATATAAGACACGTTGGTCGAGTTTTTCCTTTTTCATCAGCATAGGGACCTCGTAGATGGTTTTGGCATCCATGGCTTCTATCACCGAGTTTATTTCTACGTTACAAAAAAGGGCTATTTTTCTTCTAATGTCTGCCGGTAAATGATGTTCTGTACGGCAAACGATAATATCTGGCTGAATACCCGACTCTTGTAATTGTTTAACGGAGTGTTGAGTTGGTTTAGTCTTAAGTTCTTCGGCTGACTTTAGGTAAGGAACGAGGGTTAGGTGAATGGTAAGCATGTTTTTTTCACCCAATTCCCACTTTAATTGTCTTACCGCTTCTATAAATGGTAAGGATTCGATATCTCCAACACAACCTCCAATTTCAGTGATTATGATGTCGTATTTGCCATTGTCGCCCAGAATCCTGATATTTCTTTTGATTTCGTCAGTGATATGCGGAATTACCTGAACGGTTTTGCCAAGAAAGTCCCCGCGGCGTTCTTTGCTCAGTACATTATAGTAAATTCTACCAGTGGTAACATTGTTAGCCTGAGAAGTTTGAACGTTCAAAAAACGCTCATAGTGTCCAAGATCAAGGTCGGTTTCTGCACCGTCGTCAGTCACATAACACTCACCGTGCTCATAAGGATTGAGTGTGCCAGGGTCAACGTTTAGATAAGGGTCGAGTTTTTGAATAGTTACAGATAAGCCTCTAGCCTGTAGTAGTTTAGCCAATGAAGAGGCGATGATTCCTTTGCCCAGCGATGAGGCAACTCCGCCCGTGACAAATATATACTTAGTTTTCTTTTGCTTCCCGCTCAATGGCATCGTATTAAATGATTGATTACGGGATACAAAGTTAGGAATATTTGGCGAAGCCAAGCATACTTTTCGGAATAAAAAAGAACAAAAAACTTAATGTCTTTAAAACTAAAACATTATAGTTCGCAATCGTAGGAAAAATTTTCAGACATCGGAGTTGGTCTATTGTTCAGGGTTCGGGTGTAATCTACCTTGGTTGGAAATCCGAGTGTATTATACTGGTATTCGTAACGATAGGTAATGTTTTCAAATCCCCTTTTTACAACTGCGGTTTTAACGTTGTTGGTGTTAAGGTACTGCGTAAAATTAAGTCCACCGCTCAATAGAGAATAAACCATGTAGTAACTAAGTATATTGCCGATCTTCTGGTTTTTATAGGGCGATGGCTTGTCATCAAATTCCGTATTTTCTAATATAGTTTCCCACTCTCCATTTAAGAATGCGGTGATATATTTCACGTTTCCGTTGGCATCGTAGGTAAATCTGGTGTCTACTTTATCAGGGAAAGTAGGCCAGTTGAGAACCAATTTGTCGATTTTGCCTATATTGTTATAGGTAATTACCGTAGGGTAGCTGAATTTTTTCCCTTGGCTGTCAGTTCCTTCAAAGGTGATTTTACTTAATTGGTTTTTATCGTTGTACTCAAAAAGCGTATAGGCATTTTTTGTCCTGCTATGCACTGCTCGAGATAATTTTCCTGCTGTGTAAATGAAAGTATCAAAATCATTAAATCCGATAATGTTTTGAAGGGTATTTTCCTTAAACACAAATTGATATTGCTGACCGTCTGAGCGTGTGTTGGATAGTATTTTACACTCTTTATTAGGCTCTATTGGTTTTTCTATTCCAAGGTCTTTAGTTGCGTCTTTTTCACAGGCAAGCAGTGAAAAAAATAAAATTGTTAGGTGAAAAAATCTTTTTGGCATTATGGTGTTGTTTTGTCCATAATGTTATTGCAAAAATTGTGCTAAAAAAAAAGCCCGCATCGAAATGCAGGCTTTTTTAAAGAATATTTTAGAACGAATTACATCATTCCGCCCATTCCGCCGCCACCGTGCATGTGTGGAGCTTCTGGTTTGTCTTCTTGAATGTCACATACCACAGCCTCAGTAGTCAACAATAGACCTGCGATTGAAGCCGCATTTTCTAGTGCCAAACGAGTAACTTTAGTAGGGTCGATGATACCAGCCGTAATCATGTCTTCGTATCTGTCATCACGAGCATTGTAGCCATAAGCTCCTTTGCCAGTTTTAACTTCTTGAACCACTACTGAACCTTCGCCACCAGCGTTAGCTACGATAGTTCTCAATGGAGCCTCAATAGCATTTCTGATGATGTTGATACCAGTTTTCTCGTCTGGGCTAACGATTTCGATACCGTCAAGTGCTGACTGAGCTCTGATAAGAGCCACACCACCACCAGCTACAATACCTTCTTCCACAGCAGCACGTGTTGCATGCAATGCATCGTCTACTCTGTCTTTTTTCTCTTTCATTTCTACTTCTGTAGCAGCACCGATGTAGATAATAGCAACACCACCTGACAATTTAGCCAAACGCTCTTGCAATTTCTCTTTGTCGTAGTCTGAAGTAGTGCTTTCTATTTGGGCTTTGATTTGACCTACTCTTCCTTTGATTTCGTCTTCAGCACCAGCACCGTTGATGATGGTAGTATTGTCTTTGTCAACAATAGCTTTTTCGCACTGACCCAACATAGTGATTTCTACGTTCTCTAGTTTGAAACCTCTTTCTTCCGAGATTACAGTACCGCCAGTCAATATAGCGATGTCTTCCAACATGGCCTTACGACGGTCGCCAAAGCCAGGAGCCTTAACAGCTACCACTTTCAAGGCACCTCTGATTTTATTTACTACCAAAGTAGCCAAAGCTTCTCCGTCAACATCTTCAGCGATGATCATCAAAGGACGACCAGTTTGTGCAACTGCCTCCAATACCGGAAGTAATTCTTTCATAGAAGAAACTTTCTTCTCAGAAATCAAGATAAATGGACGATCCATTTCGGCTTCCATTTTCTCAGTGTTGGTTACGAAGTATGGAGAAAGATATCCTCTGTCAAACTGCATACCTTCTACTGTTTTTACTTCAGTTTCAGTACCACGAGCTTCTTCTACAGTGATAACACCTTCTTTACCTACTTTATCCATAGCGTCAGCTATCATTTGACCGATTTCGTGGTCGTTGTTAGCCGAGATAGTTGCTACTTGAGTGATTTCTTTCGAAGTAGTGATTGATTTTGACTGAGCGTGCAATTCTTTAACGATTGCAGATACAGCTTTCTCAATACCTCTTTTCAATTCCATTGGGTTTGCACCAGCGGCTACGTTTTTAGCACCGATAGTGTAGATGGCTTGAGCCAAAACAGTTGCAGTAGTAGTACCGTCACCCGCTTGGTCAGCAGTTTTAGAAGCAACTTCTTTCACCAACTGAGCTCCCATGTTTTCGATGGCATCTGCCAATTCGATTTCTTTGGCTACAGTTACACCGTCTTTTGTGATAGCTGGTGAACCGAATTTTTTGTCAATGATTACGTTACGACCTTTTGGTCCTAAAGTAACTTTCACGGCGTTGGCCAATGTATCAACACCTCTTTTTAGTTTATCTCTTGCGTCTGTATCGAAAAGAATTTGTTTTGCCATTTTCGTATTTTTTTGGTTGTAATCTGTCTATTAAAAATGAAATTAAACGATTGCGTAGATGTCTGATTCTCTCATGATCAAATACTCTTTACCGTCTACTGTAAGTTCAGTTCCAGAATATTTGCCATACAATACTGCATCACCTACTTTTACCGACATTGGCTCGTCTTTTTTACCTGGTCCTACAGCTACCACTGTTCCTTTTTGAGGTTTTTCTTTTGCTGTATCAGGAATAATAATTCCGAAGGCTGTTTTCTCCTCCGCTGGAGCTGCCTCTATCAAAACTCTGTCTGCTAAAGGTTTCACGTTTACTGACATAATACTATTTAAAGTTTAAAGATTATTTAATTTTATCTGCAATGCCTATGAACAATTACTAAGCCAAAGGCCAAGTAGGTATATTTTTACTGACATTTTTTCAGGTTTGTCTGCCAAAAGTAAATTTTGGAGAAAAAATAAGGACAATTTTGACAGTGCCAAAAGCGGTTCGCTGCATGTCCTTTTTTATTCTGACATTAGATTAAATGTACAATAAGAATTGAATTTTGATTAGTAAATATTTTTTAACATTTAAGATTTTAGTAGGTTTTGTGGTTTAGGAAAGAAATATTCAAATGGAGCATTAAGTCTGGCTGAGATAATTAATCGATTCCGAGGTCATAGGTAAAGGAACTTGATGTAAAAATTTCATCGACATCCACCCCAGACTTTAAATGGGTAATTCCTATAACTGCGATTAGTATTTCAAAAAAGCTTGTAATATTATCGAAGTCTATAAAGTCTTGATAGTTAAGTGCTCCAATACATTCTATTAACCGTTCGAAAGTCATATCTAAAATAGGTGGCTTTATTCGAATGATATTAAAACCAAATATTTTCACATCTTCTATTTTTTCTACTTTTAAATCTTGAGGATTAAGTTCAGGTAATTTCAAGTTTAACGTTTCCTCTAATTTCTTCCATGTAGTTTTTAAGTCGTCTTTTGCTAAGAATTCACCCACAGTGTTAGTGAGATCAAGATTGGCTGGAAATTCAAGGACTGTTAAGGCAGATTTGATGGAATTAAGTAATCGGATTTTCAAACAATTGTTAGGAAATATAAAGGTAGAATTTTGGTAAATGTAGTTTGCCAAATCTCCTACAGTCGATATATTTTGGGCATCTTGATCACTAATTTTTATTTTAAATTCATCTTCAATTTGCATTAGAAGTTCAACACTATCTAAACCCATATTATTTCCCCATTTAAATTGAGCTAATGACCAATTAGATTGCTTAGTTTTTCAAAACATTGTCATCAAATGCCAAAGGCAAAATGGCTTTGGAAGTTTCGAAAACGTAGGTTTCACCGCCTATTTTGTGCAATATGATGCGTAATGGAGATTTTTGTTTCATTTCCATTTCTACAATTACTTGTCTACAAAAACCGCATGGCGTTACGGGTTCGGTGGTGGTGGTATTGGTGGCCGTTATGGCAATGGTCTTTATTTTTTTGTCAGGAAAATTGGCATTAACGTAGTTTAAAACAGTTCTTTCGGCACAGGTTCCAGACGGAAATGCTATGTTTTCTTGATTATTTCCTGCGAAAATTTCTCCAGAATCCAACATTACTGCCGCCCCAACCGGGAATTTTGAATAGGGCGAATAACTCAATTTGGCTATTTCAATGGCTCTGTTTATCAGAATTCTGTCAGATTCTGCCATTTCTTCGGTGTTGGCAAAAGCACTGTATTCTATATTTATTGTTTTCTTTATCATTTTGTTTCTTTTTTACCACTAGGTCGCTAAGACGCTATTTCTCATTCACTGCAAAACGGCAATTTTTACATTTAAATAAAACTGTTGAGGACTTTTTCTATCATTATTTGAACCGATTTCTTGTAATCTTTGGAATATTCGCCCGAAAATCGGTTGGCTATAATGCAATTTATCGAAATGGCTTTATGTCCCAAAAGTTTTGAGAGCCCAAAAATGGCTGAAGTTTCCATCTCGAAATTGGTGATTTTTAAGCCATTGTATTCAAATCTGGAAAGCTTCTCGTTGAGTAAACTGTCTTGCACATCCAATCTTAAAACTCTGCCTTGAGGACCATAAAAGCCACAGGCTGTTGCTGTAATACCCGTATAAAAACCTAAATTCTTGGCTTTTTGGATTAAATCCTCATCTCCTTCAACCAAATATGGTCTCGAAAGTTTGCTGCTCCATTCGGTTTCTTCTATAAACTTTTCTACGAAAGGATTGTAAGTAAATGCCTCAGAGTTTTTGTAAAAATGCAATAATCCGTCCATTCCTAAACCATGCGTGCTGGCCAAAAAACTATCAACTGGTATGTGTTTTTGTAAAGAACCAGAAGTGCCTAAACGTATGAAGGTGAGTTGCTTATGGGTATCTTTCAATTGTTTTTTCTGCAAATCTATATTCACTACAGCATCCAATTCTGTCAGTACAATGTCTATATTGTCAGTACCCATGCCAGTCGAAATAACCGTAACTTTTTTGCCATTTTTGGTGCCGGTATGCGTCACAATTTCTCTTTTTTGAGTCTTGAAATCTACGGTATCAAAAAAAGCCGAAACCGTAGGCACTCTGTCGGGGTCGCCCACCAAAAAAACAGTATCTCCCAAGTTTTCAGGCAGAAGATTGCAATGGTACAAACTGCCGTCGGGATTGAGTATGAGTTCGGAAGCTGCTAAGGTTTTGGTCATTGCTGAAAGAATATTTTTATGTTTGCTGAAGTTTTGATGTAATCCAAAAAGTAAATTAAAGCACAATCTGTGAGCAATGCAAGCTGGGTTTGGAATATTGTTGGGTGGAAGGATTTTAGGGAAAGGTGGAGTTTAGTTTTTTTAGAGGTTAGCGGAATTTGAAAAAAGGAATAATATATAAAAAGACTTAGATGTGGGAAATATTTGGCAAATGGGGATAGCAACTTTAAATTTTTGCGATTGGTATATCATTTTTTTATGCTTCGAAATCTGGAAAATGTAGCAGGGCTGAAAACTGACCGTTTAATAATTTTTTCCAAGTAATTTAGAAATTGTTAAATATGTTATTCATATTTGGTAGATTATTAAACAATTAAAATGAAAAAAATCACACTGTTTCTACTTCTAACATTTTTAATTTCTTGTGAAAAACCCATCGATTCACCTACCACAAAAAGTAATTCAAAAAGTTTAAGACTTAGTGCAAAGGATCAGGAAAATTTGGTTTTGAAAATTTCAAATTCAAAACCCTTTCAAGACCTTTATAATATTGCTGTCAAAGATAAAATTAGCAACAAATTAAAGAAAGGGTTCAAATTAACTGATGATATTAAAATGAGACTGAGTAGTATGAAATCTCGAATGGAATATGAGCAGATTTTAACAGAAATGTAAGATAAACCTTCAATGAAAATTAAACAATTGGAGAATATTTACTATAATTTAATAGAACTTCAAAATGAATTTCCGGAGTTGAGGAGTTCCGAACCTTCAGAGAGGAATAAAATACTACAGTCCGCATATTTACTTTTCAATGAAAAAAACAACGAAAAAGCTAGGGTAATGATACCGAATCCAGATGACTGTGCCAGGAATTGTCAGGCACAGTTGAATTTAACTCTTAATTCTGCGTATAATCAATTTCTCTACACTTCTGCGGGATGTGTGGTTTTAAGTCCTACTATTTGGGCCTTTTTTGCGTGTACTGCTGTTGCAGGGGCAATTTATGACGATCAATTTAATACTGGTTATCAGTCATTTGGTATTTGTTGGGACAGTTGTGGTTACTATTAATTAAATTATTATGGAAAAAATATTCGATGCTAAAAGGAACGGGCTTTTAAAAGTACTGAAGGTTATAGGTATGATTTCACCATATTTAATGATGGTTTTAGGTACTTATTTAAATCGCAACCAATTATCGTTATTACCGTTATTCATTTTCCTCGTTCTGCAAATAATTTTAGCATTGATTATTTATATTTTATCGGACGATTTAAATAGAAAATCAATGTCTAGAAATATATTTATTAACTTACTTTTAGCAATTATTTTCGCAATAATTGTATATAAAGTACATAAATAGATAGCTATTTTTAAAGCCAACTTCTAGGAGTTGGCTTTTTTAATAAAAAAGTAGATGTCCAATTCGTTAGGCTTTCCGACAAGTTCCGATAGGCTATTTGGAAGCTAGATAAGAATGGTTTGTAGTCCTAAATGATGTAAGAAGTTTTCCACTTTTCAATCGAATTTACTACTCTAAGTGTATTCGGAGAGTTTGAGCCTCAGAATAAAATAAGACAATAAACTGTCTGGTTTTACTTTACACGGCTTTGTAAATGTTTAAAATCAATATTATCGAAATTGGTAGAATCAGCTCTTCAGCATGTTTCGATAGGGCATTTTGAGGCCAAATAAATTAAGATTCGTAATCCAATTCACAAAACATCCTTCACCTCGCAATATCCATCCTCCAATACACCAAAGTTTCATCGCTGGAGTAGGTTACAAAATTGTTTTTCAGTAAGACTTTCGCAGAAGCTGGATTGTCCTTTTCTGTGGAGGCCAAAACGGCGTTTAAATAGGGTTTAAACCAATTGATGATGCCTGAAACGGCCTCTGACATAAAGCCCATGTTTCTAAAGTTCTCATAAGTGCCGTAGCCAATTTCAACTTCCCCGAGTTCGTTGGGTTCTCCTACAAAGCACAAATCACCCACCAAACAGTTTTTTTCTTTCCAAATCATCGTCCAAAGCGTAAAGAAAAGGTGATTTTTTAGTGGATTGGCCACATTGGGCATGATAAAATACTCTAGAGCTTCCATCAGGTCGGGCGAAATTTCTCGTTTGGCGGGCTTCACTTTGAGTTCTTCCTCTAAGGAATTATCGAGTTTTATGTATTTTTCGAGTTGTCTGTGGTTTAAAGGTCTTAATATAAGTCTTTCGGTTTCAATCATTCTCTTTGGTTGTTCAATCTACGGCTCGGTAAAATTAGAGGAAAGAATTTAAATCTGCTTCACAAAAACATCAGTTCCGTTGTTTTTAAAGCCCATTTCTTTAAGATATTGTTGATGGGCGGGTGTTTTACCTATTGCATTTAAAGTTTTGATGCCAGATTTTTGAAAGGTGTCTGTGAGAAATTGGTACAGAAAGCTGCCATTTTTAAAATCTCGGTATTGTGGTGTCACAAAATCCAAATCGATGCTTAAAACTCCATCAGATTCTTTATGTGCCAAAAACAAACCCACCAATGCCATGTTTCTGGTAATGAAGTAATTGTAATCTTTGTGGCTCAGGTTGAAATCAAAATCTGGACTTATTTTCTCTATTTCTTTTTTGTTGAAATTTACAAATTCATGCAGTAGCGACTCTTTATCAGAAGTTTTGATAATCTTGAATTCGTCTTTTTTTGAATATATTTTATAAAGAAAATAAAGATTTATAAAAACGATGGCAGTGTTGAAAAAACAAACCGGCCAAGCTTGTATCAAGAATCCGTAAACAGCAAAAAGTGCTGATCCCAAAAGGTTTATCCACCTGAATTTTACAATGGAAGACATTACCAAGGAAATGGCCACGATTAAGGATGCTGCATAGCCAATCCATTCAAAGAGGTTTTCTGACATTTGTTGAAGTTTTAGGGTTCAAATTTAGGGTATTTTAAACAAATCTTGTTTTTGGCTAGAGAATTCACATTTGGGAATATATTTGATGGATCTTTGTTTATTTTTGAAAGCAAAAAACGTAATGTCGCCCCTATTGGGCTTTTATGGTTTTATCATTATTTTTCCTACCAAAATTACGCCCCTGTGGGGCTTAATCAATAGGTCCATCTATTTGTTTTTTAAATATGAATTCCCTAGGTTTCACTCTTTTGCCAATCCTCAAATTTTAATTTATCAATTTAAAAGATTGTTTCGCAATTTCCAGTTCTTCGTTGGTAGGTACTATCAAAATTTTGGCTCTACTGCCCTCAGTCTGTATTTCTCTAATTCCCTTTTCTTTCGAATTGTTTTTTTTTGGATTAAGCTCAATTCCCAAAAAATCCATTTCAGAACAAACCATTTCTCTTAAAATGGAGCTATTTTCTCCGATTCCGGCAGTAAATACCAAAGCATCCAGTCCATTCATGGCTGCTGCGTAGGCTCCAATATACTTTTTTATTCTGTAGGCATTCATTTCCAGGGCTATTGTGCAGTCGGGGTTACCTTCTTCATGGCCTTTTTGGATTTCTCGCATATCGCTGAAGCCTGTCAGACCCAGCATGCCACTTTTTTTATTGAGTAAGTTGCTGATTTCTTGGTAACTATAACCTTTGGTTTCCATTAAATACAAAATAATGGCTGGATCTATATCCCCACTTCTTGTACCCATCACCAAACCTGTTAGTGGACCAAAACCTAGAGAATGATCCACACTTTTTCCAGCATTTATGGCGGTGGCACTACAACCATTTCCAAGATGAAGCACTACGATTTTTGCATTTGGGTTGTTCAAATAAGTCAAGGCTTTTTCACTCACATATTTGTGGCTGGTGCCGTGGAAGCCGTATAATCTGATGTGTTCTTTTTCGTAAAGTTCATTCGGAATGGCGTACCGGTGGGCTTTTTCTGGGATACTTTGATGAAAGGCCGTATCAAAAACCGCCACTTGCTTGGCATCAGGAAATATCTTTTCGGCTACTTCTATTCCGACCAAATTCGGTGGATTATGCAAAGGAGCCAAACTGGCCAATTGATGAATTTTTTCTTTTATTTCTTTGGTTATCAGTGTAGTGTCCGAAAAATGTTTACCTCCATGCACCACACGATGGCCTATGGCATCAATTTCTTTTGGGCTAGATATTACACCGGAGCCTATGTCCAAAAGAAAAACTGCGGCCAATTCCAATGCTTGGTGATGGTCTTTTATTTTTAGGACACGAGTATCTTTGTTCTTTAGCGACTCAAAACTATATTTGGCGTCCTCCATACCAATTCTCTCCACCAAGCCTGAGGCCAAAATGGTCTCTGCAGGCATGGAAATCAGCTGAAACTTCAATGAGGAGCTTCCAGAATTTATAACCAATATTTTTTTCATAAATCTTGTGCTTGTATGGCCGTGATAATCACCGTATTGTACACATCATCTACCGTACAGCCTCGACTGAGATCGTTTACGGGTTTGTTAAGTCCTTGAAGCATAGGGCCAATGGCCAATGCTCCGGTTTCCCTTTGCACAGCCTTGTAGGTGTTGTTTCCGGTATTTAAATCTGGGAAAATCAACACACTGGCTTGTCCTGCCACTTCTGAGTTTGGTAATTTACTTTTCCCAACTTCCATGTCTACGGCAGCGTCGTATTGTATCGGCCCTTCAATTTTCAGGTCTGGTCGCATTTTTTTTACAATTTCAGTGGCTTCTCTTACTTTTTCTACATCTTCGCCTTTTCCTGAGGTGCCCGAAGAGTAGGAGAGCATGGCGATTTTGGGTTCTATGCCAAATGCTTGACTACTTTCGGCGGAGGAAATGGCGATTTCGGCCAATTCTTGGGCAGTAGGGTTGGGGTTAATGGCACAGTCGCCAAAGACAGAAACCCTGTCTTCTAAACACATAAAGAATACCGAAGAAACAATATTTACCCCAGGACGGGTTTTTATAAACTGCAAAGCCGGTCTAATAGTATGCTGCGTGGTATGTACTGCACCAGACACCATGCCGTCTGCATGACCTTTGTGAATCATCATCGTTCCAAAATACGAAACATCAGACATGAGGTCTCTCGCAATGTCCATGTTTACATTTTTGTGTTTACGCAGCTGGTAAATGGTTTCTACGTAATCATCAAAATTCGGAGATTTTACTGGATCAACTACATGTATTTTGCTAAAATCCAACGAAATACCATGCTGAATGGCTTTTTCTTTGATTTGCTCTGGATTTCCCAAAAGTGTAATCTCTACCAGATTGGATTTAATAAGTCTCGCAGCGGCATGGATGATTCTTTCGTCGGTTCCTTCGGGCAATACAATGTGCTTTCTGTTTTTCTGTGCTTTTCTTACCAAACTATACTGAAACATTCTCGGCGTAAGCCCTTTGTTCTCAAAGTTCATTAGTTTCTCCAAAAGGGCATGGATAGGCACATTATGCTCAAATGTCTCTATTGAGGTCAGTATTTTTTTTGTATTTGAGGCGTAAATATTAGATTTTAAATCACCTACAATATTTGCTACTTGGAAAGTTCCTTCTTCTACAGACAAAATCGGGACAATCTGTGGAGAGCCCTCTATGAGTTTGATGATGGGTTCTTCGGGCAAAAGACCACCAGTAAGGATGATTCCAGCTATTCGGGGGTAACTTTTAGAAATATTGGCTTGTAAAACACCTAAAATGATGTCAGCTCGGTCACCGGGAGTAATAACCAAGTTGTCCCCTTTTATTTGTGGTAGGTAATTTCTCAGTTGCATAGCACCCACACCCATGGAGCCTATCTGATTTCCCAGAAACTCTTCGCCAAATAATATTTTTGCATTTAAAACATCCGCAACTTCCTGAACCGTAGGATTTAGTAAAGCGTCTATTCTTGGAATAGCATATGCCTCAATATTATCAGGTAGAAAACTCCTCATTGCAGAGTTTGCAATATCTAAATTTTCTGGAAGGATTTTGTTATTGATGATGGCTATAATTTGAACCTCTTTTTGGCGGTAAGAGTTGTAAGCTAGCTTCATGCTGGACGTTAGCTCCTCTTTGGTTTTGCCAACTCCGTTACCTACTAATATAACTGGTAAGCCTAAATTTTTGGCTATCAGTACATTGATATCAAGTTCTACCAGATTGCCTTCGCCAGAGAAGTCGGAACCTTCTACCAATACAAAATCGAATTGTTCCTCCAATTGCTTGTATTTTGCTATGATGAGGTCTATCAATTCACCTGTTTCTCCGCTATTTATGAGGTTTACAGCTTCAATATGTGTTAGTCCAACAACTTGATCATAAGTAAGTTTGAGGTCAAAGTGCGTAAGCATTATTTGTGTGTGGTTGTCTGACTCTTTGCTTTCTACAATGGGTCTGAAATAGGCCACTTTCGGCATTTTTCCGAGTAGATTTTGCATTAGACCTAACGAAACGAGCGATTTTCCACTGTGATCTTCAATGGATGCTATATAAATTCCTTTTGTCATTCTTTCTTTGGTTTGATGCAAAATTACGCTTCCATTTGACCACAAATAATAGGACAAATCATTATAAAATGCTTCATTGGTCATAAAATGAAGCGAATATCTTCGAAAGAAAGATGGAACAGTTATTCCATCACAATCTTATTGTCGCGGTCGATATTGGTTCTGGTATCAAACACAAAATCCACAAATTTGGCATCACCAGCTTCGCCTTTTACCAATACTTTGGTGCGTCCTAGTTCTAATCCATCAGCATCCAATACTTTCATGGTCACGTTTCTATTAATCCTTTTTTCGAAAATCATATAGACATTTAAGACATTATGTCTACCTCCTTTACTGCCCAAAGTAACTTTTCCAGTAGATAATCCCCTGGTTTTCAGGTTTTCAGAAATGTCAATATTGATTTTAGTGGCCTTTTCTATTCCTGATTTAACGCTTTTCGCTATGGTGGCGGCTGATTTTCCAACTGTTTCACCAGCTTCCGCAAGTTTTTCGTTGCCTTCGTCGGTCTGACAAGAAAGCAAAGCCGTTTGAGCAAATAATAGGGTTATGAGTAGTTTTTTCATTTGTTTATAATTTACCGTTAAGTCGCAAAGACGCTATGAAATATTCAAATCTCTTGTGTCTAAATACTTAATTATGAATGTTTAATTTGTTAATTTATTCGTTTATTACCAATGCTAAAAGATTACCTTTGATGGCCAATCTGCTTATTTTATTAGACGGAAAACCATAGGGTAGGGTTACATTTTTCCAAGTATTTGATTTCGTTTCAAAAAAGAAAAGTTCTTTATCCTTCGAGCTAAATAGCACCCCTGCATCATTCCAAGCATTATAATATTCTGAGTCCTTAAGGGCTTCGGCGAAAGTTGTAACCGTTTGATTTTGAGGTTTCAATAGTTTTAGATTCCAATTCTCTCCATCTTTTTCTACAAAACTAAATGCTTTTTTACTTTTGACATAATGTAGAGATCTCCCTATGTTTTTTCCAAGAACAATTCCAGATTTTGACTGATTTTCGAACAATTGTAAGGTGTTGGGTTCGCCCAAAACAAATGTTACTAATTCGTTATTCTGACTCCAAGCATGGTATCCGATTTTACCAGCCTTTTGTGATTCTAAAATTATCTGTGTCTTTTCGGGATTATCGATGGAGAATTTCACCAAGTCTTGATCACCATTAGATTTTCTTTGAACAATGCAGCTGATGTATTTTTGGTCAGAAGTAACGGTTGGGGAATATTCAGAGTCTTCAGTGTTTGTAACTTGAGTCAGTTTTTTTGCCGCATAATTATACGCCCAAATGTCGGTTTGACCGTTGCTTTGTGAACTAAAATAAACGATTGATTTTTTGGGATGAAAACCGGGCTGGTTATCGTAACCACTTCTATTAGAGATGTTTAAAGGATTTCTAGCCTCATATCCATCAGCCGATTTAGTCAACTTTAACAGATAAATTTCGCTTCCATTTTGAGCTAGGACAGTAAAATGGATTGCAAAAAACAATAATAGTAATTTCATAGAATTAAATTCAAAGCCATTTAGACTTTAGTAATATCCAAAAATACTATTTTTGATTGATTTTGTTGATTTTTTCAAAAGAAAAGGCTTAACCCTTACTTTCACCCAGCCATTTTATTGGTTTATATTTTAATCCAAAACCAGTTTCTGTCTTTCTTTTTATATAAGAAATGGCTTCTTCAACATCATTGGTGATCAAAAACAAATGTTCATCTTCTTTGGAAATAGTTTTCTTTTCAATCATGAATTTTATATGTTCGATAATGTTTGAATGAAACCCATCGTCGAAAATCACCACTGGGAACTTCTCTATTTTTCCGGTTTGAATAAGTGTTAAAGCCTCAAAAAATTCGTCTAAGGTGCCAAATCCACCCGGGCAAATCACAAAAGCGTAGGAATATTTGATGAGAAGGGTTTTTCTGACAAAGAAGTATTCAAAATCCATCCACTTATCGAGATATGGGTTTGGTTTTTGTTCGAAAGGCAGTACTATATTGCATCCTACAGATTTTCCGCCAACATCTTTTGCTCCTCTGTTGGCAGCTTCCATGATTCCCGGTCCGCCACCCGTTAATATTGTAAATCCAAGTTTAGCCAATCCAGCCCCAATTTTCCGGGCATCTTGATAGAATTTGTTATCTTCGGTAAACCTAGCGGAGCCAAAAATAGTGACGCAGGGCCCAACAAAATGCAGGGTTCTGAAGCCGTTAATAAACTCCTTGAAGACATTAAAAGTAAATTTCAGCTCTGTCCATCTCGATTTAGGACCATCTAAAAACTCAATTTCGGTGTGAGGACCTCCTCCCATTTTATCTTAATTTTTGTTGTAAATATTTCATCCAACTTTAAAACCTTCTTTGAGTCCAACTGTTTTGTTGAAAACCAAGTTTTCAGGAGAAAAATCAGTATCAGGTACAAAATAACCATTCCTCATGAATTGGTATCTATCACCAGGCTTGGCATCTTTTAGTACAGGTTCTACATAAGCAGTAATTATTTCCAAAGAGTTTTCATTGATATATTCTTTGAAGTCACCCTCCTCAGAACTTGGATCTTCTACCTTAAAAAGCCTATCGTAGATTCTTATTTCTGATTTCAAACCTTCAGAGGCACTTACCCACTGAATAACTCCCTTCACCTTAATTCCGCTTTCGTCGGCTCCACTTTTGGATGAAGGTATGTAACTACAACGAAGTTCTTTTATACTCCCGCCTTCGTTTTCAATGACTTCGTCGCATTGAATAATGTAAGCTCCTTTAAGTCTTACCATTTTTCCTGGAGAAAGTCTGAAGTATTTGGCAGGAGGTTCTTTCATGAAATCTCCTCGCTCAATATAAATTTCTTTCGTGAAATTCACCAATCTATGTCCCGACTCTGGATCTTCAGGATTGTTTTCAAGACTACAAGGTTCTACAACTCCGTCTGGCAAATTAGTAATGACAACTTTGAGCGGGTCAAATACGGCCATTACTCTTGTAGAGGTTTTGTTCAAATCTTCTCTAACAAAAAACTCTAAAAGGCTGACATCTATGAGGTTGTCTCGTTTTTGAATGCCTATCCTATCACAAAAATCAACAATAGACTTGGCTGTATATCCTCTTCTACGCATACCTGAAATTGTCGGCATTCGAGGGTCGTCCCACGCCGTCACGTGTCCTTCATTCACCAATTGCAGCAATTTACGCTTACTCATTACGGTGTAAGTGAGGTTTAGGCGTGCAAATTCATATTGTTTTGAAGGAAAAATCTCCAGTTTTTCGAGAAACCAGTCATACAATTCTCTGTGAGAAACGAATTCAAGTGTACATATGGAGTGGGTGATACCTTCGATAGAATCAGACTGCCCATGTGCGAAGTCATACATTGGATAGATACACCATTTGTCTCCGGTACGGTGGTGTTCAGCGAATTTAATTCTGTAAATAATGGGATCACGCATGAGCATGTTGCTCGATGTCATGTCAATTTTGGCCCTTAAAACTCTGCTTCCTTCCGCAAAATCGCCATTGGCCATACCATCAAACAAATTCAAATTTTCTTCAACAGTCCTGTTTCTAAACGGACTCTCAACACCAGGGGCGTTTGGTGTTCCTTTTAGTGTAGCCATTTCTTCGGCTGAGCTGTCGTCCACGTAAGCCAAACCTTTGGTTATGAGTTTTTTCGCATATTTAAACAGCTGATCAAAATAGTCAGAAGCGTACATTTCGTTGGTCCAGTTAAAACCTAACCAACGCAAATCGTTTTTAATGGAATCTACGTATTCTGTGTCCTCAGTTACCGGATTGGTATCGTCGAAACGTAAGTTGGTACCACCGCCGTATTTTTGAGCGAGGCCAAAATTCAGACATATCGACTTGGCATGACCAATGTGAAGATAGCCATTGGGCTCGGGTGGAAAACGAGTAAGCAATCTGCCATTGTGTTTTCCAGACTTCAAATCTGCTTCTATGATTTCCTCTACGAAATTCAAACTTCGTTCTTTAATTGTTTCTGACATACTCGGTGTTTGTTGTACCAAAAAGCTAATTTATAAAAAGCACTTCTAACATTGTATTTTGGGTTGAAGGTTTTATGGTTCCAACTTGATTTAATCCTAAAAAATATTTCGATTTTATAATTAGAACGATCTAGAATGTCTGAAATATTGATTCCCAAGAATATACATTCGTATTATCTGCCTTGGAAATTAGGTTCCCTCTTTTGTAAAAAAGCCATCACACCTTCCACAAAATCATTGCTAAATCCACATTGGGTTTGGCCTTCTGCTTCAAGATTTAAAACACCTTCAAGGTTATTTTCAAATGATTTATTGAGAATATTTTTCATTAATCCGATGCTTTTGGTGGCGGCTTTTGCATAAAAATCAGCCATTTTTTCGACTTCTTCCTCTAAAAACGCTGAATCGACGGTTTTGTTTACCAAACCCAGTTGAAGAGCTTCGTCCATGAAAACCTTACGACCAGTGCTACAAAGTTCGAACGTTTTCAGAGTACCAATCATTCTCGGTAGAAAATACATAGATCCGGCATCTGGCAAAAGTCCAATACCCACAAAGAGCTCAGTCATGTAGGTGTTCTTGTCGGCTATAATCATGTCACAGGCCAAAGCAAGTGACATACCAGCTCCCGCTGCCATACCGTTGAGCTTACAAATAATCGGTTTTTCAATCGCTCTCATGTTGGTGATGAGCGGATTGTAAGTGGCCTTTAAAACCTTGCCAAGGTTAGGGTCAGTTATTCCGGACTTTAAGTCGGCTCCAGAACAAAAGGCCTTGCCTTCTCCACCTGAGAGCACCACCACTCTTACAGTTTCATTGTTCCTGCATACATTGAAAGCCTCATTCAGTTCGGTTAATAGCTTATTGTTCAGGGCATTGAATACCTCTGGGCGATTGAGGGTAATATAACATTTACCTTCCTTAATTTCGAAGATGAGCGTTTCAAACATTTGATTTTTAGTTTAAGGATGAAAATCAAATTTCGGTATTTTATTCTGAAATCAAAAAAGAAATAGGTGAAAGGGAAAAAATAGGTCTAATTGTGTGATGCAAGGACGTAATTATAAGGCAATAGGGTTCTACCTGCTAAAAAGTATTTTTTAGCATCTTTAAATACAAACATTCTTGAATATCTGATATTCAATCATTTGTAAATGGATGGCTTTGGATTATTAGAAGGTTTTTCTTTTTTGCCCAAAGTTAAAACTACCACCCCAACAGCCAAAGCTGCTAATCCGAATAATACTCCCTTTTTCATGATATTTTGTGTTTATTAGACCAAATAACGTAAATAATCCAAAATTTGTTTTAACAACTACTTAAAATTTCCTTAAAATCTTATTTTAAGGTCAAATCTTTTTTGATAGCTGATTATTCTAGGTTATTTCTTCAAATATTAAACCAAACTATTAAAAAAGTATAATTTTTTTATTAAAAGGCATAAGTTTTAAATTAAGAAAAAATTAAGCTAGTTTTGTTTGTATTTAAACCCAAACATTTGGAAAACAAAATAGGTACTGTATTTAGGTCAACAGGTAGCTGGTATGAGGTCAGAGATGAGCAAAATACGCTTTTTTCGTGTCGCTTGAAAGGCAAGTTCAAAATCAAAGATTTGAAAGTTACCAATCCACTTTCGGTTGGAGACAAGGTGGTTTTTGATTTGGAGGACGAAAACATCGGAATGATAAAGGAAATTCTTCCGCGTAAGAACTACATCATCCGGAAGTCTGTACACAAAACTGCTCATGGACATCTTTTAGCCTCTAATATTGATCAATTGGTACTGATTGTTACTTTGGCTAGTCCCAAAACTTCGCTGGGTTTCATTGATAGATTTTTAGTGACGGCCGAAACTTTCAGAATTCCTGTTTTGATTGTTTTCAATAAATTCGATCTTTTGAATAAAAAGGGTGTCATTTTCCAGGATGCTTTGATGGACTTATACACGCATTTGGGCTATGACTGTGTGTCTACTTCTACTTTGACCAAAAAAGGTATTGATGAATTACTTGCCAAATTGGCCAATAAAATTTCATTGATTTCGGGGCATTCTGGCGTAGGTAAATCCACGCTTATCAATATTTTAGATCCAGATTTGGATTTGGCAACTTCTGAAATTTCAGATTTTTCGAGTAAAGGGGTGCATACTACCACTTTTGCGGAAATGTTCCAGTTGCCCAATAAAACTTTCATCATAGATTCGCCGGGTATAAAAGAACTGGGTTTAGTGGATATTGAAAATGAAGAACTCGCTCATTATTTTCCTGAATTTAGAGATTTGTTGGGTCAGTGTAAATTTCATAACTGCCTGCATATCAACGAACCCAAGTGTGCAGTCAAAGATGCTGTGGAGGCTGGAGAAATATCAGAAAGTCGTTATATGAGCTATTTGAGCATGTTTGAGAACGATGACAATAGGCGTTAATAATGCTCAGCCGTTGAACTGACAGAGAATCTTAACAATTTATTGACAAAAAAATAAGTTTAATAATTATTGTAAGATTGGAATTCATTCTATATTTGCATCGACTTAAACAAAGAATGGTAAAGATTAATCTTCCAATATCACCCTTCCGACGAATGCGGTCCGCAAGGACCCAAGCATGAGGTATTTTGCTCATAAGCGAATCGCCTTTGTTCTTTATCTCAATTTTTTTCATCTTTAACAATCGCGGATACACCGTCTCCATTAAGGGTAAAGGCCCTCTCAAATGACGATGAGTACAATAGAAAAAAGTATTATTGGCAATTACATAGTTCAAGTAGCCGACGAAAATCACTTGAATTACGCAGAACAAATATGTTCAGAGATGGAGCTTAGTGCAAAAGCCCGTGGTACGGGTATAGCCAAACGTTCGCCAGAGTATCTCCGCCTGAAAATGATGGAAGACAAAGCCGTTATAGCCACTACTTTAGATGGTGAATGGGTGGGTTTCTGCTATGTAGAGACCTGGGAACACGGAAAGTTCGTGGCCAACTCAGGCTTAATTGTCCATCCTAACCACCGTAAGAGTGGGATTGCGACCTCCATAAAAGCTAAGGCATTTAATCTTTCGAGAACAAAATATCCTGATGCCAAAATCATTGGACTTACTACCAGTTTGGCCGTAATGAAGATCAACTCAGAGTTGGGTTATTTGCCTGTTCCTTTCTCTGAATTGCCAAAGGATGACGAGTTTTGGAAGGGTTGTTCGAGCTGTGTGAATTTTGATATTCTGAACCGTACAAACAGAGCTCATTGCCTTTGTACAGGAATGAAATATGATGCTGACGAGGTAAGAACTGTCATTACTGAAGGTAAAAAACCTGAGTTTTGGGATTTCATAAAAGAATCAAGCCTTTATGAAAAATGGATGAGTTTGAAACAAAGGATATTGTTAAGAAGAGAGGAAAAAAGTAAAAAAAAAGCTCAGCCCAGTCGAGTGAAACCAACGGAACTCATAGAGCAGTAAAAAATATTAAAGGTAGAATAGAATAGAACCCGCCAATTGGTGGGTTTTCTTTTTAAGAAATTATGAGGGATTATCTAAAATTACATATTTTGGTTTTGTTATTGAGTTTTACAGGAATTCTAGGTAAACTCATAGAAGCCAGTACTTTAGCGGTAGTTTTCTATAGAACTTTGGTGGCGGCTGTAGCCTTGTTTCTAATTTTGTATTTTAGAAAAGTTAATTTAAAGATAGGTCTGAGAGACTTGGGGCTGATATTTTTTGTAGGATTTCTTTTGGGTTTACATTGGTTGTGTTTTTTTGGTTCAGCTAAAATATCCACGGTAGCCATAAGTTTGGTTACTTTTTCCACCACTTCATTTTTTACGAGTTTATTGGAGCCGGTTTTGGGCAATAAGAAATTAGATTTCAAAGAAATAATGCTGGGTTTGTTGGCAGTGGTAGGTGTAGCCATCATGTTTAGTTTTGAGGCCCAATACTTGGCTGGAATTCTCATCGGTCTTTTAGGAGCTTTGTTATGTGCTGCGTTTACGATCTTCAACTCAAAACTTACGTATAGGTTTGATAGTCAGCTGATTAGTTTTTATGAGTTAACGGCAGCTTTCGTGGTTTGTTGGGTGTTTTATTTGATATTTTTCGAAAAACAAGATTTAGTAATGAGCCAAACAGATTGGATTTGGTTATTGGTTCTGGCGTTAGTATGTACTGTTATTCCGCATGCTCAAATGATAAAAATCATGCAGAAGATTTCAGTTTTCACAGTAAATCTGAGCCTAAATCTGGAACCCGTTTATGGCGTAGTGTTGGCTTATTTTATTTTTGGAGATAGGGAACGAATGTCTACTCAATTTTATTTGGGTGGGGTTTTGGTTTTGTTGTCTGTGTTTCTTCATCCCATCTTGTTAAAAAGAAAACCACAGTCAACTATTTGATTTTGAGTTCTTCAAATTCTTCTCTGGTGCCATTAAAGACGTTGAAGTCTACTTTGCCATTTATACCGTTTACTGTAGCTTCTTCGCTTAATTGCCAAAATGTCCAATCTTTTTCGATATTGGGTTCTCTAAGTTTGGTGTAATGAGCAATCCAGACTGGGTAGCTTTCAAAATAACCCTCCAAATGATTTTTGTAAAAATCTACGTTGGTGTAGATAATGGGTTTTACCTCGTATTTTCTTTCTACCAACCTAAGCCAAGTTTTTAGACTTTTTCTAATTTTTTCACTCGACTGATGATACTCTTTTTCGATATCCACCACAGGTGGTAAATCGCCTTTCTTGATTTGAACCACTTTGCTGAAAAGGTTGGCTTGCTGGACAGGATCTTTGCTGGCCACAAAAAAGTGATAGGCACCTACAGGTACATCGGCTTTTCTTGCTCTTAGTTTGTTTTGGAAATATTGTAAATCAATGGTTTGTGTGCCTTGAGTGGCTTTGAGAAAAGCAAAGTCGATGTTGACACCTTCTATATTCATGGCTTTTACAGACTTCCAATTGATAATCTGCTGATAGTGGGATACATCTATGCCGTGAATTTCGTATTGGTTTGGAATATAAACGCCAAATGCTTTATACTTTATAAGCCCGGCTTTGAATTCCTTGTAGGCGTAATAACAAATGTAAAGCAGAATTGGGCTCGTCAGAAGGAGCAACAATTTGAGTCCACGTTTTATTCGTGGCTTAAGTGTGTATTTGGCTTTTTTTGTTCTTTTTGCCAAGGGTCTTATCAAGTTTTTCTCAATAAAAAAGCCTTTTCGGGTTTTCGAAAAGGCTTTTTAAACTTTTTTTGTACGAATTATTTCTTTCCGTAACGTTTGTTGAATTTATCAACACGTCCTGTAGTATCTAATAATACGTTTTTACCTGTATAGAAAGGGTGCGACTTTGAGCTAACCTCGACTTTACAAACTGGGTACTCTTTGCCATCTTCGAAAACGATTGTTTCCTTAGTGTCAACACATGAACGGCTCAAGAATTTTTCGTCTGAAGTCAAGTCCCAGAATACTACTTCTCTATAATTTGGATGAATATCTTTTTTCATTTCTCTATTGATTAAATCTAATTATTCCTCGATTGGGCTGCAAAATTAGGAGTTTTTATTTTGAAAACCAATATTTTCTAAAACTTTTCAACTTCTTTTAATAAATTATCTATTTGTTCGGCACTATTAGCAATGAAATTGGAGATTCTAATCTGAGAATCCTTGCCCGGGCCATAGCCTGAGCCGATTACCATATTTTTGCCTTTCAAATAATTGATTATTTCAGAAGAAGGTTTTTCGGTGTTTATGACTGCCACTGTTCTCGATCTTAGCTCGCTTTCGTTTACGGATAAACTGTAACCTGCTTTGTTTTCGAAATATTTATACAGTTTCTTGGCTTTTTCGTCAGTCTCTTTTCTGATTTTCTCAATGCCAATTTTGTTCATGTCTTCGGCAATTTTACCGAGAATAAAAATCCCCATTACATTAGGTGTTGCTGGATTTTGAAATTCTTTGGCAAACTTCCACAAGGTAGGCAAATCATGGTGAGCTCCGATGTTTATTCCATTGGACTTGAGTTGTTTGGCTTTTTCAAGACATCTTTCGTTGGCTATCCAAACTCCCAAACCAGCAGGCATTCCGAAGCTCTTTTGAACCGAGAAAAAAGCAGTATCTACTACCGTAAAGTCAAGATTTGGAATTGGAGCTGATGAAACCATGTCCACCGCAATCAATTTATCGTTATTGCTTCGTTTGAGTTTGTGTATGTCAGCCTCACGCATTTGTAAACCTGTGGAAGTTTCGTTTTGCGTAGTACAAATCAATTCTGCAAATTCTGGAACAGCTATCTCTCCGTAAGAAAATCCTTGACCTAGCGGTTTTTCAAAATTCGTGGCATGTTTTTGTAACATTTGGGCATATTGGTAAAATTTAGCTGAGAATGAACCATTTACCAAATGAAAAGACTCGTGTTCTACCGTGCTAAGTACTAATTTTTCCCAGATTTCGGAGGCCGAACCAGTAAACATGATGGCATTTTCTTCAGGAATATTCATCAATATTCTCAGTTGCTCGTCGGTATGTTGATAGATTTTTTTGAATTGACCACTTCTGTGCGAAATCGACCCTATTTGCAAATCCACAAATTCTTGTAAATATTCTTCAAACTTGGGGTATAGTTCTGCTGGACCAGCTGTAAAGTAAACTTGAGCTCTAGACATACGTATTGTTATTGAACTGCAAATTTAACCCAAAAAAATCAATAGACATTCTGACGAAATTAAATTTTGCAAAATAGGTATGACAAGCATCAAAAAACCTATCAGGATAGGTTTGAGGATGGTTGGAAATAGCTATAAGGCAAAAATTAATTGGAGTCGATTTTCTTTCATTTTTTTGGGTTTACGTAGAATTCTCGTTTTTAGTCTTATTGTTATTTCATTATTATGGTTGTATTTTTGCATAAAAAAATACAGGTTGTATGTTAGTTAACATATTCAAGTCGAAAATACACAGAGTGAAAGTTACGCAAGCGGAACTCAATTACGTAGGAAGTATAACCATAGACGAGGCACTTTTAGAAGCGGCGGGCATTATGGAAAATGAAAAAGTACAAATCGTAAACAATAATAATGGTGAAAGAATAGAGACTTATGCCATAAAAGGCAAGAGAAACACAGGTATTATTTGTTTGAATGGAGCTGCCGCCCGAAAAGCACAACCAGGAGATATCATCATCATCATTTCTTATGCTTGGATGACCCAAGAAGAAGCAGCGGCTCACAAACCTACAGTAGTTTTCCCTGACGAGAACAATCGCGTAGTTTCTTAATAATCAGCAGTTTGAAAAAAGCATTAAAATACATACTGCCAGTAGGTTTGGGCTTGGCCTTGCTGAATTGGGTCTTTAAGGATATCGATTTACTCGTAACCCTACAAAGTTTTAAGGATGCCAACTATGTATTGGTGCTTTTTGCTGCCATTTTGGCTTTGTTGGCTCACATAAGCCGTGCGGCAAGATGGAATATCATGCTTGAGCCAATGGGTTATAAACCATCTTTAAAAAATACTTCCATAGCTGTTTTGATAGGTTACCTGACCAATTTGGTTTTTCCAAGGGCTGGAGAATTGGCTCGGTCGGCAAGTTTGCAAAAAAGTGAAAACGTGCCTTTTGACAAGTCTTTTGGAGCAGTAATAGCCGAAAGAATTATAGATGTTTTGATTTTAGGCGTTTTGGTTTTGATAAATCTCTTGTTAGAATTTGGAAGGATACAGTCCCTTTTTGTTGATCTATTTGGCAATCAAAATCCCATCAAACTACTTACTATTGCCGGAGGACTAATTCTTTTTGGTGTTTTGGGATTAATTACTTTTCAAAAAAACAAAGAGAAGTTTCTAAAAATTGTACTCATAAAAAAGATATTTGACTTCACTGAAGGTCTAAGAAGTGGCTTGTTGAGTGTACTTAAAATTGAAAAATCCACTCAGTTTTTTCTGCATACCATTTTTATCTGGGCCATGTATTACGCCTCTACTTATTTGCTCTGCAAGGCGGTTTCTTTGGGAGACTCTCTGAGTTTTCTAGCAGTTTTGACGATTTTGGTGATGGGATCCATCGGTATGGCTGTTCCGACTATTGGTGGTATTGGAAGTTACCATCTTTTGGTTGGTAAAATAGTGGCTCTTTACGGGCTTTCTAATCAAGACGGTATCAGCTTGGCTACATTTTTACACACCATGACGGGCATTCTTTTTATTCTTGTTTTTGGACTCATAGCCTTTATAATGAGCTTTTTGTCTACAAAAAAAGCCAATGTTTCGTAATTTAAAACCTTAATTGCTTTTTTTGGTTAATATTTTGTAATTTAGACGTACAAAATCAACCATTAAATGTCAGAATATTCACTTAGCATTAACGGAAAAAAACTAAAGGTAGATGTATCTGAGGATACTCCTCTGCTTTGGGTACTTCGAGATACACTCGATCTTACGGGTACCAAATATGGTTGTGGAATGGCTCAATGTGGAGCTTGCACCATTCATATTGACGGCATGCCTACTCGCTCGTGCGTTACGCCAGTCACTTTGGCCATTGGTAAAGAAATAACGACCATCGAAGGTTTGTCCGAAAACGGAGACCACCCTGTGCAAAAAGCCTGGGATACTTTGGATGTACCACAATGTGGCTTCTGCCAGTCAGGTCAGATGATGACTGCCGCCGCTCTTTTGAAAGAGAATCCTAATCCTGATGAGGAAGAAATCTCTATGGCTATGTCTGCTCATATTTGCAGATGTGGCACGTATCACCGTATCAATGAGGCCGTTAAACTTGCAGCTAAACTTCAAAAAAGATGAAAAATAACAGAAGAGACTTTTTGAAAAACATGCTATTGACCTCTGGAGGTTTGGTGATTGGCTTCAACAGTTTAGGTAATTCTGCTGCAGAAATTATCAGTATGGAGAATGTCAAAGACGAATTGCTTAGCAATGCTTTTTTAACCATCGACAGTAACAACCTGATTACTATTTTTTCGCCAAATCCAGAAATTGGCCAGGGCATAAAAACTGCTTTTGCAGTGATAGTGGCAGAAGAATTGGACGTGGATTGGGAAAAAGTCGTGGTAAAACAAGCTGACTTAGACATTAAACGTTTTGAAAGACAGCTCACTGGCGGAAGTGGGGCCATTAAGCATTCTTGGGAAAGGCTAAGAAAAGCAGGAGCAACTGGTAGATATGCATTGGTAGCAGCGGCTTCAAAAAAATGGAATGTGTCTGCCACTACACTGAAAACAGATAAAGGGTTTGTTATCAACGAAAAAGGTGAAAAAATCAGCTATGGTGAGTTGGTAAATGATGCCGTTTCGGTGGAAATACCAAAAGAGATTCCATTGAAGTCGAACAAGGAGTTTAAGCTTATTGGTCAGACTATTAAGAGTGTAGACAACAAAACCGTACTTACTGGAAAGGCTAAGTATGGCATGGATTACAAACAGCCTGGAATGCTATATGCTCAAATCGTGCGACCACAAGGTTTTGGACAGACATTAAAGGATTTTGATGCCACCGAAGCAAAGAAAATCGATGGAGTTATAGATGTGATTTCGTTTAAAGACAAAGTGGCCATTATTGGTAAGTCGAATTGGCCAATTATGAAAGCCCGTAAAGTGCTGACCATCAATTGGACAAATACGAAAGAATTGGAAAGCGATACAAAGCACAACCAAATCTTTACCGATATGATGAAAAACGGTCCTTTTGAGGTGAGAAGAAAAGACGGTGATATAGAAAAGGCTTTTGCTGAAGCCCATAAAATCATTGAGGCTGAGTATCAATGTCCGTTTTTGTCGCATAGTCCGATGGAACCAATGAACTTTTTTGCGGATGTGAAAAAGGATTCAGCAAAATTAGTTGGGCCAACTCAAACGCCACAATCTGCTCAAAATCAGGTGGCTAAGTTGCTAAATATACCTGTTGAAAATATCACAGTAGAGCTTACCAAAATGGGAGGCGGATTCGGTAGAAGACTGAACAACGACTACGCTCTTGAAGCGGCGGAGGTTTCGTCTTTGATAAAAGCACCTGTAAAACTCATGTGGACACGTGAAGACGACATGAGTGGTGGAATTTACCGTCCGGCTGTAAGATATAAATTTAAGGCTTCAATTGATAAAGCTGGTAATGTAACTGGTTTTGCACTGAAAGGAGTTGGATTGAATGCTGGAAATTCTACTAGGCAAGATAATTTTCCAGTTGGTGCAATAGAAAATGTATTGATAGAATCGGCTGATTATAAGTCGGATATTACGACAGGTCCATGGAGAGCACCAATTACCAATTTCTTGGCTTATGCCGAGCAGGCGTTTATTGATGAGATTGCTTTTGCGGCTGGAAAAGACCCAGTAAAACTGCGTTTGGAATTACTCAAAAAGGCGATTGAAAAACCTGTGGGTAAAATAACTTATGAGCCTTTGAGGTTCGAAAAAGTGATCACCACCGTAGCAGAAAGAGCGAAGTGGGGGAGTGCCAAGAAAGGTTTGCATCAAGGCTTTAGCGTATATTTTTCTCATAATTCTTACGTGGCTCAAATAGCCGAGGTAGAAATGAAAAAAGGCAAACCTACGCTCAAGAAAGTTTTTGCGGTAACCGATTGCGGAATAGTAATCAACCAAAGTGGGGCAAGAAACCAGATCTATGGTGCTATTGTGGATGGACTTGGACATGCCATGTACGGAAATCTAAACTTCGAGAACGGAGCTCCGAAACAAACGAATTTTGACCAATACAGATTGATAAGGTTCAACGAAGTTCCAGAAATTGATGCACATTTCATAGATAATGGAATAGATCCCACTGGTTTGGGTGAGCCAGCATTACCACCTACAGGCGGAGCATTGGCCAATGCGATCTTCAAAGCAACGGGCAAGCGTTTATACAAGCAGCCTTTTGCACAGGAAGACGAGAAAGTGGCGGAGATATTATAAAAAAAGGGCGAAAGCCCTTTTTTTTATCGATTTAGAATACTTTATCATAATTTAGATATTCTACTTTTTCCATGTAAGGGAAAAGTGGAAGGTTTTCAATATTTTTTACGATTTGCTCCATCTCAATATTTTTGAAAATTAGTTTGGCTCCATCTTTTTCAGATTTAATGTAGAAATTCTCCAAAATATCTTCTTCTTTCCAACTTTTGATATGAGCCATTTCTTTTTGTCTTAATTCTTCAAAATTTCCTTTCGAATTGTCAAAGTGCATTGTTATTAATACGGTAATTCTTTTCATTTTTTTGAATTTAAATTTAATTCTACAAAAGTATTACCTTTGTCTATTCTATCTATATTGACACTATTATTGTGTATAGGCTAAAATTTTAGACCAATGGAAAACTCTAATATTAGGAAGACAAAAGACTTTACCCCAGGAAATTGCCCCGTGGTATATTGCATGAATATTATTGGTGGAAAATGGAAACCAAGCATTATTCACATGATTCGAACAGACAGAAATAGGTACAGTTTATTGTTGAAAAATATCACCGAAATAAGTAAGCAAACATTGACGAATCAACTAAGAGAATTAGAGTCTGATGGAATAATTGAAAGAATTATTTATGCCGAAATTCCTCCGAGGGTTGAATATAAAATTACGCCCTATGGCTCTAGTATTTTACCAATTATTGACAGTATGTACCAATGGGGAAAACTACATATGCAAGCTGACAAAAAAAGTTATTGTGATTTAGATTGAGGTTGGAATTAGTTATACTAAGTTCTTTACGTGCTATTTATCTTTCTTTAGATTGGCAAGAATATATAATGAAGATAATTTGATCAATTTAGTTTAAAACAAAAAAAAGGGCAAAAGCCCTTTTTGAATACCTATTAAATGAGATTACTTACTCCTTACTCACCTTACTTCCACCTGATAAATCCTCGGTAATTTTTGGCTCTCCTTTGTAGAAAACTTTGCTGGCACCGCTGGCTTTTACGCTTAGTGTTTTTGAAGCACTTACTTCGGCTTTGCTAGCTCCAGATAATTCGAGAAATACTTCGGTGCTATTGGCATCAAACCCATCCAGCGTAGATGCTCCAGAAATTTCGGCATCAATATTTTCGACCTTCAAAGGCAATCTTATTTTTGATGCTCCGCTGATGTTAGCTGTGAGAGATTTTACAGTATTATTAAGTCGAAGTGTAGAAGCACCCGAAACACTTGCAATAAAGCTGTTGAAAGTACCAAAGCCAGAAATTTCCGTATCTGAAGCCGATTTAGCATCTATTTCGGTGATATTTGGAGTGTAAACGACCAACTCCATTTTGTATCTTTTGAGTTGTTTTATTCTGATTCTTTTGTCGTATCTGATGTCTAATTTGCCGTTGGTAACAGTAACCTCCAAGTCGTCGATGTCGTCACCAGAGCCTTTAGCAGAAACTTTTGATTCTGTTGATTTCACGATGGTCACAAAAAAAGCATTGTTGAGCTCAACTCTGTCAAAGGAACTCAATGCAAAGTCTTTGGTGTCATAGCCACGTGGTGGTACGCCGTCTTCATAAAGAATTTTGTCGCAGCTTGTAAAAACTAAAAGGGTAAGGGAAAAGAGTAGATATTTCATTTTTATTTGATTTTAAGTCTATTAAACTTTATTGCCGATAGAATTATTTTGTCTGTTATCAAGTTTATTTATTAACGACATGTTAAAGATGAGTTTTATTTGCATGAAGTTGCTTGAAAGATTAAATAAAATTTATGTCAAAAACTGACCCTTACGCTGCTCTTAGATATTCCGATTTTAGGTATTTCGTTTCTGCCCAGTTGTTCTTTACTTTGGCCATTTTGATGCAAGAGATTGTGCTTTCATATTATTTATATGAACTCACCCACGACCCTTTTTCATTAGGTTTGGTTGGTTTGGCGGAGGCGATTCCGTTTATTTCATTGGCTTTGTTTGGTGGATATGTGGCCGATAAGTTTGACAGAAAGAAAATCTATTTATGGAGTTTTTTTGTAGTTTGTTTGGTTACACTTCTTTTGATTTTTGGACTTTCAGAAAACTCTTTTTTGAGCCTTGATAAAGAGCATCAACCTTGGGTGATTTATGTTTCAGTCTTCATTTTTGGTGTCGCCAGAGGGTTTTACAGCCCATCTTGGTCATCATTAAAGCCATTTTTGGTGAAAGAAGAGCATTATTCAAACTCCGCCTCTTGGAGTGCACAGTTTTGGCAAATTGGCCGTATTGCTGGACCTGTTTTAGGCGGTTTTTTGTATGCTTTTGTGGGTTTTATAAGCTCATTATGGGTAGTATTGGCATTTTTGATTTTGACGGTTTTATTGGCTGCTCAAATTTCCAAGAAAGAAATAAAGAATCAAACAAAGGCCAATTTGATGGATAGCCTAAAAGAGGGATATGGTTTTGTAAAAAAAAACAAAATTATGTGGTATAGCATAGTTTTAGATATGTTTTCAGTGCTTTTTGGAGGAGTAATAGCCATGTTGCCAGTTTTTGCGAAAGATATTTTGCATGTAGGTGCAGAAGGCTTAGGCTTTCTTAGAGCCGCTCCGGCGGTCGGGGCTGTTTTGGTGATGTTGGGAACTGCTTATTTTCCACCTACCAATAAGGCTTGGAGAAACATGTTATTGGCTGTCGCAGGTTTCGGCGTGGCAACCCTGGTTTTTGCGGTTTCCACCAATTTTTATCTTTCATGTTTCGCTTTATTTTTTACGGGAGCTTTTGATAGTATAAGTGTGGTAGTGCGTTCCACCATTTTGCAGATTCTCCCGCCTGACCACATGCGTGGGCGTGTTAGTGCCGTCAATGGTGTTTTCGTAAGTACCTCAAACGAACTCGGGGCATTTGAGTCGGGCCTTGCTGCAAAGCTTTTGGGAACCGTTCCTTCCGTTATTTTTGGTGGGGCTATGACTTTGGTTATAGTGACCTACATTTATACCCAATCCAAAGAATTGTTTAGTGTGAAATTGATTAAGGAGGGGAAGTGATTATTTTTAAAGAATTTATTTGATCTTAATGTCTACTTAAATCATGAAATTATATTTCCATATTTATCCAAATGGGATTTACAATTTGGACAACTTGATCCTCCAAACAGAGCTTGAGATAAGCTATTTGGAAAACGAATTTTGGGTTGTCTTGTATTGCAAATAGGGCAATAATTTGTCTTTAAATTGATTCCAAATTTTGATTTATTTTTTGTTGCCTTGATTTGGTATATGACAAGAGCTAAAATCATTAAGATGTAAATACTGTATTTTATGATTTTAAAGTAATTTTTTTTGTTAGGTTCAATTTGATTTGTGGCGTAGGCTTCGTTTATTTCAATAGATTTGAAGAATTTTATTTTATTCGCTTCATTGAATTCACTTACTTTTGAATAAGTTATGACATAATGCACGCCATTAATGAAAATCAATATACTTTCAGCACCTACCTCTTCTGTGTTTACTACATTATATTTCAGATTGTAAGCAACTCTATTTTTTAAAGTAATTTTAGAGGAGTCTTTAAAAAGAAAACTCTTCCTGAGCATTGATTTGTTTAAGGCTTTAATCTGTTGTTTATAAATTTCATCTAGTTGTAAATTATTTGTGGGAGAGGTTTCACCTGTATCCTCTAATAAGGAAAGTCTGAGAACAACAAAAGACTCAAGTTCCGTATTAAAATAAAATCCTTTGACAGTCATATTATCTTCTGTCTTTTCGAATTTTTCAACGTTTCCGGGAAATGTCAGTGAAAGTACGCTGTCTATTACGGTTTGTGCTGTGGCAAATGAGGTAGAAAATATTATTAAGAAAAATGATAATCTCAACAGCATAGGTTTTTTTGAGGTTTAAATGGGTTTAGTTTTTTATAGCCAATGTTGACTTGCAACAGCAAATTTATTTCCCAATCTGCTCAGCCACAAAAGCAATTCCTTCTTGGAAAGTCTTTGGATTGTACCCTAAAACTTCAATGGGTTTATCCAAAATAAAACCCGTTTTGGCAGGTCTTTTGGCTGGTTGGGTAAATTTTGTTCCGTCAACTTCTGTTATCAATGTTTTGTCCAAATTAAAATAATCAGCAGTCATAATCGCCATTTGGAAAGGATTCAAAAGATCTTTTCCTGATATGTTAAATATCCCCTCGGCTTCTTTTTGGGCAATAAGAATACAACCGTCTGCCAAATCTTCGGCCAGAGTCGGGGTTCTCCATTGGTCATTTACCACATTGATACTTTTGCCTTGTTCAAGTGAGTTTTTGACCCAAAGAATGATATTCGTACGGCTCATGTCATGGGCGATTCCATAAACCAAAACTGTTCGTGCAATGGCCCATTTGACATCAGAATTTATAACTAATTTTTCGGCGGCGTATTTGCTCCAGCCATAGAAACTAAGTGGATTGGCTTCGGCTTTTTCATCATAAGGACCTTCTTTACCATCAAAAATAAAGTCTGTTGAAAGGTGAACGAAGAACGAGTTGTGCTTTTTGGATGCTTCAAGTAAATATTCAACGGCCTTTACGTTCAAATCCCAGCAAGCAACTTTTTCGGTTTCGCATTGGTCAACGTTGGTCATCGCTGCCGTGTGAATGACCACATCAGGCTTTTCAACCTCAAATACCGTTTCTACTTCTTCTTTTTTTGTAATATCGAGACTAACGAATTTATAATTTTCAGCAAAAGGTAAGCGGTTCTCGCCCCTTGCGGTTGCTACCACTTCTACATTTTCAGCTTTTGAAAGTTTCTCAATTAATTTTTGACCCAAAAGTCCGTTTGAACCCGTTACTAGTATTTTTTTCATTTATGTATGCTGCTCTCAAAAAAGAAAGCCCTATTTTGACTGCAAAATAGGGCTTAAAATTTTATATTTTCTTCAAAAAATCACTTCTTTTTTTCGTATTGGAATCCATAAAGTCTTGTGATTTTCTTTTTTCTGACCTTTTTGGCTGTTATTACCATTTTTACATCTTCTAAAGGTCGGTTAAATTCGTCTTTTTCAACCGATGCAATGTCATCTATAAGTTTGAAGTTGTCCACAACTTCTCCGAAAACTGTGTATTTGTTATCTAAAGAGGGGTAACCGCCTACACTTATGTAATCGGCACGTTGCTTATTGGTGTATTTGATGTCATTCGTTTTTTCAACTTTTGAAACTTCTTCATCAGATAACTTTCTTCCTTGTACAATATAAAATTGAACTGGGTTTGACATTTTTTCTGGATTTCCGTTACTGGCCGCAGCCAATGCTCCTTTTTTATGAACTCTCAGTGGAGTAAATTCAAAAGGGATTTTCTCTAAATTACCGCCGCCCGAACCTAGTCTTGCTCCGGCTTTAGCATTTTTTGACGTCGGATCTCCTCCCTGAATCATGAATTTTTCTATAACTCTATGAAAAAGAAGACTGTCGTAGTAGTGTTCTTTGACAAGTTTCAGAAAGTTGGCTTTGTGAAGTGGTGTTTCGTCGTAAAGCAGCATGTGAGCCTCTCCTTTGGAGGTTTTCAGCGTTAATACATAATCTTTCTTTTGGGCATTGGCTTGTAGGTAAGCAACTAGAATAGTGAATACTATAAAATACTTTTTCATTATAATTACAATTGGGCTTTGATTTTTTCTAAAATTTCTTTTCCGCCTTCGGATAATATTCTATTTGCCAATTTTATGCCAAGCTCTTCTGGAGACTCGTTTTTTTGTGTTTCTTTAACTTTTATTATTTTTTGACCATCCAAAGAGATTATTCCAGCCGTAAAATGAACTTTATTTTCAACCAATACACCATTTCCAAAAACAGGGATCGAGCATCCACCTTTGAGTTCTCTTAAATAAGCCCGTTCTGCCAATAGGCATTGCTCCGTTTCCGGATCATTGCATATTTCTCTTATTTTTGAAGCTTTAACTTCTGCTAACTTTGTCGAAATTTCTATAGCAACCGTTCCCTGTCCTACTGGTGGTACAAACTGCTCATTATCAAACTCATGTCGAATTAAATCGTTGTATTTCATTCTGTTAACACCCGCAAATGCTAGTAAAATAGCATCACAAGCCCCATCTTCCATTTTTTTGATTCTCGTCTGGAGGTTTCCTCTCATGTCCACAATCTTAAAATGCGGAAAATAAGCCCTGAGCATGGCTACTCGGCGTGTAGAAGATGTACCAACGACCAATTCTTTTTTAATGTCAATCTCTTTATGACTTACCAGCACGTCATTGATTTTTTCTCTTTCAGTAAATGCTATAATTGAAAGAGATTCATCTAATTCAGATTGCAAATCCTTGGCACTATGAACTGCAATGTCTATGGCTCCGCTATGAAGTTGTTCTTCTAATTCTTCGGTAAAAACACCTTTGCTGCCAATTTTTGACAAAGCTCTATCCAGAATTTTGTCGCCTTTGGTTTCTATAATTACAATTTCAGTGTCTATTCCTGCATTTTCTAGCTTTGATTGTATGTAATCAGCCTGCCAAAGTGCCAATAGACTTCCTCTTGTTCCTATTTTGATTTTCATAAATTTATAAAAGGTAAATCGTTCCCAAAACTCCCGTAAAAACTCCCCAAACAATGCCGAGAATGACCTGCTTGAGTGTATGAGCTCCTAAAATTAGTCTAGAAGAGGAGAGTATTCCAAGTAGCAAGATTAATCCTAGTATGGGTAAATAAAGGTTTTGTTCCACGAATTTGATATATACGGTTGCTGTAACGGCAAGGATGCATGCCAGAGCCGATGCATGTGCACTTATTTTTTCTCTTATTGAAAATACCGCCAAACCCAAAATATTGACAACCATAATGGCAATCAAAAATGAGGTGGGTTCTAAAAGTCCGCCTTTTGAGTAGAAGAAATAGCCCAGTGAAATGAAAAAACCGGATGTAATGAGGTAAACTTTTGGTCTTTCTTTGGTATTGGATATTTCAATGTTTGAAACAGATTTGGTCTTATTTAACCAAAAAACCAATAGGATTGGGAAAACCGCCGTGTATAGGAAAATGATAGAGATAAATACGGCAAAGCTTTTTAAGGTAAAAAAACTGTAAAACAGCGACAACGGAGCAAATGCTTTAAGTATTAAAACCAAGTAGGTAGGCATAAATACCGGGTGCAATGCATAGGAAAGAAACTTTGAGAATTTTAACGGCACTTGGTTTTCAGCGATTGGTTTTTTACTTGGAAATACTCTACAAATATAAGGTTTTAAAAGCGATTGAGGCGTAAAAAATGACTTTGAAAAACAAAAAATCCTGTTCGGTGTGAACAGGATTTTTCCTATGGTTAATGTATTCTTTGATTTTTTACATTTCTTTTCTCAGCCTAGCTACCGGAATCGCTAACTGTTCTCTATACTTAGCTACCGTTCTACGGGCAATGTTATATCCACGTTTTTTAAGAAGTTTCTCTAATTTATCATCAGAAAGTGGGGAGTGTTTTGGTTCGCTCTCTATCAATTCTTTCAGGATGTTCTTCACTTCACGGCTTGAGGCTTCTTCACCATTGTCTGTTGCAATACCCTCTGAGAAGAAATATTTAAGAGGATAAATACCAAAGTCGGTTTGAACAGATTTGCTATTGGCAACCCTCGAAACGGTAGAAATGTCCATATCAATTCTCTCTGCTATGTCTTTGAGAATCATTGGTTTAAGTTTGTTTTCGTCACCTTCGTTGAAAAACTCTTGTTGGTAGACTACAATGGCTTCCATTGTTTTCAGAAGCGTTTGTTGCCTTTGTTTGATGGCATCTATAAACCATTTGGCGGCATCGAGTTTTTGTTTTACAAAACTAACCGTTTCTTTGATGTGGCGATTTTGTTTATCGCTTTTGTCATAAGTATCGAGCATTTCCGAAAATGACCTGCTCACCCTTAGCTGAGGAGCATTTTTCGAGTTCAGAACAATTTCTAACTTTCCATTGACCGATGAAACAATGAAATCGGCCATCAAGTACGCTACGTTATTCTCCGAGGACCCCATATTTCCTGGTTTTGGATTCAAACGTGTGATAAGACTCAAAGCTTTTTTGAGTGTTTCGTCTTCAATGTTTAGCTTTCTTTGTATTTTATCGAAGTGTTTTTTAGTAAACTCTTCAAAGTGATCTTCAAGAATAGTAAGAGCTATGTTGTTTTCTAAGGAATTTCTGTTTTTTTCTAATTGTAAAATCAAGCATTCTTGCAAATCCCTCGCACCAATCCCCGCTGGTTCGAACTTCTGAATTTTCTTCAGAATTGATATTACTTCGTCCTCAGAACAGTAAACATTTTGACCAAATGCCAAATCGTTACAGATAGATCTAATCGGTCTTCTGAGGTAGCCGTCGTCTTCAATAGAACCAATCAGTTGATGACCAATTTGAGTTTCGCGTTCGTTCAATCTTAAAAAACCCAGTTGTTGTAGAAGAGATTCGGCCAAAGAATCCATGGCTATAACCGGCATAGTGTCTTTTTCCTCCTCACCCCAGCCATCGCTGGCCATTTTGTATCCTGAGTATTCGTCTTGATTGATATATTCCTTTACATTGAGTTCATTGAGATTATAGGTATCTAGGCTATCATATTCATTGAAATCATTGTTATATTCATCGTCAGATGAGCCAGATGTTTCTCCATAAATGTCGTCATCTTGACTTCGCTCTTGTAGCTCCATACCTTCTTCCAAGGCTGGATTAATCTCCAGTTCTTCCTCAATCCGTTGATTCAGTTCAGCAGTTGGAATCTGAAGCAGTTTTATGAATTGTATTTGTTGAGGTGATAGCCTCTGCTGGAGTGATTGACTTAGAGCTAATTTTTGCATTTTAATAGAGTTTTCTCAACGATTTATTAGGAATATTTTTTAGGGTATATCATTAATCATGCCAAAAAATACTTTTCTCTTTCTTAAAGCTATTATGTTTATTCCGATAAATCAAGTATATTCATAGAAAATATTCTGACAAAAACTTTAAATTGTTGATTATTAGGTGTTTATCAAAATTAATTTTTCGTCTATATTTAGACATTTTATTTTAAAGAAAGTAACAAAAAAAACACCAGATTTTGGATAAATGATATCGCCTAAGAGAAAGATTTGAGGATAGTTTGCAGTTTTATTTCAGTTTCATTCCACTCTTTTTCAGGGTCAGAATCTTCAGTTATTCCACCACCTGCAAAGGCAAAAACTTGCCCGTTTTCTATTTTCATTGTACGGATATTTACAAATAGTTGGCTGCGATTTTGGATATTAACTGGGCCCAAATAGCCGCTGTAAAATTCTCTGTCGTAGTCTTCAATTCTATCAATTATTGCTTCAGCAGCATCTTTGGGCATACCACATACGGCGGGAGTAGGGTGGAGAAGGTTGAGCATAACTGAGCTGAGGTTGCCAAAGTTAATCTCTTTGGTGTCTATGGTGTAGCTGGTATTGAGGTGTAGCAAGTTGCCAGCTTTTATGGTTTTGGGGCCTTCTTCGAGAAATTCTCTCACCCTTATTTTTTTGAGGCAGTTGATAATATAGCGTCCAACAAAGGCCTGTTCTTCTATTTCTTTGTGCGACCACAGAGCATCGATGGGTCTAATTTCATTTCCGTCTTTGTCAAAAGCCGACTGAGTGCCTGCTAGTGAAACCGTTTTGAACATTCCATTTTCGTCTTGGGAAACCAAAATTTCTGGTGAAGCACCTAACCAAACTTGGTTTTTCCAAGGCACATTTACCAATGATACAAAGCCGGTTGGGTTAGACTTTGAAAGGTTTTGAAAGCCTCTGAAAAAGTTATTTTCGGTAATTTCTCCTAAGTGTTTGGTTCTTGAGAGAACCACCTTTTTAGCTTCACCCTTTTGAATACTGTTTATGACTTCCTCAACATTTCTTTTGTGACTATCGCTGTTAGTATTTTCACTTTTGAGTTTTAGCGAGAATTTATCTGCTAAGTTGGTTTTTGATATTCCAAGAAGATCTCGGAGGTCTTCGGGTACTTCTATTTCTGTAATATCTTCAAAATCAACTTCAAAGTCATTTTTGTAGAAATAAGGTAGTTCGTTTTCTTTGTGGTAAGGAGCCATGACAAAGCCGGAGCCACATTCGTCAAAGTCTATTTTTTTTCTAACTTCTGTCTTCTCGAAGCTAACGATGAGTTTGGATTGTGCAGTATTAGGCAGTTTGTAGAGTGCAAAAGGGATTTTTTGCTCTACACAACTGTTCAAAAAAACATCAATATGTAAACTCGACTCGGTGGCAATCATTCACTTTCGACTTTCAATTCGCCGTTGTTGTATTTCGATGGACATTTGAGCAATATTTGCTCAGCCTCAAAACAGTTCTTTTCTAGGTCCATATGTCCCACTACTACCACTTTCTCTGACTTATCCATGTCTTGTGGTTTTGGTTGCTTGTAAACCACCAAGTTGTGATTGTTCAGGGAGTCTGTCATCATAAATTCAAAGTGGTTGGGATCCACAGAAGGTTCGTATTTCATACCCAATGGCTTACCATCTGCACCTTTTATGAGTTCTCCAACCACGTGAATGGAGCCTTTATCACCGTTGTTGGCCATTTCTTTCGCTTCTTTGAAGGAAGCATAAGTACTAGCGTCGCCTATTGTTGAGATAATCATCGTGATGGCTATGGCTATAACTACCAGAGCGATGATATGTGTTTTTTTCATTTTGATTATTGAAGTTATACTTCTTTTACAACTATTTTTTTATTTCTTTTTCTAGCTTACTCACTTTCTTATCCATACTGAATAAGTAAGCAATTAGCCCTAAAACCACCACCGAAATTACCGCTACCACTACATATATCTTGCCATCTGCTCTGAAGGCATCGGCCATTTCTACATCCTGTAAATTCAATAAACTCATATATTTTCTTGTAAATGATTATTCAAAAGTTTTATTCTAATTCTTAACGAGGCTATCCAAACACCAACAAGAATCCAAGCCAATATAGCAGGATAAAATACCATCCGCATATTGCTGTCCATGTCGTATTTACCAAAGGCCGGGTTACCTCCATTCCCTGGGTGAAGCGAGTCGGTAAGTCTTGGTAAAATCCATACCAAAGGCATAAAAGAGGCAAAAGCAAAAATATTGTACACTGCCGAAAGTCGAGCCTTCTTTTGTTCGTCTTCAAAAGAACCTCTCAAAACAAAATAGGCTGAGTAAATCAGCAAACCAACTTCTACCGCAATGATTTTTGGGTCTTTAGGAAGTGGGTCGCCCCAAGTATAATTTCCCCACAGTGAACCTGTTATGAATCCAAGTACACCGAAAACTATCGCTACATTTGCAAATTCAACCGCATAAACATCGTCTTGAGTTTGACCTTGTCTTAGGTATTTTATGGAGTAGGTGAGAGATGAAATCATCAATGCCATCATGCCAAACCACATGGGTACATGGAAGTAGACGTTTCTAATGGTCTCGTTTAGAATGGGTTGCCTCGGTACATCGCCAATCAATCCAAAAATTACCGTATACAACAAAAGGCCTGAGGCCAAAAATTTCCACCAGATTTTTCTCATATTTTTAACTTTTCCAAAGAAATGGAAATAACATATAACTTAACGCAATAACTATTAAATCAATTCCTGAAATGACCATTATTTCGTCATAACTTGAGCTAAAAGCCAAACCATCCATGGCATTTTTGGAGAGTTTTATAAGCATGCTCAGTATGGGCAATAGTATGGGAAAACTCAAAACTGCCATAAGGCCAGCCGTGTTATCTGATTTGGAGGCAATACCCGCCACCAAAGTTAAGCTGGCACTAAAACCTAAGGCTCCCAAAACCAATGACAATAAATATAACCATAGATTTTCGGCTTTGTTTCCCATAAAAACCGAGTAAATAAAAAATCCTAAAAACCCCAAGAAGATCATCAGTAGAAAATTATAGATGATTTTGGCCAAGATTATAGAACTCGGTTTGGCTAGTTGGTAATAATATAGTTGCCTTCCTGCTTTTTCTTGAATAAAACTTTTGGTGATTGAATTGACGGCCGAAAACAGTATGATAATCCAGAAAAGCGTGTTCCAAGTGATGGCTTCTATGGAGTTGGTTTTGAGTTTAAAGCTGATATAGCACATAAAAACCGTAGAAACCACATAAAGCACCATGCCGTTGAAAGCGTACTTTTGCCGCCATTCGAGTATGATGTCTTTCAAAATGAGGTTTTTGATTTCCCGCATCGGTTTTGGAGTATATCTATTTGGCTGCAAAATTAATCAATTGTTAGGCCGCTAGATATGAGTTTTCTCATTTATTTTTAATTAAATCAAGAACAAAATCCATAGGCGAATCTTTGCGGCGGATGAAATCCTCAAAAGATTGATCAACATAATAGTCTGGTTCCACAAAAAACGTCTTGTTTGTTTTGTTTGGATGTCCATGAACTAACTTCATTAGAGGAATATGCACCTTGAATTTTGAATTATTAAGCTTTAAATCCTTCCATTGTCCCGCAAAGCTCCCCCAATTGGCTCCGCCAACGGTGTTGCCCACAAATGTTGCTCTATTCATGTCTTTCCAAAGTCCGATGGTTAATGTGGTGGCAGAATATGACCCTCCATCCATCAAAACGTATAAATTTCCATCGTAATGATGCTTTTTACTTGGTTTGTTTGATCGGTTAGGAGTTCTGAGGAAGCTCCCATCAACTTGCTTTTTAAAAATCATTCTTCCAATAATGTAATTAGGAAGAAGGTAGGGCGGGAAAAGTTTATTAAATCCTGATTTTGAAATTCTAACACTGTCTGTGGCCACAAAAGGATTGGTAGCCACATATTTGGTGATTCTTTTGGTGTTGGTAAGTAATCCGCCGCCATTGAATCGGAAGTCCACTATGAGATGTTTGATGTTGTTTTCTTCTATGGCTTTGAAGTTTTTCTTTACCAGTTTATTGAATCTTAATTGGTGGAAATCAAGTTTGTTTCCTTTTTCTGAGAAACTTACAACATCCATCACCGCAACATGATTCAGACTATCCACAATTTTGAAATTCAGGTTTTTACGGTTTATATTTTTGTATCTTTTGGCTAAAATCTTATTCGAATTTTTGGTAAGTTCGGTTGAGATTTTTCTGAAATAGATGCTGTCTTTTTTTGTGTTTTTCAGTTCGAGCAACATACTGTCTTTTATACCATATAGTATATTGGTGTTTCGGGCAAAATACCTTTCTGCATAAAAATTCTTGCTGTTTTGGTTGGCTTTATCAGTTCCGAATAACCCTTTCGATTTTTCAAAGGTCTCCTTTACTGGGATTTTATCGACTGAAATTATTTCTTCGCCTCTTAGAATGGTTGAATCTGTTGATCCATTCAAATGTATGTAAAACTTATCTCCTTTTTTACGAATAACCATCGGAAGGGCTTTGTTTTTATCTTTTGGGAAATAGTTTTTTGGAAAAAGTACACTTGTATGAAGGTCTTGGAGGCCACCCACAAAGCTGTTTAAAGCCAAATAAGCTTCTGTAATAGTTAAGGAATCTGGAAAGTTGTCGATGGTTTCAGCGTACCTTTTTTCAAAATCTTCCTTAGTTTCGTAATAGTAAAGGCCAAGATGTAATTTTTCTAGTTGACCTTTGAGTTGGACAAAATCTTCGGTGAGTTCCTGCTTTGAGATTTTCTTCTGTGCAAAAACGACCTGGCTTAAAATCACCAATAACAAAGTCAATACTTGGCGTTTTGGCTCGATCACAAAAGTCAACAAAATGTTTTTTATCATAATGTAGGGTTTGTAAATATTTATTTATCTGATATTTACGAAAAAATGGTAATAAAAAATTCAAGATTCTTCTTTCAGAATTTGTTTAAAATCATAAAAATAGGCATCTTTTTTTTATCTTTGTACCCGAAATGAAAAGTTCTTTGAATCAATATGCTTAATCGTCGACTAATTCGAATCAGGGTAATGCAAACTTTGTATGCTTTTGAAAAATCAAAAGGTGCAAACTTCCAGCTGGCTCAAGATGTTATTGCTGAGTCTTTTGCTCCTGACTTGAATTCCATGGAAAAACAAGACAGAAACAAACTCACTGGTTTGCTAAAACTCACACAGTCGCTGTTCTCAGATGAAGTAAACGCTGGAGTTTTTCCTTCTGACGAAACCCTTCCAGCTGAAGTCAAAAGCGTATTGGGCAAAGCCCGCGAATATCTTAAACTCAAAAACAAGAAAGATTTTGATTTTTATGCCATTCAGAGTGTTTTAGACGCTGAAAAGGTGTACGATATTTACCTTTATCTTTTAAATCTTCTTTCAGAAATCGGTCACAAATTCGAAGGGACTGGGAAGCTCGCTACCAACAAGGTCATTCTGGCCATCAGAAATTCCAAAGATTTAGAGCATTTGTCACTCAAAAGATCTATCAATTGGGAAAATGAGCGAATATTCATTAATAGAGTTTATAATGAGGCATTAAAAGGAAATGCCCACCTTGAAGAATACGAAGCCATCGTCAACCGTACTACTGAAGACGATCTTGCTATAGTAAAATACATCATCAAAAACATTTTCTTGAAGCACGAAGTATGCTCTGAGTTTTTTGAGAAAATGAGTATTTTCTGGGTAGAAGACAAAGAAATTCTTAGAACCATGTTATTCCACTCTATCAACGATTTTGTTGAAACGGAGGGCATTGTGGTAGAAAAGCTAGACGAAGTGTGGGAAGAAAGCAAAGAGTTTTTGAAGTCTTTCTTCAAACTTACAGTTAGTGAGGAAAAAGAAATCTTGAGTATTTTAGTACCATTCCTCAAAAATTGGGAAATTGAAAGAATCATAGAAACAGACCGTGTTTTGCTAAAAATGGCTGTATGTGAGCTGATGCACTTTCCAAGTATTCCGGTAAAGGTAACTATAAACGAAATCATCGAGATTTCGAAAAACTACAGTTCAGCCAAGAGCGGACAATTTATAAATGGTATTTTGGATTCGGTAAATAAAGACCTAACTTCACGTGGCCTAATTAAGAAAACAGGTCGAGGAATGCTGGACAACAAATAAAAATTGAAAGTGTTTGTCTAGTTTTTAATTTTAGAATAATTTTAAGAAAATTTTCAATCATGAGTAGTTCATCTAAATCATTCATAGCATTTTTAGCGGGTTTAGCCGCAGGTACAGCCATAGGAATATTGTATGCACCAGACAAAGGCGAAGTTACCCGAGACAAACTGGCATCTAAACTTTCGCAATATCGCGGTCAATTAGAGGCATTTATAGCCGACCTTATAGAAAGGGGAGATGAAGTAGCCACCGAAATGTCGGGTGGTAGCAGTGAAGCCAAAGCTGAAGGGCAAAAAGTGGTAAACGAGGCACGTCAAAAGGCAGAAAGGCTTTTGGAAGATGTAGAGAATTTGATGAACCAAATAAAATCAAAGGCATAATGAAAAAAGCATTTGCGTCTGTTCTAGTTCTTTTCATAGCATTGAGTTTTTGGCAATGCAATTTCACATTTAACTCTGATTCGGCAGCTGGAGAATCGCAAAGCGACTCTGCAAAAATTGAGTTCGAAAATCCAAATCATGACTTCGGCGAAATCAAAGAAGGCGAGGTGGTGAGTACAGTTTTTAAATTTAAAAACGTGGGTTCTATGCCCCTGAATATCGTAAGTGTGGATGTTACTTGCGGATGTACGGTTGCCGAAAAACCTGAGAAACCAATAGGTGCAGGTAAAACTGGCGAAATCAAAGTTGAATTCAATAGTGCAGGAAAAGTTGGAATAAATAAAAAATATGTAACGGTTACTTCTAACGCTGTTAATGGCTCAGAAGTAGTTAGTTTTGATGTAATAGTAAATAAAAACGAAGAATAATGACGATTTTGCAAGCCGGCGGTAATATGGGCTTTTTACTCATGATGGTGGGTATGTTTGTGGTGATGTATTTTTTTATGATCAGACCTCAGCAAAAAAAGCAAAAAGAACAACAAAAAATGGTAGATGCTCTCAAGGCTGGTGACGATGTAGTTACCGCAGGTGGATTGCACGGAAAAGTAATGTCTACAGACGAAACTACAGTTACTATTTCAGCGGGTGGTGGAGCGAAATTGACTTTTGAAAAATCGGCGATAGCTAAAAAGAAATAATGTCTTACTCTGCCCGAAATACCAAATCGATACCCATGAAAGACGCTTTTGAGTCTTTCTTGAAAGTCTATAACCTCAAATCGAAGTTTAATGAGACGTATTTGGTAGCGTATTGGGAGAAAATAATGGGTGCTAGCATAGCGAATCGTACCGAAAAAATCTACATCAAAAGCGGAGTTTTGTTTATTCGACTAAACTCCGCTCCTTTAAGCCAAGAGCTACTTTTGGCTAAAACCAAGCTCATTCAGCTGCTTAATTCCGAAATAGGCGAGCAAGTCATCAACGACGTTGTATTCATCTGATCATCATGCTTGCGGCACCTCCATATCTCAAAAAAGGTGATAAAATAGCGATTACCGCTCCAGCAAGTAAACTTGGACGAAAATCAATAGAGATTGGGGTAGAGATTCTTCAGAATTGGGGATTAGAAGTTATTGTTGGCAAAACGGTTGGAAATGAATTTCACGGTTTTGCCGATACGCTAGAAAATCGAACCTCTGAGTTTCAAGGTTTTTTGGATGAGCCATCTATTAAACTTATACTCTCTGCCCGAGGAGGTTATGGTTGTTCCAAAATCATCGATTACCTGAATTTTGAGAAATTCAAAACTAAGCCGAAATGGATATGTGGATTCTCTGATTTAACAGCTATGTTGTTGCATGTCAATGGTTTGGGTTTTCAGTCTTTGCATGGTGTAATGGCTAAAACGATGACTTATCACCAAGAGTCAAATGATTCACTTCGTGCTGCTTTGTTTGGTGACAAAATAGACTATGCATTTATTTCTCAAGAATATAATAGAGAAGGAGAGGGAGTGGGCGAAGCTATTGGAGGGAATTTGGCTCTGATGGCACATAGTATTGGTTCAAAATCAGACTTGACTTATGATGGCAAAATACTTTTCCTAGAGGATATATCGGAGTATTTTTATAACCTTGATCGTATGCTGCTGCAGTTGAAAAGAGCTGGTAAATTATCCAATTTGGCTGGTTTGGTCATTGGAGATTTTTCAGATTGCAAAGACAATGACGAGCCTTTCGGTAAGAATGTCGAAGAAATTATTTTAGAACTTACCGAAGGTACGAATTATCCAATTGCATTCGGTTTCGGTTTTGGACACGAGAATAAAAATTTGGCAATTAGGATGGGCGAAACGCTAGCGTTTTGCGTAAATAAGACCGGAAGTACAATTAAGTCACTATAAGATGGGGAAGTTCGATTTTAAAAAATATCACGTTAGGGCCATGAACGCTAGTTCTGAAACCGAAAAGTTAGCCATAAACAAAGAGCTTAAAGATTACTACAATAGCTTGGAAGATGCCGATAAAGCTATTTTCAACGAAGAACTGCAGTCTTTCTTAATCAAAGAAATGGCCAACATTAAGTCTGTTTATGACGGTGCCACTGGACAGACGGAGAATTGAAGGATTGGTTACTGGTAAACTGGTTATTGGTTAATTCGTTATTGGTTGATTGGTTGCAGAATATTTGTAAAATGCATCCTTGCACAATAAAATTCAGAATATAGTCTGAGTGAAATTACGACCGAAAAGTCTCGAAGTGTGGCTATTGGTGGCGTACTTTGTTATTTATTATTAAAATTTTTCATTTTATTTTTTTTCTTCCCCTTTCAATAATTTTCTCTTTTCATTTGGTGATTTTTCAAATCGTGGCATTTTGATTGCAGTTTTTATGCGAGCATTAGAGCATATTTTTATAAATTTGCACTTTATTTATAATTATTAAAATTTTTTATGAGCCAAGCGTCTGCCCCAGCTACTACTTTACAAGATATTATCAGTCACGCCAAAGAATACGGATTTGTGTTTCCGTCTTCCGAAATATATGATGGACTTCAGGCCGTTTACGACTACGGTCAGAATGGCGTTGAGTTAAAAAATAACCTAAAGCAAGTTTGGTGGAAGGCTATGACACAGCTTCATGACAACATTGTGGGTATTGATGCGGCCATTTTCATGCATCCATTGACTTGGAAGGCCTCGGGTCATGTAGACGGCTTCAACGATCCGATGATTGATAACAAAGATTCCAAGAAAAGATACCGAGCCGATCAGCTTTTGGAAGGAAAGGCAGAAGAATACGAAGCTGCCGGAGAACCTGAAAAAGCCGCAGCACTTTTGGCCAAAATGGGGGCTTTGCTCGGTGCAGAGAAATTGGACGAAGTAAGAGAACTTATCATAGAAGAAAAAATAGTTTGCCCGATTTCTAAAACTTTGAATTGGACAGAAGTTCGTCAGTTTAATTTGATGTTCTCAACTCAAGTTGGTTCTGTGGCTGAAGATTCTAGCAATATTTATTTACGGCCAGAAACAGCCCAAGGTATTTTTGTGAACTTCTTGAATGTGCAAAAATCGGGTAGAATGAAAGTGCCATTTGGTATTGCTCAAATTGGTAAAGCCTTTAGAAATGAGATAGTTGCACGTCAGTTTATATTCCGTATGCGTGAATTTGAACAAATGGAAATGCAATTTTTTATAAAACCAGGTACAGAAATGGAATGGTACAATACTTGGAAAGACACACGTCTGAAATTCCATAAAGCCATAGGTTTGCCTGCTGATAAATTGAAATATCATGACCATGACAAGTTGGCTCATTATGCCAACGCCGCAGTAGATATTGAGTATCAGTTTCCGTTTGGATTTAGAGAAATAGAAGGAATTCACTCAAGGACAGATTTTGACCTGAAAAACCACCAAGAACTGTCGAAGAAAAAGCAGCAGTATTTTGATCCAGAGTTGGGTGAAGATGGAAAGGCAATAGGGAATTATATTCCATACGTAGTAGAAACTTCTGTGGGAGCCGATAGACTATTTTTAGCTACTTTCTGCAATGCCTTCACCCAAGAAACTGGTGAAAAAGAAAGAACTTATTTAAAACTTCATCCTGCACTGGCTCCTATCAAAGCTGCTGTATTGCCATTGGTTAAAAAAGATGGCTTGGCCGAAAAAGCCCAAGAAATAGCCAATTCACTTAAGTCAAGTTTCAGAACTATTTATGATGATGGTGGTGCCATAGGTAAGCGTTACACCCGTCAGGATTTGATAGGTACTCCATATTGTATTGCGGTAGATTATCAAACCATGGAAGACAATACCGTAACCATCCGTCACCGTGACAGCATGGAACAAGAAAGAATTGCGATTTCAGCATTGAAAGAGAAAATCGGTTACGAAGTAGCCATGGAGAGAATTTTGGAGGCAATTTGAAAATAAATCAATTGAATTGATTTATTTGAGATTGATTTCTGTTTTTTTGTTATTTGAATCAAGAAGTTATAACTATGAGTACGATAAGAATTCCAATTTCAGATACTGCAAGTAATACCTTGAAAAGACTTTCAAGACAAAAGCAATCCATTATTCGTAGTCGTATTAGTTCAATTCTCGAAGAGGAAATAAAGAATGAAACTTTGTTTGACTTGAATGACTATCAGGACGTTATGAATATGACAGATAGAGAAATGCTTCTAACTTTTGGAGAGGATTATTTGCAAAACAAAGGGTGGGTAGCAAGTGGCAAATAATCGATACGTATTAGATACAAATGTATTGATTAGTGCCATAGTTTGGCCGGATTCTATTCCGCATAAAGCCTTATTAAAAGCAATGACATCAGAGGTTCTAATTTCTAATGACCTAAGGAATGAACTGATTGAGGTTTTTTCACGACCAAAATTTGATAAATACAAATCTAATGCTGAGAGAAATAGGGAATTGGGAAACTTTATTGAGAAATGTACCTTTATCCAAGTTTACAGTAAATTAGATGTTTGCCGAGATAAAAAAGATAACATGGTTTTGGAGTTAGCTAAAGATGGTAATGCCATTTTAATAGTTTCTGGCGATGATGATTTGTTATCCTTAAATCCTTTTCAAGGAATCCAAATTATAACAGCAAGAGAGTTTCTTGAATTAGCTTGATTCTTAATATACTTTAAAAAAGCTGACTAAGGTTTGTTTTTTTGTTAATTCTCATAAATCCCTATTGGTTTAAGACTTCCTCTATATTTATCGATCATCATTCTTTGATTTATATTGATTTGAGCTTTTTTGAGTCCCAACTGAGTTAATGTTGGTGGGGTTGGTAATTGTTTAAATTTTACAAAACTTACTATGTCAAATGCCACAAATGCCCAATCAACAATCTTGGGTATTTTCGTGTTACCAGAAATTGAATTTGGGTCGATTTCATTGTTACCATAAACTGTTTCTACCTCATAAGTATTTAAGAATTTAGTAAGCGGTAAAAGGAAATAGCTTGAATCTTTTTCGTTTTTAATCGCTTTATAAAGTTTCCCATTTTGACAAACCCCCCAGATTTTGGAAATTGAATCCATCAATTGATTGTTTTCTATTTTGAGATGAGTTTGACCTAAGATTTCTAAAATTTCGAAATTGCATTCTAAAGCGTCATTTGCTTTGAATTTTTTGTAGGTGGGGTATATACCATCTTTATGTATTCGGTCAATAAATATATTATTTAATTGGGTGTCTTTCTCAATAAATTTAGAAGTGGTCAACACTTTATTGTCAAGGTTTCGAAGATTTTTTTCTAAGTCATTCAACGTACTGTTCCAGAATTTCCAATTTAAGTTGTTCATGGTTAAATACAAGTTATCTGAAGCTGCAATCTCCTGACAATTTGAAGTTTGCATAACTTTTGCGTACCCTTCAGTTGTTTTGAGAAAGAATTCCAAATCTGAATATAGCCAAACAATAGCTTTCCCCTCGGTTTGCCGAGAACCAAACTGGAATTCATTTAATCTTATAGTTATTTGGTTCTTTTTATTGTTTTGTGGTAGGCTATAATTGATAAAATTTTTGATTAGCAAATTTAGCGGAGCTGATGTTTCTAGATTAAAAGTAGAGTCAGATTGAATGAAGGTTAATTCTTGCTTATTTCGAACATCAATTATCTCTTCAATATTCATTTTAATACCTACTAAATCTAATCTTGAAAAGTTTGGATTAAATTGTATTTGTGAATAACTAGATAGTGAAGTAAGTAGAAAGAGAAATAGGTACCTCATTATTATTTCGGTTTACTTTAAGTCAGAAAAAAGCATGCCATTATTGTGTTAAATCTAACTTTTTTCATTATTTGAGTACTCGTAAAGATTTTAGCGAGGTTTTTAAATCGAATCAATCCTAGGCTTCGACTACGCTCAGCCCAAGAATCGAATCAATCTAAAATCAAACCCCCTTTTAAAAAACTTAAGCCCGGTCTCAAAGAAACCGGGCTAAGTATCTATTCAACCCTAACCTATTAAACTATGAAAAAAATCTAATATTATAAACTTGTTACTGCATCTACTACAGCTGGTACTTCTGATACCTCTGATTCTGTAGATATAGTGTTTTTGCTTGACCAAATAAATTCGAACACCGATTTGTTCAGTTGTACTTTTTGTGACCAAGCCTTCGCTTCTTTTCGGCTCATTCCACTAAGTTTATCGCTTAATGTTGCCGAAGCTTCCATAAACTCAGCCTTTTGGGCATCGCTTAAGTTGTAGAACGCTACGGACGAATTGTGGTATAGATTAACTACTTCCAAATATTTTTTCAAATCCTCATCGTTCTTTCTAGATACTTTTCTCGCCTTTGCTTTTACAAATGTTGAGAACTCAGTTGCACTGTTTACCGCTAATCTGTCTCCCGAAATGTTGTTAGCATAGCTAACTTGTGCATTACCTGAAACTGTTCCAAATACTAGTGCTAAAATAACCGCTTTAAATTGCTTCTTCATGTTTTTGTCTATTTTTCTTTCGTGAATTACTCTGCAAAATTGAAGGGTTTTAATTTAACCGCCAAATTTTGTATGGTATATGAAACCAAATAATATACTTAAAAACAGTAAATAAACAAATTGTTTTAGATTTAAATAGGTATTTGAGGAATAAGTATCGAAATAATATTTTGTTTAAATTAAATTAACATAGGAAAAGTTTGTATTTCTAGTAAATTCGAAAATTCTTGAAAAAGTACAATCATTCGTTTAGAAAGTTCATGGTGGGGGCAATTCCGACGGTACAAAAGCTTAAAATCATGTCAATTGCTTTGTCCAATTTCGGCAATAAATCTATCATATCGTTGTCAGAAAACTTCCCCAAAACATAATCTACCTGCCGACCTTTCGGAAAATCTGAGCCGATTCCGATTTTTAGACGTGGGTAAATGTCGTTTCCCAATACCAACTCTATGTTTTTCAGTCCATTGTGGCCAGCACTAGAGCCTTTAGGTTTTATTCTCAACTTGCCGAGAGGGAGAGCGAGGTCGTCGACCAATATCATGACATTGTCTATCGGTATTTTCAAAACAGACATCCAATGCTGTAAAGCTTTTCCGCTGAGGTTCATATAAGTGGTGGGTTTAATGAGTGTAATGGATCTACTTTTGTATTTAAATTCTGCCACGCTGGCGAGTCTATCTACCTTAAAAGTGAGGTTTTCTTTGGCAGCCAGTCTGTCCAAAACCATAAAGCCCGCGTTGTGTCTCGTAAAGGCGTACTCTGGCCCGATATTGCCCAATCCCACTATCAAATACTTCATTATATTATTTTTGAAAAATGTGTTTTTTACAAAATAACTAATATTTTTGTTGATAATTAATTTTGGAATGCAAAAAAAGCGGCTCATACTCAATCAGCCATTGTTGGATATTACTTTAAGGCGTCTCTGTCAGGAAATAATCGAAAACCACGAACTTCTCGAAAACACCGTTTTGATAGGACTACAGCCTCGTGGGATTTTTTTGGCAGAAAGAATAGCCCATTTTCTGAAAGAGGATTTTGGGGTTAATATTCCATTGGGTTACCTAGACGCTACTTTTTACCGAGATGATTTTAAGCGGAAAGGCAATATATTGAAGCCCAACTCTACTCAAATTAACTTTATCATTGAAGACAAAAACGTCATACTGATAGACGATGTGTTGGCTACTGGACGGATGGTGAGAGCTGCCATTGATGCCATGCAGGCCTTTGGAAGGCCCGAAAAAGTTGAATTATTGTGCCTGATCGACAGAAAATACAATCGAGACCTACCTATTCAGGCCAATTTTGCGGGTAAAAAAGTAAATACTCTTGATTCGCAGCGGGTTTTGGTAGAATGGAAAGAGCAAGGCCATGAAACGGATAGCATTTGGCTTATTGATTAATCTGCCTTTATGACGAAAATCTCAACTGACGATTTGCTCTACGGCTACAGTAACGGTATATTTCCAATGGCCGACAGCCACGAAGGCGAGATTTATTGGTATTCGCCCGATCCCAGGGCGATAATTCCGATCGATACCTACAAACCATCTAAATCGCTGAGACCCACACTTAATCAGAAGGTTTTTGATGTGGACTTCAACAAGAATTTTAAAGAAGTCATGAAAAATTGTGCTTTACCAAGATTTCAAGGCGATGAAACTTGGATTTCGCAGGATATCATTGATTCTTACCATAGTTTACATAAATTGGGTTTTGCTCATTCGGTGGAAGTGTATCAAAACAACGAGTTGGTGGGCGGTTTGTACGGCGTTTCTTTAGGTTCAGCCTTTTTTGGCGAATCCATGTTTCATACCAAACCCAATGCTTCCAAGGTGGCTTTTCATTATTTAATTCAAAATTTGAGACAAAGAAATTTTAAATTATTAGACACACAATTTATAAATGACAACGTGAAACGGTTTGGAGCCATTGAGATTCCGAAACGACAATTCATGAAAATCCTTAAAGAAAGTATATCAACAAAGAATAAATTTATTGATTGAGGACATATGATTTCAACGAAAAAAATGCTGATTTTGATTTTACTGGGTTTTATGCCCTTTCTGAGTTTTTCTCAGAAAAGAGTTAAAATCAAAGGAACCATCAAACATAACCAGACCAAACTGCCTCTTTTTGGGGTCAATCTCATCATTACCGAAAATGGTATAGGGACCTCTACTGATTCGGCAGGATATTATGAAATGACCATCCCTACGGGCAGTTATCTTCTTGAAATATCGCATCAATCATATTTTAAGAAATACCAGAAAATTGATGTAAGAAGAGACATGGTCATGGATTATGTATTGGACGAAAAAGTAAACGAACTCGAAGAGGTAAGAATAAGTGCCAATAGTTCGGAGCAAAATGTCAAGCGTTTGGGTACTGGCATGACTACATTGAGCAGCAGAACATTGAAAAAATTGCCCTCACTTTTGGGCGAAATTGATATCATAAAAAGTCTTTACACCCTCCCAGGTGTTACCAGCGTAGGCGAAGGAGCCTCTGGATTTAATGTGAGGGGTGGAAATATTGACCAGAACCTGATACTTCTTGACGAAGCTCCCATATTTAACTCCAGTCACTTGATGGGTTTTTTCTCTGTCTTTAACCCAGACGCCTTTAGAGATTTTAACTTTTACAGAGGGGGTATTCCAGCACAGTTTGGCGGAAGGATATCTTCGGTTTTAAATGTAAATCTTAAAGACGCCAACGCCACCAAATTGTCTATCAATGGCGGGGTAGGAACAATCAGCAGTAGATTATTGATAGAAACGCCAATCATAAAAGATAAAATGAGTATGTATGTGGCGGGTAGAATTTCTTATATCGATCAGCTGATGCAGGTTATCAAGATTAAAAGACTCGCTGGCTCCAAAGCGAATTTCTATGATCTTACTGCCAAACTCGAATATCGACCAACGACCAAAGATCGTATCTCCATCTCGGCATTTCAGGGTAAAGATCAATTTAAACTTGCTAAGGACTCCATATCGGCCATTGATGACAACGGAGACGCCCTTTACGACTGGCGGACGACCAATGCTACAGCCTCATGGTCACATTACTACGGACCGAAGTTTTCTACGCGTTTGGTTGGAGTTTATTCTAACTATGACGCTGATATCATCAATTCTGATTCTTTGACTGCTTTTAAACTGAACTATAACATTGTTTATAAAAGCATTAAAGGTATAGCCACGTATAATCTTAACCCCAAAAACGAAATAGACTTTGGTTTTCAGTTTAACCGATATGACATTCAGCCAGGTCTTATGGAACCCACATTGCCTTCCTCCAACAAGAACTTGATTAGACTTAATCCAGAAAGTGGAATAGAAACGGCAATTTTTGTGAATGATAAGATCGAAATTTCTAAAAAAGTGAATCTTGGAGTGGGCCTACGTTATGTTTCTTACCAAGCACTGGGTGCATCTACCGTTTATAATTATGAGGCCGGAAAACCGATTTCGTTTTTAAATATTGTTGATTCTGTGGCCTATGATAGAGGAAAAGTAGTGAAAAGCTATGGAAGTTTTGAACCTAGGCTTTCATTGAATTTCAATATTTCGGCCTCTTCGAGTTTGAAGTTTAGTGCCAACCGTATGAAGCAATTTATACAGTTGCTGTCAGGAACCACAGCTGCTTTGCCAACTGACAGATGGAAATTGAGTGATACCTACATAAAACCCCAAATGGCCGACCAATTTTCAATGGGCTATTTCAAAAACTTCAAAGAGAAGTCTTCCGAGGCTTCGGTGGAGGTTTTTTATAAAAAATTATACGATGTCGTAGAATATAAAGACGGGGAAACGCTTCTCTTGAACAAATTTCCAGAAACTGCTATTTTACAAGGAGACGGCTACGCCTATGGTGCGGAGTTTTTTGTGAAAAAGAATCTCGGTACTTTTACGGGTTGGTTGAGCTACACTTATTCGCAAACCAGAATAAAAGTGGCTGGCCCAACGGAGGAAGAGACCATTAACAACGGAAAGTATTTCCCACCAATCTTTAATAGACCTCATAGTTTCAATGCCATCGGCTCTTACCAAGTGAGTAGAAAAGTTTCGTTTTCAAGTAATTTGAACTTCAGTTCTGGTCGGGCTATTACTTATCCAGCTTCAAAATTCTATACTAGTGGAGCCGTTTTGCCTTATTACAATAGTCGCAATCAATCTCAAATACCAAATTACTTAAGACTTGACTTGGCCATGAATATTGAGTCGCATCCATATCGCACGAGCGGATATCGAGGTTCTTGGAATGTCTCCTTGTACAACGTAATGGCCCGCAAAAACGCGTATTCGGTCTTTTTTAGGTCCAAAAATCCTTACAATCAGTTTTATTCGAAAGTGGATATTTATAAGCTTTCGGTTTTGGGAACAATCATTCCGTCAGTTACTTATAATTTCAAATTCTGATGAAAATATTCAATAAAAATATCATTTTCTTATTTCTGGCTACGCTCTTAGTGGCATGTGTAGATATTTATGACCCCAAACTCACCAGTGATAAACTTAGGCTAGTGGTGGAAGCACAGTTTACTACAAAGCTTGATTATCAGTATGTTTACCTCACCTATGATGCTCCTTATAATTCTGAAGGAAATAATTTTAAGAATTTGGTGAACAGAGCGAAAGTGAAAATTACCGACGATCAAGGTAAAGTTTTTGAATTTTATGATGAAATAGAACCCAACAATCAGATTAAAACCAGAGAAGGCTATAACTACAGGTCGGTGAACAAAATTAAAGCTGAATTGGGGCGAAAATATAAACTGACCGTGGAGGTATTGGACGGTAGAAAGTATGAGTCAAGCCTTGAGTCTCCTGTGCCCGTAACAAAAATTGACAAAGTAAATATTGAATTTAGAGAACTGGGACGTCCTTCAAAAGTTGTTGGGGAGTTTTTGGTTTCCATAGACACAAAAGATTCACCAGCCTCCAAAGACTTTTACAAATGGGATACCTATCATGTCAAACAAATCAATTACTGCCGAGAATGGTATATTTTTGGCCAGGGTGGAGCCGTTACCGAGTCTTATGTGGATAAATGCTGCGAGCCATGCTATGAGAAAGTGAAGTTTGACGATGCCTTTCAACTGGCCAACGACCGACTCATTAATGGAAACAGTATCATTCGTCAGCATGTGGCCACTGTGCCATTTGACAATAATACACCTTATTACATGGTTATCAATCAATACTCTTTGACGGAGGCCGCCTACAAATTTTGGAATGCCATAAAGGAACAATCCAAAAACAGTGGTGGACTTTTTGATGCTACTCCTAAGTCCATAAGAGGAAACATGAAAAACGTCAATGACCCTACAGAGGAGGTTTTGGGGATATTTTATGTGTCAGATGTTTTTGAACATCAGATAAATGTCGAGCGAAACCGCTCCACGCCTAAGCCAGTAATTGTGGAACCGTACAGTCTTGGATGGATTAAAACCACCCAGTGTTTTCCTTGTCAAGAGAGTTTTAATAGGACCAAAATTAAACCTGCAGGATTCTTGTTTTGATTATTTTCTATTGTCTGGATTAAAACACATAGGCACATAGATAGCATAGTTTAAATTTTGTAAATCGCTTGAACACTCTAATGAGCGAAGTGAAAGACTCCGTGAAACTCAAAAAACGCAATGTGCTGAAAAAATAAACTCCGCGAAACTCTGAGTCGGAAAAAACGCAGACCAAATTCAGACAAAATAGCACACCTTTTATTTCTTAATTATTGGAAATCAGCCATTCTGGCATTTATTTTCTCTCACAAAAATACTTTTTAAGTCATTATTTCCGAAATAAACATCTCGCACAAAATTTGACGATGGATAGATGTAACATTTTATGAAAAAGCTAATTGTGTGATGTCATTTGCTAAAAACTTAAAAAAATGAATTTCAATCAATACACCATCAAGTCGCAAGAGCTAATTCAGCAGGCTGCTCAAATAGCTCAAGGTTTTTCTCAGCAAGCAGTGGAAACGGGCCATTTGCTTAAGGCCATTTTGGAAGAAGAACCGAATACTTCATCTTTTTTGTTGAAGAAATATGGAATAAGTCCAGAAGGTTTTTTGAGGAAATTGGATCCCATAGTGGAGGCTTATCCAAGAGTTTCAGGTGGTAATCAGCCATTTCTTGGAAACGACCTTAACAAAGCCATGACCAAGGCTCAGTCGTACCTGAAGGAGTTTGGAGATGAGTTTGTGAGTGTAGAACTTTTGTTTTTGGGCATATTGGGTGGAAGCGATTCAGTTGCTAATTTGCTAAAAGCTGAGGGAGTTAAAGAGACAGATATTATAAAAGCTATTACAGAACTTAGAGGAAAAAATAATCCAGTGAAAGATCAAAACGCAGAAAACAAGTACCAAGCCCTTGCTCGTTACAGCAAAAATCTGAACGATTTGGCGGAGCAAGGCAAAATTGACCCAGTGATAGGGCGAGATGAGGAGATTAGGAGGGTTTTACAGATTTTGTCGAGGCGTACCAAAAACAACCCGATGTTGATTGGTGAGCCTGGGGTGGGTAAAACTGCTATTGTGGAAGGTCTTGCCCAACGTATCGTACAAGGCGATGTCCCTGAGAATTTGAAATCAAAAATCGTGATTTCGCTCGACATGGGCTTGCTTGTAGCAGGTGCCAAATACAAGGGCGAGTTTGAGGAGCGTCTAAAAGCCGTAATCAAAGAAGTAACTGACTCTGAAGGAGAAATAATACTTTTCATTGATGAGATTCATACACTGATAGGTGCAGGAAGTGGAGGAGAGGGAGCCATGGATGCTGCCAATTTGCTAAAACCAGCCTTGGCTAGAGGAGAATTGCATGCTATAGGTGCTACTACTTTGAAAGAATATCAAAAATATATAGAGAAAGATAAGGCTCTAGAAAGACGTTTTCAAGCTGTTGTAGTGGATGAACCTGATATTGCAGATGCCATTTCGATTTTGAGAGGTATCAAAGAAAAATATGAGGTGCACCATGGAGTAAGAATTCAGGACGATGCCGTTATAGCGGCCGTGGAGCTTTCGAGTAGATATATTTCTGATAGGTTTTTGCCGGATAAAGCCATCGACTTAATGGATGAGTCAGCAGCTAAACTCCGTCTAGAAATGGACTCTATGCCCGAAAATATGGACGAACTCCGCAGACGTATTATGCAGCTGGAGATTGAGCGTGAGGCCATTAGACGTGAAAATGACAAAGAAAAAGAGAATAATCTCAGCAAAGAAATAGCCGAACTCAATGAAACATTTAACAGCCTGAAAGCCAAATGGGACTCTGAAAAAGGCAAAGTAAATGAGGTAAGAACGCTTAAAGAAAAAATAGAACAACTAAAATTTGATGCCGACCAAGCCGAACGTTCAGGTGATTATGGCAAGGTTGCACAGATTCGATATGGGCAATTGCCAGAGGCCGAGAATCGTTTGGTGGAACTTTCAGCTAAGAATTTAGACAAAGATAACCTTATTAACGAAGAAGTTACGGCTGAGGACATAGCCATGGTAGTGGCCAAATGGACCGGAATACCAGTTTCTAAAATGCTACAAAGCGACCGTGAGAAGTTGTTGCACCTCGAGGATGAGCTTGAAAAACGTGTGGCAGGCCAAAAAGAAGCTATTGAGTTGGTTTCAGATGCGGTGAGGCGTTCACGTGCGGGTATGCAAGATCCTAAAAAACCGATTGGTAGCTTCCTGTTTTTGGGAAGTACCGGGGTGGGTAAAACTGAGTTGGCGAAAACTTTGGCCAATTACCTCTTCAATGACGACAACGCCATGGTGCGTATAGACATGAGTGAATATCAGGAGAAACACACTGTGAGCCGTTTGGTAGGAGCTCCTCCAGGATATGTAGGCTATGACGAAGGCGGACAACTCACCGAAGCCGTAAGACGCAAACCTTACAGTGTGATATTGCTAGACGAGATTGAAAAAGCACATCCAGACGTATGGAACGTACTATTGCAAGTATTGGATGATGGCCGACTGACTGACAATAAAGGTCGTGTGGCCAACTTCAAGAATACCATCATCATCATGACTTCTAACATTGGCTCACATTTCATCCAGGAAAAATACATGGAAGCACTCAAAGGTGCACCAGGTGCTTGGGAGAAATACTTCAAGGACGAAGCGAAAGATCAAGTGATGGAATTGCTAAAAGCCTCTGTAAGACCTGAGTTTTTGAACCGTATCGACGAGATTGTGTTGTTTGATCCACTTGGAAAAACAGAAATACGCAAAATTGTAGCCATACAGTTTGATACAATCAAGGCTCGTTTGAAAGAGCAAGGCATTGATTTAGAAGCCACTGAAGCCGCTTTGGACAAGCTCGGAGAAGAAGGTTATGACCCAGTTTTTGGAGCCAGGCCACTCAAAAGAGTAATTCAAAGAAACATCATGAACGAACTTTCAAAAATGATTCTCGGAGGCACAATCAATAAAGAAGCCATTATTGTGTTAGACGTTGACGCAGACAATCATTATAAATTTGAGAATCTGCCGGAGATTACTATTGCGTAAGACCATATAGTTCCGAGTGGTGAGTACGTTAGAAGCGACTGCGGTTTTAAAATTGTGATAAGTTTATAGGTATTTTAGGGTTTATAGTTTACACCCTTGCCTCTTTGAGGTGGGGGTGTTATGTTTGGATGATTTTTTATTAAATTTTTATTGGTATATTGCTATTTGATTTTTTAAAGTTAAATCTATTAGAATGGCTACTATTAGGGAATTAATAGAAAAGGTAAAACAAACTGAAACTTTTGATTTGGTTTTAGAGAACAAATCAATGACAGAACTGCCTATGGAGGTATGTAATCTTACAAATTTAAAAAATTTAAGTTTAAATGGAAATAGGTTGAAAAACCTTCCAGAGGAGTTTGTCAATCTTCAAAATTTAGAAATTCTTGATTTAAGGAATAATAATTTTACAAAAATCCCTCAGGTTGTTTTTACAATAAGGGATTTAAAACATCTTTTTTTATCAGATAATTTGATTGATGAAATACCTAATTCCTTTAAAGATTTATTTCTTTTAAAATCATTAAATTTAAGTCATAACAAAATTTCCAATATTCAAGAAGGGATATTTGTTCATTTGAAATTATTGAAAGATTTAAAGTTAAATGATAATCCATTAAAAAATTTACCAGAGGATATTGGGAAAATGTATTTTCTAAATTCTTTAAATATTAGGGTGCTATGTTGAATTAAGTGGGTAAGATAAAATTTGTTTCTGATATTTGTTCAATGAATAGTGAACAAATATTTCAATTGGCTTTAGGTTTAAATGAGCCGTGGTATGTTTCAAAAGTAGAGTTTTTGGATGGGGATTATCAAAAAGAGCTTCATTTAACGATTGACTACAAAGTTGGATTTTTTATTGATAAGACTGGCAAGAGTACTGTACATGATAGAGTAGATAGGAAGTGGCGGCACCAGAATTTTTTTGAGCATAAGTGTTACCTACATTGTAAAATACCACGTGTAAAAACTGTTGAGAATAAGGTTGAACAAGTCTCAGTACCGTGGGCACGGGAAGGTAGTGGTTTTACACTTCTGTTTGAGGCATTTAGTATGTTGTTAATAGAGCAAGAAATGCCAGTCAACAAGGTAGGCAAAGTGATTGGAGTTTACCCCAATCGCATCTGGAATATCTTTAATTATTGGCTTGGAATTGCTTATTGTGGTGCAGATCATAGTGATATTTCAACATTGGGAATAGACGAGACAAGTTCTAAAAAGGGGCATGATTATATAACCGTTGCGGTGGATATGAAAACTTCAAGGGTAGTACATGCAACTGAGGGCAAGGGAGCAGACACCATTACGAAAATAGCTGATTATCTGGAAACTAAAGGTACCCAGAGACAGAATATCAAGCAAGTTTGTATAGACTTATCACCCTCTTTTATCAGTGGTGTGGAGTCAGAATTTTCAAATGCTCAAATAGTATTTGATAGGTATCATGTCAAAGCACTCTTGAATAAAAGTATGGACGACTTAAGAAAACAAGAACTAAAGAATCACCTAATGCTAAAAGGGCAAAAGTATTTGTTTCTCAAAAATGACAAAAACATGACGGCTTCTCAAAAAACACAGAGAGATATGTCACTAGAGGCATTACCCAGATTAGGTGCGGCTTATCGTTTAAAAATACTATTTGACGACTTTTGGTCTATTAAATCGCCTCAAGAAGCTCAAGGGTTTTTAGCCTATTGGTGTGATATGGTAAAAGAGGCAATGATACCTCAATTTGAGAAATTTGCAGACACCGTAATCAAACATTGGAAAGGAATTACAAACTATTCTAAATACCATATTTCAAACGGAATTTTAGAAGGTATTAATAGTAAAATCCAATTGGCTAAAGCTAGGGCTCGTGGATACAGAAATAAAAACAATTTTATCAGTATGATTTACTTCATTGCTGCTAAACTCAAATTCAAGTACCCACTCTATTCAGCATAGAGCCA
>NZ_RJUF01000175.1 GCF_024343775.1 Lacihabitans soyangensis | reverse complement strand
CGAAGTTTGTTTTGGACAAAAATTAAGCCTCAATAAAACTGTGGTAGGTGGTGAAGGAATTTGTGATATTCAGTGGCAAATCAATAAGGTTTCGGCTGCGGTTAGTTCAAGTTTTTGGAGAAATTTGAGTATTTCAGAGGTTTTAGAAATAACAAATTCTAATACCGGCAAAGATAGCACTTTCTACTTTAGAGCAAGAATCGACTGCCAAAATAGTTCGTGTAACTTGGCCACATCAAATGCCATTTCTGCCGTTTTCTTTCCTGAATTGGTCATAAATACCAGTTTTTCAGACTCTACTATCTGTTCGGGTTCGACCATAAATTTAGTAAGTTCAGGCTGTAAAGGTCAAATTCTATGGTCAAATGGTGCGGCTACGGCTCAAATATCTGTTACTCCAACCGTCAACACATTTTATACTGTAACGTGTAGGAATAGCTGTGATGAAGTTTCTAAAAGTATTAATATTACTGTGGTACCTGGGATAGAAAAACCCATAAATACCACCCCAGAAAGTGTCTTAAGTCCTGAAATTCTCGTATTTAACGCTTCTGGGCAAAATATTAAATGGTATACCTCTGAGACTTCGACTTTGTTCACAACCGATTCGCCGCAAATAACCATAGCAGGAGAATATTCATTTTGGGCAACACAAACAATTGGAGCTTGTGAGAGCTCCAGACTTAAAATAACCGCCAAACTAAATGCAGCCCTGGCATTAACAAGCCAACCCTCTAATGCTACCAACTGCTACGGCAATAGCTCTACCATAGCTCTTGAAGCAAAAGGAACTGGTACCATAATTTATAAATGGCAGCGAAAAAAACCCACTGAAAACACCTTTTCAGACATACCAAGCGACCAAACCAACCTCTCCGATTTCAATACCAATAAATTAAAAATAAGCAGTTTAGGAAATGACCAAAGCCCTCATTTGACCAAATTCAGATGTATTATTCGGGACGATTTTTCGGAAATCACCAGTAACGAAGTGGAAATAAGTGTCAACAGACTACAAGGCAGTTTGGCCAATCAAAAACTTTGTCTCGGAAATAATTTCAGTATTGATCTTAATCAAACACACCAGATTACAGGTATACCTACAGCTATTACTTGGCAACATAGATATGGAACTGGGGATATTTGGCAAAATTTGAAAGACACCATGAATATTTCAGGTTCCAAAACACTTCAATTGCAAATCAATGACCTGAATATCAACAACCAACAACAATATCGGTGTTCCGTCTTGTTCGGATCAAGCAATGGTACTTGCACGGAAACTACTGATCTGATGAGTCTTTCAGTTGGCTCGTTTCCTCAAAATCCACAGGATATTGGTTTTGAATTTTGTCAAAATGTCACTTCTCCGAAGCTTGAACTTTATGAACCTGGCAATCTGGACGTAGTATGGTACTTGCCGGGTAGCAATGCCCGTTTATCCAAACAGCCAGTTATTGATACCAAAATTGTTGGAAATCAAATTTATTTTTACTCATTCAAAAATACTGCTGAGTGTGAAAGTATCAAGGCAACGGTTCAAATAATTATCCACCCCGAACCCCCAAAACCTATTAATACGACACCTGCACAGATTATTGAAAACCAGTTACTTGTATTTTCTGCATTTGGTGAACAACTCAAATGGTATACCTCTCGAACCGGACAAACTTTTACGTCTGTTGCACCAAGCCATCAAAAAATAGGCACATACGACTATTACGTGTCACAAACCAGCCAAAAAGGCTGTGAAAGTGAGAGAACATACATTGAATCGGAAATAGTTGCCGCATTCGGCATAGCAACACAACCGACCAACCAGTCAAATTGTGATAACAATAGCAGCACCTTTTCTATTAAAACCAAAGGTTCAACCAATGTCGCTTACAGGTGGCAAATGGCCAAAAACGGGGTATTCGAGGACATTATAGGTGAAAACAGTAGTAGTTTTAAAATTGACGACGTTGGAAAAGCACCATTTATCGAAGGAACTGTCTATAGATGTATTGTGAGTAATTCCATTACCGAAATTATCTCAAATGAAGTTACTTTGAGGGTCAATCAGATAACTGGAAAATTGAATGACCTAACATATTGTGAGGATCAGACTATAAATGCCTCGAAATTTACAGATATCTTGAAAGGTAGCATTAGCCAATTGGAATGGCAAAGTAACATTACGGGAAGTTTCAACACTGTTTTTACCACCAAAAACATTAACGAAAAAATTATCATAAACCCGAGCAATTCAGGGGAGTATAGACTTAGAGTAACATTCCAAAATCAAGGCTCTAGCACTTGTGTGCGAACCTCAAATAATTTTAAAGTTGTTGTGAATCCCAAACCTCTGCGTTTAGCCAAAACCAATTATTCAGCTTGTCAATTCAGTTTCATTAACAGCTTTTTAAAGGATCTACCAGCCAAATTTGTATTGCGGAATTTAGATTCATCTCAACTCAATATTACCAATTTTAATTTAGCAAAGACATACAATTTTATTGGGAATTATACCAACGACAAAGGTTGCGTAAGCGACGAACAAAAGTTAGAAATAAATATCATAGATGCTCCCAAGGTCGAGAATTTAGACTCTATCTTTAGCTATTGTCAATTCTCTAATAACATTAAGTCATTAAAATTAAACGACTTAAACACCTACTGGTTTAATAACGAAACGGATGACGAATCAACAGAAAATGAGTTTTCTATTAACACTAGTGACACTCAAGCGAGACAAATGTGGGTAGCCGTTCAAGGTAGCAATGGTTGTTTAAGTCAAAAAAGACGGGTTGAAATCACCTTAAAACCATGTTATTTCGATATAAAAAATGATACCTGTATCAATCAATCGGGTAAAGTTCTGGTTGCCGATGAATGGAACTATTTTTATGATGAAAAAGGACATATATTTGCCGCTGTTCACCCTAACGGTCAAAATCTGGGAACTGCCAAAATGGATTTGAGGAATACAAGTTCCAAACACCTCAAGGACAAAAATCTAACTGAACTCTATCCCAGATACTTTAATTTACTCACCTCAAAACAACCCAGTGCGAGTTTCAAAATAAGATTTTACTTTACAAAAGATGAAATACTGGATTTGGGTGCAAAAACCACGGATGAAGTCTCTATAATAAATTACGATGGCAAAAACCTCGATTGTGACTTCATTAACAATGATTTAGAAAATAATTATTGGTTGGAAGCAACTACAAAATGGCAAAAAGAAAATGACCAAAATATACATTATGTAGAATTTAGCACCACTAAAACAGGTGAATTTGGACTTTGGAACAAGGAAGCACCCATCGGAAAGTTAATAGGAGAAATTAACGAAAATAAAATACCTGAACTAAATATTTCAGAAAAAAGTAACACCGGTAACTACGAAGTCCTCAAAAGTAAAGATGGCAAAACTTGGTTTGCTTGGTTAGGTAATTTAACCAAATCGGAGTTTACAGACCTCAAACCATTTTTATCGGACAATTATTACCAGCTGATTTACAACTACGGAAATGGAATTAAAGCCATCAGAAATACAGTAAAACTGACGGTATCTGAGGACGAAGTGTCGTGTGTAATCCTTGAAAACCCAAGCGAAAACAGAGATTTTCTTAAACTATACTTTCCGAATATCGACAAAACCACTATCCGGCTCAATACGGCCATGGGCCAATCCATAGACGTCAGGAAAATAAGCGAACAAGGTGATTATTTCGAACTATATCCCAATACACAGCTTGCTCCTGGTTTCTATACCTTAAAAGCTCAAAATAACTCAGGAAAGAACTGTAGTGCAAAAATATGGATCAGGTAATTATAAAATGATTTCCACCCTTTACATTAGAATTGGTTAGGTGGAGAAGCAGGGTGTGAATTCTGTAATTCATTATCAGCATCTTGTAAGAAGCTTTTAACCAATTAACCCCACCTTTGATGCATTATTCTAAGTCATTAAAGATAAACTTTGAAAGCAACGAGAATTTTTCTTCAAAAAATGACCACACATACCAAAAGGGGTGAATTCCGAAAAACCTGATGAGTAGGAAAATACAAAAACAAAATTGGTTATGAGAGTTTTAACATTCGCCATCATCACGGCATTCTCTTCCGTATTTATTTCTTGTGCTTCTACCGCAAAATTTCCCGTTTCAAGCACGGTACCTGCCGCTGAAATTACCGCAAAGAAGACCCAAGACAAAAACAAAAACTACACTATCGAACTTACTGCCAATAATTTGGCAAGTGCTGACAGGTTGGTTCCAGCTAAAAAAAACTATAGCGTTTGGATAGTGACAGACGAGAATATCACCAAAAACATTGGTCAGTTGAATATTTCCAATGGAAAAAAGACAACACTCAAAACTGTAACGGCCTTTAACGTAAATGAAATATTCATTACTGCCGAAGACCAAGGGGATTTATCCTACCCTATGGGAACCGAAATTAGTCGGACTAGTTTTAAACCGTCAAAAATGAAAAATTTGACAAACTAACAGGAATCAGTAAAATCTAAAAGAAAATGGGCCTTACATTGGCCCATTTCTTTTTATTTTTTAGTACCACAAGTGTTAATTCCGAGGATAGGATAAAGCGGACAGAATGAGATTAGACTGGTAAGAGCGAAAACCGCTGCGACAACCATCAAAACAATGCCCAATGTATCTGTAACGACACCTGTAAAATACAATGCTGCCATTATTACGGCCAATAAAATTCTGATAATACGGTCGGTTGAACCCATGTTTGCTTTCATAATCGTAATTGTTTTATTGAATTATGAAACAAATGTAAAGACTTCATTACTCCAAAACAGTGACCTTGGTCACCACTTACAAAATTTCCACAGAATTGCTAAACTGCTTAACTTTAGACTCTTGCTCAAGCTTTTTCATCACCCTACTAATAACCTCTCTGGCCGTGCCTAATTCGTTGGCTATCTGTCGGTGGGAAATTTTTAATGGATTTTTCTTTGTTACCTTAACTTTTTCTTTCAAATAATCCATCAAACGTTTGTCTAACTTATCAAACAAAAGCTGATTGATGGTTTCAAGTAAGTCGGAATATCGAAGGTTATACTGTTGAAAAAAAAGATTATTCAAATCTGGAAATTCCTCAATCCAGTGTGAAACCTTATCTACTGGTAGAAGCAAAATCTTTGAATTCTCCTCAGTTATCGCAAAAACTTTGCTGGGTTCGTTTTTTAGACTTGCGGTAAAAGACATCACACAGCTTTCACTGGGCTGGATGTAGTACAAAAGCAATTCCTTGTCTTCATGTTTCGTAAAAACTTTCACCAAGCCCTCTATTACCAATGGAATGACCTTGATATATTGACCCTCTCTCAAAATTTCCGTTTCTGCCGCAATTTCTACCAAAGCAGAATTGGTCTCAATTTGAGTTTTGAGTGCAAGACTAAGATTTGGAATTTTTATCATTTTGATAAATTTATGAAGTTTGGATTACTGATTGGCAAATAGAACCAATGGTAGAAAACAAATAAGTATTTCAAAGATAAATCAAATTACAGAACCACCCACAAAAAAGGGAACCAATTCGCCTAATTAATTCCCTTTTCTGCTCTTATTTCTAGCTAACTCACTCCCACTCGGTTGTATTCTTAATACCCAAATCTTTTGCCACAAAAACAGGGTCTTTACCGGCTTTTCTTTGCTTTTCATAATCTTTAAAGACAGCAAAAGCTGGCTTTCTGAGTAAAAATATGGCAATGATGTTCAACCAAGCCATAAGCCCAACGCCAATATCGCCAATCGTCCAAGCCAATGCGGCTGATTTAACAGAACCATAGAAGGTGGCCGCTATTATCATAATTCGCAAAGCCTGAATCATCCATGTCTTACCACCTTTCTCCAACAAATAGCTGAAGTTGGTCTCTGCGATATAATAATACGCCATGATGGTGGTAAAGGCAAAAAAGAAAAGTGCTATCGATACAAAACCCGCTCCCAATGATGGAAAAATTGTATTAACTGCATTCTGCGTAAATTCAGAACCAACCGCCATTCCAGGAACATTTTCTACAATAAACCCTCCATCAGGGTTCAAAATATTGTATTTACCTGTAAAGAGAATCATCAGAGCCGTGGCTGTACAAACGAAAAGAGTATCAATATAAACAGAAAATGCCTGAACTAGTCCTTGTTTGGCAGGGTGTGATGTTTCTGCCGCTGCCGCAGGATGTGGTGCGGTTCCCTGACCAGCTTCGTTTGAATAAATTCCTCTTTTTACACCCCAAGCCACAGCCATTCCAAATATACCTGCGAAAGTAGGCTCAAGTGCAAAAGCCGATTTAAAAATTAAGCCGAAAGTTTCAGGTATTTTTTCGTAGTTGTATAAAATTATAATTAAGGCCATCAATATATAACCTCCAGCCATAAAAGGCACCACTATTTCGGCCACTTTACCTATTCTTTTCACTCCGCCAAAAATAATCAGGCCAAGTAGTATGCAAACTACTATTCCAGTGTACTCTACCGGAATATTGAAGGCGTTTTTTACACCCAATGCTATACTGTTGCTCTGCACACCTGGCAGCAAAAGGGCAGTGCTTAGGATAGTGGCCACCGCAAATACCACTGCGTACCATTTTATACCCAATCCTTTTTCTATATAGTAAGCAGGACCTCCTCTGTACTGGCCATCCTTAACTTCTTTGTATATCTGCCCCAATGTAGCTTCAATAAAAGCCGAAGCTGCACCCAAAAATGCAATGGCCCACATCCAAAAAACCGCCCCAGGCCCACCCATTGCAATAGCAGTGGCTACACCAGCGATATTTCCAGTTCCAACTCTACCCGATATAGCTATGGCGAAAGCCTGAAATGAAGATACGCCCTGCTCGGAGCTTTTGCCGTCAAAAAGTAGCCTGACCATTTCCTTTACATACCTCACTTGCAAAAATCTGGTGGTTATAGAAAAATAAATCCCGGCTACAAGGCATAAAATAATAAGTGCATTGGACCAAATAATGTCATTAATGGCGTTTACAAATTGTTCCATAAAATAGGGTTAAGGGCTGTTTTAAATAATTTACAAAGAATCAAAATCTCATTCAAGAAACAAATTAATGAATTTGAATGACAAAATCGTGCTTATTTGTAAATTTCATTTTTCGAAGCCAATAGCGTATTGTGCATCAATGCTGCCACGGTCATCAAACCAACCCCGCCTGGAACTGGTGTTATAAAACTGGTTTTGGGAGCAACATCGTCAAATTTCACATCACCTTTAAGAGCAAATCCACTCTTTTTTGATTCATCCACTACACGTGTTAAACCAACATCTATTACAACCGCACCATCTTTAACCATGTCTGCTGTTATAAATTCAGGCTTACCCAATGCCGCCACCAGAATATCAGCCTGTAAACATACTTCCTTCAGATTTTGAGTACGGCTATGGACCAAAGTAACTGTACAGTTGCCTGGATAAGTGTTTCTTTGCATTAAAATACTCATCGGAAGACCAACAATTTGGCTTCTTCCAACCACCACACAGTGTTTGCCGGCGGTCTCTATCTTATATCGTTTTATAAGCTCTAACACACCAAATGGCGTGGCCGAAATGTATGCAGGCAGGCCTTTGGCCATCCGACCAATATTAATAGGGTGAAATCCATCCACATCTTTTTTAGGATCAATGGCCTCTATAACTTTGTCAACATTGATATGTGCAGGAAGCGGTAGCTGGACAATGAAACCGTCGATATCTTCATCTTTATTGAGCTGGTCTATTATTTCTAACACTTCTGCCTCCGTGCTAGTAGAATCTCTTCTGATAAGTGTAGACTTAAATCCTATTTGTTCGCATGATTTGATTTTTGAGGCCACATACGTTTCGCTGGCACCATTATCACCAATCAAAACAGCTGCTAAGTGAGGTATTTTACCACCCGCCAATCTGATTTTATCCACCTCAATCTGAAGTTCAGCCTTGACTTGTGCAGATATTAATTTTCCGTCTATAATTTCCATTTATCGATAGCTTATTTATGATCCAACAAAGATAAAACCATACCGTTGGGATTCCAATTTAGGAGGATTCTATTTCTAGAAATATTATAGGTAGCGTACAACTTTATTTTTCCTTTTGTAAATGAGTATGTAAACCAAAGCTACAGAAACCACAGCCATTGTAAACAAAAATGTGGCAGTTAGATTTTCGATTTTATTTTGATAAATAAAAGTAGGCAACAAAGCACCAAATCCGATTCCCGCCTCTAGTGCAATATACATAGTCGCTATGGCCTTGCCTCTATTTTCTTCTTGACACAAATCTACCGTCCAAGCCTGTGAAATAGGTGATATTATGCCCATACTTATTCCAAAAAGGATGGCTGAGATAGATAAAATGACGATATTTTGGGCAAACGCAATAGTTAAAATAGAAAAGAACAAAATCCAGCATCCGTAGGTTAAGACTTGCTCACGGCCATTTTTATCCGACCATCTACCAGCAACGAACCTAATGGCAATAGAAGCCAATGTGTACACTAAAAAATAATAACCCTTGTTTTTAAGACCTATGCTCTGGCTCAAATCAGGCACGAGAGTAACAATTGTCCCATAGGCAAAAGAAGTAAAGAACACCACGACAACTACAGGAATAACCGATTTGTCAAAAATCTCATGTCGGTTAATTCTCAAATGCGAACCATTGAACTTCTCCTTCCTCGAAATCGGCAGCGTTTCTTTCATATTTATCAAAATCAAAATCGATAACAATGAAAGTGCCGATGAGGTATAAAAGAGTACGTTGATATCAAAATGCTGGACAATCCAACCACCCAAAGCTGGTCCGAAAGCCATCCCAAGGCCACCTATTAGGCCATGGATGCCCATAGATTCGCCTCTTCGGTCTGATGGTACAATGTCTGAAATATATGCTGCAGTGCCGGTAGGCTTAAATCCTGTAGAAAAACCATGTACGAAACGTAGAATAAAAAAAGGAATAACCGTAGTGGCTAAAGGATACAAAAACCCACAAACAAAACAAACCAAAGAGCCGAAGGCCATAACGGGTACTCTTCCTACTTTATCTGTGAGTTTACCACTAAAAGGTCTCGATAAACCCGCCGTAAGTGTAAATAATGAAATTATGAGGCCCTTAAATTCTCCTCCTCCCATTTTAGACAAATAATCGGGTAGCTCAGGAATGAGCATATTAAAGCTAGAAAAAAACAAGAACGAAGTGGTGCAAAGAAGCCAAAACTGAAGGGTAAATATGCTATTTCTTTTCAAAATAAATTATCAGAAACTTTCCTCAAGTTTTACCTTAGCCCTATGACACACCCCGCCAATGGGTGGATTAAACTTCGAAACTTCAACCGATATTTTTTTTACAGAGCTAAACTTACCCTTTATATCGTCGATAATCTCATGACCTACATGCTCAAGTAAACGGTGCTTTTTAGACATCACCAGTTTGACTATCTCATAGATTTTACCGTAATCAATGGTATCCTTGAGGTTGTCCGAACTTGCAGGCCTAGACAAGTCTGTATCTATGAACACATCAATATTATATTTATTACCGATTTTTTGTTCTTCGTCAAAATGACCGTGATAGGCAAAAAACTCCATGCCCTCTAACGCAATTTGGCCCATTTTGGCTTAGTTTAAATTATCAAAGAAAGAACCACTCTGTTTTTTCTCAGCTATATAATCGTTCACAGATTTCGGTTCCTTTGGCTCAGCCTTCTCTACCATTGCCTTTCTAATGGCTGCCTTCACTTTATTAACTTTATCGAGCATTTCCTCTGTACTTCCACTGTCAACAGACTCCGTTTTAGGCTTTTCTTCTACAATATCTGCTTTAGGTACTCTGCCCGCCACCAAATACTCCTTAAGTTCCTCTAGTTGTGTCCATTGTCCACTTTCGGCCAACATAGCTTGCTCTACCCAAGTGCTTGGATCGTGAGCAGCAAACTGCGACCCTGCTGCATCTAATATATCCTTGATTCTATAAAGCGGTGTGGTGGCAAGGTCTCTAAAGGTTAATATGCGGGCATTATTCAATACCTCTTTTATCTTCGGACCAATTCCTTCAATAATCTCTAAATTGGTCTTGTCCTCTTGACTGCTCTCCAGATTTATCTCATTTACTGCTGAAGAGAAACTGATGCCATGGTTTTCATCATCAACCACTCGTTGCTCTTCTACTTCATGTTCTACTACTTCGTCTACTATCTCATCATCGGCCACCACTTCCTCTTCCTCCTCTACTTCCATCTCTATGCTTTTCGCTGGATAATCCACAACAACTGTTTTTGGAGTTTCGGGGGCTGGAATTTCGCCGTCAAGTGTATTTGAGGCTACAATTTGGTCAATCTCTGAGGCTAAAGTTTTAAGTCTATTCAAAAGAGACAATTTCTGAGCCTCAATACTTTGAAAGTTTACTTCTATTTCGGCAAATTCTGCTTTAGCGGCAGTGTTGATGTCCCCTACTTTTTGTTCCGCGTCTGCTACCAATTGGGCAGCGGTATTTTCTGCTTCGGCAATAATTTGTGCGGCCTTTTGCTTTGCTTCTGCTACTTTTTTGGCTGCCTCGGTTGCTGCGTTTTCAGTAAGTCTTGTGCTGGTATCTTCGGCAGTTCTTAAGGTTTTTATGAGTGTCATTTCCACCTCACGAAGCTTAGAAGCCTCCTTTTCTGAGATATCCAACTGCATTTTCAGCATTTTGGACTCATTAAGCATACGCTCCCACTCTTGAGCAATGTTAGACAAAAAATGATTTACTTCTTCAATATCATATCCTCTAAATGATTTCTCGAATTCGTGTTGTTTGATTTCTAATGACGTAATTTTCATTTTTTTTTATGAGTTTAGGAAAAACTGGATAATCATTGAAAAAGAAAACTTCATAAGCCAAGAATTATTTCACAATGAAGACATTTTTATTTCCTGCCTATTTAGGCCTATTAACTTACTTTCTAACTTTTTCACAAAATAACAAAAAAAACCATGTAAGTTAAAATAAATTCCACATTGAAATCGTGCGGTCGTCGCTTGCAGAAAGCAGAAACTGTTCTTTTTCTCGCCAAAGTAATTTATTAACAGAGGTACCATGCGATGCATTACGAGATTTGTCTATCACTTTTTTCAATTCTAGGTTCTCAGCATCCCATATTTTTATGGACTTGTCCATGCTGCAAGTAGCCAAAAGTTCATGCTTTTGGATATAAATTATGTGGTTAATGGCAAAATTATGGGCAGGAATACGTGCAACATTTTGGTAATTTTTCTCAGAATCCCAAACCATTAGATGGGCGTCACGGCTACCAGAAACCAATAAGTCATTGTCCCCAAAATATTGTAAACTGAAAACAGAGTTTTGATGACCTTCAATAACATGTTTCAACTCAAACTTCTCTAAATCGTAGACCCTGATTTTCCAGTCAGAAAAGCCCACTGCCATTTCATTCCTTTTAGTGCTAACAGCTAGGCATCTTGCACTTTTTTGTGCACCTTCAAAATGCCTGACGAACCTATTTGAGTCAGTGTCGAGTATGTGCAAAAACCCTATATGATCACTTACAATCAGCAGATTACCATGCTGTTTTATATCAAAAATCGATACTTTACCCAGTGGTACGTTCAGCACTTCTTCCTTCTTCTTGGTATCAATCAAATGCAAACCCTCCGTGTTATTGGCAATCCAAAGTTTATTCTCGTTTGGCAAATTCAGCATAGCATACACCGAATTGGATACCTTAGCTATCGGCCTGCCCAAATCTGCCTTGGCCCATTCTACCACCAAACCATCAGCCCCAGCCGAATAAAAACTTTTGTCAGAACTGCCCTCGCAAAGTGTATAAACGCAGTCTTTGTGACCGGTAAAAGTTTCTACTTTTTCTATATTAAAATCCATTTTTTTTGGGAAAGAACTTTCTATTTCGTGATAATTAATGCAATTTTCGGCCAAAAATGTCTGATGCCGCTTTATCTGAACAAAAAACTTAGCGAGGAAATTCACTTTATGGTTTGGCACTTGACCGAAACTATTGAAGAACTTATTACTTTGATTCGCCCAGATAAGATCGACTTTGAAACCTTAGCAAACATAAGTCATGACGCTAAAAAGAAAGAATATTTAGCTGGTAAAAATGCAGTTATGCAAATGTGCTTGTTAGAGAAAATCCAATTCGAAGGCATAGAAAAAGATGAACATGGTAAGCCCTTTCTTAAAAACCATACCTACGAAATGTCTCTGACGCACACAATAGATTATATTGGAGTAGTTTTATCTAAATCAAAACCGATAGGTATAGACATTGAGAAACCACGAGAGCAGATTTTCAAAGTGCTCAATCGCCTTTGTGTGGAGTCTGAATTAAACTGGGTATCTGGTGATTTAGAGAAAGCAACTATCCTATGGTCTGCTAAAGAGGCTTTGTACAAACTTTACGGAAAACGAAAAGTAGACTTCAAAGAACACCTACTTGTTGGACCCAGCAAAAAAGGTATTATTGGCAAAATAAACATACCTGACCATCAATCTGAGTATCAGATTTATGTACAAAACATTGAAGATTACCTGCTTGTAATAGCTTACTAAACTCGCTCAAGAAGGTCATTAAAGTCGATACCATAATGTGACTCAGTGAAAACCACTGCCCCATTTTTAACCAACAACAATTGTGGAGATTCGTGTTCCACATCAAAGTCTGATGCTATTTTGTTTGAAATATCTCTATGGGCAATCAGGTCCAAATAATAGAACTTCAAATCCTTACTTTCGTGATTTTTTGCAAAATTCCTTTCGAATCTATCCAAAGCCGTGGCACTTATGGAACAACGCGTACTGTGCTTAAAAATCGCTACAGGCTGCACATTTGATTCTTCTTTGATGATTTCTAGTTGTTGAATTTCCGATAAATTATTCCAGTTCATATTCAATAAAGTGTTTCAAAAAACAACAAGTTTAATTAAGAATAGTTCAAAAAACGTAATTATCTATTAGTCTTACTCCACCCAAATGAGCCGCAACAATTATTGCTGTTTTCCTATTTTCGTTTAGTTCATCTATACTTTCTAAAGTCTCAAAATCAGCAATTTCATAGTATTCCAATTCAAACTCTGGAGACGCTCTGTAAAAATCTAAGACTTTGTTTTTGACAACAAATGCAGAATTGCCTTCCAAAAGTAGTTTCTTACCAAGAAGCATAGATTGGAAAATTTTCGGAGCACTAACTCTTGCTTCGGGCGAAAGTCTTCTGTTGCGAGAAGACATTGCCAAGCCATCTTTTTCTCTGATTGTATCACAAACCACCATTTTAAGGTCAAAACTCAAATCTGTAATAAGTCGATTAATCACAGCCACTTGCTGTATATCTTTTTGACCAAAATAGGCCTTATCTGGTTTAACGATATTGAACAACTTCGCAACCACTATACCCACCCCGTTGAAATGACCTGGTCTAAATTTGCCTTCCATGATATGCTCTAAATGCCCAAAATCTATTTTCAAAATAGGCAATGAAGGGTACATTTCTTCTGCCGAAGGAGCAAAAACCACGTCACATCCTGCTTCTTGTAACATTTTACAATCTTCATCAAGCGTTCTTGGGTATTTTTTGAGGTCATCAGGATTATTAAACTGAGTAGGATTTACAAAAATACTGCAAACCGTGAGCTCATTTTCAGCGATAGATTTCTTAACAAGAGCTATATGGCCTTCGTGCAAAGCTCCCATGGTTGGCACGAATCCAATCGATTTGGGATAATGACTTTTAAGATAATTCTGCGTATCAACTATTGATGTAAAAACCTTCATTTATGTTAAGTATGTTAATAATTACAAGCAATTAAGCATTTATATTGTAATTTTGCATGATTTTTAAATATTATGATTCTTAGATTAACAACTTTCTTCGTTCTAATTACTCAGTTGGCTTTTGCTCAGTTGAGCTCGAAACCAGACAGTTCGCTCACTCTCGAAGACTATTGGGAGGTAGACCTTACACCTATTACCGACCTCAACGAAATAGTAAGTTATATACACAACGACCCTTTCAATTTTCTATTTGTAAATAACATACCGGGGGGCAATCCGCTAGCAAGAGAAATATCGGTAAACTCGTTTTATGGTGGTCGATTTCATCCCATACACAAAGTAATGAAATTCCACAGAGGAATAGACCTACAAGGAATAGACGGAGAGCAAGTTATAGCCAGCGGAAACGGCAAAGTAATAGATACAGGATTCAGAGAAGACTTGGGTAATTTCATTAAAATCAAACACAAATATGGTTTTGAGTCAGTTTATGGCCACCTAAGCAAAGTAACCATCAAAAAGGGTCAAGTGGTCAATAAAGGCCAAAAAATAGGCAAGGTAGGTTCTACAGGTAAAGTAACCGGACCACATCTCCACTATACATTAAAAAAGAACGAGACCTATCTGGACCCGTTCGATTTTTTATTTATGAGTTTTGAGAAGGCTTTTTAAAAGATTACTCCACTGTTACTGATTTGGCCAGATTTCTTGGTTGATCTACGTTTCTTCCTCTCATTACAGCAATATAATAAGACAATAGCTGCAAAGGAATAACCGTAAGCAAAGGCTGAAGTATTTCGTCTGTATTAGGTACTTCGATTGCAAAATCAACCATTTCTTTAACTTGCACATCTCCCTCAGATACAATCGCTATAACACGACCTTTACGGGCTTTTACTTCTTGTATGTTCGAAACCACCTTTTCATAAGAACTGTCCTTTGTGGCTATGAAAACCACTGGCATATCTTCGTCTATCAAGGCTATAGGTCCATGCTTCATTTCGGCGGCTGGATAACCTTCGGCATGAATGTATGAAATTTCTTTAAGTTTCAGTGCACCTTCCAAGGCTACAGGGAAGTTCAAGCCCCTACCCAAGAATATGAAATTTGAGGCAAAAGTAAATAGCTTTGAAATGTCCTTAATTTCTTCAGCACTTTTTAAAATTTCCTCCACTTTTTGAGGAATTGCAGCCAACTCAATCAAAAGCCTTCTATAGGTCTCATCGTCTATGGTGCCTTTGGCTTGAGCAGTAGCTATGGCTATCATAGTTAGAACAGTCACTTGTGCGGTAAACGCTTTTGTACTTGCAACACCAATTTCTGGCCCTGCATGCGTGTAAACTCCAGCCTCAGTAATGCGTGAAATAGAAGACCCCACTACATTACAAACTCCCAAAATTATGGCTCCTTTCGACTTAGCAAGTTCTAATGCTGCCAAAGTATCGGCAGTTTCACCTGACTGAGAAATGGCAATTACGAAATCACCTTCTTTTATTATTGGATTACGATATCTAAACTCTGAGGCATATTCTACCTCAACATTGATTCGTGCTAATTCCTCAAAGAGATACTCACCCACCAAACCCGCATGCCACGACGTACCACAAGCCACAAAAACTATTCTTTTCGCTTTTGCTAGTTTAGTAATATGATTTCTCAAACCACCCAACTGAATTATGGCATCATCAGCATTTACTCTACCTCGAAGACAATCAGCGATAGACTTTGGTTGTTCAAAAATTTCTTTCAGCATGAAATGATCATAACCACCTTTTTCTATAGCCTCCAACTCAAGCTCAACGGTCTGAATATAAGGATCTTGCTCCTCATTTTGAAGATTCTTAATAGTTAAGCCCTCACTATTCACAACAGCAATTTCCAAGTCATCTAAATACACAACCTCTTTGGTGTATTCAATAATTGGGGTTGCATCTGAAGCGAAAAAATACTCTCCTTTACCAATTCCGATCACCAAAGGGCTACCTTTTCTTGCGGCCACCAATTGACCGGGGTTTTCAGCGTCCAAGACCACTATAGCATAAGCCCCTACCACTTCTTTTAAAGCAATTCTCACCGCCTCTGGCAGATCACATTTTTTAGTCTTTTGAATTTCCTCAATAAAATTCACCAAAACCTCAGTGTCTGTTTGGCTATGAAAAATATAGCCCTTGTTCACTAGAATTTGTTTTATAGAAGAATAATTTTCAATAATTCCATTATGAATAATTGCAAATCTCCCCGAGTTAGATTTGTGCGGATGTGCATTTACGTCATTCGGCTCGCCGTGAGTTGCCCATCTGGTATGGCCAATACCGATATTTGCGGCAATTTGACCTTTATTCAAAACATTTTCTAGGTCAACCACTTTACCTTTTTTCTTGAAAACCCCTAAACCATTTTCGTTAATGATGGCTATGCCTGAACTGTCATAACCTCTATATTCTAGTCTTTTTAGACCTTTAATAATTAATGAAGCTGCGTCTCTTTGCCCAATGTAAGCTACTATTCCACACATAATTTTCTTGAAATATTACAATTAAATACGATACAATACCACAAAACTATTAATAATTTTTCAGGAAAAAGCTTTTTGATTTTTTAAATAATTTTAAAAACAGAATCTTATCAACAACTACCACCTATTAAGTTTAAACCTTTGACTATATGAAAGTTATTTAAATTTATATTTTACTAATTAGACCAGTATTACTTTATTTTTTTAATAAATATTAAAATTGAAATTTCAGGTCTAAAAAAATTAGAAACTTCGAATAGTCACATTTATACCTTTATTCAAAAAGACCAACCAAAAAAAAAGAGCTCCGAGAGCTCTTAATATTTTGTATAATATATTTTCAGTTTTGGTTTGGTAAAAACCGACCTTCGCAGGTTGTCATTGGCAAGCAGTCCGTTACCAGTAGTGGTTACAACCGCAGGCATTATCATGAGGCCATTAGAAACACTCGTTTTGTTGGTTATCTTCTGAAGATAGTTGGTAATGTCCATATTCACTGTGTTAGTAGAGTCGACCAAGGTATAAACCACACCCGATAGGTCACTACCGATTGGCGTAAGGTAAGTTAAGGAATTTGAACTATTTCTTGTTTGCTGATTATTGGATCCTACTTCTGCCAAAACATAATTGAATACCTTTGGATGCAAAGCATTTATAGATTCGGCCTTCAGTTTAAACTCTAAAACGGCCTTACTTACTCTAATGTTTGTTCCTAAGTTTTTAACATTAGCAAAGTTTATCTTCGTACTAATACCGCTTCCACCTTGAACGAAGGAAGTATTACCAGTTAGCTTTGCACTAAGTTCATTTTTAGACTTCGACAATTCTGACAAAAGCGAACCGCTTCTATTAAAATCAATGTGAGAATGACGTGGACCGTTTAGATCAAATGCATAGTTATATTTCGTAGTATCACCTTGGTAATGCCAGTTGGCAATTAAAGTACTTGTAGACGCACTCAAATGACCAGTTATGAATGAGTAAACGGCTTTATTGGTCCCTTCGGGTACTATCGCAAAACCTTTTATGGCGGTAGAGAATTTGGCATTATCTGCACCCGCAGTTGGTGCTGCATTTAATATTTCCTGAGCAATGCTTTTTGGCAAATTTATGAATACCGCAATGTTTGTATTTGAGTCACTGACAAACGATTTGGAGTTTATTCCGAATCTTGCCAAAGATGCCCCTTCATATTCTAAACTTTCGTTTGCATTATAGTTTTTGGTGTAATTCATAGGGCTTTTTAGCCTGTAAATATTATAAAAACTACGCGTAATGGTATCCCCATAAATCAAGCCCGAATTCACAATCCTAAGTCTTAAGGAATCAGCTATTGGATTTGGTTTGACACTAAAAGTATCTAAAGCTGTAGTACCTAAATTTGTGGTATAATTCACCAGAGATGGCTGAAAATAAGCCGAGGCTTTAATTAACCCGAAAACGGGATCATTGACAATACCAGCGAGGATATAATTGGACTTACCGTTAACGGTGGAATCAGAAATTATAGTGGAAACATCTAAACTCAAGGTATCGGTGTAGACTGATGTGGCGTCAGCGTTACCGTCAAAGTCAAAACCAATATCTGATGGATTTTCGCAAGAAAAGAAAAGAACAGTAATGAGCAAGAAGCTCATTTTCTGCAAGTCAACAAGAATTTTTTTCATAAAATAATCAATCTGCCAGCTCCGTGTAAAGGTTAAAGAATGTTTCAGCGGAGTTTTCGTCATCAATAAAAGAATCAATCTGTCTGTCTGCCGTTTCATTCAACGCATTTTTTATTGAATCATTCAAGGATGGGTTTGCAGTAACAACTACGTCGGCGTACTGACAACCAATTTTTATGAAACCGAGGAAATCTTGAGACCTAAGATTGGCCAAGTTCTCATCGCTTATATCCATCATTTTTACTTTAGGAAACATATCGTCGGTGAATTTGTGTTCAAAGACATTATTGAATACCGTAAAAATGGTTTTGGTGTTCTTAAAAATAGGGTCGTTTTTGTAAGTAGTCTTTAAATACAAAGGAATCAAAGCAGTCATCCAGTCTGTACAATGCACTACGTCTGGTGCCCATCCAAGTTTCTTCACTGTTTCTAACGCACCTTTGCAGAAGAAAATTGCACGCTCGTCGTTGTCATCGTAGAAATTACCTGTTTTGTCAGTAAAGACAGTCTTCCTTTGGAAATAATCTTCGTTGTCTAAGAAGTAAACCTGCAGTTTAGCAGAAGGAATAGATGCTACCTTGATAATCAATGGTTTCTCCTCCTCTCCAATGCTTATGTTTATGCCCGAAAGACGAACCACCTCGTGAAGTCTGTGTTTTCTTTCGTTGATAAGTCCGAATCGTGGTATCAGTATCCTTATCTCCATGCCTCTTTCCTGCATTTCCTGTGGGAGTTTCCTTAACAAAGAGGCGATTTCTGAAATTTCTAAAAAGGGATCAATTTCGGAGGAGATGTATAAAATACGCAGTTTACTCATAAAAAACCAATAATGTATCTAAAATGTAGTATCTGAAACAAATACGGCTGCAAAGATACTAAAAAATAATCTATTAATATGCAAGTGTTTGAAACAAATTAACTTTCAACACTTTGAAATATGGTCAAAAAGCTCAATTTTTAGTGATATTTTGTTAGTAATTGCGAAATTACAGAACCTTAAGTCGGCATTTGTCCTCTATCCATTCTAGTTGCAGTCCTAGATACACCAAATGCGAGCTGGTGTAATCAAAGATTGAACCATTTCCTTCGATGGCTATTTCAAAATATTCTCTTAGATTCTCTCCATATACTCTCTCAGCAATTTTCTGGATATCAAGGTAGGTGTAACCCCGTTTCATGTCACCATACCTTTTCCATAAAACCTTCATGACGTGATCCAAAGATTTTTTTTCCTTAAACTTTGCCCTAATCTTCAGATCCAAAATCAGAGCCACAATGGCTCCCTTGCTGTAAACACTTACTTTTTTGTTTGGAGTTCCTTTTTCATAACCATCAACCCAAAGATCAAAACTGCTTTCAAGCAGAGATTGTGAGGCATTATCTGACTCTTCAAAATGCCTACGAAAAGTTGTTTCGAGCTCATGAAGATACTCTTCATAGCCAATAACACCACTTTCAAGCAAGATTTTGTCACCATAGTATGTCGTGAAACCTTCAGCTACAAAGCAGGTCTCGAAGTAATTTTCTTTTCCATAATCATATGGAAGTAGTTCTTTTGGTCGAATCTTGGCTATATTCCAAGCATGAAACAGCTCGTGAGAAGCCAATCCCAGTAAATCATTATAATAGGTCTCAGGCAAAACTCCGTTTTCTCCTAAAACCATCACTGTGGAATTTCGGTGCTCTACACCATGATAAAAGGTATTTTCGGGTACAATCAGCATAAAATGGTAATCCTGCTCTGGAAATTCACCAAAAATACGAATCTGCGTTTCAGCAATTTTAGATAAATCTCGGATTAACCTTTGTTTGTCTATCTGAAAAACTCCTTCAATCCAAACATGAAACCAAACTTCACCCACACTAAATCTTTCATGCAAAATGCCTTTGGAGATAATAAATGGTGAATCAAAAAAGTGGTGAAAATCTTTTGGCTGGAGTTTCAAAGTATTTCCGTATGAAACGACACCTAAACCGCCAGAATATTCACTTTCGGTACTTTCTCTGTAAATATTTACTTCGAAAGTTTCATTAATTAACTTTGGCAGATACAAACATAAGTTAACCGGATTGACGTACAAAAAATGTTTGTTGACAAAACTTGAACCCGCATTTAGCTCCTTTGCGAAATATTGATAGCGAATTTCTACGTTTTTATCTTGGGTATCAGCTACTTGCCAAATGTTCTTTTGTGATTTTCGCCATTCAAGTTTTTCTCCATTTTGTACCCTTGCACTAAAATTCAAAACATTTTTGACAAAATTCTGCAATTGATACCTGCCAGGCCGCCACATAGGCAAATGTAACTCCAAACTTTTTTCTTGTACCTTTGGTATCAAAATCCTGATATCGACAAGGTTATTTTCTGGAAGAAATGAAAAAAAGTATTGAATCATTAGAACGGGAGTTTTTTTATTAGAAAATATTTGATACCTTTGCAGTCCAATTCAGGATCGAGGAACAAAATTAATAGAAAATTAATAGAAAAAGGATATGAAACGTACATTCCAACCATCAAATAGAAAGCGTACCAACAAACACGGATTTCGTGAGCGTATGTCTACTCCAGGCGGTAGAAGAGTAATTACAGCTCGTCGTGCTAGAGGTAGAGCTAAGCTATCGGTTTCGGATGAAAAATCTCACAAATAAGATTTGAGGTTTTACATTTTATTAAGATATTAGCCGCTTATTGCGGCTTTTTTCATATATACCTCAGTGAACAAAAAGGATAGTTTCGGTAAAAAAGAGCGAATTAAAAGCAAAAAGGTGATTTCGGCACTCTTTGACCGTACATCAGCTAATAACCACTCCTTTTTGATTTACCCGTACAAAGTCATTTATTTAACCGAGAAAACAGAAACAGAACTTGCATCGCATTTTCCACAAGTCTTGATTTCGGTCTCAAAACGGAAATTCAAAAATGCTACAGACCGTAACACTATTAAGAGAAGAACAAAAGAAGCTTACAGACTCAATAAAATATACTTCCCGCAGGTTATGTCACTGGCCTTGGTTTATGTTGCTAACGAAATCCTCGATTACCTTGTGTTAGAAAAAGCCATGAAGTCAGTCCTTGGTAGACTTGAAAAGGAAACTCGTTAAAAAACTCGCAGCCAAAGAAGGAAAGAAACTCACATGCGTAACAAAAATGGCTTCGTCTGGTTTTACCGCCACAAAACCTGAGAACCGAAGTATCCAATAGCCCAGAATCACAAGAACAATTTGAATCAAAGCTAAAATCCAACCCCTTTGCGGCTCTAATAAACCATAAACCAACGAAAACAGTATAATAAAAAGAAGAGAAATATAAATTATCGGTGCAAAGTGAATAATAAGCACCTGAATGATTGAGAATCCTATGGCTAATAAAATGTTTTGCCCAAATTTTAATTTTGGTATTGTCATTGCTGATGTTTACTTTGGTACAAAGGTACAAATTGTAAAATTTACATTTATATAAACGTTATTCATAAAATTGGCGTTTTAGAATATTACTTGAGATAAAATAATGAAGAACTTTTTTCAGAAAATGAACAAAACCGTAAAACGTTCGCTAATTGGTTTATTCCTCTTGACGACCTTAGGTATTTCGGCTTATAAAGTAGACGACAGGCTTTTTGAAATTGCAAAAAACCTTGATGTATTTGCCACAATGTATAAAGAGCTCAATGCACTTTACGTTGACGAAATAAACCCTACTAAGGCCATGCGTGTGGGTATTCAAGCCATGCTGAAAGAGTTAGACCCGTATACCGTATTTTACCCAGAAGATGAAATAGAGGACTATTTTACGATGAATGTTGGTGCCTACAATGGTATTGGAGCTACAATAGAATATTTTGAGGGTAAGCATATAGTGGCCATGCTTTATGAAGATTCACCTGCAGATAAGGCTGGAATAAAAATAGGGGATAGAATCACGAAAATCAACAATGTTGATGTTACCGACAAAAACGATGCGGAGTTTGGTAGGTTACTAAAAGGCCAAACTGGACCCTCGGTAAAACTATCATTGGATAGAATTGGTCAGTCGAAACCTTTGCAAATTAGCGTTGGCAGAGATGTTATAAAAACTCCAAACGTCCCACACTATGGCATGATAAACGACGAAGTGGGCTATATTCAACTGACTGATTTCAGCAGAACAGCTGCAAAAGAAATAAAAACGGCCACCTTAGAGCTGAAAGACAAAGGAATGAAGAATCTAGTGATTGACCTCAGAAGCAATCCTGGCGGATTACTGAATATGGCCGTAGAAATTTGTAATTTTTATTTACCCAAAAACCTTTTGGTAGTAGAAACCAAAGGAAAAGTAAAGGAATGGAATTATAAATATCAAACCAAAGAGCAGCCATTGGATACAGAAATGCCAATTGTGGTTCTAATAAACGGCCGAAGTGCCTCAGCTTCAGAAATCGTGAGTGGAACGCTTCAAGACTATGATAGAGCAGTACTTATTGGTCAACGATCGTTTGGTAAAGGCTTGGTACAAATCACGAAAGACCTAAGCTACAACACCAAAATCAAAGTAACTACTTCAAAATATTACATTCCATCGGGTAGATGTATTCAGGCCATTGATTACGGTCATAGACAAACCGACGGAAGTTTTGGAAAACTTCCAGACTCCTTGCGAGTACCGTTTAAAACCAAAGGCGGGAGAATGGTATTGGATGGTGCAGGAATTGACCCCGATATAACGACAAAATCTGCGGACCAGTCAGAGTATGTAAAGGCATTGATAAAAAACAAAATGATATTTTACTATGCCAATAAGTACTATTTTGACAACCAAAACGAAAAGCCCAAGGAGAATTTCAGCCTTAACAATAAAACCATGGGTGAGTTTGATAGCTGGTTAAAAACACAAAAGTATGTGTATGAAACGGCCGATCAGAAGGCGATAGAGGCATTGATAAAAAGCACAAAAGAAAGTGGTGAATACTCTAAAATGAAAAGTAGCCTAGATGAACTTAAAAAAGTAGCAGACCAGAACACACAAGGTTTGGTAAAGAAAAACTGGGATCAAATTAAAGAGGCCTTAGAACTTGAGATTTTGAGTAGATATTACTACCAAAAAGCCATGAAGTTTGTGGCATTTGAAAAAGACAAAGATATTCAGGAGGCCTTGAGGTTATTTGCAAATCCACAGAAATACAAATCTATATTAGCCGGCAAATGATAATTTCGATAGATGCCTCCACCACTGGCTGCTCAGTGGCCCTATTTGATGGCCCAGAATTGGTTTCTTCTTCCGAATCTAGAATTGACCGTTCCTCGGCAGAAATGCTTACTACTTTGATAGAAAATGTTCTATTCACTGCTAAAGTGAGCAAAAAAAACCTAGATGCAGTGGCAGTGGCCAGAGGACCAGGTTCTTACACAGGCCTTCGAATAGCAGTTTCTACTGCCAAAGGCTTGGCTTTTGCTCTGGACAAGCCATTTTTATCATACGGAACGCTAGATGTACTTGCACAGCAGGTCTACGGGATATCACCACAAATGATCTGCCCAATGATAGATGCCAGAAGAATGGAAATCTATGCAGCTTTTTATGATGGTGTAACGAAGAAAAGAGTTTCAGACGTAGAAGCAGTAATTGTAGATAGCGATAGTTTCGCAGATGTATTAGAAACGAATACCGTACTTTTTATAGGTGAGGGAAGTACCAAGTGTAGGGGTGTAATTGAACATCCTAACGCCAGATTCCTGGAGGAAGTACTTTTGCCATCAGCAAAATATTCTGGCCCAATATGTTATGAAAAATATCGCAATGGTGATTTTGAGGATCTCATATTGTTTGAGCCATATTATCTGAAAGAATACATGTTTAAAACAAAAAAGCCCTAAAATCAGGGCTTTTTCTTTTATAAATCTTCTTCGACTTCTTCGGGAACTAGTGCCTCTGGCATATCCCGACCGATGGTCTTCGACTTTTCTTTGAACTGTTTCACTTTTCTCGTTAATGTGTCCATTGCTAGGTCAGTCGCCGCTTCGAAAGTGTCTCCCGACTCTTTCACGAATATCGAATTTCCCGGTAAATTAAGCTTGATTTCAATTAGTTTTTTGTGTGTATTAATCTTCTCTCCTTTGTCTAATCTGAGAAAGACCTCACCGCTTATTATTTTGTCATAAAATGTTTCGAGTTTGTTAAGTTTTTTTTGGATAAACTGTTTTAGTCCATTGTCGGCACTGAAGTGCACTGCATTTACTTCGATTTTCATACTCACATTTCTATTTAGGTGAAACAAATAGTTTTGTTCAAGACTGAAACTTCAATCTTTAGAATGAAGATATGTATTAATAGCATATCAACCAAGAAGTTTTCGCTAAATTTTCGAAGATATTTTTGAGCGGTAAGATTCCTATTTGATGTAAAAATAAATTCCTTTTATGAAGGAATTAGAATTACCTTTTATTCAATAATTTAAATCAAAAAAGAGCCAATGAGGCAGAAAACGGAATGCAATTTCACCAGCTCACAAAATCCTTAAATGTCTTTTCGATATTTTTTTCGGTGGGCTGATTTTTAGCTTCCCATGTGGCATTTAGCTCCAGAGCCACCAGACCTTTGAGATTCATGGTACCCATAAAATCATCCACTTTTTTAATAAAATCTGGGCTTCTTCGGGCGGCTTTCAAGGAGAAATCTCTCGAAAAAATATCTCCTTTGGTCTGTAGTTCGTTTTTCTTCTCTATCACATAATTCAACCTATCTATGAGGTCTTTCATGGACTTTCCGATAACCTCAGTAGCCTCCAAAGTACCTATCGTCAAAACCGTGGTTCCGCCAAATGTAGATATCAATCGCTGTGTATCAGGATTATTTTTTGATAAAATAGAAGACAAGCCCGTTGTAGCACCCAAAGACGCATTAAGTACTGACCTCTGCTTTTTCCCTTTTTTAGATCTGTTGTAGGCTTTTTTCAGCTCTTCTTCTTTTTCCTTGAGCTGTTCTAATAGTTCCCAGGCTCTGGCTAAGGTGCCGTAGTAAAGTCCGTAGTTTTTCTTATCAAGTTCGGCCTCATTAACGGTATTCTTAATGGTAAAGTTTATCCTTTTTACCTCACGCTTTTGGGTTTTATCTAAAACAAAAAAATCTATATAAAAACCCAAAGTATCCTTGGGATCTTGAACAAACTCATAACCAGGAATCCAAACAAACTCATATTGGTTATTCGTGTTTTTTATCAGGCTCGTTTTAGGTATACCTGTTTGGTTGGTTAGGAAATCGAAAACCTGGATATCATCGTCGCCGTTGGGATCCGATAAGTAAAACCGCAGATTCACGTTCTCGTTTTCCTTTATTAGCAAATTTTCATTTTTAGGTATGACCGTAATTTGGGGAGGTAAATCCATTTGCGTAGCCTCTATTTTTACCTTCCCTTTGGTTTGTGTTTTGGCCGGTTGGTCTTGAATCAAGAACTCAATATAAAGAGGCTTGTCTTTCAATGAATTAAACTGATTGTTAGAAGGCCTCCAAGTAATTTCACCCTGAGTAGATATATTCATACCCTCAGGTAAAGTTTCTAACATGGGTACAAAAACGATCGGATCATTATCCTCATCAAAGGCCTTTTCAGCATCTATTTTGTAGGTATTGGGACTATTAAACTGCACATAAAACGTGCTCAAATCATTTAAAACCGGTGGTCTATTGGTGTGTAAGACCTTGATGTCCAAAATATCCGTAATTTGCTGACCCTCCTTTCCCTTGGCCACCACTACTATTTGAAATATTCTGTCAGATTCGATTCTGTCTACCAAGTGATAGGCTGGTTTCCAATTAAAATTACCCAAGGAATCAAGGGTCATACCCACTATTTTACCCTGTTGAATCCCGAAATTGTAGCCATTTTTTAGAGTATCGGGATTAACATTTAACTTAAAACTCAATTCAGAACCCTCTCTGACCACATTCCAGTTTTTGTATGAAGGAAGAACAATTTTGGGCTGTTGGGCCACGACTAACTTACTTACAAGAATAAGTATCAAAAAATATTTTGGCATTGTTGTTTTTACTTTTTCGGAATTACTACACAAGGAAAACCAAACAGGCATCTGTCTTTTATGAACGTAACTACCTCAGCCGGCACGTGCTCTTCCCATCCTTCTTCGCCCCTCTGGATCAACTCCAACATATTATCGGTTTGAATGTTCAGGTTCGACTTATTGTAATGATAGATATCCTCAATTTTATTATTGGCGATCAGAAATCTGTACAAATCATTCAAGTGAGCGGGAGGATTAAACTTCATGCAGTTCATGATGATGTTGTTTCGCAAAGTAGGATATACAAAAAGTTTAAGTTTTCGACTAAACAACGTTGCGAAAGACTCTAATATTTCACCAGGTAGGTCTCTATAGTTTTCTTCATTGAAAATATACTCTAAATTCGGAAATCCTATGATCAGACCTATTTTCAGTTTCGTGATTTTGGACAAATAAGCCACAAGCTTATAATATTCCACATAATTGGTAATCATTACCGTTTGACCCAATGAGCAAAGGATATCTACCCTGTCTAAGAAATCTTTCTCGTCTATGCTATCGTCGAGGCCTTCCTGCAAGGCATGGAGCGTTAGTTCTGACACCACTATCATTTTACTCTCATCTACGTCAGGCTCCTGTACAAACTGCTTTACTCCGTTTTCGAGCATATCCAAATGCACATTTATGACAGGTCTGAAACGTCCACGCAAAACCAATATGTGTTTTTTATATAAAACATCCGAAGGCTGAAGTATTTTGCCATCAGGTCCGAAAAGAGCCAAATCACAGAAACCGTTTTTCACCAACCTCAGACTCATCAAACGGCCGTCTACTTTTTCGAAAGCTGGGCCTTCAAACTTGATAGCATCTATTTGTATTCTATCTTTTGCCAAATTATCACGAAGTGACTCTAGCAAGATTTCGGGTTTTTGATGATAATAAAAACATCCATAAATGAGATTTACACCAATAACGCCCAAGGCCTGTTGCTGCATGAGCGTGTCATTGTCAAGCATTCTGATATGAAGTATGACGTCATGAAATTCGCCATTGGGAGTTAATTGAAATCTACAACCCATCCAACCGTGTGGCTGATTGGTTTTGTGGTAGTTAAGTGTAACTACCGTATTGGCAAATGAAAAAAACTGCGTGCTGGCTCCGCGTTGTTCATCCAATCGTTCAATCAATAGATTGTACTCATGGTCAAGCATACTTACCACTCTTTCCTCACAAACATATCTTCCGTCGGCCACTGGCCCGTAAATGGCGTCTGAGAATTTCATGTCGTATGCCGACATGGACTTGGCCACTGTTCCTGAAGCACCACCAGCCTTAAAAAAAGCCGCAGCCACATCTTGTCCTGCTCCAATTTCTGCAAATGTCCCGTATATTTTGGGGTCCAGATTTATTTTTAAGGCTTTTTGATTGATTCCCAATCCTAAATCATGCACTATTGACATAGTATTTTGATGATATTTTGAAGTGTATTTGCAACTATGCAAATATAATAAAATTTGTACTTTATGGTGTAATTTAAGTCTATATTGTGCTTTTTATTGTATTTAAACTATATTTTTTAAATATTTTATATAAATATATTATCTTGTATCAAATTTATAAATACCAATTTTAAATTATTATATTTATTGAATATTTGATCAATATAATAATTTCAGTAATTTTTGAAAATTATGAAAAAAAAGCTACTTTCCTTAATTTTAATACATATTGCCACGCTCACAATTGCACAAAAAGGTTTCGAAAGTAAAACAAGAATGCCGGCTGGAGAACCTGTCAAGGGCGAGTTTGAGACCATAACTGCCAAACAAAATCAACAAAAAAATAACCCAAGAATAGCCTTTTCTCCTAAGCAAGCTCTGAAAAAAATCCTCAAAGACGAAGAAACAGGGGCCGTGATTTATATCAACAATCCGGTTTTTACGCGAGACCAAAGAAATGCCCGTAAAAATAGCTCTGAAACGACCAGTTCTTTCTTGAATTCGCTAAAAAATGATTTGAAAATCAATAATATAGGAGAAGAATTCAGGTTAGTAGCCGATGAAACAGACGACCTGGGGTTACGACATATAAAACTGGAACAAACCTATAAAAATATACCTATTTACGGTGGCGAAGCCGTAATTCATACCAACAAAAACGGTGTGGCTGAGTTCCTGATGGGAAAGATTTTTCCGAGTCCAAATCTTAACGTCAGCCCAAATATTAGCCCTTCGGCAGCGATAGAATTGAGTCTTAAAGATTTAGGCAAAAATACGATAGTGCAGAAATCAGGCAATATCAATCAATTTTTAAAACTGGATCCTGATGTCGCCGAATTAACAATCTTAAACGAGAACAAAAAGAATAATTTGGTTTATCATATCACGGTTAGACCCAATATTCTCGAACGTTGGGTGTACTTTATTGACGCTCATTCTGGAGAAGTGATTAACAAATATAACCATACCTGTACGCTAGATGGTGTGGTCAGTGCCACCTCAAAAGACCTAAACGGAATAACGAAGACATTTAATACAGTACAGGTTGGCTCGCAATACTACATGATAGATGCCACCAAGAACATGTACAACCCACAGTCGAGTTTACCTGACAATCCTAAGGGAGTTATTTGGACCATTGACGCACAAAACTCAAGAATAGATGCCAAGGAAATGGATCTGGCCCATGTAAGTTCGACTAGCCGAACCAATTGGAACCCAACAGCAGTATCGGCACACATAAATGCCTCTATATGTTATGATTATTACCTTTCGAAGTTCAACAGAAATTCATTAAATGGCTCTAAGGGAAATATAATTTCGGTAATAAACATAGCCGATGAAGATGGAAAGGGCATGGACAACGCCTATTGGAATGGTCAGTTTATGGGTTATGGAAATGGCAAAGATGGCTTCAAACCTTTGGCAGGTGCACTTGATGTGGCTGGGCACGAAATGACTCATGGTGTTATAGAAAACACGGCCAAATTAGAATATCGAAATCAATCAGGAGCATTGAATGAGTCCTTTGCAGATATTTTTGGAGCACTGATTGATAGAGACGACTGGACTTTGGGTGAGGATGTAGTTAAAACTAATGTGTTTCCTTCTGGGGCATTAAGGTCGCTCGAAAACCCTAATCAGGGCGGTAAAAACGACAACGGATATCAACCCAAAAACATGTCTCAGTACCAATTTTTAAAAGACACCCCTAGCGAAGATAATGGTGGAGTGCATATTAACAGTGGTATACCTAATCATGCATTTTTTAAGTTTGCAACCGGGGCTGGCATGAATAAAGACAAAGCTGAGCGTGTATATTGGCGAGCGATGACCACTTACTTGACAAGAACCTCGAAATTCGCAGATTTGCGAGTGGCAGTCATTCAGGCCGCAAAGGATATTTATGGGGAAGGACAAGAGACCACCGCTGCAAGAGCCGCGTTTGATTTTGTTGGTATTTCTGACGGTACAACCTCCAACAACGGAAACACAGGGAATACTGGAACCGGAAATAAATCAACAGATAACACCATCCCAACCAATCCCGGAACAGAATCTTTGGTGGCATTTGATCCAACTGACAACAGTTTGTACTCAGGAGTATTTACCGGAAGCAGTTTCGCCAAAATTACGAATGGGTTGGGATGTCTTGGAAAACCGAGTATAACGGATGATGGTAGTTTTGTATATTTCGTGAGTAAAGATTTTCATATCTATCGAGTAGATTTAACCAAAAAATCAGAACCTCAAAGGCTTTCGAGCGACCCTTCCTGGAGGAATGTGGCGATTTCGAAAGATGGAAAACAACTGGCCGCATTGGCGAGTAAAAATGACACCTATATTTATGTTTTTGACCTGGTAAACAACAAAAACAAAAGATTCGAACTTTACAACCCTACATATACCCAAGGCGTTAGTACAGGCGAGGTATTGTATGCAGATTCTTTCGAATGGGATTATTCTGGGGAGTTTATTATCTATGATGCCTTTAATGAAGCCAAAACGTCATTCAAGAAATTCCAATACTGGGATGTGGGTATCATCAGAGTTTGGGATCCTTTGAAAAAAGATTTCTCCGATGGTGTTATAGAAAAAATGTTCTCCAATCTGGAAGAAGGCGACAATATTGGCAATCCTGCTTTGGCGAAAACAAACACGGGCATTTACGCTTTTGACTATTTTGTGTCTAACGAAGAGGTTTTCTATGTGGTTACTATCGATTTTGGCAAATCTACTGATAATGTAAAAGTGTTAGAAGAAAACAACGACATCGGTTATCCTAACTTTACAAAGGCCGATAGTAAAGTGCTTTTCAATGCCAAAGATAAATCCAAGTCTGTTATAAAAGGAGTAAATCTTAAAAATGACAAAATATCTCCGAATGGAGCTTCAGAAATCCTCTTTACCGATGCCAAATGGGGAATTACCTACGCCACCGGCACTAGAGCATTGCCTACTAAAGAAACCCAAAGCATCAGCATAAACGCGATATCAGACAAACTTCCACGGTCGTCTTTTGAAATTGTGGCCACCGCCTCCTCCAAACTTGGGTTGATTTATTCGGTGGTATCTGGCGATGCCACTATTAATGGCAAAATAGTAACCTTAGGCTCCACCCCAGGCAAAGTAACCATTAGGGCTATTCAGGTGGGTGACGCCAAATATGCCAGTACAACAGCTGATGTCGTCTTTTGCATAACACCTCCTACGCCCCGACTTACAGATGGTTCAACAAGTGTAACAGCTTCGGGAGGAACACTTTATCAATTCTATGTCAATAATAATCCGGTGGGTGGGCAAACAACCAATAACACTTTTAGCAAGGATTTCGGCGGTGTTTATACCGTTAGAAATGTAACAGCCGACGGTTGTGCGAGTCTGGCTTCTAACGCAATTTCAGCGGCAGTATTGGCCAACGAACCTGTAAATGCGAAATCTATAAATATCGCACCTAACCCCGTTGAAGAATTTATAAATCTGACAATACCGGCAGATGAGAAGTTGGTAGCTATGGAAATTTTAGATAATTCGGGAAAATCAATAAGATGTAGCACTAAAATTACTGAAAACGTAAAAAGCTTGTCATCAGGACAATATATTTTAAAAGTTCAGACTGATAAAAATACCTATTCATTAAAGATGTTGAAGAAATAAGTAAGATTCACAAGTATTACACAAAATAGAAAAAGGCCTTTCGGCCTTTTTCTATTTCAAAGTTTTCACAAATTTAAAATGTCTTCGGGTTAATCCATTTCTCATGTAAAAACTATGGGCTTTCAGCCTTTTCATATGGCTAGAGAGTTCGATTTGTGTCCAATTATTAATCACCCCAAGCTCAAAAGCTACTTTAATAAAAGCCTCTCCAATATGCAGTCCACGATATTTGTGGTTGATTATTAACTCCTGAAGCTCGGCAATTTTATAACAATGATGCAGAGGTGTACTTTCAAATAGACTCATAAAACCCACCACAGAGGAATCTACTTCAGCAACAAAATAATGAACGTTTTTATCTTGCAAATTTCGATCAAAGATTCCTCTAAAAACCTCAAAATCAAAAACTTGCTCCTCTAACTCCTCTACCAAAAGTTTTACACTTTCTAGGTCCTTAATATTTGCTGCTCGTATCATTTGGCTAATGTATTCGCCCAGGCATCTAAGGTTTCTTCCAACACACTTAATGGCAAACAGCCGTTTTTCAGAACTTGGTCATGAAAATCTGCCAACTTGAATTTCTCGCCCAATGCCGAGGTATATTTGGCACGTAATTCTCTTATTTTCAATGCCCCAATTTTATAAGAAAGAGCCTGACCCGGAATAGCCATATATCTCTCAATCTCGGCAATCGCCCCGTCTTTAGAGATGGCTTCGTTTTGTAACATGTAATTCAGAGCCTCTTCCCTACTCCATCCTTTGGTGTGAATACCCACATCAACTACCAATCTGATAGCTCGGTGCATCTCGTCACCCAAGGCTCCCAAATATTGATAAGGATCAGTGTAAAGCCCGAGTTCCTTACCCAATGACTCGGTATATAGTGCCCAACCTTCGCCATAAGCTCCGTACCAACCAAAACGCATAAACTTTGGAATCGCCAAATTTTCTTGTTGCAAAGAGACCTGATAATGATGCCCTGGAATGGCTTCATGAAGAAAAAGTGACTCCATGCCCGAGGTTAAGTTAAACTTGGTGACGTCCGGAATAGGCACATAGAATACACCCGGACGACTACCATCTGCAGGGCCTTGCATGTACTCCGCACTAGCTGACGCCTCTCTGAATGCCTCCGTCCTTCTGATTTCGAAGCCAGTTTTGGGAGTATTGTTAAACATTTTCTTAAGATTCGGGTCAATTTTAGTCTGAATAGCTTTAAAAGCAGCCAAAACTTCCTCCGCATTTTTAAATGGCATGAGTTTGGGGTCAGTTTTTACACTTTCAAAAAAATCAGGTAAATCCCCTTTAAAACCAACCTGATCTTTCACTTTGAGCATTTCTTGTTTAATTCTAGAAACTTCAGAAAGGCCGGTCTGGAAAATCTCATCAGGAGATTTCAAAGAAGTAGTCCAGTAGTAAGCGAGATATTCGTAATATTTTTTACCACCCACAAACCCACCAACACCACTAGAAGACCTGGCAGCTTTAATATAGGTCCCTGATAAATAGTCCTCTAGTTTTTTATAGCTTGGGCGAATTTTATTCTCGATGGCATCGGTATATTTTTTTGTATAAAGAGCCTTTTGTTCTACTGTAAATGTAGCTGGTAGTTTCTTTATTGGTCCAAAAAACAGATTCTCGGGAGCAGCTGCGGAAGATAAATCGTGCATTTGAGGAATCATCTTCACCACCAAGGCTTTTGGCAGAACATACTGAACAGCAATACCCTTGTTAAAATTTAGGATGGCCGAGTCAGCCCATACAGCAAACTGATCAACTCTTTTCAGCCAATTGTCGTAGTCTTGAGTAGTCTTGAAAGGTTGTGAGGCTTCTCCACTACCCAACTGAGCAAATGTCAAAGGCAAACCGGTAAACTGATTAAAAGGAATAAGGTGTGTAGGAAATCCTAAGCCTTCTATCTCCGTATTTATGTTAAATTTCAAAGTTTTGTATTGGATAAGTTCATCCTCAGAGAGTTTTTGAACATCAATCTTGTCAATTTCTGCATTGTATTTGTGGTAAAAAGCTAGTAGATCTTTTCTGTAACTTTCAGAAATATCTATCGGGAGTTTGTCATTGAATCTATTATCTCCCTGCGAGGTAGCCTCTAGAGGAAAAAACTGTAGACGCTCTTCGTAATATTGCTCAAATAAGGTTTTGAGTTCGTTGTTTTCTTTGGGTTTGCAACTAAATGCAAAAATACTGAGTACTACAAAAACTAATAGTTTATTCATTTTGATATAATTGAGAATATTTGCAAAAATAAAAATTTGAGCAAAAGATTAAGAAATTTCACTTTTTACGTGTGTCGATAATGGAGAATATCTTCCAAGAATCACCTGTTTTAACGAGTGTAAATACGTTGGTACCCTTATGGGAGAGTTTTTGATTTACATAAAACTCGTACGGTGTCCAGTCTATTGCCAAGGCTTCATCCACCTGAATCTTGTGTACCAACAATCTCTCTTCCAAAATTACATTTGACGGAATGGAGGCGATTGATTTGAAAAATCCAGACATAGTTTCGGATTTATGTTGAGCTGGCTTTCCAGCCAAAATGTTAACTGAATTCAAGGAACAGTTTTTATGCAAAACACTAGAAATAAGCACTGTATCTCTTTTATAAATGCCATCAAAAAAAGTTGAAATAGTGTTTTCAATTTGTTGTTGGTCCGATTGAGCGTAAGTTTTGTTGAAAATCAATAGAGAAAAAACGAAAAAGGTTAACTTGTTCATTGGTGAGTGTTTGTAAAATTCTCCAATTCTAACATTTTTTTTGGGTTATTCAAAATTTAAGAGGATTTGGCCTAAATAATTGGATAGAAATGGCATCGGGTTAATCCCAAGTTTTAGTCCTTAAAAAATATAGTTATTTTTAGGTCAAAGATTTGACCGAGTGGTTACAATTTGAAGGTTGGCTTATACCAAATAGTAAATACAACAGAGGCGAATTGAAACATTAAAAGCCTAAATAAAACACAAGAATGGCTCTTTTTACCTTAAATAGGGAGAACGACATAATTGAAAAAATCAAGAATAACATTGAAATAAATGCCTGTTTAAAGTATTTATATAAAGAATACTATGGCTTTTTGGAGAGGATGGTTTTGAACAACAGCGGTAGTAAGGAAGATGCCGAAGATGTTATTCAAGAAGTTTTTTTAGCTGTTTTACAAATAATTCAAAACGATAAGTTTAAAGGTGAATCTAGTTTGAAATCCTTTTTGTATGCTGTGGCGAAGAATATCTGGTTGGTAAAAATTAAAAAGCAGAAAGCAGAACACAAGCGTTTGAATATCTGGATAGAAGAAAATCCAGAATTTGATGCCGACATAAACGATCAAATTAAGAAAAACGAGGCCTTGGAGCTAATTTCCGATGTATTGGGTAGTTTAGGAACGGTTTGTAAAGATATTTTGAGTAGATTTTATTACGAAAACCTATCGCTGAAGGAAATCTTGCCCTTTACCGAGTTTGAAAACGAACAGGTTTTACGTAACAAAAAATCCAAATGCATGAAAGCCTTGACAGAAAAGCTTGAGCAAAAACCATTTATGAGAGAATCCTTATATAAAGCATTAAAAATATTTTGAAGAAGAATGGAAAAGACTGATTTTTTTGATGAATACTTGCGAGGCAAAATGTCGCAAAAAGATAAGGAATTGTTTGAAAAAAGCCTTGATGAAAACGAAGCAACTAAGGCTAATTTTTTAAATTATCAGGCGGCAATAGAACTCTTAAAGTACGATGGACTAAAGCAAGAAGTTAGGAATGCTCATAGACAATTTAAGGCCGAAAAAACCAAGACCTTTGATTTTCCAGTAGTAAAAATAGCCGTTGTGGTGGTATTTGGGCTATTGAGCTTAAGTGTTTTATGGGCTGGAAATACAAATGGCGATGAATTACTTACCGAACTACCCATACACTATATCGAGCCTAATAACCGTGGAGCTAATGAAGAAAAAGCCCAAGCCGAATTATTATACTTGCGAAATGATTTTAAAGGAGTGATTGATATTTTCCAGACCTCCAAGGCACCCAACGAAAAGCTCGTTTTCTTAGCCACGATGTCATTTTATAACACCAATAACTATGAAAAAGCAATTGAATTAATCAGTCAAAATGAAAATAAACAGATGGCATCAAGCTTCGACAATGAATATGAGTTTTACAAATGCCAGAGTTTTATTGGACTTAACAAATATGCGGATGCTCTGAAAGTAATTGAAAAAATGAACAATCAAAATCCTTACAAACAATCCTATAATTGGAAATATTTGGCCAAAATTAAAATTTTAGCTTTGAAAGAACGCCTTTTTTGAACTGCCACCATGCGAAAAGTACCAAAACTGTCAGCGATATATAAATCCACAGGTACGCATGCCAATTAGATTCGCGTTTTTGGAAACCAACATATATCAAATGAGACCAATATTTGGGGTGTCGAAATTGAACCATCGTTGGATCGGTTAATAAATCTAACTTGGCCTTTTGAAGTGCTTCTGGATACGAATTCCCTTCAGAAAGATGTTTATAAAAGTGCTTCGTTAAATAAGCAGTAGCGAAATCTTCCGCTTTCCACAAAGATGATATAATACTCTGCGAGCCAGCCAAATAAAACCCTCTAGAAAGTCCTCTAATACCTTCGCCTTGCATATTTGAGTTGCCGTAAGAATCGCATGCCGAAAGAAAAACCAATTGTGTATTTTTAAGCATTCCAGCAGTAAACTCAAACAAATAAAGCTTGTTGTCCTCTGAACCAGAAAACCTAACAAATGATTTTTCGGGAGAAACAACATCGGCCAAGGCGTGTGTGGCAAGGTGTATAATTTGATATTGGTTGGCAATTTCAAAAAACGCTTGCTTGGTAGCTTTAGAGTTTTCCAAAATTTTATCTCCTCCAATATTTCTGACCTCACTTAAAGAATTGGGTAGGAAGTCTTTGCCATATTTTTGATCTGCAAAAGGAGCAAATGCTAAAATATGCCCGTTGGTCGCAGATTTACTAGCAGAAAGAATAAACTTAGCCGAAAACAAATAAGAAACAGCGTGATTTTCAACCAAAAACTTACTTTTCTTGTCTAATAAATATTCTAAAGGCAAGCCATTGGTTACGCCATCTCCTACAAAAACAATATGCGTTTTTTCTTCCAGAATTTCCTCAAAAGGCCCAAAAAGAGCTCGGTAAACCGATTTAGCCTCAACAGATTCTTCGGCATTATTAATTTTATATTTAAGCCTCTTTACCTGAGATTCAAAATTTGTCTTATTCGGTAATTCGTAAGTTTTAAAGTCGGATTTGGTAAGACAAAAAAGGATTGCTTTATCGCCCAAGTCGGCATATGTGACCAAGGCCTCATCTTGTGTTAAAAAACTTCTCAGTTTATCAACTTCTACATGTTGACTATCCATAAACTTGCGGGCTTTATAGGCAGGAAAATTCTCCAACTTCTCATTCAAACTCCCAATTTTTATTTCGATTTCATTAATGGCTGCGAGGTATTGTTTTACTTTTTCCGGGCTTGAGCTATTTTCAATGTTTTTGCGGAGAGCCGCCAGGGAAATATGAAGATTTTGTTCGCTCAACAACAACGAATCGGGTATATCACTGGAGGTTTTGATTTTGCTTTCGTTTATGCCCAAAGCCAGCACTGTTGCCTTGCTCTCTTCACTAACCTCAAAGGCCCGTTGTGCATATTTTACTTCTCCAGTTTTTCGATAAGCCTCCCATAAAATCTTTACAAACCCCTGATATTTAGGATGTATATTATCTATGATATCCAAGCGGGCATCTTCTTGACTGTAAGTTTTGGAAATATTACTTGCAATCAGACCGAAGGCCTCGTAAGTAGAAATTGCACCTCTCAGGTAATGCAGTTTACCGGTTTTCAGGTACAAATTCCCAAATAGTTCGGCTTTTTCACTAAGAATTTCCAACAAAAAATAAGAATAAAAACCATTACTCACATTTTTGGGATTTCTATATACATTTTTTTCTTTGAAAAAATAATCCAAGTTTTGAAGTGCCGATTGGAAATGAAAAAGTGCCTCGAAATACGAACCCTTCATGGCGGCAATTTTCCCTAAATAATGATGAGCAAAGCCAATGTTAGGGTGTTTGCTTTTCGATAAACCAATGGTTAACTGCAAATACTTTTGAGCCTTTTCAAAATCCTTTAACTTAAAATAAGCCTTGGCAAGCGTATTGTAAAAAACCACCGAATCGCCTTCGATTTGTTTCAAATAAGAAAGAGCCTTTTGCGGCTCATTCAATTCTATGAGTACCGTAGCCAGATTGATTTTTAGCTCATTATTGTCCGAAAAATTATTTTCTAAGTACTTCAGAATCTTGTACGTACTATCAGGCTGGTTCAAAAACTGCAAGGCCAATGCTTGGTTGTTTTTGTTAGAAAACTCGTCTGTATTTTCGAGCAACTCTGCCTTTTTGAAATAAGCCAAACTTTGCCTGAAATTTCCAGATTCAAAGAGCAAGACACCTTTGGTATTGTATAAACGCTCTGACTCTGGAAGCTTGGGGTACTTTTCAGAAATCGCTTCGGCTTTTGATAAATAAATTAAACAAGAATCATAAACAGACTCATAATAATATAAACCACTGATATAAAGCAAAGAAGAAAAACTCAATGAATCCTTGAGCTGGTGTTTTTGGGCTATTGAAAGACTATTTTTATAATACTGCTTGGCTTTTTGAAATTGCTCCTGTGTTTGATAAAGCACTCCCAATTTTTCGTTGGCGTTTCTAACCAAAATAGCCTCTTTTTGATTTTGAGGACTTAACACAGCTATTTTTGAAAAATGGCCCAATGCCCTTCTGTCTGATTCGTCAGTTGGGTTTTCGTTATTAAAAAAAGCCAAACCTTTATTGAACTCTCTTTCAATATTGGTTTTCTCTGGCTGCGAAATGGCCAAGCCAAAAACAAAAATTCCTAAAACAGAGAGGTGCCTGAGCTTCATGCACGAAATTAGTAATTTCTGCCTACTATCACTATTTGAGGTGGTCGAGGTTTTCGGAATATTCTAAAAATACGAGCATATTTTAAACCAAAATTGGGATTGTAATACGAATTTTGATTTTCAATTATCTTGTCTTTCAGGCTTTTCGGCACATCACTTTCTTTTTCGAAATAATGAAATTCGAGTTCTATGCGATTAAGAGCCTTTCCGCTTTTATCGTCTAGTCTATAAAATAGTTTGAGCTTTTTGGTGGAGCCATTTTTCGGATTTGTGCCTAACAGTCCCTTTCTCAGAGAGTTGTCCAAGACAATTTTTCCGTCAATTTTTGAAATATCCAAACCTTGAGCAATCACTTGTTGGCCGGGTAGAGGTTCGTCTAAGGTTCCGTTTCCGTTGTCATCATCATCGTCGTCGTCAAATTCTGTTGTGCGGGTATTGACTCCGGGTATGGCAAAAGCTGGATTATTGTTATAAATGGGAGCTGCTATTTTTTCATTTTTATCCAAAAGATAAATTTTGCTGAGGTAGTCCACTCCAGAAATTGTGAGGTGCGTAAAACAAGTATCTTTGGTGTTTTTGGGGATAAAAAAGACGGTATACCTTAGGCCTGATTCACTTTTGGTTATATTTATTTCGCCATGCGATTCATTTATTTCTAAGCCTTCGGGGTAGGCACCATATTCGCCATCTCTTTTTACCAGCGGTTTTACTTTAAGGTCATCCTTGAGGTTTTCTAGGAAAAAAAGCGTGTCGCTGTAGGCTATCAGATTACAGGCAGGCTTAATCGTTGAACCGTTTCCAGTCTGCGTAGAACCCTGATCATTAGTACTTTGACTATTGATGGCATTGTTATTATCATCAGGCAAAATATCGTCATTGTCCAAGTTTGGATTGCAAGCAAACACCCAAGCTGTGAGGAGTAAAAACAATATTTTAAGTGGGTTTTTCATCAATTTCTGGGGCTTTGTATATCGTTACGATGGTAAACTAACGATGGTTGCAAAAAAATAATTTTAAAAGCGGTTACATTTTTCAGATCAGCTCCTACTTAGTTATGAAAATCAATTATCACCGTAAATTATTTAAAATTATGAAAACATTCAGAAATTTTGGCTTGTCTTTTTTGACTTTAGTGGTTTTGACGCTTACTTCTTGTGAGGATTCCCTGCTAAGCCCAGACGACAGCTCAGCTGTTTTTTCAGGATTAGAAAACGCCTCAGGAGACGGTGTGAAAGTGTCCGCCAGTTCTTTGCCAGGGGCAATAACCCTGTATCTCAACACCAATTACCCTGGTAAGACCATCACAAAGGCTGAAAAGTACCTGACAAAATTCGAAGTTACGCTTTCAGATTTAACCAAACTTGAATTTAGCCTTTCGGGTGTATTCATTGAAGTTTCGGGAGGTAGTAAAAATGGCACAAAAGTATCTGACGACACCATGGCAGCACTTCCGCAGGTGATCTTGGACTACATAGCTAAAAACTACCCAGGCGTTACCATCGTAAAAGCGGAGAAATCCTCAGACAAATACGAGGTAAAACTGAGCAACCGAGTGAGGTTAGATTTTAGCCTGAGCGGTAAACTAGTGCGTGTGAGAACTTGGTAAGTAAAAGGAGCTTCGGCTCCTTTTTTTATGTCTTAAACTCTCATTATGACTGTCAAATTGTCAGAAAATTGCCACTTGGAACAGCCTTTGATTGTTGTCTATCTGAAATTTAAAAACAATACAGACAATGGTAACAGAAAAAGGTACAATTTCGATTAACACCGAGAACATTTTTCCGATAATTAAAAAATTCTTGTATTCCGACCACGAAATATTCTTGAGAGAATTGGTTTCGAATGCGGTGGATGCAACACAAAAAATCAAAAAACTATCTTCTATAGGTCAATTTGACGGTGAATTGGGCGATTTGAAAATAAAAGTTTCTTTCGACAAAGACGCCAAAACTATCACCATATCTGACAAAGGCTTGGGAATGACGGCCGACGAAATCAAAAAGTATATCAATCAAATAGCTTTTTCAGGAGCTAAAGAGTTTGTAGAAAAATACAAAGACGAGTCAGACAAAACACAGATAATCGGACAATTTGGCTTGGGCTTTTACTCGGCCTTTATGGTAGCCAAAGAAGTAGAAATCATCACGAAATCATACCAAGACGCACCCGCTGCGAGATGGTTCAGCGACGGCACTACCGAGTTTGAAATATCTGCAGCTGAAAAAGCCGAACGTGGTACAGACATTATTTTGCATATCGCTGAGGACTCGGAGGAGTTTTTGGAAGAAAGCAAACTGGAGCAGGTATTGGTAAAATACGGCAAATTCCTTCCGGTCGAAATAGAATTTAAGGACAAAGTAATCAACAATCCTTCTCCAATTTGGGTAAAAACTCCTTCAGATTTGAAAGACGAGGATTACATTGCTTTCTATAAAGAATTGTACCCTTACTCAGAAGATCCATTGTTCTGGATTCACCTTAACGTTGACTATCCGTTTAATCTGACAGGGGTATTGTACTTCCCGAAAGTGAAGCAGGATTTCCAATTGAACAGAGAAAAAATACAATTGTATAGCCGTCAGGTATTTATTACGGATGACGTGAAAGACATCGTACCGGAGTTCTTGCAGTTGTTACACGGTGTCATAGACTCTCCAGATATTCCATTGAACGTTTCGAGAAGTTATCTTCAGGCCGATGGCAATGTAAAACGCATCAACTCTCACATTACCAAGAAAGTAGCCGACAAACTTTCAGATTTATTTAGAGAAGACCGCAAGGCATTTGAAGAGAAATGGGAAAGTATAGGCCTTTTTGTAAAATATGGTATCATCTCTGACGATAAGTTTTTTGACAGAGCCAAAGATTTTATTTTGCTCAAAAACACAGAAGGTGCTTGTTTCACAATAGAAGAATACAAAACCAAATTAGAAGCCAACCAAAAAGATAAAGACGGCAAATTGGTGGGTCTTTATGCCAACGACATCAGCAAGCAAGATGCATTCATTGCAGGTGCTAAAAAACGTGAGTTTGATGTTTTGGTATTCGACGATGTCTTGGATGCTCACTTTATTAATGCCATGGAAAGCAAAGTTGAAAATCTGACTTTCAAACGCGTAGATGCCGACACTTTCGACAAGTTGATAGACAAAGGTCTGAAACAAGAAGTTGTACTTGGAGAAGACGAGAAAAAGAAAGTGGAAGAGACCTTTAAAGAGTTTGTGGGCAACAACATAGTGCAGATAGAAGCCTTGCCAGTGGACGATATCCCAGTATCCATAGTGGTGCCTGAGTTTATGCGTAGATACGCCGACATGTCTAAAGTAAATGGCCAAGGTGGTATGTTTGGTAATATGCCGATGATGTACAATCTTGTAGTAAACGGCAACCACCCAATCATTGGCAAAATTGCCAAAGAAGGTAACGAAAACGGCCTAGCTAAGCAACTTTATGACTTGGCACTACTCTCACAAGGAATGCTAAACGGAGCAGACCTTACACAATTCATCCAGCGTTCGGTGGAGAAATTGGGGTAATTTTAGTATAGAAATATTATGAAAAAAGCCGCTTTTGAGCGGCTTTTTTTGTTGGATAGCATTCAAAACACCTTTGGTTTTTTACCGAAAAATAAGAAAAACAGCTTTGGATTTTTACCAAATAATAATCAAAACACAATTGGATTTTTACCTAAAAATGAGAAAAACACCTTTGGATTTTTACCTAAAAACAAACAAAACACCTTTGGATTTTTACCCTAAACATAACACCTTTTTTAAGATAGTTACAAATGGAAATTATTATTTCCATTGAGAACTTCTCAGAATTGTCCCATCCTGAAATGGCGTTACAAAAAAAACAATCTTAACAATTAGGGAAATGAATGCCATTAATTCAGTAAATTTATTAACTCTTCATCACACTTTCATAGTACTTTCGCAAAGCATTTAACTTAGAGTAGCCACCTATCAACACGGCCTGAGCAGATAACTTAATCTCATTCCATGGCAAGGTAGTTTGCGGTTTAAATCCGAAAACCTTCTGATAAATGTAATTTACTTGAACGGGTAAAATCCTGTTTGGCAAACTACTTCCAAACTCGCCGATATAGCCGATGGGTGAAGATAATAAAACCCTCAAATTGAAATTCTTGGCGGTAAGTTTTACAAATTGATCTGAGGAATCAACCAAAACAGGTGGGATCAACTCTGCAGAATGGCTCAACATACGCATCAAGCCTCCAAGCATAAGCAAGGTTTTGGCCAATAAAACTGCCTGCGGCATACCCAAAAACTTTATTGTAAATAGTGCTGCCCCAAAAGTGAGTAAACCTATAATAAAAAAGAAAAATCCAAATTTTCTATCTCCAATGAAGATGGATTGAATAACCATTAAAGCCAAAAAAACAAAAGGGATGCTCCAATGCCAACTTTCAAAAATCACAAACCACAAAACTGCTTCAATAATAATGGTGGAATGTGTTATGCGTGTGGCCCAAGTGGTATGTAGAAGCGTATAACCAATAGATTGATAGTCCAAATCGATGTTGGTTTCTGGTTTGAAAACATTGTGAAGGGGAAGAAGTTTGCCCGTAAGATTATCGGGCAATAGATTACATAAAAGGTATAACAATACCGTGAGTGTGATCGTAACATTCCATGCCAGATTGATAAAGGCTTCATAATTTTTAATGATTTCCATGGCTAATAATTTTAGAGTAATAGTTTGTATTTCAAGGCAGAGTTTTGAGAATTGGCCAGTTTTTCGTGGGCATTTACACCACCTTTCTCAAAAAACTTTATAATACTATTAAACTGGTGGCTGAGATATTGGGGCATAATCAGGTTCATCATAAAATATGGAAACCAGCCTCCTTGATTTTCACGGTCAATGAGCACCAGCTGGCTACTGCCGTCGGCATTGGCCTCGAACAAATGACCGCCCCACCAGTCTATCCTTTCAAAACCATTTGGAACTGGAAATTCCTCCATAACTATTGACCTGAAACTGGTTTGAATGGTTTTATCATCAATTTTTCGACTCCATTGTATGTACAGAAGGTCTCTTTTTGAAATAAAAGGTTTGTTCGGGTCAAACTGCTGATAAATGATTTGGGTGTTTTCATCGAGTTCTTTTACCACATATCCACCAGTGTATTCTGCTGTCCAATAATGATGATAATCAATCATTTGATTAGTAAAAACATCGAATACCTCTTTGTGGTTAGCCGAAACTTTGGGTAATCGCCAACGAAATAAGTCATTTTTATCGTCCGCAAAGGATCTCTGCCAAATACTAACACCGTCTTTTTGTAATCTTTCTTTCCAACCCGTGTCTTTGGTCATTAGCTCGAAATCCCTTTCGAGCCATTTTTCTTTATTTTCTTTCCAATCTTTAAGAGTTGTCATTACAAAAAAGTATTGTATTAAAGCTAATCTAAGTTAATGAAAAATAATAGTAATGCCAAAATGATTTAAGTGAATATTGGCATAACAAAACGAATTTTAAAAGACTTCTAATTCCCACACCCACCAATTCTAGCCATGAAGTTACTGCCACTTTTTGCTTCAAATCCAGGGCTAAATGTAAGGGAGTTTCCTGCCTTATACGTTACGCTTGCAGGGGAAAATATTTTATTATTGGCCGTGATAGTAGTATTGGATATTTGTAATGTATTTGTTGTGAAATCTGTGGTTAAATTCAAAACTGTAGAAGGTGTGCCCACTAAAACCAACTGCGTAGCTACACGGTCTCTTTTGTAATCTGGTGTTTCACATCCTACGTAATACGTGGTATTTACAGTTGGATTTACTACCACGCTTGGACCAATGGCAATAGGAAAACCTCCTTCAGAGACTGTGTACCAAGTGGGTGTTGTGGCTACTGGACAATTTGCAGTTAAGGTAACCGGTGTGCCAGTGCAAGCTTCGTTTTTGCTGGCTGATACACCTGTGGGAGGTTGCGGGCCAGCAAAATTAATATTTGCGAAAATACTTGATTTAATGGAAGGTTCACATTCCGCATATGTTACAAACTCAATATTTTGATATGACATCGGACTTGCTGGATTTCGGCGTGAAATATTTACATCATAAGTTGTGGTTTTACAACCGTTGGCTGGAATTGCTGTGATTGTAGCAAGTTTTGTAATAGATGTACCAGTAGGAGAAGAACCAATACCTGCTGTGCTTGTTATGGATACATCGTTTACAATGGATTCACCTATAAAACCGAAACCGTAATCTCTGATTTCGTTGGAGCTATTACAGACTTTTACTCGGAAATTCCCGCTTGTGCCTAACGATACATCAGAAACCGTAATTATTGGTGAAGTACTGTTATTGATTTCCAAGCGAGGTTGGTCTCTTTGATAGCCACCTTCGTATGGGCAAGAGGTTCTCGTGAGAGCTTCATCCATTAAAAATATGGGTGTTCCGTATGATTTATCTTTTACAATTTTTATTCTAAAGCTATCACCAGCATCATTATCTTGCAAAGTATAGGCAATGGTTGTGCTACTGTTATTAGAATTAGAAACAGAAGCCCCTCTGGTTTTTTTTGTTTTGAATTCATATCCGCCTGCTACTCCAGAGCCACCAACTTTTACGACGAAACTTAATCCTGCTCCTAACTCTAAAAAATGACTTACTTCATAAGTATCAGTTGTAGTAATTGATTGCGTCACAGAAGTTGTACGTGACTGTCCACTTCCCAATGTAAATGGGGCTTCAATAACAGGAGAAGTGGGGTCATTGATATTAGTGCTATCCTTTTTCAAGACTTGCTCCCAAATTTTTATCTGACTTTGGGCTTGATGCCTCATCTTTGGGGTATTTGACATGTTATTCATAATGGCACGGTTGAGAGAAATATCATTCAAAATGTCGCTTTTTGTGTAATAAAATGGAGTTGCCGAACCTGGTACTAATCCAAAAATAACGGACGAATCTCTTACCACTGAGACCGTGGGGTTGGTATTAATCGCAATAATTGGAAACATGCCATAAGCTATATAAGATGAATAACCAATATAAATAGAGCCTTCGTTGGCTCGGGCATTGCCCGGGACGGTTGAGATAGCATTTAAAACCGATACACAATTTTGTTTACCGCTCGATTTCATAAGGGTTGAGCCTCCACCGCCACTTAGTGATGCCGTTACAGAAAATTCATAATTGACTGATACAAATAACCCTGCCGAGCCTGCAATACCTAAAGTAACGTCCAGTTTTCCGTTGTTCGTTTCATCGGTCGTCAATGATTCACTCATACTACGGCAAGCTTCTTGGTTTGTCTGGAAAGTTACCGAACTCATATCCCCCGGAGGATTATGTAATATGAATTGTGGAATGGCGGGTTCTCTTATATACCCTTTAATTGCCACAGGATTTGCTTGTGAAGGTGTAATCATAGGACCTTCTACCACAAAAGGAATTACCACTCTGTATTTATTATATCTTGGAACATTATAAAACTCGTCACGCTGCCAAAGACCAAATGTAAATACATACCAACTTTTGAACCGGCCCATATTGAACTTTAGTGATGTAGTGTAACTGACTACTTTCGTATTACCACCATTTTCGTAAGTTGTATTGGATAAAGATAATTGAGGATAGATTTGGTTGGGATAGTTGGTTATATCCTCTTGACCAGCATATGCCTGGATACTCTGGTCATCATCTCCACTGGTAGGTGGATATTGATAACCACCATTAGTATCAATGTAAGGGCTGATATAGTTCCCTGCTTTTAGTTTAAATGCAAACGTTAGATTGAATGTTTCGCCTGATTTTGCTTTAAGGTATTTTTCTTGTGGAGTGCTATTCAAAACTTCCTGAATCATTTGTTCTTGCGTAAGATAATTATAGTTTTCATCTTGCGTTCTGCCCAAGGGAATAATTTGAATCCCTGAACTGGCTACATTTCCATTGCTACCTGTTACATATATAGTATCAACAGGTAAAAACTCACCAGGTCCTACTAAGTTAGGAGGTAATTTAATGGGGATTTTTAGCTGTTGTGCAAATGAGGCTTGAAAAAACAGAATAGAAACAATTGTTAATGCTTTTGTATAATTTGCTTTCATGGCTAATGCTTTTTTAGATAATTTAATTGTTACTGAATGATTTTTAAGAAAGCTTCACTTTTCCGTCTTGAAAGAGTTATTTGTTCGTTGTTTTTGAGCAAAATCTTGCCATAACTACCTTTTTGGTTTTTTCCTTCAAAATCTACCATATAATCAAGATTGAAAATCGTTGAGCGGTTGGGTCTGAAAAACTGAAAGTCTTTCAAACGCTTTTCGATTTTGCCGAGTGTAGTCGAAGACAGTATTTTACTACCGTCTTTGAGATAAATAATTGTGTAATTGATGTCGGATTTGAGCATCAGAATACTTGACGATGGAATATTTTTTCGGCTGCCAAGATGAATAAGATTGTTAGTTTTCATGAGTATCTATAAAAAGTTCAAGCATTCTTGAAATGAAGTACGAGTAAATATGCTTATTTAAAAAAGCATTAAGGACGAACCGCCTTCAAAACTGTCCGAAGGGAACAGTTTATTTACCAGAAGATTTTGAGCATCTAATTACACCCACCAATAGCTGCACTAAATACCGTACCGCCATCAGCTCTAAAACCTGCATTTAATTCTACGGATTTTGCTCTATAATCGACTTTGACTGTGCCAGTTACTTTGTTGGTGGCAGTTATTTTGCCATTTACACTCGAAGCGGTTTTTAATGTAGTTCCAGATGAGTAGTCGTCGGTAGGGCTTGTTAGATTTACCAAAGCGGCATTTGAGCCAGTATTTACGGTAATACTTGTTGAACTACTGCAACCGTATCCATTTGTTAAGGTAGCAGTGTATGTACCTGCGGAAGTTATGGTGAGTGAAGGAGTGATAGCTCCTCCTGGCGACCAAACGATTTGATTGACAGGCGAAGTGGCAGGCACTTGCCAAGTTGGATTATTCACAAACGTACCGTTATTGCCATTTCCAGAGGCGTCTGCGGTGGTAGTGCCTGTACCTTCATCAAATTTATAATAAGCAATCAATCCAGCACTATTAGTTGGCACTGTTTTATTTTTGTGATCAATAATTTCTTCATACGTTCTTGCCACATTCCAAATCCTGAGTTCGTCCATTGTGCCATTAAAATGATTGCACGCACAAAAGGTAGGCTGTTGTCTGCCAATGTTTAAAGGCTGATTGTCCTGTGAAATCGTCATGCTCGCTGCTCCGGAAGGTAAACCATTGATAAAGAAAAATATTGTATTTCCCGTGAGTATAATCGCTACATGAGTCCAAGTGTTTTGAGGTACAGGGTCATTTGAATATTTCCATGTTCCTGTACTTAGCTCATAAAATCCCATTTTATTTCCATTTCCGTTGGTGTTTAATGACCACAAATAGTTATAATTTCCTTTATCAAGAATGGTAACATTACTACCCGAATAATTGACCCAAGCCTCCATCGTAAAACTGGTGGTAAGATTCAGACTGGCACTATGCGGCACTGTAATGTACTGGCTATTAACTTTTGCAAAATTTAAAGCATTATTATTGCCCATGTTTGAATTGAGTGTAACAGACCCTCCACTACAAAAAGTAGTTGGTCCACTGGCGGTTATAGTAGGGGCTGTTGGTTTGGGATTGACCGTAACCCATACATCTACAAAGGCACTCGTTGTTAAGCCTTCACAACGTACTTTATAAAGACTGTTGGCGGTTAATACTGGCGTTACAAAAGGCGAACCCACAAATGGAATAGCTACGCCAAGGTAATCATACCAATTTACCGTTCCGACAGCACAAGTGGCTGATAATGAGGCCGTATTTCCGATACAAGTAGTTTGAGTGGTGGCAACAGTTGGAATAGAAATCACTTCAACATAACGCAAAACCGAAACAACATTGGAGGTTTGGGTAGTAACTGCCAAGTCGGGTCTATTGTCTCCGTCTAAATCTCCGATACATACAAAACGTGGTCCTGTGGCAGTCGTAAAATCAACTTTGGCTGCAAATGAGCCGGCATCAATGATACCACTTGTGGCGGTATTTCGATAAATAGACACCGTGTTGGTTCCTAAATTGACAGCCAATAAATCTAATTTTCCATCTCCATCAATATCAGCCAAGTTGGTTGCCGAGCAAGAAGTTCCGGTAGCGATGTCAAATTTAGCAGCGAAAGAATTGGCATCGATGGTGCCGCTTGTAGCTGTATTTCTAAGAATAGACATCGAATTACCAGTAAAATTAGCGACTGCAAGGTCGGCTTTATTATCACCGTCAATATCACCAATACTAAAACCAAATGGAAGTGCACCCGTATTAAAATCAACTTTGGCAGCAAAAGAGCTGGCATCAATGGTGCCGCTGGTGGTAGTATTCCGCAAAATCGAAACGGTGCTTAATCCGTTGTTATTGACAGCAATATCTAATTTCCCATCACCATCAAAATCTGCACTACCTATATAGGTCGAGTTATTGCCCGCCGTCAAACCGAAATCTACCTTTGCATTGAAAGAAATACTCCCGCTTGTCGAAGTATTTTTAAAAACCGACATATTAATGTTGGAATGAGCGATGGCCAAATCAGGTTTTCCATCACTATCAAAATCAGCGATGCAGACCGAGCGAGGCCCTGTATTGGTCGCAAAATCAACTTTTGTAGCAAAACTGATAAATCCGATTGATGAGGTATTGCGAAGGATAGAAATAGTACTACTGTTAAAATTGGTAACCACCAAATCGAGTTTCCCATCACCATCTACATCGCCTATAGCTATACCACGAGGGTTTGTACCTGTCGAAATATCAATTTTTGATGCAAAAGAGCCGCTGTTGATAGTACCAGCAGTCGAAGTATTTCTGAGTATCGAAATATTACCTGCACTAAAATTTACCGTTACCATATCGGTTTTTCCATCTCCGTCTAAATCGCCCGTTGCCATATTCAAGGATTCGGTATTTGCCCCAAAATCAACTTTGGTTTCAAAAGTACTGCTCGCAACGCTTCCACCTGTGAAGGTTACATGGAATGGCTTTACTGCATAGCCAAACAATCCGTTTGAGGTATTAAGTACTGAAATCGGCTGATTAGTAGCTCCAACGGGTACTGTTACAGTCAAGCTTGTACTCGAAGCTACCGACACCGTGGCTTTTGTTGCTCCGAAATAGACTACATTTTGAATGGCAGTCGAATTGAAGTTGGTGCCTGTGATAGTAACGGTTGAGCCAATGGGTCCGCTCGTAGGTGAGAAGTATGTAATGTTTGGCCTCTGAGCTTGGATTTGTAGAGATAAAAGTATGACTAAGAAAAGGTAAATATTTTTTTTCATGGCTAATTGAGTTGAGATTTTTTTTAAGAGAGTTCCTGATAAAGTATATTTAATTCTGCTTTTGGCGTAAAGCCATTGGCCAGTGCCAAAGGCATCAGAATATCAATGTAGCGACTGAAAACATCGGCCGATCTCCAGATATCAGCAATCAGTATCTCGCCATCACCGATAGATACAAAATGATGCAACCTTTCGGTAATTAAGTGCTGTGTTGCATCGGTTTGTACTTTTGCAAAATTATCATATTGTAGAGTTGAAGAACCCTTGAGATGTACGATTGCCAAGATTTTATGCATCTAAGAAATTTATTTTCAGATAATCATGTAGCTGAAAATCTTGATGCAAAAGAGATATAAGATATCAAAATGAAAAACCCATCAAGGATGAAACCCTGTAAAAATTGTCCGATGAGATTGCAATTCTTACCAAAGGATTTCTATTCAAATCATTTTTAAACGATTAAGTAAATCCTTCCTAAGTTCCTTGCTCAATGGCAAGATGGTTTTATCTACTGTAACATGATTGAGAGCAACCTCGTTGATATGTTTAATATTTACTATGTATGACCTGTGAATACGTTGAAAATACATATTTGGCAATTTTTCCTCCATATTTTTAAGGGTATTCACCAATAAGTAGGTATTGGTTTTAGTAAAAACCTGACAATAGTTTCTATCAGCCTCTAAATAATAAATATCATCTATTATGATTTTGACCATTACTTCGTTGTGGCGAACAAAAATTCGGTCGTCTAAAACAAATTTCTCTACGTTTGATTGAGGCTCACTTTTTTCTGCGAGAATTTTCTCCCCTGCCAATTCGATGGCGTGTTTTAAATCTAACTTTTTAAAAGGTTTCGATAAAAACGCATAAGGATTAGTCGCCTTGGCTCGTGTAAAATGAGCTTCGTCGGTGTTAGCAGTCAGATAAATTATCGGAATTGAGCCATATAGTTGCATTTGAGTTGCGGTTTCGATACCGTCCAGCTCGCCTTTCAAGTTGATATCCATCAATACCAAATCGGGTTTATCGGTCTTGATGGCATTAATGGCATCTTCACCACGGGGGATAATTCCCAGAATTTCGTAACCAATATTCTCCAATTGCATCGCCAAATTGGCTGCAATAATCATTTCATCTTCAACAATCAGTATTTTTAAAGGAATTTGCATGTTTTTTTACTGGAAAACTGGTTATTGGTTATTGGTTACTGGGCAACTGGTTATTGGTTACTGGGCAATGGTTATTAGGAAACTGGTTTAGTTTGGAATTGGTTGATTTATGACCATTAACAAATTTTCTAATAACCATTAACTAATTTCACGCTGCCAATTGTCTTTTAAAATTTATCGAAATGATTGTACCTTCTTGCACTTCTTGGGTTAGTTTTCCACCAATTTGTCGAGTGAGCAAATCCACTAATTGCGTGCCAAATCCAGTACCTTTTGCTTTTGTGTCGAGACTTTTTCCGATGCCATTATCGCTTATTTTCAGTGTCAGATTATCTTTATCAATATTTTCGAGGCTTAATTTAATTGTGCCTTTTTTACCATTCGGGAAGGCATATTTTAATGAATTTGTCAAAAGTTCATTCACAATTAAACCCACAGGCACGGCGGTATCTACATCTAATGCTATTTCGTTCATGTCAATTTCAACCTCAATTCGCTCAGTTTCGTTATAAGAATCGAGGATATTCTCACAAAGATTCTGAAAATAATTCTTCATCTCGATAAACGCCAAATGCTCGCTTTGATAGAGTTTTTGGTGCAAAATGCCCATGCTTTGCACTCGATTTTGGCTTGCCAGCATGGCATCTTGTATTTCGGGGTCTTCGATTTTGGCTGATTGTAGTGCCAAAAGGCTCGAAACTACTTCTAAATTATTTTTTACCCGATGGTGGATTTCTTTGAGAAGCAATTCGTTTTCGGCATTTTTGGCGGTGAGTTGGTTAAGTGTAGTTTCGAGCGTGATATTCTGTGAATTTATTTTTTCTTTTTGTTCTTGCAAAACTGTGTTCGCTTTTTGTTTTTGGCGGTTATTGCGGTAAAGGATAAAGGCAGTCAGAAGGGCCGTAAATAGCAGGCCAATGGCTGTATTAAATCGCAATTCGTTTTTGGCATAAACAGCAGCTAAATTTAGGTCTTCGATCCGTTGTTTTTCTTTGATTTCTAATATTTTGACCTGTTTATTTTTCTCAATGTTTGTTACTGTATCTTTGGCAGCCATCGAGAGTTTGAGATAATCAAAAGCTTTTATCGGATTATTTTTTTCAAAAATCTGTGATAACAAACCTGCCGAATTCATCACTACCAAATAGTTTCGTAGTTGTTTTGCTCCATCAAGAGCTTTTTCGGCATAAATTTTAGCTGAATCTGGCTTTGATTGTGCAAAATAGATTTGTGCGAGTTCGTTTTGAACTTCATTCGTAAAAAAGTCTAATCGGTCTTCTTCTGATTTTTCGATAATCTGTTTGCAATAGCTGATAGCCTCGTTGAAGTTTTTGAGTTTGCTATTGATACGAGCGAGAACCAACTTCGGATAGCCCTCCTGCATCGGGAAAAACTTTTTGGAGTAATCGAGCGTTTCTGTGGCGAGAGTCTTAGCAGAGTCTAGTTTATCTGCTCTTTCATATTCTTGAGAAAGTAAAAACATAGCACTCCACTGCGTAAATGGGTCCGTTGCCCTCAATTTTGGATGAAAATATGATTTCTTTGCCCACTTTAAGGCTTCTTTATCATCACCCAGTTTTTGATAAAGTAAACCCATCATATTAATTCCAAACACCTCTCGAATAGGAGCGTGGGTTCTACTCAGTTCCATCTGTTGGTAAGCAGATTTAAAACCAATATCGAATGATGAAGTAATGGCATAAGAAAAACACAGAGCTTCTAAGCATTCAATTTCCCCGATTGGAAACTTGGCTTTTTGGGCTAATGCTAAGCCTTTACTAGCAAAATTGATAGATTCTGTGGTGTTGCTGAGTGTAGTTGATCTACTCATCCAATAAAATGCATGTACTTTGGCGGTATCGTTGGATCTACCATTTATAACATTTTTCAAACTATCAATCTTTGATTTACCCAAAGGAGCTGGCTGAGCCGTGGCTAAATTTGCCAAACATACAGATACCAAAAAGAGAAGTATTTTTTTAGTCATTTTAAAGGACTTACAAGTTCCTGATAATTAAAAACATAAAGACTTTTTGGAGTTATTTACTAATCAAAACAAGAGCAACATGAACCCCAAGCCAAAAACAACACTTATAACCGTAAATACTTACATGATGTGTGAAAAATATGTAACTTAATGGCATTTCCAATATGTCTAGCAATTGGGTTTCTCTTTCAGTTGTAGAATTATTTATGATTTTGCACCGTAATTTTCTATAGAATACTAAACCAAAAAAAGTGTTAAAGAAGTGGAAAAACTAAGTTTCCAGTGTAAAGGCGAAGAATAGGTACTTGTAAAAATTAATGGTATCATTTTCTATTTCTTAGTTTTGGCTACTAAAACACTTTCCTTCAAGATCAGGAATACATTTCAGTGCAAATTATAAAAAATATTGAGTCAATAAAGTAATTTCATTAATGTATTTCGAAATTTCAGAAACACAACGAATCCAATAAAAGACTGGAAATCTAATTAGGTATATTTTATTTTTTTGAAGAATAGGTAAAAAAATATAGTCAAAAGAAACGTTACAACCCTATTTTGCTTCCTATTGCTAATTAACCATTTTAAATTAATTGTCCATTACCACTTGACAAAACATATTATAAGTTGGACTGAAAGGGTCAAAATACCAAAGATTTTATTTACGAAAGTAAAAAATGGAAACTTATCAGATTTTCAAGTTCTTCGTCAAAAGTAATCAACACCATTTGGAGTGGATGTTGTTCCTTGTTAAAGCCCATCAATAACAAACACCCCTCACTTAAAAGTATAAAATACTCCAAATGAGGAGTTATTAGTCAATGAGCCGCTTAGGTTAATATTTGTTAAGCCTTGAACAGATATGGTACTGAGGTTTACACTTCCAAACGACGCACTGAGCATAAAATGATTGGAGAAATCATACATTATTCGCATCGGAATTGCATAAATATTTGCTTTGACACCTGGAGTATCCCCAAATACACCTTGAATACTTCCGCCCACTACAGGTGCCATATAAAACCTATCTACCACCTTTACAAACTTTCCATATTCTACCGCAGGGCCAAAATTCACTAAGCTATTATTAGAATTTTGAATATTCATATTATCCAAAACTGCTCCAAACGCCCAATAAGTATTGTCAGATTTTACTTTTCCAGTCAAAATAGTGGTAGTGTAAGTCGACACCCTTTCACCATTATTAAAGGTGGCGTTTAAAAATAAATTGGCATTTACAATCTTACGTCCAACCAAGTCTTGAGCTGTGGTGGTCAATGAAAGAAGAAAAAAAGCAGAGAAAAGGATTCGAGTTTTCATTTTAATATGTGTTTTTGATTAGTAAATTTGATTCTAAGAAAATACTTTGGTGGATAAAAAACAATCTCGTTTAATTCATTAACATATTATTAAAAGCTAATAATTGTTAAAGGGCAGCAATAAATCTAAATTTAATTTACCGATAGAATCTCTATCTCAAACAAAAGCGGGGAATTGCCTGGTATGCCACTTGTACCCTGACTGCCATAGCCTAGGCTCGAAGGAAAAATAATAGAAGCGGACTCTCCAACCCTCATTTTAGCAATACCTTCATCGAAACCTTTAATAACTCGGCCTCCACCCAGAACAAAACTAAACGAACCAGAGTCAAACTTTTTGCCAGTCAGCAATTTACCGGTGTAGTTAAGAGAAACAGTTTTACCCTTCACCAACATTGTTCCAGCAGCATTTTCTTTGGTTCTGATGTATCTCAAGCCGGTGGCTGTCTTTTCAGTCACCACCAAGCCTTTACTTTGAATGTAGCTTTCTATTTGCTCTTCTTCGGTGCCCGAAAGCGTGTCTTTTTCGCAAGAAAACAAAACAGCAGAGAACAAAAATATCGAAAGCACTTTGAAATATTTCATCAAGAAAAATTTAAAATTTTTATAAATATAAACTCACCCACCAAATCAACAAGGCCTGTAGAGGCAGTCTTCCCCAACGAATTATAGGAGAAATCTTCTTGAATTTCTCACCTGTGGCCATATAAATATTTGCAGGGAACATTAATATCAAAAGCAAAATCAATCCCCATGCAGAAGCCGCTTGCATTTTTGGCAAAAGTAGATTGTATCCAAAAACGATTTCAGCGATTCCCGTAATCCAAACTAACTCTTTGTGAAACGGCAAATAAGGAGGCATCATGGAAAGGTAAAACTTGGGCTTAGCAAAATGCATGATACCAGCCACTATAAACAACACACTACAAATAACTTGGTGCCACTCAAACATATCAGCAATTCAATTTAAAACCTACTCCGTGTATATTTTCAATCTTGATTTTCGGATCGTTGGAGAGCATTTTTCTGATTCTTGTAACGAAAACGTCCATGCTACGACCCAAGAAGTAGTCGTCTCTTCCCCATATTGCGGTCAAAATTTCCTCACGTTTGGTAATTTGATTCTTACGCTCGCACAGAAACTTCAACACCTCAGCCTCACGGTGGGTGAGTTTTTGAATTTCCTCATCGAGTTTGAGGGTTTGTTGCGAAAAACAAAACTCGTAGTCACCACAAGAAAACACATCTGTAGTGGCCGTAGAATCAGAAACGGCATTTCTTTTCAAAAACACTTTGATTCTGAGCACAAGTTCTTCAATACTGAAAGGCTTGGTAATATAATCGTCTCCTCCTATTTTCAAACCAGCTATCTTATCTTCCTGGAGTGTTTTGGCAGTCAAAAATATGATTGGAATTTGCGAATTCTGCGTTCTGATTTTTTCGGCTAAAGAAAAACCATCTAACTCAGGCAAGTTGACATCGAGTAAACATAGGTCAAACTTTTCCTTTTTGAAAAACTTCCAAGCTTCCTTGCCATCGGAGAAATGAACAATCTCAAATCCCTCCTCTTCGAGGTTGTCTTTGGTCACGAAACCTAGGTTAGGGTCGTCTTCAACGTATAATATTTTTGCCATTTTTTTATTTAATCAGGTAATGGAATATTGATTTCAAAAACCGAGCCTACGCCCATTTCGCTTATTACATTTATTTTCCATTTATGAAGGTTGATAATTTCTTTTACATAATTAAGTCCAAGTCCAAAACCCTTGACATTGTGCAAGTTACCCGTTGGTACACGGTAAAACTTATTAAAAATCTTGGGCAATGCTTCTCTCGGGATACCGATTCCTTTATCTGAAATAGACACAATCAATAAATTGTTCTCATTTCGGGTGGATATTTTTATTTTTGGAGGTTTGCCCGAATACTTGATGGCGTTGTCAATAAGATTCCTGATCACATTCATTAAATGCATTCTATCTGCGTTAATGGTAGTTTTGGTGGCATTCAAATCTAAGGTAAAATTATCCTCCAATTCTGCTTTGACACTGTCGGATACTTCGCCTATAATTTCATGAAGTTCTTGTAGCTTCATATCCAGCTCTATTTGCCCTTTACCAATTCTTGCGGTTGCCAATACCGACTCTACTTGATTTTTAAGTCTATTATTTTCTTGTTTTATGATCTGCACATATTTCTTGAATCGTTCAGGTTGCTCCAAAATTTTACTCTGTGCCAACACATCCGTAGCAATTTTTATGGTAGAGATGGGCGTTTGAAACTCGTGCGTCATGTTATTGATAAAGTCACGTTGTACCTCACTCAAGCGTTTTTGCTTTAAAATTATAAACATAGCATAGGCAAAAAACGCCATCACTACCATGGTAATGATAGAAGAAACAATCCAAAAATCCAGCTTACTAGTTAAATAGCTCTTTTGATTAGGAAATTTAACTCCGAAATAATTTAAAAACTTATCTGTAGTAGGCAGTATGATGGTCTGATCAACTTCCTCTACTTCGTAGTCGCTGTTGATATGGGCACCAAAAACTATTTTATCCGTTTCACAGTCATAAATACCATATTCAAAGTCGGTGTTGATATTGTTTTTCTTAAATTCTTCTTTGAGCAAATGTTCCAAAAGACTTTGCTGAAGCGGTACACGCAGGTTTACCACATAATAGTCTGACGAATACTGGCTTACGGGGTTTTCTATTTTGGCTAACTTGTAGGACTTTGATATTTGATTGGCGACGTTACGGAGTGCAACCATTGTTGATTGCCTAAACTGCTGGTCTTTAAGGTCGAAGGCTTTTTTTACCCAATAAATCTGAATTGCAATGATACCACTAATGGCAATTACTCCTAAAATAATGACAAGTCTAATGGTATTTCTACTCAATGTTTGTTCTTAATTTTTATTTGGGAAAGTTCGGTTATAACACAAATATAATAAGTGTTTTTTAAGAATTTAAATGATTCCTTGAATATATGGCTTGGCTTCCTTATTTTGCGGTTTTTATTCTCTATTTAACCTTTTACAAATGCAAAAATTACAAACCTTTGATTACTTGGTGTTCTTTTTCTACTTCATAGTGGTTGCGGGATACGGTTACTGGATTTATAATCGAAAAAAGACTAAAGAAACCTCGACGAAAGACTTTTTCTTAGCAGAAGGTTCACTTACCTGGTGGGCCATCGGAGCTTCTTTGATAGCCTCAAACATCTCTGCCGAGCAGATGATAGGTATGTCGGGCAATGGTTTCTCCATGGGTTTGGGCATTTCTACTTATGAGTGGATGGCCGCTGCAACGCTTATCATAGTTGCCGTATTCTTTATGCCTATTTACCTCAAAAACAACATCTCCACTATGCCTCAGTTTTTGAGCCAACGTTATAACAAAACGGTGAGCTTGATCATGGCCATTTTTTGGTTGTTACTATATATCATGGTGAATCTGACTTCTATCTTGTACTTGGGAGCACTTGCGGTTTCGGGTATCTCGGGTCTTGATTTTTATTCTTGTATGGTTTTCTTGGCAATTTTTGCCATTGTTATTACTATTGGTGGCATGAAAGTAATTGGCTTTACTGACGTTATTCAAGTATTTTTCTTGGTGATTGGTGGCTTGGCTGCAACTTACATAGCCGTAAATTTAGTTTCTGATCCTGATAGAGGTATCGCCGATAGCATCTCAGGCTTGGTAAATGGTTTCAAAGAAATGACTACCAAAAATGATGACCACTTTCATATGATTTATCCAAAAGGCAACCCACACTATATGTCTCTTCCAGGTCTAACGGTGCTTTTTGGAGGTATGTGGATTGTAAACCTTAACTATTGGGGTTGTAATCAATACATTACACAAAGGGCCCTCGGAGCTGACCTGGATACAGCCCGTAACGGATTGTTGTTTGCCGCTTTCTTAAAACTCTTGATGCCGGTTATAGTAACTTTACCTGGTATTGCGGCTTACGCCTTATACCAAAAAGGCATGTTCCAACAAGAAATGCTTGGTGAAGATGGAATTTTTAACCAAGACAGAGCCTATCCTGTTCTACTAAACTTATTGCCAGTTGGTCTTAAAGGATTATCATTTGCAGCACTTACTGCAGCTGTAGTGGCTTCATTGGCAGGAAAAGCCAACAGTATTTCAACAATTTTTACGCTGGATGTATTTAAGCCATATTTTGCGAAAGATATGACCGAAAAGAAATTAGTTTTGGTAGGACGATGGACCATTGTGGTGGCTATGATATTAGCAATTGTGATTTCTCCATTTATGGGAATAGAGAAAAAAGGCGGTTTCCAGTTTATCCAGGAAATGACTGGACTACTGTCACCAGGTATCTTTGCGGCCTTCATAATGGGCTTTTTCTGGAAAAAGACCAACTCAGCTGGTGCGTTTTTTGCAATTGTAGGAGGTTTTGCTATAGCCCTTTCAATGCACAACAACTGGCTGCCAGGCACAGACTGGACCACAGTACCTTTCTTGGATAGAATGGGTTGGGTATTTGTGATTTGCGTAGTTGTGATGTTTGTTCTTAGTTTGGTTTTGCCAGACGAGAAAAAGGGCCTAGAAGTAGATGCTTCAATGTTCAAAACTACCAAAGGATTTGCTTTAGGAGCTACCGTAGTGATTGCAACTATTGTATTCCTTTACTCTTATTTCTGGTAATTGTTTGTTTAGTTATTAGTTATTGGTGGATTGGTTACTGGTGGATTGGTTACTTTTTATTGGTGGATTAGTTATTGGTTAATAGGATACTGAGCGGAGCCGAAGTGTGATTAATAGGACACTGAGCGGAGCCGAAGTGTCACACGCTGAATTAGTAGCAATTGATGAACAGTTTCAATTTTAGAATTTCCTTTCAAAAACTTACCAAACTTGAATCGGTTTTATTGCGAAAAGGTAGCGTAACATTTTTGAAAAAATTATAAGTTTGACAACAAAAAAGGAGCTTTCGCTCCTTTTTTGTTGTATTGTATTCAGTATTTATTCACAGTTTACTCAAATATAATCGTTTCAGCATCCTCATACCATTTTTCATACATTGGCTCAAACTCTTTCTCTATAATGTTCCGTTTGATTTTCATGGTGGGTGTCATTTTATTGTTTTCCACCGTCCACAAATCTTTTAGAATAACTATTTTCTTGATTTTTTCGTAAGATTTTAAGGTAGGATTAAGTTTTACTAATTGATCTTTGAAATTTTCTATTAACTCATCCTTAGAAACTTTTCTACCAATTTCAGAGACTACGACTAGGGCTATAGGCTGTGGTAAACTTTGCCCAACTACGCAAATCTGCTCAACAAAGCTATTCTCCGCAAAACCCATTTCTATTTGAGCCGGAGCCACGTATTCACCTTTTGAGGTTTTATACATTTCTTTTACCCTACCCGTAATTTTCAGATAATTACCGCTATCCACTTCACCAACATCGCCAGTATGAATCCAACCTTCGGCATCCATGGTTTCAGCAGTCATTTTAGGTTCTTTGTAATAACCCAGCATATTCCATTTTGAGCGGGTCATTATTTCGCCAGTGTCTTTGTCTATTTTCACCTCCATTCCGGGGTAAATTTTACCCACAGAGCCCTCAACCTTATGACCAAGAGGCATCATACAAACCGCTCCCAAATTCTCAGTCATGCCGTATGCCTCGTGAATATCTATATCTAACTTTCTGAACCAATGAATCAAACTCGCAGGCATAGGAGCTGCACCCGTAAAGCACATCCAAGTTTCTGCTAAACCAAGGCCTTTCTTGATTTTCTTTTTAATAATTGAATTGATGACAGGAATTCTCAACAAAAGATTCAATCTTTTTTGGGGTAATTTGGACAAAATACCCAACTGAAACTTCGTCCATATTCGTGGAACCGCCAAAAAATGAGTTGGATTGGCGTTTTGGAGATTTTTAGAAAAAGTATCTAGGTTTTCTGCAAAATATATGACTCCTCCGGTAACGATACACAAAGATTCCACAATGTTACGTTCAGCTATGTGACAAAGTGGCAAATAGGAGAAAAATCTTGTACCAGTACTTTCGGCAAAAACCAAATTTCTGGTAGCATATAGACATTCAGACACTGCTGCAAAATCCACCATTACCCCTTTGGGATTTCCGGTAGTACCAGAGGTGTAAATAATGGTAAATAGTTCGTTTAAATCGGGCAAAAAATCCTTTTGGTCTGCTGGGTATTTATCCAAAATATCGTCCCACTGAACATGTTCAAAATCTGGGTTGTAGTTAGGAAAAGAAACGCATTTCAGACCCTCCGGAATACCCTTCTTCATACCCTGCCAATCGTCCAGTTTGCCAATAAACACCAGCTTGGCTTCCGAATGCACCAATATTTGATTGACTTGATCGGCCGTAAGTGTAGGATACATAGGTACCGAAATATGCCCCGAATGCATAATAGCCAAGTCGGTTATAATCCACTCGGCACAGTTTTTTGAAATAAGAGCTATATTGCTTTTTGGGGGCAAACCCAAGCTATTGATAAAGGTTGAAATCTTACGAACCTGCTGCCCAGCTTTTTCCCAAGAAATATCTAGGAAATCATCGCCGAATGGTTGCTTTAAAAAAATATTCTGAGGCGTGTGTTTTTCCCAGTGATAAAAATACTCAAGAATCGACTTTTCTCTCTTTACTTCCATTGGCTTAGGTTTCGTTAAAATTATTATATTTTTTGTAAAAATAATGATATTTACGAAAATCTAAAACTTTGAAAACAAATTTGTATCGGAGAAGCCTTAACCAACCGAATATTTTACTTTGTAAAAATCTAAAAACTTCAAAATAGTTTCTACATGTGTACCCAAACCGACATTTAGAAACTGGTTTTCCTCTATTTCGACACCGTCTTTTATGATTTTGGGAGAAAAACCCAGCGGCAAATGCATGGTTTTGGATTGTATCGCCCATATTTTACCGTCCTTGTCAAAGGTAGGCCCGCCACTTTGGCCTCTAAGCCCAGGCGTGCTGGTTTCTATCCATTTGTAATCATAATAATTGTCAGGACTTTTGCCAGTAACCACTTGACGTGTCATCATACCGTCCATTGGAAATGTCGGTATCGGAAAAATGGATGAATCGAAAGAAAAACTTTGAGTGCTATCCAAAAAACTGGCTTTCAAATCGTAAAATGGATAGCCCAATTTGCACAAACTTGTGGCTGGCTGCACCTTAGATGGGTGCTGAAAAACAGGATACTTTTTGACAAAGTTAGGATTATAATTCAGTATCTTCCCAATAGCCAGATCGTTGTCATGCAGCACATGAAACTGACCAATATGGTGGTTGTCGGCTCCAAACCACATCGAATGATTGAGAATCCATTTCGGATTTGGCTCCAAACCCGCCGTGGGACTATTCTGAAACTTAGCCAACTCTGTTTGGTGTTGGTGATGAAGTTGCAGACCTTGCAACACATGGGCTGCCGTCACTATCCACCCTTCGTCGTTGATAATCACAAAACTTCCCAGACCACTTTCTACCGTTTTATCATAAAACCTGTTTGATATGATAAGTGGAAAAGTATATTGTGCGGCTATTTTATAAGCTTCAGAAAACATATTACAATTCTTATTTATTTTCGTGTAAATACCTTTTCGCCTCCTATGTAGGTAGCATTTACCTTCACTGAACGGATTTTGGATAAATCAATCGTCATAATATCTTCTTCCAAAACCACAAAATCAGCCATTTTGCCTTTTTCTATACTGCCTCTTTCTTTGTCTTCGAAATTGGCATACGCACTCCAAATGGTCATGGCTTTCAGAGCATTTTCTTTACTCAGAGCATTTTCCATCTGAAATCCTCCCGCTGGCCAATTGTTGTTGTCTTGACGAGCCACAGCTGAATGGAAACCAAAAAGGGGATTGACAAATTCTACAGGAAAATCGCTACCATTGGCTATTAGCCCATTTTGTTTTCTCAGTGCCTCAAAAGGATATGCATGCCTCACCCTTTCTTTGCCCAACCTTTCCTCAGCCCAATACATGTCAGAGGTGGCATGGGTAGCTTGAATGGAAGGAATCACGGAATATTTGCCAAACTTAGGTACATCAGCCGGATTCACCACCTGACAATGCTCAATTCTCCACCTTCGGTCGTTCTTACCTTTTAGATATTTCCCATACAAATCCAATACCAATCTATTGGCAGAATCACCAATACAATGCGTATTGACCTGATAAGCAGACTTATAAATTTGAGAAAAATACTTGTCCATTTCGTTTTTACTGGTCAACAAAAATCCGGAGTTAGAATTTTGGTCAGCATAAGGTTTTAGTAAAACAGCCCCACGAGACCCCAAAGCACCATCAGCATACACTTTAAAAGACCGCACATTCATTCTGTCCGTTTTTATGATGCCTTTTTTTGTAAAATATTCAACATTACGTATGCCTACTGAAACCATAGCGTAATCTCTGATTTTCAAACTTCCTTCTTTGTGCATTTTCATCATGAGCTCTATGTCGTCTTGACCAATGCCTGCGTCAGAAACAGTTGTAAGGCCATATTTTAGGCTTTCAGCTTGTGCCGCCAAAATCTGCTGTCTTTTCACTTTTTCATCCTCTTTGGGCATAACTCTTTTTACCAAACCCATGGCATTGTCAATCAAAATACCCGTAAGTTGACCATCCACAACCTCCACGTCACCACCAGATATTTTGCTCGATGGTGATATTTTGGCCATTTGAATGACTTTTGAATTTACCAACATGGCATGGCCATCGATTCTCGTTAGCATAACGGGCACATTTGGAAAAATCTGGTCTAAATCGTCTTTATTTGGAAAAACTTTGACGTCCCAATCGTTTTGATCCCAACCGCGACCAATCAGCCACTCTTGGTTAGGGTTTGCTTTTCTGAACTCCTGCAGTCTAGTCAGAATTTCTTTGAAACTCTTGGCTCCTACCAAATCACACTGTGAAAGCATTTGGCCCAAACCTAAGAAATGCGAATGTGGGTCATAAAATCCCGGATAAACAGGTTTATTTTGCAAATCCAGGGTGGATTTGGCCGAATATTTTTTAGCCAAGTCAGAATAATTCCCAACTTCGAGAAAAACGCCATCGTTAACTACAAAGGCGTCAGCTTTGCTAAATTTGGTGTCAACCGTGTAAACATGAGCATGGTGAACAAGTAAATCGACTTGCTTTTTTTGGGCAAAAACAAGATTTATACAAAATACAAACAGTAGTGTCTTTTTCATTTCAAAATATTTTATTCTTCGTTTCCAAATCTTTGTGAACCCAATGCCGAACTAAAAAACAAGGCGTTGAAAAACAGCTTATTAGTTCCAAACCATATTCCTCTAAAATTGGGATTATCAGAAAACAAGATGATTTGTCCAGCACCTGAAGTTTCCGAAATTATGGCAGCTGAATTAGCTATTTTTGAAAGTGAACTCGGATGAACGTAGCCACAAATCCAAGGATTGGCGGTGTATTGAGCCACAGTTGAAACTGCATTTTTAGATTTCTCTAGAAAGGTATTGTTGTTTCTATAAACCTGAAGCGAGTTGGATTCAAATCCAAATCCCAAAGGGTGAGTGGTATCAATATTTACCTCAAAAATTGCCCCACCAGTAGATTTTGCTCCTTGTGCATCGGCCAGTTTTTCAAAATTCATTCTTTTTGGGTCTTTTTCTGGCTCTACATTGATGACTTTTGACTCGGATATTTCCTTTTTAATGGCCCATTCAGAGGCTGTTTTTAAGGTTATCAAATTCCCACCTTGTTTTACCCAATCTTTTATTTTCTTCACTGAAGCATCGTTCAATGCATCATATTGGCCACTTACCATCACCAAATGTGTGTAAGAATTCAAGTTCACCCTAGCAAATTGGGTCATTTCCAATTTTGTAATGGGCATTTGTAATTTGGTCTCTAAAAGGTGCCAAACCTCTCCCACTTCGTATTGACTTGTACCGAATCCGGCCAAAACCATGGCTTTGGGTTTCAAAACCGTTTTGAAAGAATTACTTCCTAAATCAATTCCGGCTGAGCTGAAACCCGTTGAAACTGGAAAAATGTCCACTTGTGTAGAACCATGAACTTGCTTTAATATTTCAGAAAGTTCTGTAGAACCTATCTTTTGATTTTGAACAGGTATCAACAAACTTCCATGAGCCCAGTTTTTACCACCATTTGTGAAAGATTTCAAGGCCACTTTTACCAAAATCTCTTTATCCAAAAGTTTATACAAGGCCTTGGCAGCATTGTAATCTCTCCAGTCAATCAAATAGGCGTAATCTGATTTTACAAACTCATTTGTCTTAGTATCGAATGAAGCCTCGTTTATCGCAGATCCCAAATCTGGCAAAACTTTAGTCTCGGCATGTTTTAGTCCAAAAGCCAAGGCGAGATTCCAAGTAGAAGTATCATAGAAAACACTGTCGGCAAAAGATTTTGGTCTATCAAAAATAGATTTCACCAATAAAGACTGAGGTTGATTGATTGGAATGAATATCGCATTTCCTGTCTTGAAATTTACTTCGCCCACTTTTGTGTCGTTTTTGAGTTGGTATGCTTTTATCTTGTGTTGCAGCAACAAATCCCAGAAAGCCTTGTTTCTATTCAAATCAAAGTCGTCGCCAATTACATATCCTTTAACAAGGCTTTTGGCGGCATCCTTTTCAATATTTTTGAAAAAATCTGACTGATGTTTTAGCAATATTTTTCTTTCTCCCACACCTGCTTGAATAGTGGCTATGGCATTGACCAACTGATTTCTGACCGCAAATTTATAGGTCAAAACACCATTATCCGAGTCCTGAGCATGACCACGGCTGCTTCCTTGCTCAAACAAAAGCCCCAAACCACCTTGCATATCGGGATACGAACTTCCATAACCCGGATAGAAGTTGTCAAATGATTCTTTGGTATAATAAAATGAACCAATTTCGTTCATGGCATTCTCAAAATATTTGGCAAATTTGCCATTCAGCATCTTGTAATTATCTTGTGTCACGAGTGGATTTTCAGCATTACTTTTTGTTGGCTCAAAGAAGTGCGTACTGTTCGTTCCCATTTCATGAAAATCTGTCACTACATTGGGCATCCATTGGTGATAATATTTTAAACGGTTGCGAGATTCTTTGTGAACGGCCAAATACCAGTCTCTGTTTAAGTCAAACCAATAATGATTAACCCTACCCGATGGCCAAACTTCGTTGTGTTCGCGGTCGTTAGGATCGGTCACGTTTGGCTCGCCCTTATGCATATTTACCCAATTATTGAATCTATCCCTGCCGTCTGGATTCACGATAGGTTCCATCAAAAACACAGCATTGTCGTAAATCTTTGAGGCTTCATCTCCTTGAATAGCAGCCAAATAATAGGCAGTAAGCAAAGAAGCTTCACCACCTGAGGCTTCGTTTCCATGAACATTATAACCCAGCCAAACGATGGAAGGTTGGTTTTCAAAATCGACACTTTTGCCTTCAACTATATCCAAATGATTTTTGCGAATCGTCTCCAGTTTAGCCAGATTTTCAGGTTTTGCAAAATGCACGATAATTTGCTCTCTATGCTCATTTGTTTCGCCAATACTAACCACCTTTATTCTGTCTGAGGCCTTTTCCAAAACCCGCATGTATTCCACAATCTTATCATACCTCGTATGGTGGCTACCAATTGGATATCCTAAGAATTGTTGCGGAGAGGGTATTTGAGGATTTAGATTTTTCTTTGGTAGAAAATATTCGTTTTGGGAAAATACCGAAATGCAGGAAAGAAAGGCAAAAACTAAGAGTAATGTTTTTTTCATGAATAAAATGATAGTTAATGGTGTAATTAGACCCAAATTAAGCATATTTCTAAATACAAGCGTATTTTTTAGGCAAAAAAGAAAGAGACCCAATAACATTCAGTCTCCTTCAAAGAAAAACTAAAACAAAATCAATATTACATCACACCCATTTTGCCCATTTGATAATCTCTCATGGCTTGCATGAGCTCGGTGGTGGTGTTCATCACAAACGGCCCTTGAGATACCATTGGCTCGTTTATAGGGTCACCAGTTCCGAAAATGATCCTGGTAGTTGATTGAGCTTTTAACTCAATATCCGTATTTTTTGAATCAAAAACTACCAATTGATGCCCAATGGCTAGTTTTCCGTTCACTAAAACTTCTCCGTCTACCACATAAAACAAAACGTTTTTACCTTCTTCAACTTTTAAAGAAAAGTCCCCTCCTACTTTCATGCTGATATTGAACATTTCGAGGCCGGTCAAAGATTTAGCCGCTCCTGTTTTACCTTCCAAATTACCCGAAATTACGGCAACCTCTGTCTTGGTATCCTCACTGATCACCTTCGGAATTTCGTTTTCCTGTAAACCCTGATAGTTGGGCTGGCTCATTTTTAATGATGCTGGAAGGTTCATCCAAAGCTGAAGAATTTCCATTTTACCACCATTTTCTCTTTGATTTCTTGACAGGTTTTCTGAGTGTACAATTCCCCTAGCGGCAGTCATCCATTGTACACCACCACTTTTTATAACTGATTGATGACCATGGCCGTCTGCGTGTTCAATTTCTCCATCCAATATAAAAGTCAAGGTCTCGAAACCTCTGTGTGGATGTGGTCCAAATGGTAATCCTTGGTTATGCGGGGCAAATTCATGCGGTCCGTGGTGATGCAGCAATATAAACGGGCTAATTTGCTCCAAGCCAACATCCGGTATGGGCTGATACATTCGATGTTCGCCCACTCTTTGGGCTGATGAACTCGTTATTTTTATAATCTCTTTTTTCATATCTTTAAAAAGTCATTGGGACTTCCATCAATAGTATTTCAGAATCTGTACTCGCTTTGATTTCGAAAGTATTGGTGTCAGAAATACCCAAGCCATCTCTTCTGCTTAGAGATTTACCTGCTATTTCTGCCGAACCTTCCAAAATATAGACATAAACGCCATTTTGGGCATTTTTCAGCTCGTATGTCAAAGATTTTTCGGCCGACAAATCTGTCAGAGTAAACCACGACTGCTGGTTCATTTTTATGCCTTCATCAGACGTACCTAAAGGTGAAACTACGGTTTGAAACTTATCTTTTCTACCCGCCAAATCAAACACCTTTTGTTCATATCTTGGGGCTATATTTCGTTTTTCAGGAAATACCCAAATCTGCAAAAACTTCACTGGATTTTTAGAATCCTCATTTTTTTCAGAATGAGCCACCCCTGTACCGGCAGACATAATCTGTACCTCGCCTTTGCGAATCACGGTCTTGTTGCCCATACTGTCTTGGTGTTCCAAAGCACCTTCGAGCGGTATCGAAACAATCTCCATATTGTCATGTGGGTGTTTTCCAAATCCCATCCCGCCTGAAACATGATCGTCGTTTAGAACTCTCAAGGCTCCAAAATGCTCCCATTGTGGATTATAATAATTCGCAAAACTAAATGTATGATAAGAATCTAACCAACCATGGTTGGCGTGTCCTCTGTCGTTGGCTGCTTTAAATATTGTTTTCATAAAATTTACATTTGTATTTAATGTTAATACATATTTAATTGTTAATTAGTTCCTAATATTTTAAAATCATCAAATAGTTTTCCTATTTTTAGTCAAAATAAACAGACTAAGATATGAAATTCCTTCTACCCTTCCTTCTTGTAGCTTCATTATCAGCATTTTCGCAAAGACAATTTCCTGAAATTGATTCATTTGGTGGGGTCTTCCCAATACCTGAGGCTGAACAATTGGTAGATCCCAATAAAAAATATAAGGTAGTTTTTGATATCACCTCAGCTCCCAAAAACCAAACTACCGAAATGAATCCTGGTTTTGAATCTGTGGCAAGATTTATAAACCTGCACGGTTTGGCTGGCGTAAAAAAAGAGAATTTGGAGATTGCGGTCGTCATACATTTTCAGGCCACTCCTACCGTTTTGAGCGATGAATCCTTTTTGACTGAGTATAAAGAGAAAAACCCAAACACGGAAGTTATAAATAAACTTGCAGAAAACGGCGTAAAATTCTATGTTTGTGGCCAATCACTAAGAATGCGGAAATTGGTCGACTACAAACGTAACAGTAACATAAGTGTAGCTCACGGAGCTATTCTGGCATTAAGCCATTTCCAAAGTCTGGGATATTCTTTAATGACTTTACATTAACAATGCAACCAATTCAAAACAAAATACATCTTTAAAAAAAACACTAATTAACAATGAAGAGAGTAGTTTTAAGCCTAATCGTAACCTTTACATTTTCAAGCCTTTGGGCCAACACCGAGTTTGAAAAGACTATTTCAGACAAAGAATTTGAAAAAATTCAAAAAATAGAAGCCTTCATAGAGGCTAATCCCGAAGTGACTTTAGCTGAGCTTCAAAAATCAAATTCAGAATTATTATCCAATGTAGAATTGTTAGATGAAACTTCTACAACAAACCTCAACGCAGTGAAAGACATGCCTCTTTTGGGTGGTTTCTGGTGGGGATGCTGCCTTGGTGTGATTGGCCTGGCGTTGGTTTATTTTATTACTGACAATGACAGAGATCAAGTAAAAAAAGCATTTATCGGATGTCTAATTGCCACACTTTTCTTAGGCATTGGTGGTCTAATAAATCCATTTGGTTGGTAATTACCTTCCCCGAAAAAATATTTGAAACCTCTTGGACAACCAAGAGGTTTTTTTGTTAATTTTAGTCAAACATTTAATAATCAAATGGAAAAGAAACTTAGAAGAACAATAGGAAAAGAGGCAATGTTTTTGGGTATATGTGGGGGTTTGGGCAAATATTTCGACTTAGACCCTACCATTGTTCGGATCCTTGTAGCCTTAACCACATTTTTCAGCTTCGGATCCTTGATTATTGTATACCTCATTTTAGCATTTATAATCCCTAAGGAAGACTCCATCATTATTTAAGATTCCTATTTTCAAGAACCACTTTCATCAGTTGCAACAACCAATTGACCTACAACATTTTGCCAAATCTCAAGGCATTTGGAAAAGAATTCACTAATTTTGCAGCCAATTTCAAAAAAAATAAAAAGCATGTTAAGGACACATACCTGTGGAGAACTTCGAATTTCTAATCTTAGCGAATCAGTTGCTTTGTGTGGCTGGGTTCAGAAAGTAAGAGACAAAGGTGGCATGGTTTGGGTAGATTTAAGAGACCGATATGGCATTACTCAATTGATTTTCGAAGAAGGAAAAACCACGGCTGATGTATTGGACAAAGTGAGAACTCTTGGAAGAGAATTTGTAATAAAGGCCGAAGGAAAAGTAATAGAGAGGTTATCTAAGAATGACAAGATAGACACAGGAGCGGTAGAAATTTTGGTTAAAAATATCGAGATTTTGAACCCTGCTAAACTACCTCCATTCCTTATAGAGGACGAAACAGACGGTGGTGATGAGCTTAGAATGAAATATCGCTATCTGGATTTGAGAAGAAATCCCGTTCGTCAAAACCTACTTTTGAGACATAAAGTGGCTCAACAAACAAGAATTTTCCTTGATTCTCAGCAATTTATAGAAGTTGAAACGCCGGTGTTGATAAAATCAACCCCTGAGGGAGCAAGAGATTTTGTGGTGCCAAGTAGAATGAATCCAGGTGAATTTTACGCTTTGCCACAATCGCCTCAGACCTTCAAACAACTGTTGATGATTTCGGGCTTTGACCGATACTATCAAATAGTTAAGTGTTTCAGAGACGAGGATCTTAGGGCGGATCGTCAACCTGAATTTACGCAAATTGACTGTGAGATGTCGTACGTAGAACAAGAAGATGTTTTGAATATGTTTGAGGGATTAATCAAACATCTATTTAAAACGGTAAAAGAAATCGACCTTCCAGAAGTGCCGAGAATGACATATGCCGATGCTATGAAATTCTACGGTTGCGACAAGCCAGACATTAGATTCGACATGAAGTTTGTAGAGCTCAACGAGCTTGTTCAAAACAAAGGATTCCAAGTTTTTGACGACGCCGAATTGGTGGTAGGAATAAACGCATCGGGCTGTGCAGAATATACCAGAAAGCAAATAGATGAACTGACAGAGTGGATGAAACGCCCTCAAATTGGTGCCAAAGGATTGGTTTATATCAGGTTCAATGCTGATGGAACAATCAAATCATCAGTAGATAAATTTTATTCTGAAGAAGACCTAAAAGCTATTGGAGAAAAATTCAATGCCAAAGCTGGTGACTTGATTTTAATCATTTCAGGCCAGGCTGATAAAGCAAGAAAGCAATTGAACGAACTTCGCTTGGAAATGGGTAACAGATTAGGCCTTAGAAATCCAAACGAATATAAAGTCCTTTGGGTAGTTGACTTCCCACTTTTGGAGTTTGGCGAAGAAGAAAACCGTTGGTTTGCGATGCACCATCCATTCACAGCACCAAAACCAGAAGACGTACCTTTATTAGACTCAGACTTAGGAAAAGTGAGAGCCAATGCTTATGACATGGTAATCAATGGCACTGAGGTCGGTGGTGGTTCGGTAAGGATCTTCCAGAAACCATTGCAGCAGAGAATGTTCGAAATTCTTGGATTTTCTGACGATGAAGCCAAGAAACAATTTGGTTTCTTGATGGAGGCCTTTGAATACGGTGCACCTCCTCACGCAGGTTTAGCCTTCGGTTTTGATAGATTGGTTTCGTTATTCGGTGGAGCTGAATCAATTCGAGACTTCATTGCATTCCCTAAAAACAATAGCGGTAGAGATGTGATGATTGACTCTCCGTCAAGTATTTCTGATTTGCAGTTGAAAGAATTATATATAAATGTGACGGCGAAGTAAACCTCGCCTAATTTACATCCCAAGAAAGAGCTATTTCGAAAGATTTAGCTCTTTTTTATTTAACCACCTTGTTAAACACAAAAGCTACAGCAAATCCTATAAAAATACCCAAAATATCCGCCAGTATGTCTAATAGGTCGAAGGCTCTATGAAAACTTACCGGTAACAGATATTGAACAACCTCAATAAAAACAGCAAAGAAAGAAAGCCCAATAGCTACTTTTACGTAATTTTTCAAAAACATAAACCAGGAAAAACCCAAGATTGCAAATGCCACAAAATGAGCAGTTTTGTCATCAGTTACATCTGGAATTCTTTCCGAAGGAATAAAACACAAAATGGCTATAACAACAGTTAAAAATATCGTAAAATGTGGTTTCAGGTAAAACAAATCGTGCAATTTCTTTAGGAACATTTTTTAAAAATTATGATGATATTAAAACAGAAAACATCCTACACAACTACTATAAAATGAAAAAAGTACTGAAACAAGCCAGTACTTTTCACATTCTTAAAATTAAATCTTATCTAGTAATCCAACTAAATTCATATTCGAGCTCTGGAACCTTGGTTCTATCAGCAATTCTTTTCAATCTGTTTGGTAAAGCCATCAAATAATCTCTGGCTTTTTCGGCAGAGTCATTTAGCTCTGAAATCTTATCAATCTTCCAATCTACCAACAAATCCTCCAAAATTTTAATATAGTCCATGGTGGTATAAACACCCAAACGTTGAGCAGAATCAGAAAAATGAGAAAAAACATCTCCCATTTTTTGCCCCGTTTCACGTAAAAAATGAGCAGGCATTACGATTTTCTTTTTCATCATGTATTCAAAAGCAATCATCATTTCTGAAGGATCCACCTCGAAGAAACGCTGCACAAAAGTTTTATAAGCCTTGGCATGACGCATTTCGTCTGCTGCTATTACGCCACATACTTTTGATAGATGACTATTGCCAAACTTCTTGGCCAAAGTAGCTGTTCTACGGTGCGAAACATTCGTGGCTAACTCTTGAAAAGAGGTGTAAACAAAGTTTTTATAAGGATCGGTATCTGTCTCAATATCAAAACCATCCGCTATTAGCCACTGCGTAGAAGTTTCCATTTCTTTCATATTCACCCTTCCCGACAAATACAAATATTTGTTCAACAAATCTCCATGTCTATTTTCCTCTGCAGACCACCATCTCACCCATTTGGTCCAACCAGACTGCTGCTGTTCCACTTGATTCACACCTTCCACAGCCATCAACCACGATGAATATGTTGGTAGAGCCTCCTCAGTGACACAATCTCCCACCAAAACTGCCATATAATCATAAGGAAGCTCCCTACAAGACTCTTGTAGTTCCTTTATTTCCGTTGTAAAATTCTCTTTAGTAGAATCAGGCAAAAAATCAGTTGGCTGCCAGTTTGTTTCTATCGGATTGAGAAATTCCTCTATCAAGCTATCCAACTTCTCTCCTACAAACTTCATCACTTCAATTCTCGAAAGTGGCGATTTCATAAATTTTTCTATTTAAATAATGGACAAAAGTAAATAAAAATAAACACCCTTCAATCCGAAAGCAACAAAAACTTAGACAGAATTCAAAACCCAATTTACTTCCATCATTAAAAAAAATAGCCTTAAATTTGCACAAAAAAAGTTCAGTGAAAAAGATTCTTGACCTCATACTCGGCTCTATTTATATCGTATATTTTGGCATCCTTCTGGTTGTTTTTCATCCGATACAATTTGTTGCATATGAGTTATTTGGTCAAAAAGCACATCAGAAAACAGTGGAATGGTTGAACTTTTGGATAGTATATGGCTGGTATTTAACAGGCTCTAGTATTTCCTACTCTCAAAAAGTCAAGTTATCAACTGATAAAACCATTATTTTCATTTCAAACCATCAGAGTATGTTTGATATCCCTGGTATCATTTGGTTTTTGAGAAAAAACACACCATTGTTCATTTCAAAAGCTGAACTTTCAAAAGGGATTCCGAGTATTTCTTACAATTTGAGAGTAGGTAAAGCTGCCTTAATTAATAGAAACGACCCGAAACAGGCCATCGGAGAAATTATCCGATTTGCCAAATACATATTTGAAAATAACTATTCAGGTGTGATATTCCCAGAAGGCACACGATCCAGAACTGGCAAATTAAAACCTTTTGCGGTTGGTGGGGTTGCGACTTTACTCAAGAAATGTCCGGGAGCTGATGTCGTTCCGATAGCTATAGTGAACACTGGAAAATTTAACCCGAAAGGTATATTTCCATTAACAAGTTTCACAAAAATGTCTTGGACAACTCTAAATCCAATAGAAACAAAAGGAAAAACAGCAGAGGAAATTGTAGCTGAATCTGAAAAACAAATCAGTGATTTTTTAAATGATTTATAGCATTATTGGCAATTTTTTCGTTTTTTCACTATTATAAGCTCGAATGTTACGTATTTATGTCGAACTTTGAATAATTGGGAAGCAATCAGGGCTGATGCATAACATTTTATTTTTAGCTTTTCGGGAATCTTTATTAGCTATTTGAATATTGGACTTACCACCATTTTTAGAAAATAAAGAATTAAAGTTCAGTATGCTAAAGAAACAAAGGTGGCTTAAAGGATTAGGATACGGATATTAAAATCCATGCCTATTATTTTGGTTCTGAAAGATTCGATGACGCTAAAGTTATGTAAACCATAAATTGAACAAATTTCGTCTATTTAAGATGAGAATTGAACATACAAATATTCTAACACACAAAAGGTACAACTGGCTAGATTGCTTTGTAAAACAAGTGAAGCTAAAAAATATTTTCGAAACAGCATCAAAATAATATCTACCTCATGGTAGCCAAAGAACTTATAGATAGCAATATACCTGTTTTGAAACAAACAGATAATGTAGACAGAGCATTACAACTCATGGGCGAATGTAAAAATACACATTTACCATACGTATGCGATGACAACTTTTCAGGTTTCTTTTCAGAAGAATTTCTTCTGAATTATAACTATGACACCCTTCTCGAGGATATCAGACCCGAAATGGTCGAGCTCAAAATCGACTCAAATCTACCAATTCTAGAACTTATAAAACTTTTTTCTCAAACCTCGTTTGAACTTCTTCCAGTATTTGATAGCACCGACGTATTTCTTGGCGTTATCGAAAAAAAAGAGGCCAATGAAAGATTTATTGAAACATTGGCATTAAATGACAATGGCGGCATAATAGAAATCAATCTACATCAAAAGGAGTATTCCTTGAGTGAGATTTCGAAAATAATTGAGTACGAATATGCCAAAATTATAAGTTTATTTCTGTCCAATGACAGCCAGAACCAATTACACTTGACCCTTAAGCTTGATATTGCCCAGATTAGCGGAGTGGTCAACTCACTAGAAAGATATGGCTATGACGTAGTATCTTACTTTGCCTCTGAGCCGGTTACAAACATTGAAAAGGATCGCTACGACCTTTTAATGAAATATTTGAGCATCTAAAATACCTATTTTATGAAATTTGCCATTCACGGAAGAGTTTTTAAATCAGACTCTTCGGCTGCTATACAAGAGATTTTTGACGAATTAAAGAGCAATGACATCGCCTACCAAGTATCCGATTCATTTACAGAAATTCTGCATGAAGCTCAAATTCAATTTGACGACACCAATATTTTTAAAAATGCACAAGACTTACAAGACATTGACATAGCCTTTAGTTTGGGTGGAGATGGTTCTTTTTTGGAAACTTTGGGTTTAGTAGCGAGCAATGAAATCCCTGTATTGGGTATTAACTTTGGTAGGTTAGGTTTTTTAACTGACATTCAGCCACAAAATATCAAGAAAACCATCAAGAAGATTTTGGCCAAACAGTACAAAATAGATGAAAGACTCATGCTGCATACTGAGGCTAATAATGACTTTTTTGAATCAGGCATGAATTTTGCTCTGAATGAAATAGCTATCTCGAAAACCGATACTTCGTCTATGATAGTTATTCATGCGTACATAGACGGTGAGTTTTTAAATAGTTACTGGGCAGACGGCCTCATGGTGGCAACACCAACGGGTTCTACTGGTTATAATTTAAGTTGTGGTGGGCCACTTGTGATGCCAAAGTCTGAAAACTTTATCATCACACCCATTTGCCCTCATAACTTATTTGTTAGACCAATAATAGTGTCTAGCCAAAGCAAAATTACTTTGAAAGTAGAAAGTCGCAGCAAGAATTTCTTGGTATCGATGGACTCGAGAGCCAAAATAATTGGTGACGATGTGGGTGAAATTAACATCAGCATGGAGACTTTCAAAGCCAAACTAGTGAAGATTGACGGAATGAGTTTCTTAAGCACACTCCGCAAGAAACTAAATTGGGGCGACGATATCAGAAACAGAAATTAAAAAAATATTCAATAAAAACGAATTAGAAATCGTTTTAGAACAAATTCGAAAAAACTAGGAAACACCATGTTGAAACCCATAAGTAAATATTACAACGTCGTTTTGGTATTAATGATGCTTGTATCTACTAATGCACTAGCTCAAAAAAACGGCCTTTTTAGTAAGAAAAGCGTCCTTAACCAATACGCCACCGTGGGAATTGGTGGTGGTAGTTCGCACTATTTTGGGGACTTAGCTCCGTATTCGAAGTTTTATTATGGTATTTACACTAACGTTCGTTGGAATGGAAGTATAAACTATACAAGATTTTTGAATGCAAACGCAGCTGCAAGGGTGTCTTACACCTACGCAAGAATTTATGGCGATGATTATACTTTTGCCTCAAGAAACCTAGAAAAAATGGCCGCAAACTATGTTCGAAACTTGAGCTTCAGAAACGATTTGCAAGAATTTACGCTTTCAGGCATTTTCAATATACTTCCTCAATATGGAAAAGGTGCAAAAGGCAGGAGTAACATCATGCCTTACGGTGCCATAGGTATTGGCATATTTGGACATAATCCAAAAGCCAGAGGAGAAGTAGGGTTTGATCCTGCCACAGGATTACCGGCTAAAGCACCATGGGAGGCATTAAAGCCGTTGAACACCTCCGGACAAGGTATTCCGGGAAGCACCGTGAAAACATATTCTCTCGTGCAACCAGTTATGCCAATAGCTTTGGGTCTAAGGGTTAAAATAAATTCCAACTTCGATTTTACAGCCGAAGCAGGTTTAAGACTTACACCATTCGACTATCTTGATGATGTTGGCAACACTACCTATCCATCGAAGTCTTTAATGGTTTCAAATTATGGTACCGATGCAGCAGGCTTTAGCTACAGAGCTGGTGAAGATTACACGGCAAATTCGGGAGATTTGCGTCTACAAAATTTTATTCAAGCAGCATCCCAGTTGGGTTTTAGTACGGCCGGAATTGCACCCTCTACTAACGCAGAACAAATTTATCCCTACTCATCCAAGAGAGGTACTAAGAGAATAGACAGCTATATTCTTACCCAGTTTACACTAAGTTACGTCTTGAGCAACAACATCAAATGCCCTGTAATTAAATGATTTAACCTCTACCTTTTTTTATTTCAGAGAAAAAACAGGAACTTTGCTGTCGCAAACTAGAGGTATGTTCAAAAAAACACTATTCTTTCTTTCTATTTCTTATTTTTCTGTAGCACAAAAACTTGAGATTGGTGCTGGTCTGGGTCCGACCTACTATAAAGGTGACTTACAACCAACATTCAGAGTTCTTAATCCAAGTATAGGAAGTAATGTTTTTGTGAGATACAATGCTTCGAAGGTTATCTCCATAAAAGCAAACGCTATGATCGGTTTTGTGCATGGCAATGACCGAAAGTCTGGAAATGTTTTGAACCAATACAGAGGGCTAAAATTCAACAATACACTATGGGATTACAACGGACAGATTGAATATAACTTTTTGAATTTCAGAACCCACAATGGCCGCTATGAACATCAATGGACGCCTTATTTGTTTGGTGGTCTAGGGAATATGCAGTTTCTTACTAGAAAATATACTACCAGATTGATATCAAAACAAAACGCAAATATTTCCGGCCCCGATCCTGTTTTGCCTTTCGGCATTGGCTACAAAAAAATCATCAACGGTAAGTGGAACTTTGGTATTGAATTTAGTACGCGTGTATTACTACGTAAAAAAAATGCAGACACCTTCGATGGCTTTGGTTTCAATCCAACCAATGGAGAGGTACAGAATTATTACATTGCCCAAGACGGCTCGGACTCAAACATAACTTTATTAGAATACCCGAATACCTTGCAGAAAGACAAATATTTCCACATTTCGTTTTCAGTAAGCTATCTTTTTTATAAAGTACATTGCCCTCCGGGAAGATAATTCCAGACCATTCACGTACCAATAAGCCCCTCGAAATCAATTAAAACTATATTTTTGCTTTATTAGATACACTGCTTTTTATTCCTTTATCTTTTTTGTATTTTTGCAGTCCTTTTCAAACGGACAAACACTATTTTTTTTGGAAGACATCGATTTAAACAATTTACCCAAGCATATAGCCGTTATCATGGATGGTAACGGAAGATGGGCGAAGAGCAAAGGTGCCATGCGTATTTTTGGCCACCACCACGGCATTGCGGCTGTTCGTGATACCGTTGAGGGCTGTGCTGAGCTGGGTATTGGACACCTAACACTTTATACTTTTTCAACCGAAAACTGGGGAAGACCCAAGGCCGAAGTTGACGGGATAATGAGTCTATTGATAAAAACCATTGGTGACGAAATACCAAGTTTACATAAAAACAATGTCAGACTTAAGTGTATTGGCGACTTAGAAATGTTACCGAAAAACGCTAGGAATGAGATGTTAGCAGGTATTGAAAAAACCAAAAATAACACTGGTTTAGTACTTAGTCTAGCATTAAGTTACAGCGGAAAATGGGATATAGTACAAGCTATTAAACAAATAGCTACCAAAGTAAAAACGAACGAAATCGAAATAGAAGATATTAACGAAAGCATGTTTAACAAGTTTTTGTCCACATATCCAGACCCTGACGTTGACTTTCTTATAAGAACCGGAGGAGACCATAGAATAAGCAATTACCTACTTTGGCAGTCTGCCTACGCAGAACTTCTGTTCTTAGACGACGTTTTTTGGCCTGACTTTAGAAAGGAGCATTTGAAGGATGCTATTAAAACATATCAACAAAGAGAGAGAAGATTCGGAAAAACAGGAGATCAGATAAAAACAAATAAATGAGGAATTCTTTAAAACTATTCATATTAACAGTCCTAATTTTTGCAGTGCACATCGTTGCAAAAGCCCAAAGAGTAGGTCTTCCGCGTTTAAACAGAACGGTATCTGAGGAAGCCTTGGTAGATTACACTAGTCCAAAAGATTATATTATTGGTGGCATTGTAGTAACAGGTGCCAAATTCCTTGACCCAAACACACTGATATCTGTTTCAGGTCTGAATGTAAACGATGAGATAAAAATCCCAGGGGAGCGAATCTCGACAGCCATCAAAAGACTGATGGACCAAGGTATTATAGAGGATGTATCCATTAACATCACAAAAGTGGAGGGTAAAACCGTATTTCTCGAACTAGCTTTAAAAGAAAGACCAAGACTCAACAAGATAGTACTGAACGGTATCAGAAAAGGAGAAAAAGAGACGATTGAGGAGAAAATAAAAACCTATAAAGGCAAGGTAATTACTGATGCCATGGTTAAAAACATTCAGAACATCGTTAAAAAGCACTATTTGGATAAAGGGTTTAGAAATTGTGCAGTTCAGGTTCAACAAATCGCTGATACCGTACGGGTAAATAACGCTGCTTTGGTGTTTAACATCTCCAAAAAATCAAAAGTAAAAATAAACGATATCCAGCTAAACGGAATCAAGGAATTGCCCGAATGGAAGGTACTCTCTAAAATGAAAGGAACGAAAGAAAAAGCACCTTTGAGAATATTTACACCTTCAAAATTCGTTACGAAGAAATATAAAGAAGACAAAGAAAAACTGATCAGTTTCTTGAATAAAAACGGATATAGGAACGCACAGATTGTTAGCGATTCTATATATGAAGTAGATGACAAGAACATCAACATTGTTTTGAATGTTACCGAAGGGAATAGATTTTACTATAGAAATATTACCTGGACGGGTAATTATCTGAGAAATTCGGATACTCTTGCCTTGATCCTAGATGTTAAAAAAGGTGATTTATACAATCCTGAGGAACTTGAGAAAAAAATAAATGGAAAGCCTCAGCAAGACGTAAGTTCTTATTACATGGATGACGGATATTTATACTTTAGCTGTCAACCGATAGAAACCGCCATAGATGGCGACTCTATTGATATCGAAATGAGAATCACCGAAGGCAAGCAAGCCACTATCAATAAGATTATTCTAAACGGCAATACCAAAACCAGTGACCATGTGGTCCTTCGTGAAATCCTAACTAAGCCAGGACAAAAGTTCAGCAAAACTGACTTGGTAGAAACGGTACAGATGCTCTCGAAATTGGGCTATTTTGACCCTCAAAAAATTGACCCTAAACCGGTTCCTCAAAATGACGGCACTGTCAATATTGAATATAATGTAGAAGAAAAATCCAATGACAACATCGAACTTTCGGGTGGTTGGAGTGGCATACAGGGAATAATCGGTACGTTTGGTATTGTATTTAACAACTTTGCCATACGCAAAATACTTAATCTTAGAGAATACAAACCACTTCCAAAGGGCGACGGTCAAAGATTCTCTATTAGGTTTCAAGCCAATGGTGGTTTCCAAAATTACTCTATGTCTTTTACAGAGCCTTGGTTGGGAGGTAAAAAACCAAACTCATTCTCGGTAAGCTTATTCCACTCTGTGCAAGATTATAGCAAAATTGCAGAAAGAATGCAACGTCTTCAAGGCAATTCATTCAATAATCCATTTTTGGGGGGTGGATTTAATTCAGCACTATATCAAGGATTTTTTAGAAATACAGGTGGATCAGTGACTTATGGCAAGAGACTTAACTGGCCAGATAGAAACTTTAACTTCAGTACCGCATTTTCATATCAGTATTATGATGTAGAAAATAGTTTCTTGCTTTCAAACTTTAGAAATGGTCAAGCTCATGATGTATCGCTGGGCTTTAACGTCTCTCGATATAGCCTTGACAACCCTCAGTTTACAAGAAGCGGTTCCAACATTTCATTAAATACAACTTTCAACCCACCGTATTCATTATTTGGTACACAGAAGTCAGGAAAACTGTGGATAGAAGGACACAAGTGGATGTTTGACGCTGACTGGTATGCCCCTGTTTTTGGCAAGTTGATCTTCCACGCCAAAGGAAACATGGGTTTCTTGGGTAAATATAACTCAAGCACTGGCTATAGTCCATTTGGTAGATTCGTAATAGGTGGAGCAGGTATGGGTCTCCAAAACACCAACAGTATCGGTGTCGAATTGATCGGATTAAGAGGTTACGACGAAGGTGTAGTATATGAGGCTACTTATAACGAAAAAGTAGAGGCAGCTCAAGCAACAGGGACTTTCTCTAGGACGGGTGGAATTATATATAGCAAATACGCATTAGAGTTGCGTTATCCGGTTTCTCTTAACCCTCAGGCCACCATATTTGTCTTGGGATTTGCCGAAGCGGGTAACAGCTGGGGTAGTTACAAAGACTACAACCCGTTTAAGTTACGACGCTCGGCCGGTATTGGTGCCAGAGTATTCATGGCAGCCTTTGGTTTACTCGGAATCGACTATGGTTACGGTTTTGACCCAATCCCTGGCCTACAAAATCAAGGTAGAAAAGCCTTTACATTTAGTATTGGTCAGCAGATTCGATAATGTTAAAATTCTGTTAATCCGAGATAGAATTATAAACTCTAGACAAAGAATTTCGTCTTAAGAACACGAAACCGTTGAATAAAAAACAAAAAGGACTAAATCTAAAAAAAATGAAATTGAAAATATTTTTTTTACTTTTGATGCTCGGAGGTTTCCAGTCCATTGCTCAAAAATTTGGCTACATTGATACGGAATATATCATGAACAAAATGCCAGAATATAAGAAAGCAAATGAAGAAATGAATCAATTTGCAGAAAAATGGACGAAAGACATTCAGGCCAAATATGCAGATGTAGAAAAAATGAAACAGAAATATCAGCAAGAAGAAATACTTCTGACGGCCGATATGAAAAAAGAAAAACTGGCTGAAATTGACAAAAAAGAAGAAGAACTGAGAACATTAAACAACAGTATTTTCGGATTGAATGGACAGCTATTTCAGAAGAAAAAGGAGATATTGAAGCCAATATTGGACGAAATATACAAAACATCCGAAAAAATAGCTCGAAAATATAAACTTAGTTTTATCTTTGACAAAGCATCTGACATGAGTATGTTTTATGCTGACCCTAAGCACGATTATACAGATTTTATAATGGACGAGCTTGGATTAAATCTTAAAAAGTAAACCAATTTAATTTTATTAATACTACAGAAATGAAAATCAAACTATTTGTAATTGCTTTAACAATTTTAGCAAGTATTTCAACAAACGCTCAGAATCTTAAGATAGGTTATACCAATATAGAGTTTATCCTTCAAAACCTACCAGATTCTAAGGATATTCAAGCGAAATTATCTACAGAAAAAGCTCAGTATGACAAACTTTATCAAGATAAATTAGCCGAAGCTCAAAAAATGTTTGAAGACTATCAAAAAAATGCAGCTTCAATGTCAGCAGTTATCAAAGCAGACAAAGAGAAAACTTTGCAAAACAAACAAAATGAATTGCAAGAGTTACAACAGAATGCAGAGACAGCTCTTTCTCGTAAGCAACAAGAAATGATTGCACCGGTTATGGATAAAATCCAAACCGCGATCGATGCAGTAGCTAAAGAGAATGGATACACGTATGTTTTAAACTCTGACGCTGGATATGGCACGACACCAGTAATCTTAGTTGCTCCAGAAACTGATAACATTACCAACTTGGTATTCAAGAAAATGGGTGTTCCGATTCCTGCTGAAACCAAAGACGCTGCCCCAGCTTCTACAACTCCGAAAAAATAATTTTTAGATTTTTTAGAATAGACGAAGCCTTTGGTTAATGCCAAAGGCTTTTTTTATATCAATACAATGTCATCTGCATGAATAAAGATCAAATTCTGCACTTTAAGGTTTTCTTGTAGAATTTGAGAGGATATTTTTGCTTTACCTACCGCCAGTATTTGTTTGGTTTCATCTAATATTTCAACCAACTCACCCGATTCAAATTCTCCATCAAAACTCGTAATACCTACGGCAAGAAGACTTTTGCGATTAAGAAGTGCTTTACTCGCTCCTGCGTCAATGGTCACACTACCCACCGAGATAGCACCACTCGCAATCCATTTATTTTTAGCTGATAAATTGGCATCTTGAGGCAAAAATGTCGTCCCTGCTTTTTCGTTAATGGCATTCAATATGCCGTCTACCACCTTCATTCCGAATATAATAACTTTTATACCCATTTTGTTGGCCAAATGAGTAAATGTAAGCTTCGAAGCCATTCCACCCAGACCTAAAGCTGTTTTGGATTTACTCACCATTCCCAGAATTTCCTCATCAATTTTTTCCACTTGATTCACCAACTGGCCTTCTTTATTCAGTAAACCACCAGAAGCCGTGCAAAGCATGAGAACTTGGGCTCCAAACCCGCCGGCAATTAAAGTAGCTAATTCATCATTATCAGAAAACTTTAGCTCCCGATTGCTCACTACGTCGTTTTCGTTGGCTATCGGAATTATATTACTTTTCCAAAGTTCATCGTAGGTTTCCTTTAGTTGCAAAAACTGCTGTCTGTTGGCAAAATGCTGTCTTTCCAGAAGACTTTGGGCAACATTGATATTGTATTTCTGAAAAGCTTGGTCGTACATTTTTAATAAAAGTGGATTTCCAATGGCCGCAGCTGCCTTTCTTTGGCTTATAGTGCCTTCATAATTTTGCACAAAATGTTTTCCAGCACCCACCGCTCCTGAAGACACAATAATGATTCTATATTTTTTATGCAAGATAGCGGCCTGGCGTGCAATCTCGTCTATTATAGCTACATCAGGCTCGCCTGATGGTTTCGTAATGGAGGCCGTTCCAAACTTTAAAACTAATAGGGGTCTTTTCATTTTTAGTCAATATATCGAGGCAAAGCAAGGCTCTTGGCCAAGCCTGCATGAATACCATTATAAAAGAAATCAAGAATAGTATTAATGTCATCCACAAATTCTATTTGATAGTCCTCGTGAATTCCTTTAAGGTTTTTGAGCAAAAGCAACATTTTTTTGATATTATATTCATTCAGTTTGTGGTTATATTTCAGGTCAGGTTTGTTGAAAACCAGCGAATAATCAGTTACAAACTTCAAAATCAACTTAAGACTTAAACGTACCTCACCCACCTTGTCACTAGTGATTCTTTTGTGGTGGGAAATCTGTGCAAAATAGCTTCTTTGTAAAGTCAGTAGCTCTTTTGATTTGATTGCATTATATCTTTTAAGATTTTCTATTTGATCAGCTACTGAATCCTGACGTAGCTTTAGATCTATCTCTGGATGTTCTAACAGTTTAAAATGTAGTTGCTCAACCAAAACCTTATTTTTGTCAATAAGTCTAATCAGAATCTTATTTTTTTCTTTTGTTGGTAAGGCTAATATGGCTTCTTCAAGATCTTTTTCGATTAATTTCGCCATTTCACCAAATCATTAGAATTCTCCAAAAGGCTGAAATTAGGACCAATATAAGACACAAAGGAGTCAAAACTTTCCAACACAGATACATGAGCTGATCGATTCTGAGGCGAGGCAAGGTCCATCTTACCCACATCTGAACTAACATACCGAAATAAGCCTTTGAAAATATCCAGAAAGCCCCCCAAAGGTGCATGGCTATTGATCCATCTTTTCCTGATGTCCAATCAGCCAATTTTAATGAGCCAATATTTGGCAATGGCGTATTCCATCCTCCCAAAAACAAAATTGTAGCCATAAATGCCAACAATAGCATCATGCCATATTCCGCTAAGAATATGATAGCCCAACGAAAACCCGAATATTCTGTATGAAAACCGGCAATCAATTCGGACTCTGCCTCGGGCAAATCGAAAGGAGCTCTATTGGCTTCAGCTAAGCCTGAAATCACAAAAACAATGAAAACAATGAATAAAAATGGATTTCTAAAAATATTCCAGGTCAAAAAACCACCCACATTTGTGGTTTCTATTCCCAAGGCTTTTATTCCAAAAAGGTAATTGGGCTCATTAGAAAAAATGCCTTGCAAGCCGATTATTTCCTGCAAATTAAGGCTAGCACTCGTTATAGCTACACAAAGAATACATAAACCAATGGGTACTTCATACGAAAGAATTTGGGCAACCGAACGCATGGAGCCCAACAACGCATACTTGTTATTTGAGGACCATCCCGCCATCAAAATACCTATTATATCTAGTGAAATAACACCTATCAAAACAAATACTCCTGACTGCAAATCAGCTCCTTGAAGCAATTTATTGATAGGTATAAGAGCAAAGCCTGCAAAAATAGCTGCAAAAATAAGAAAAGGTGCTGCTTTAAAAAGTCTCTTGTCTGCCGTAAATGGTATGATGTCCTCCTTTTGAAATAGTTTCATTAAGTCAGCAAACAATTGTAAAAGGCCCCACTTACCTACTTCCATCGGACCAAGTCTGTCTTGAATAAATGCAGAGAGTTTTCGTTCGAGATATACACTCACGATAACATTGGCACCTATGACGGCAAGGAAAATAAGTAAGGCTACAACCATTGCTTAGAATTCAGCATTTTTCGGTGTACGTGGGAAAGGAATTACATCACGGATGTTACCCATGCCAGTCACAAAAAGCACCAAACGCTCAAAACCAAGACCAAATCCTGAGTGTGGGGCAGAACCAAACTTGCGGGTATCTAAATACCACCAAAGGTTTTCTGGATCTATACCTACCTCGTTAATGCGGGTCATCAATTTCTCGTAGTTATCTTCTCTTTGAGAACCACCGATTATTTCGCCAATGCCAGGGAATAAAACATCCATGGCTCTAACTGTTGCACCCGGAGTCGCATCAGACACTTCATCTTGCTTCATGTAAAAAGCTTTTATGTCCTTCGGATAGTTGGTAAGTATAACTGGCTTTTTGAAATGCTTCTCTACCAAATAACGTTCGTGTTCTGACTGAAGATCTATACCCCAGCCTACTTCGTATTGAAACTGCTTCTTTTGTGCTGGCTTAGATTTTAATAAAATATCTATAGCCTCGGTGTAAGTAAGTCTTTCGAAGTCATTTTCAACCACAAACTTCAGTTTTTCCAATAATGTCAACTCCGAACGTTCGTTTTGAGGTTTTGATTTTTCTTCTTCCAAAAGTCGATTTTGAAGAAACTCCAAATCGTCCTTACAGTTATCCAAGGCATACTGAATTACGTATTTCACAAAACTCTCGGCGAGATTCATGTTGTCCTCCAAATCATAAAACGCAACCTCCGGCTCAATCATCCAAAACTCCGCCAAGTGACGGGTAGTGTTGGAATTTTCAGCTCTAAAAGTTGGTCCAAAAGTATATATTTTTGAAAGAGCCATGGCACCCAATTCGCCCTCCAACTGTCCGGATACGGTTAATGAAGTTTCTCTACCGAAGAAATCTTGGCTAAAATCTACCGAACCGTCCTCATTTTTAGGAGCGGCGTTGGGCTCGAAACTACTCACTCTGAACATTTCACCAGCACCTTCGGCATCGGAGGCCGTAATGATGGGGGTGTGTAAATAAAAGAACCCGTTGTCGTTGTAATACTTGTGTACAGCAAAAGCGAGAGCGTGTCTTATTCTAAAAATTGCTCCGAATGTATTGGTTCTGAAACGCAAATGGGCTTTTTCTCGAAGAAATTCAAGGCTATGTTTTTTCGGCTGCATCGGAAAAGTTTCGTCAGCTGTACCATAAATCTCTATACTTTGAGCTAAAACCTCAACTGCTTGACCTGAGCCAGCAGAAGCCACCAAAGTACCCGAAACTGCTATACAAGCTCCCGTTGATATTTTTTTGAGTGTTTCTTCGTCAATCTTACCGTCTTCAACAACCGCCTGAATATTTTTTATAGTAGAGCCGTCATTTAGATTTATGAAGACGATATTGGCTTGACCACGTTTGGTTCTTACCCAACCTTTTACTATTACACTTTGACTTTCGGGCGAAAGTTGGAGAATATCTTTAATCTGCATATTTTACGAAAATTTTATATCGATTTAAAATTCCTGCAAAATTAAGGATTTCGAGGGGTATTTACTATGCAAAACGAGGATAATTAAATGAGAAAATTATCTTAAATTCTAGTCTGCAGTGGTCTTGAAAGTTTCTACCTCAGCATATTTTATCAAAGAAGGAAAATCTAACTGTGTGATGGTTTTTTTTTCTTTGACATGAGTACCAAAAACCTTCTCCACGGGAATTTTAAAATTGGCCTTTATACTCAAAGAGTAGTAGTTGTTCAGCGGTAAGTTACCAGAACTTAAAAGTGGCACGCAAACTTTGTTCTGGTCGCTATTTTGTGCCGATTCCGCATCTACTAACATTGGGAAAACACAGTCGTATACGTCAAACTGACGTTTTATCAAAACCTTACGACTAGGTAATTTGGCTTTCCCTGACCACCAAATGTCTTTGACCGCATTCATGGCGGCTATCGTACTTTCTCTATTTTTTACGGCATCTAAACCATCTAAAGTTGCCTTCACATTCTTTGTCATTTCGGCCTCATATTCGCCATCGGCCAATATAGACTGCATGCCCAAGTGTACACCAAGTAAGTTGGAATAGGCATCTTCTACCGAAAAACTAGAATAACGCTCTGGCACCAATGGAATAAACGAGGCTCCATAGGAAGTGGATATTTCATGCCAAACAGAAAGGTCATAGGCTATTTTTCCAGCCAAATGAACGAGGTCCTCGTCGGTCAAATTTTCAGGCACATTGAAATTCAAAGTTTTCATACCGCCCTCATTGCCAAGTTTCAATGAAAAAACAACATTATGCCGTTCTTTTTGAATATAGAGGTATACAAATGCTGTAAAGTCAGCAATGTCCCTCAAGTGACCCATGTCAATAAAACCGCCCTTTTGGGTGTAAATAATACCGTTATTCTCGGCTTTATTACCCAAATATTTGTGTTCGCCAATAAGTTCGGGAGACGTAACTTCGGTATATTTGATAAAAGGCATCCCTGCCACTTTAACATCTACTCCAAACGAGCAGCAAGTTCTAATAATTCTGGGAGGCGGATTTTTGAGATTTACGTCTTTTGGAGCTTTTGCAAATAAGCTGCAAGAAATAAATAAAAGTGTTAATATTCGCATATTTTTGTATCTCCACAGATTTGACCACAAAAATAATCCTTTTGTGACAGATTTAATGGAATGATAATGTTAAATTGATAATTGATTTTAAATACAATAAGTTCAAAATATGCTTCACGAAGTTCCGTCAAAACTTGATATAGTCACCACACATGAAAGAATCAGACCTTACATAAACAGAACACCCGTTTTGTCATCTGATAAAATCAACGAAATATGTGGTGCTGAAGTGTTCTTTAAATGTGAAAATCTTCAGAAAATAGGTGCATTCAAAGCAAGAGGTGGAATAAATGCAGCCTTAAGTCTAGAGAAAGATGAAGTAAAGAATGGAGTTTGTACCCATTCATCGGGAAATCATGCTCAGGCGGTAGCTCTTGCGGCTAAAATGTTAGGCGTAAAAGCCTACATTGTCATGCCAAATAATGCACCAAAACCTAAAGTAAATGGGGTGATAGGCCTTGGTGCCGAATTGATTTTCTGTGAACCAACCCTAGAAGCAAGAGAAAATGGCGTTAAAGAAATAATAGAAAAAACAGGTGCCAAATTCATACATCCATTTGATAACTATGACGTTATAGCTGGCCAAGCAACTGCTTCTAAGGAACTTTTGGAAGAATATCCAGACTTAGACGCCATACTTGCACCTGTTGGTGGTGGTGGACTTTTAAGCGGAACAGGGCTTAGTGCAAAGTATTTCTGCAAAAAAGCAAAAGTGTACGCCGGAGAACCCGAAGGTGCCGCTGATGCTGTTTTATCTTTCAAATCGGGCAAAGTGGAAAAGGCTCCTTATATCAAAACGATTGCCGACGGGCTGTTAACCAACCTCTCGGAAAAAACTTTGGGCATCATAAAAGATACCGTAACGGATATACTTTTAGTAAATGATGATGAAATTATGGCCGCACTGAAGCTTGTCTTTGAAAACCTAAAAATTATTATCGAACCTTCGTGTGCCGTTCCTTTGGCAGCACTCATCAAAAACAAGGAATTGTTTAAAAATCAACAAGTTGGAATAATCCTCAGTGGTGGCAATGTTGATTTGAGCAAATTGAGCTTTACCTAATCAGTACACTTAAATCCAATTTATACAATACTATAAAACTATCAGCTCTACTCTCCTATTTTTCCGGCGAGTTTCTTCGGATTCGTTGCTGGCGATTGGTTTCGTACTTCCAAAACCCCGGGTGCTGATTCGCTTGTCGTCAATACCTTTCTTTACCAAAAAGTTTTTAACCGCCAAAGTTCGATTTCTCGAGAGTGTTAGGTTGAGGTTAAAATCTCCTTGGTTGTCGGTATGGCCTTGCAGTTCTATTTTGGCCTTGGGATTATTTTCTAAAAATGCGAAAATATTTTCAAGCTCAGGAATGGACTCTGGCAATATAACATCCTGACTTTTAAGAAAATACAGGTTCTTCAGAATACCCTTTGGATTAAAGCCGACAATATTATTTTGTTCAGAAAAAATTTGAAACAGATTGGATGCATTTTTCTCATCAATAAAAAAATCATATAGTTTGATCATAGCCACTGCACCAGCAGTGGTTGGAGTTCCTTCCTGAGAAAAAAAACTTACTTGAGATTTATCATCAATTTCCAGATTGTTGCCAGTATCCGAAAAATTAAGTGTGAGTTTTCCGTTTACAAAAACATTCATTTGCTTGGTTTGGACATTTCGGGTGGTTACCAGATGTACGTATTTACCCTGACTAGAAATCAGCTGATCTCCCAAAAGTTGCCCATAGAGCAGCATACTACCATCGTCGTACCTGAAATACATCTCAATCCCGTAAGATCCATTAATGAAATTCTTGATTTTGGTGTTGTCAAAAACCAAACCCGAGCTTTTTGGAAAACGATACACCTTTCGTTTTTCTTTACCAAACTTCTCTACCACCTCCTCCAAAAACTCTCCTTTGTCGCCTTCGATTCCTAAAGCTGGGAAGTTACCCGAAAACTCATCAAAGCCTTTATCGAAGTAATAAAAAGCTTGATTTTGAGCGGATACTTGATTTAAACATAAACCACAAAAAATAAGTAGTAGGAATCTCATGCCAATGATTTTAATATTTTTCAAATCTAACGAAAACCTGAAAATTATTTCAGCAGAAATCAAATTCTTTGGTTGAAAAACATGAAATTTGTGTAAAAAGAATTATGGAGTCAACTGTTATAAAAAGTATCGTTATTCAGGCTTTGCAATTTATTGTCATAATTATGCTCATCAGTTTCGTGTTAGATATCGGCTTTGATAAACTAACCCAAGAGCCGTTTTTGGCTAATTTAGAAAACTGGTTTCAGTCTATCCTGACGCTCAACAAGCTGGGAATTTGGGTAGCTATTTCGTTAGTATATAGTTATTTTAGAGTAACCAAGTTGAAAAAATAGATTTGGAAAAGCCTAAAATGAAAATAGCCTGGAGCAATGCCCCAAGCCATTTTGATCTATTAAACCCTAATTATTATTGTGCCAAAGTAGCGAACGTCTCTTGTTTCACAGGCATAATAGCCCACAAGATAAGGTACATGAACACTACAGGTACTGGTGTAAAAAAGGCACCCACGGCCAAAACTCTCACCAGCGTAACATCGATACCAAAATACTCAGCCATACCGGCCATAACACCACCCAACATCGACTCATTTCCTTTAATTCTAAATAGCTTTTTCATATTTGTATTTGTTTATTTTGTTTTGTTTGATGATTCAAAACTAACATACGACAAGGTACTATGCATAACAAAGTACATGAATGGATAGAAATAATGATGAGGTGTATTTTTTGATTATGGTATTTGAAATTTAATTTGCAGTGGCCCTATATTACATGCTAATGAAGTTCCGATAGCTATCAAAACAAGCAACGCTGATTTTCCCGGATTAAATGATCGAGATAATTCTAAATGGCACGCTGATGACGCTGATACAAGCAACGCTGACTTTCGCGGATTACATTAGCGAGATAATTCTATATGGCACGCTGATGACGCTGATGAAAGCAACGCTGATTTTTACGGAATGAGCTTAGAGACACAGTTGGCCTGACCAAAGACCTGTAACCAATTCAACAGTAAACCAGTAACAAATTTACCAATAAACCAGTACCCAGTTCAGCAATAACCAAATACCCTACTTCATATCCACAATAGTTACGCCTTGACCTCCACGGTCTGCGTGTTCGTCTGACATCTTTTTTACTGATTTATAATGCTTTAAGTGGGTCCTTACCAAGTTTCTTAATATCCCGTCGCCTTTGCCATGAACAATCCTTAGTTGAGGATAACCAAGAAATATGGCATCATCCATCAATAAATCGACCTCATGAAGAGCCTCCTCGCCCCTTTTCCCACGAATGTCAAGATTAAAACTAAACTGTGTCATTTTCTCATTGATGTCAATACCTTTCAGGTTTTCTCGAGGAGTTTCTTTATTAGCAGACTTAAATTCTTTCTTCGAAACCTTCTCTAAACGATTAAGTTTGATATTGGATTTTAACTCACCGAGAGATACCTCTGCATCCTTCCCATTCAAACTAACCACCTGACCAAAAGTATCTTGTCCAATTATTCTTACAAAATCGCCTTGGGCAATTTTGCCATCCGCTTTCTGGAATACATCAGCTGTTTGTTTTTGAACCTGAGGTTTTTCGGGTTTGAGTTTTTCTTCCTTGAATTCCTCCAACATTTGCCTCACCACTTTGGTGGTTTCTTTCTCGGCTTTGTTTTCTTTTATTTCCCTTATCGTACTCTCTATCTGCCTATTGGCGTCTTTGAGTAGTGTTTTGGCGTTTTCTTTGGCCTCATTCAGAATTCGTTTTTTATCGCTATCCAAGAAATTTTTGAGGGCGTTGTACTGCTCAATCTTTTGTTTAAGTTCGCTGGTTTCTTTTTTGAGCAAAGCATTTTGTTCGGCAAACACCTTCTTCTCAATCTCCAGTTCTTTGAGCAATTTCTCAAAGTTGACCTGACTTTTACCCAACTTTCGTTTCGAATTGTCAATAATATGCCTTGGTAAGCCGATTTTCTGAGCCACTTCTAGGGCAAATGAACTGCCGGGTTGGCCCATCTCGAGCTCATAAAGTGGATCCAAATGCTCGGCATCAAACTTCATGGCTCCATTTATAAGGCCTTCGTTTTTGTCTGCAAATATTTTGAGGTTGGTATAGTGAGTGTTTACCACGCCAAAAGCACGATTTTTCAGTAGATTTTCTAAAATGGACTCTGCTATAGCTCCACCTAAACTCGGCTCTGTGCCCGTTCCGAATTCATCTATCAAAAACAAAGTGTGCTTATCAGAATGCACCAAAAACTCACGCATATTGGTCAGGTGTGAACTATAGGTACTGAGGTCATTTTCAATACTTTGTTCATCGCCAATATCTATAAAAACACTTTTGAAAATTCCGACTTTCGAATCCGGCGAAACGGGCACCAAAAGACCACACTGAGCCATATATTGAATCAATCCGATGGTCTTCAGCATCACTGATTTTCCGCCTGCATTTGGTCCCGATACAACCAAAATTCTATTCGTACTATCTAAAACTACCCTGAGTGGAACAATAGATTTATTCTGTTTTTTATGTGCCAAAAACAGCAGTGGATGCACTGCCTTTGTCCAATCAACAATAGTTTCGTTGAGCAGAAGTGGGCTTGTGGCGTCTATTTTTTGAGCCAACTTGGCCTTTGCTCTGATAAAATCCATCAGACCAAGAAAATGGTAAGACTTTTCAAGATCCGTAATATGCGGTCTCAAAGCAGAAGTTAAATTTTCCAAAATATGAATAACTTCCCTTCGCTCCTTTATCTCTAAATCTCGGATTTCATTGTTAGCCTCCAAAACTTCTCCTGGTTCCACAAAGGCAATCTGCCCTGAGGTAGATTCGTCGTGAACGAAACCCTGAAGTTTGCGTTTGTGTTCGGCCAAAAGAGGTAAAACTAATCGGCCATTTCGGTAAGCCAAACTCATGTCTTCACTTATCCAGCCAGAGTTTTTGGCAGTTCTGTAAATCCGCTCTAAAGTACGTTTTACGTTGTTTTGCTCTACTGATAACTTTCTTCTAATTTCGTAAAGCTCCTTGGAGGCATTGTCCTTGACCTTTCCTTTTTCGTCTATCACGCCACCGATTTGTGCTATCAAGTCACTCCATCCATCTTGCTTGTCTGCAGGAAGTGTATTTTGCATCAACCCACGCAACTGAGGGCAACGACCTTCCTCTTTGTTTTTAAAAAAATGAATGATTTGCTGAATGGTGGTTAGAGAAAGTTTTATATCAAAAAACTCTTCTTCGTCTAAATAAGAACCGACAATAGCCGCCCTCTTGAGAAAGGGAATGACATCCAAGTAATTTTGATTTGGGAAAGATGATTCCAGTTGCAGAATTAGCCTAAATTCTGCCGTTTGATCAATCATTCTTTTAATAATATCGAAGCGGTCGGAAAACCGGATTTTATCCACGAACGAACGACCTAGCGAACTAACACATTCTTCGGCTACTAAGGCCCTAATTTTGTCGAAACCTATCTTTAACTCTATATTTTGAGGGTATAACATCCCGTAGTTTTATTGATTTTTTTTACAAAAGTAACGCTATTTGGAGTGTTATGAAAATCGTTCATTAAAAACAACCCGATTGAAATCAATAAGTTTAGTTGAAAAACAGAAAACAGCTAATTTATCTTTTTCAAAATTCACATATAAGGTCGAATAAAGACATTTTTAAGTACAAAATCCAGAATAAAGACAAAGAAAAGCCTTATTTTTGAAGATTATTAAAACAGTTTTTAGCTTAGATGAAATATCTTTTTACGCTCTCTTTTTTCGCTTTATTGATTTCTTGCAAAAACAAAAACCAGCTTTTTGAGAAGTTGAGTTCAGGCGATACCAACATCGACTTTGTGAACCAAATAACCGAAAATGAAATAGACAACGTACTTAATTACGAATATTTCTACAATGGCGGCGGTGTAGCATCAGCAGACTTCAACAACGACGGTTTGCAAGACCTTTACTATACAGCCAACCAAGGGACAGACAAACTTTATATCAACAAAGGTGACCTTAAATTCGAGGACATTACCGAAAAAAGTGGAATAAAATATAATGGAGAGTGGAAAACTGGCGTAAGTGTGGTGGACATTAACAACGATGGCTACCAAGACATTTATGTTTCTGTTTCTGCAAATATTGACAATCCGGAACTCCGAGGCAACAAACTATATATCAATAACAAAGACCTCACTTTTACAGACAAAGCCGCTGAATATGGACTTGATTTAAAAACTTACAGTACCCAAGCAGCTTTTTTTGATTATGACAAAGACGGCGACTTGGATGCCTATATTCTCAACCATAACGTGAAGGATTTTAAGCGATTCGATGTTCAAGCGGTTCATTTTATGCGGGATTCATTGGCTGGCGACCGACTTATGCAAAATAATCAAGGCAAATTTGAGGATGTGAGCATAGCCGCAGGAATAAAAGGCAATCCGATAGGATTTGGATTGGGCATCCATACCGCCGACTTAAACAATGACGGTTGGACTGATATTTATGTCTCGAATGATTATCTAGAAGAGGATTACCTGTATATCAACAATAAAAACGGCACATTCACAGACGAAATAAAGTCTAAAACCAATCACACGAGCTATTTCTCCATGGGAAATGAAGTTGGTGATATAAACAACGACCTATTGCCTGACATCATTACCACAGATATGCTTCCAGAAGATAACAAAAGGCAAAAATTGCTCTTCGGACCAGAAAAATATGAAGCGTATTTATCGATGCTTAAAAATGGAATCCAGCCCTCGATCATGAGAAATATGCTGCAACTAAACAACGGCGACGGCACTTTTAGTGAAATAGGTCAATTGGCTGGCTTATCGAATACAGACTGGTCTTGGTCGGTGCTTTTTGCCGATTACGACAATGACGGCTACAAAGATGTTTTTGTGTCGAATGGCTACTTGAGAGACTACACCAACATGGATTTTATGAAATATTATGCCGACGAAGGGCAACAATCTGGTACAAATATTATGGAGGTAATCAAAAAAATGCCTTCGACCAAAACACCAAACTATATTTTTCAAAATAACAAAAATCTAACTTTTACAAATAAACAAAAAGATTGGGGTTTTGAAGAGGCCGTTATCACCAATGGCACCATTTCGGTGGATTTGGACAACGATGGCGACCTAGAAATTGTTACCAACAACCTCAACGAAGAATCCTTTATTTTCAAAAACCTCAGCACCGAAAGCAAGATCGGGAATTTCCTGAGTATCAACTATAACGATTCGAGAAAAACGGGAGCAAAATTTTATGTTTATGCCAACAACCTAAGGCAATTTCAGGAATTCACACCAATTCATGGCTACCAAAGCAGTACGCAGGCAAATCTAATTTTTGGTTTGGGAGTTAACAACAAAGTGGACAGTTTAGTTATCGTTTGGCCTGACGGAAAGGTTCAAAAACAAACTAATATTCAGGCCAATCAGACACTAAAAATAAGTTACAGTCCTAATTCAATTGCTCAGTCATTACCTTCTACATCCTCATATTTCGTTGAAAAAAATGCCTTGGATTTCACTCACAATCAAATGGCTCTGAACGATTTCTCAAGACAAATCCTTTTGCCACAAATGTACTCCTACCAAGGCCCAAGAATTACCAAAGGCGATGTTAATGGCGATGGACTGGAGGATGTATTTATTGGAAGCGGAAAAGGATTTCCATCTGAACTATTTATTCAGCAATCCAATGGGCTCTTTAACAAAAAAGAACAACCTGTTTTCAAACAAGACGAACTTTGCACCGACACCGACGCTGCCTTTATAGATATTGAGAAAGATGGTGACCTCGATTTGATAGTGACTAGCGGCGGATATGAATATTTACCAAACGATTTGATGCTTCAAAACCGAGTATATATCAATGACGGAAAAGGCAATTTCTCCAAATCATTTGATGCTCTAGTAGATACACCCTATGCCGATTCCAGCTTAGAGACCATAGACTTTGACAAAGATGGTGACCTTGACTTGGTAGTAGGAGGCTCAATTGTTCCGTGGAATTTCCCGATTTCTAATCCAAGCAGATTGTACAGAAATGACTCTGGCAAGTTCATAAAAGTAGACGACACTATTTTTGACAATTTAGGAATCGTAACAGATATTACCAGCACAGATTTTAACAAAGATGGCTGGGTAGATTTGGTGATTGTGGGAGAATGGACCGGAATTCAGATTTTACAAAACAACAATGGCATTTTTTCTAAACTTGACAACGAAACTGCCAAAATGATAGGTGCATGGTCTAGTGTAAAAGCCGGAGATTTTGATAAGGATGGCGATGAGGACCTGATAGTGGGCAATCAAGGATTCAACTCCCAACTAAAAGCCAGCTCCGCAGAACCAGTTAGCCTTTTTTATCAAGATTTTGACGATAATGGCAAAATTGACCCCATTTTGGCCTATTATACCCAAGGCAAAAACTACCCAGCCTACAGCCGTGATGAAATCTCTGACCAAATAGTGAGCTTGAAGAAAAAATACATTACTCATGAGGCCTACTCCACAGCTAGAATCGATGAAGTTTTGGCCGATTTTAAAGGCAAAGACATTAAAAAACTGGAGATAAATACTCTAGAAAGTATAATTCTTGAAAACGATAACGGAGTTTTCAAAGTAAAAGCTTTGCCAATTCAAGCCCAGTTTGCCCCTATTTATGCAATTGAAAATGCAGACCTCAACGGAGATGGTTTTCAAGATTTAATTCTGGGAGGAAATCAGTCAAAAGGACGTGTAAGACTCGGAAATATTGACGCCAATTATATGCAAGTATATTTAAATGATAAAAAAGGAAACTTTGTTTATCATTCGAGCTTAGGAGTTAAAGGCGATGTTAGGGGTTTAAAAATGATTAACAATCAATTGATAGTCGGAATCAACTCCGGCAAAGCTAGGAGTTTTGAATTGAACAATTTTAAAAAAGTAATCTTATGAAATCCAAATTGATCATTCTTTTATTCTTGTTTTCAATTGATTTTACAGGAAAAAGCATCTACGCAAAGTCCAAAATAGAAAATAACTTACTTAGTAAATCCTCAAAATTGACAGCTGATTCTCTAGAAAATCAGAAAAAGGTTTTAAAAAAAGAAATCTCTCTCGAATTAGATAACATACTGAATTATTGGATAAAGAACACCATTGACCATGAAAATGGTGGGTTCATTGGAAAAATAGATGGCAATGATGTGGTTTTTCCGAAAGCGGATAAAGGTTTGGTACTGAATAGCCGTATTTTATGGACATTTTCGTCGGCATACATCCACAACCCAAAGCCCGAATACAAAATGACGGCAAAAAGGGCTTATGAATATTTGATGAAGTACTTTTGGGACAAACAACATGGTGGTGGATATTGGTCAGTGGATTACTTGGGAAAGCCAAAAGAAAAACATAAGCAGATGTACGGCCAGGGCTTTATGCTCTACGGACTTTCTGAATACTACAGAGCATTTGGAGACAAAAATGCACTAAACTCGGCCATCGAACTTTTCAAACTCATAGAAAAACATGGATTTGACAAAAATCATGGCGGGTATTTTGAGGTAGCAACACAAGATTGGAAACTGACCGACGACAAGGTCATAACGCAAGGAAAAACCGATCAAAAAAAATCAATGAACACCCACCTACACATCATTGAACCCTACACCAACCTTTACAGAGTTTGGAAGGACCCATTTCTAAAAAAGCAACTTTATGGACTCTTAAACGATTTCACAGAACATATCATCGACAAAAAGACCCAAACTCAAATTCTCTTTTTAACAGACGATTGGCAACCACGATCTGAAATAATATCATACGGCCATGACATAGAGGCCTCTTGGCTGTTACTTGAAACTGCAGAAGTAATGCACGACCAACAATGGATTGAGAAAATAAAACCCTTTTCGTTAGGGCTGAGTGATGCCGCCCAAAGAGGCATTGACACCGACGGAGGAATGTATTATGAAACAGAACATGGTCACATAAAAACCCAAAAAGATTGGTGGCCACAAGCCGAAGCTATGGTAGGTTTTTACAATAGCTTTCAAATATCAAAAGACCCAAAATACTTCATTCAAGCTCAGAAATCATGGGAGTTTATCAAGAAAAACCTCATTTCAAGCACTGGAGAATGGTACTGGGGTGTTAACGGCAATGGCCAGGCTCTCACAAATATGGATAAAGTAGGAATGTGGAAATGCCCCTACCACAACGCAAGGGCATGTATGGAAATGATTAGGAGTTTGGACTAAATCTCGAATTTAGCTCAATTTCACGGCGGTGCCTGAGGCCGAAACCATCAACATTCCACCGTTTTTGCCCACTGTTTCGTAGTCGAGATCTATACCCACTATTGCATCTGCTCCGTATCTACGAGCACGGTCAATCATTTCGGCCATGGCAGTATCTTTGGCTTCACGCAATACACGCTCATACGAACCCGAACGGCCACCCACGATATCGCGGATACCTGCTAAAAAGTCTTTAAAAATGTTGGCTCCAATAATGGTTTCACCCGTAACAATGGCTTTGTATTCCACAATCGAACGACCTTCAATACTTTGAGTAGTAGTTAATAACATTTCTATTTTTGTTTTTTTGTCAAAAATAGATGTCAATCCAAATTAGAAGCCACAGAAAGTTTATGATTGGATATTTTGATATTATAGGTGGTAAAATATAACTAAAAATTAATAATTAGAATTCAAATACATCCACAAAGCCCTTACTAATCAAATGTTGTTTGAGTTTTTCATCTCCTGTCCAGAGTTCACATTTTAAAAATAAAGATAAGGCTACGTGAGGTATATCTTTAGGATCTTTTTCTTCACATAATAAAGTAGCCTTTTGCCAATTTTCCTTGGAAATATGAATCTCACTTACAAATGTAACTTTATTGAAAACCCCTAACATCAATTCTAAAAGTTCAGGCTCAGTTAATCTACTCGCTTTAAGTATTTTATTTTTATGTGCGAATATTTCTACATAAAGGAAATGACAAGCATTCAATCTAAACTGACTTGAAAGATCTATAATCTTCTCGGCTGTTCTTCCGTTAGGACTTATTAAAGCAGAAATAAGTTTATTGGTATCAATAACCAAATCTTTCATTTGGCAAATTTGTCCTTATTCGTATTCCACCACTCGGAGTCAATTAAAGAAGCTAATTCACTTACGTCACTTTCCTTGCCTTTAGTTTTAGAAGAAATCTCAATTAGTCTGAGATCTGAAAGGAGCTTATCTATATATTTTGTTCCAAAAATACTTTTCGGAAGACTTATCACATAGTCATTTAACGTATTCTCTACTTTCATTTGAAAATTATTTTGACCAAATAAAGAAATGTAATTCAAAAATACAAAAGTTCGATTGAGATTCTTTATCTCATCTTAGCTCTTTTCGCCAAAAAAGATGAGAGAATTTGGTCGAAACCTTGCTCTATGTCCACTTCAATGTAGTCAATTTTGTACTGACCACACTTTATTTTTAGTTCATGGTGAAAATCCTCCAAAACGGCTATGTATTTTTCTTTGACTTGTGAGGGCTGAATCTTTACTTTTTCACCAGACTCTAAGTCTATAAACTCATAAGGTCGTTCGTCAAAATCAAAGTCTAATTCCGTCTTCTTGTCGGTAACATGGAATAATAGGACCTCATGTTTGTTATGCTTGAGATGTTGCATGGCTGAGAAAATCTTCTCCATGTCGTCCATATTTTCAAACATATCACTAAAAATCACAACGAGCGAGCGAGTATGAATTTTGTCGGCAATCTCGTGCAATGTCTCTACTACCGAGGTTTTTTGAAGCGTTTGTTTGCGATTCAGCACTTTCTCCAGCTCATGGTAAATCTTCATGATGTGAGTGGTGGTTGACTTACACTCGGTGTGCGTTTCTATTTTATCAGAAAAAGTCACCAAACTCACCGCATCGCGTTGCCTCTGAAGCATATTGGCCAAAGTACCTGCGGCAAGTGTCGAAAAACTAAGCTTGCCGTTGTTTTTGATAGGATAATACATCGACGAAGACACATCAAGTAGCAAATGACACCTCAAATTGGTTTCTTCCTCAAATCGCTTCACAAAAAGCTTATCAGTTTTGCCAAAAACCTTCCAGTCTATGTGTCGCGTACTTTCGCCCGAATTGTAAAGTCTATGTTCAGCAAACTCAACCGAAAACCCATGAAAAGGAGATTTGTGAAGGCCTGTGATAAATCCTTCCACCAATTGTTTCGACAAAAAATCTAGGTTGCCGTATTCTCTTATTTTAGATAAATCTAATTTCTGCATTTAATTCTTTTTTTTCGAGGCCGAGGTTTCGGGCAAATAAGGCACTACTACTTGTAAACTGTCTTTAGAAAAAATCTGTTGAAAATTATCTTCTGTACTTCCCTCTCTGTACAATAAAATCTCTCCATCTTTTCCAACCACCTTGGCATTGATACTCATTATGCCTTTACTGATCATACCCAACATCTTAGCGGCTTCGTAAGAAAGGTCTAAAACTCGGCTTTTTGAGAAAGGCCCTCTATCATTTACTCTTACTACCACCCATTTTTTAGTTACTGGGTTTTCTACTTCAATCATTGTACCAAAAGGAAAATACTTATGTGCACAAGTAAAACCACTGTTGTTTAGTCGTTCGCCGCTTGCTGTTTTTCTACCGCTAAACTTCTTGTGATAATAGGACGCCTTACCTTTGAAAGTCTTACCAATTTCTACTTTTTGTGCGTGTAATTTTCCTGCAAAAAACATTACAAAAAACGTGTAAGTAATGTAATTCAGAATACGTTTATACTTCAAATCCATATTTGCAAAAGAATAGATTTATTTAAATTTTATTGCCGTCAAAAGGGACTTTTGCTCAATCTTACTTACAAAGTACAAAAAAATATTTATTTTTTTATGTTTTCTAGGCAAATCCACCCGTTTTTTTGGCTTAATATTTTTTATTTATATGAATAAAAACTTATTTTTGGAACACTAACAAACCCCATAAAAATACATCCCGTGGAAAGAGAAGAGCAAGAGAAGATTTTTTCAAAGAAAATCAGAGCAGGAAAAAGAACCTATTTTTTTGATGTACGGGCCACCCGTTCAAACGACTATTACCTCACTGTCACCGAAAGCCGTCGATTTCAAAAAGACGGAGACTTTGTTTATGAGAAAAGTAAACTTTTTATCTATAAAGAAGATTTCGACAAAGTAGTGGAAGCTCTGCAAGAAACGGTAGATCATATCAAATCAGAACTGATGCCTCATGTGGATTTTGAACAGTTCAAAAACTCCGAGGACGATTTTCATGAAAAACATCACAGTAAAAGAAATGATGAAGATTTGTTAGGCTCCAGCTATAAATGGGATTAATACATTTCGCCAGATAAAATAACTTTTTTACCAGAAGAATTGGTCTGTTTGGCAAATTGAATCATAGCTGTCGCTACCTTATGACCGTGTATAGCCTTGTAGTTTTTCGGGATTAAAAAACCGAAAAAGTTCATTACAATTTGGCCAATCCGCTCTCCTATTCTTGTTTCGGTTCTTTCACCAAGCAACATTGAAGGCCGAAAAATACCCAATCGGTCAAATTTCAAGTCCGTCAATGCATTTTCTATTTCACCTTTGACTCTGTTATAAAAAATAGAAGAAGTAGCATCAGAACCCATGGCTGTTACAATCGCAAAGCTGTTTACACCTTTATCTATAGCCATTTTTGCGGTTTCGAGTGGATATTCAAAATCCACTTTTCGGAAAGCATCCTGACTCCCAGCTTTTTTGATAGTAGTACCTAAACAGCAAAAAACTATCTGCGAATTCACAAAGACTTCCTCTGGCAAATTATCAAAATTTACTTCGACCTCTTTGACTTTATTATAAGGCTTACCCGTCTTTTTTCTAACCAAAGAAAGAATCTCAGTAAAAGCTTTATCCTCGTCTAATTGCTCAAGCAAACAACTTCCAACCAAGCCGGTAGAACCAACAATTACTGCTTTCATTTCACCCAATTATTTTATGATTTCCAAAATCTCCTCTAAATATTCTCTCGAATTGCTCAGTCTTGGCACTTTGTGTTGTCCACCGAGTTTCCCACGTTTTTCCATCCAAGTGTAGAAAGTGCCGCTGGCTACAAAATGAACCTTGGGTTTAACCAAGGCAATGTCATTCTGTCTCTTAGCATCGTAATCGGAGTTAACTTCTCTCAATTTATTGTCTAATATTTCTATAAATTGATCGCAATTTTCAGGCAATTGTGAACACTCAATGATCCATTCATGCCCACCTTTGCTGTCAGAATCCATGTAAACTGGCCCAGCGGTGTATTCTTTCAAATCTACCTTGGCATTAGCTGCCGCAACAGTAAGAGCTTGGTCAGCGTTTTCTACCATCAATTCCTCCCCAAAAGCATTAATAAAATGTTTGGTACGACCTGTAATTTTTATTCTAAAAGGATATTTCGAGGTAAATTTTACCGTGTCACCGATTTTGTAACGCCATAAACCACCATTGGTAGAAATAACCATAGCGTAACTTTTCTCCAACTCCACCTCATCTAGAGTCAGTGCTTTGGGGAATTCCTTTTCCCACTCTTCCACAGGCAAAAATTCGTAAAAAACACCGTAGTCAAGCATTAGTAGCATTTGATCTTGCAAAGCGAAGTCGTCTTGAATGGCAAAAAAACCTTCCGAGGCGTTGTAAGTCTCAAAATAATTGACCTTGTCGCTTGGAAAAAGTCTATCTCTAAAAAGGCTTCTGTAGGGCGTAAATGAAACAGCACCGTGAAAAAATACCTCAAAATTCGGCCAAACTTCTAGTGCATTTTTGGCTCCCATACGTTCAACAATACTTTCTATCAGCACCACTGTCCAAGTAGGTACTCCCGCAATGCCCGTGACGTTTTCTTTAGAACAGATCTCAATCATGCGTTCCATTTTGTCTTCCCAGCGTTCCAACAGGGCAATTTCGGGTGGCGGTATTCGGAACATTTCGGCCCATTTGGGCATGTTGCGGGTAATGATGGCCGAAATATCTCCTGTCATAGCAGGAGTATTGAACGGATTTGGATGCAAAGAACCTCCAATAGAGATACTTTTGCCGTCAAAAAGCTGAGAATCTATTTTATTATCAAAATACAAAGTCAGCATATCCTTGCCTCCACGATAATTACACTCCTCGAGAGATTCTTCTGATACAGGAATAAACTTACTTCTTGAATTTGTGGTACCAGATGATTTGGAGAACCAGTTTATTTCGGATGGCCATAGGATGTTTTTTTCCCCACGCATTACTCGCTCTATCCACGGATAATGCTCTTCGTAAGTCACCACGGGTACTCTTTCTTGGAATTCTTTGATTGTGGTGATGCTAGCAAAATTATATTTAAGACCAAACTCCGTAAACTTTGCTCGGTCTATTAAACTAAAAAACTGTTCGCTTTGGGTCTCCACCGGATACATTTTGAAATGATCGATACGAGACCTTCGTCTTTTGATAAAAAATCCTACTACTTCTGTAATTAAGCTCAAAATAAAACTTATTTTTTGATGTATTCTATGGCTCTATTTGGGTAATCCGTTATGAGGCCATCACAACCCAAGTCACGCATTTTGTTCATGTCGGCCACTTCATTCACCGTCCAAGGTATTACTTTTATACCTTTTTGGTGCAGATAATCAACCTTAGTTTTTGACAAAACACTAAAATTTGGACTCCAAATATCGGGTTTAAATCCGAGCTTTTCAAGATTGAAATCAATTTCGTTGTTGTCTTCAGGCTCCACTAGAAAAGAAATCTCAAAATATCGAGAAGATTGACGTTGAGCCTTCAAAATTTGCAAAACGGTAACATCAAAGCTTTGCAAAACTATATTTACTTGACTATCAACCAAGTTAAGGTCATTTAAAACCAAAAATACAAACTCAGAAGGCTCTGGTTGCGTAATGTGATATTCGACTGGAAGGCTCTTAAGCTCTATATTCAGACCAACCGAATTCGAAAAGAATGCGGTTTGAAAATCCGACACTAAATCAATGACCTCAGAAAGTAAAGGTTTATAAGCAGCCACATTGAATTGTTCAGGAAAACTAGGATTGCCCCTCAAGCCCACATCGTATGACCGAATTTCCCCATAATTCATCGCGTAGAGGTTGGTCTCGTTGTCTGAAACAATTGGCTCACCATTGGGCTTAGTTGAGAAAGTGGAATTAAAGAATGGTTCATGAGAAACAACCACTTTATTATCTTTCGAAATAACGACATCTAATTCAAGATAATCCACACGAAGCTCAAGAGCTTTTTTGAAGGCAGGAATAGTGTTTTCGGGCATTAAACCCCGACATCCTCTATGGCCATGTATCTCGAAATTCTCAAATTGAGCCTCCATTATATCAAAACTTAAAGTCAAGTTTTAGGCCACCGTTAAAGTTTCGAGGTGGCGATGGATTATAAAATCTATTGCCGAAGGCATTAAAATCAAAACCAGCGGAGTATTTTTCGTTGAGTAAATTATCAACTCCAGCATAAATTTTGAAATCTATTTTTCTAATTGACCGCGTAAAACCTAGCCTTAGTTGAGAGAGAAAAGCCTCCTCAGCATAAACTGAATTGAGATCATTCAAAGGCATTTTAGACAAATAGTTCAAGTCAAAGTTTAAGAAAAATCCTTCTTGCTGTTTTACGTCAATTTTCAGGAAACCATTGTATTTTGATACCCCAGGCAGTTCCTTTCCACCAAAATCACTAGCACCAGAGATGAACTTTTGATAGCTAAAATCGTTATAAATAACATTTAAACTAACATTAGCCTCCTTTATAAATTCAGTGTCATTTGTTTTTTGTAAGGCCATGGTATTCGAAAATTCTATACCATTTTGCAAAATCTCACCGGTGTTCAGAAAGTATTCATTGCCCGTAGCAGTCAGATTTCTCACCAGTCCATTTTTTATGTTTTGTTGAAAAAAGACCAGTTCAGTATTCCAAAATGAATTTGTTCTATGCCTCAAGCCTATTTCTTTGTTGAAGCCCTTTTCTGCCTTTAACAACTCAAAATTTGGAGCGTTTTGTACCGAAGCCACTAACTCTTGAGCCGTTGGAGAAGAAAAACCACTACTCAAATTAACAAAAACCGAGGTACTTTTACCCAAACCTTTGAGAAGCGAAACTCTAGGTGAAAAAGGAACAACTGGCTCGTCTGAAATGTCAATTTTGGCGACAGAAGGTAGTGTAGGAACTCTTTCAAAATTGTATTTCTGGGAATTTAGACTAAAACCAGAGGTTAGTACAAATTCAAAAGGAAGAGACCATTGTCCTTGAAAAAAGACAGAATTTTGACCTGAATTTATCTTATCTGTGTATCGCTGCTTACTTTTTTGACCGAAATTATTATCGTAAACCTCAAAACTCGAATTAGTCCTGAGCCCCTCAGAACCTACCCAAAACTTGAGATTGTCGATACTTTTGGAGAGCACAAATCTATAACCCGTCGTTTGCTCATTTCGCTGCTCGTAATTGGTTATGAACGGATTCTGCAAAGCGTTGGCCGTGTAGAATACCGAAGAAGTGAGTTCAAAACTTTGACCTAGACTCCAAGTATCAGAAGCTCCAACGACAGCAATTTTCTGATGTATGCCCGCTTTTTGTTCTAATGCTCCAGGTGTAGCCGCAGTCTTGGGTCTTGCCGATTTTGGATTGGCTTCCATTTGAGCCAAGGTAAGCCCTCCCGGGGTGAGATAATCAAGATCAGAAAGTAACCCAAAAACACTGAGACTATGTTTTTTCAAGAAAAAAGTATTGCTCAAGTTCAGCGTTTGGCGATTCATAGCGGAGTTTTCTCTATAACCGTCGGTTTTGTTCGTTGAAAAATTCAAAAACAAATTGTTCTTGCTCGTTCCGTGTTGGTAGGATAAAAACGAATTTAAAGTGTTGAAACTTCCTATATGCATACCTGTACTTACAGCATTTCCGGCCACGGCATTCTTGGTTTGGAGATTCAGCACTCCGCCAATTCCTGCTCCATAAATACTTCCCGATGGGCCTTTGAGGATTTCAATTGAGCCAATGCTATTAATGTCCAACTGATTGAAATAACTCTGCCCATTCCCATCTGTAATAGGTATGTTGTTCCAGTAAACTTTGACATTGCGTACTCCAAATGGCGAACGTAGTGAACTACCACGTATAGCCAAACGATAACTACCTGGTGAACGCTCTTCTAGTCTAACGCCCGCTTGAGTATTGAGCACCTCCAGTGGCGTGGTGTTGTCGAAACGTTCGATGTCTCGTTGAACTATTTTGCTTACTGAGGCTCCAGTTTTTAGTATACTTTGATTGGTTTCAAATCCTTTGACAATGGTTTCACCCAGCAGTATGGTTGAATCTGCTTGAGCGAAACCAATTTGAAAATTTAAAAATAAAAAAGCATAGCCTATTATTTTGCTGCATGCTTTTCCCATTCTGAATAGCTAAGATTATATTGTTTTAAAACTTCTTCTGGTACACCATCCCACTTATTAGGCGTGTTGCCCATATAGCCCAAGTCTTTTACGCCCATTTCGGTTGTAAAAAAGCCCGTTGCAGTAAGATTTCTCATTAAATTGAAAAAACTAACGCCTTGCGAGTGCTCCTTTTTTGCCTTGTTTGGGTAGGCAATCAAATCCACTACTTTAAGTCTATCTGCGGGTGTTAAAGCCACAAATTTCTTCGAAAACATCTTTTTAGACTGCGTATCGAGCCACATCAAACCACCACGCATAGGCGTTTGGTGCTGAGGCATGTCTTTGACAATGAACTCAATAAACGCCGGTACACCCGCTTGACTAGCACTGCCCGACTTGGCATCTGCCGGAATAATAATATCAGACAATACCGTAATGGAGGCCATTTCTGCAGCAGTGAAAAACTTAGCTGCCTTGAGTTTATTGTCATGAATAATCTCATCACGCAATTTGCCGTTCTGGGCTTCTGGTATTTCTTTGACTGGTGCAGTTTTCGGTTTTACCTGACTGATTGCTTCCCCTGAAACCATCACTCCGGCCGTTCCTAAACCTATATTTTTTAGAATATCTCTTCTTTTCATTTTTTTAGTTTTTAAAATCAAGAACGATTACAAATTCTTAGCTTTTACTTCTTTCATGATGTACTCCGAAGCCCTAAGCGACAAAGCCAAGATGGTCCAAGTAGGGTTCTTGTCAGCTTGAGAAACAAACGGACCTCCATCAACCACAAACAAGTTTTTGACATCGTGGGCTTGGCATTGGCTATTCAATGCAGACTTTGAAGGATCGGTACCCATTCTAACCGTACCTACTTCGTGAATAATTCGGCCTGGGGCAGCCAATCCATAATTGGTATCTGCTCCAGGTTTAGTACCATTTGGAATTCCACCTAAGGCATGAATAATCTCCTCAAAAGTATCCTGCATGTGCTTGGCTTGCTTTACCTCATGCTCGCTCCATTTATAGTTGAATCGTAATACAGGGATTCCATACTTATCCACTACATTTGGGTCTATTTCGCAATAGTTGTCTTCGCGGGCAATGGCCTCTCCCCTACCGGCCATACCGATGTCAGTACCATAGAAAAATCTATAATCGTCTTTCAGCGAGGCACCGTAGCCACCTGCTTCCTTCATTTTACCGTTTCTGTCAGGATATTTACCGTTGACATTTTCCATACCGAAACCGAAACCGTAGCCCGGCATACGCTGGCCTCCACCATACTCAATGTGATAACCACGGGGAAAATCAAGTTTGGCGTTGTCTAACCACCATGGAGAATATACGTGCATACCACCCACGCCATCTTCGTTGTATCTTTTTCGGTTGGTCAAGTGTGGTATAAATGCACTTCTGCTTGCTCCTGTGCTGTCGTGTAAGTATTTACCCACTATTCCTGAAGCATTGGCCAAACCATTAGGATGATTACCTGATTTAGAATTCAACAACAAACGAGCTGACTCACAAGCACTTGCGGCCAAAATAACTATTTTACCCTTAACAGTACTTTCTTCTAATGAGTATTTATTGACATATGAAACTCCAGTGGCCTTTCCGGTTTCGTCTGTTATTACCTCACGAGCCATGGCGTTATTTATCAATGTCAAGTTGCCAGTTTTCATGGCAGGAATCACCAAAACCGATGAAGACGAAAAGTCTGCATAAGCCATACATCCTCTGCTGCATTGTCCACAGTAAAAACATTCTCCACGACCATTGATAGGCTTGGTAAGCATAGACATACGAGATGGAATGGTCAAAACGCCTGTTTTTTTATTGGCTTCCATAAGCATTAATTCGTGCAAACGAGGCTTAGGAGCTGGTAGAAACAAACTGTCCGGGTCATTTGATAGGCCCTCTTTTGTACCGAAAACTCCAATCAGTTTATCGACCTCGTCATAATATGGAGCTAAATCATCATAGCTAATTGGCCAGTCGTCGCCTAGGCCATCAATACTTTTTCTTTTAAAATCTTTCGGTCCGAAACGCAGTGAAATACGGCCCCAGTGATTGGTTCTACCTCCCAACATTCTCGACCTGAACCAGTCAAACTCTGTACCTTTCTTGCGTGTGTAAGGTTCGCCTTCAATCTCCCAACCGCCCCATGCAGCATCAAAGTCTCCAAAAGGACGAAGTGTACTCGCACCGCGACGAGGCGATTCCCAAGGACCTTTGAGTTGGTTGATATACTTCGGATCAGCTGGGTCAAAATAACCACCGGCTTCAAGAAGACAAACTTTTGCCCCTGCCTTGCTCAATTGATAAGCCGCCATGCCACCACCAGCACCTGAACCAACTATAACGACATCGTAAACATTGGCCTGTTCTTTTATCTGAAAATCATTCATATTTCTATGGTTGAATATTTAATTTGCCTAAAAATAAAGGGATTTTTCGGTTTAATGAAGTAGCTTTTCATTTTTTTTAAAATATTTTATTAATCTTTTAAAAAGTGCTTAAAATTCGAAGATTGAAACCAAAAATGTATAGACATTGTCATCTCGAATTTCTTTTTAACGGAAAACAACTCGATTTTTCAATTGAAAGCAGTCTTAATATTTTTTCCTAATTTTGCACTCAGCAAATTCTAAAAATCAAATTAGATATCAAAACCAACAATAAAATGATGTTTTGATAAAACTCATAATGAACTTAGCCCAAAATGCTTTTTAATTCAGTAAGTTTTGGTATTTTTCTCCCGATAGTTTTCTTTCTTTATTGGTTTGTTTTCAATAAAAAATTAAATCATCAAAACTTGCTACTTCTGGTGGCCAGTTATTTTTTTTACGGCTGTTGGGACTACCGTTTTCTGTTTTTGCTGATGTTCTCCACATTTCTAGACTACTATTCGGGCATAAAAACATATGAGGCCAGTACACAATATTGGAAAAAAGCGTGGCTTTGGATAAGTATAGGTATCAATTTGGGCTTTTTGGGTATTTTTAAATACTATAATTTTTTCATGGATTCTCTATCTGTTGGTCTCTCGGCGGCTGGAGTTGATACACATTTTGATACCCTTAAAGTAATCTTGCCAATAGGTATTTCTTTTTATACTTTTCACGGATTGTCTTATGTCATTGATATTTATAAAGACAAAATCAAACCCGAACGGGATTTTGTAGAATACTCGGTTTTTGTGAGTTTTTTCCCGCTTTTAGTAGCCGGGCCAATAGAAAGAGCCACTCACTTATTACCTCAGATTCAAAAGAAACGAGTTTTTGACTATGCCAGGGCAGTAGATGGCTTGAAACAAATTCTATGGGGATTATTCAAAAAAATAGTGATTGCCGACAATTGTGCCCAGTACGCCAATATGTTTTTTAACAATTCTGAAGACTACGGTGGCAGCTCTCTATATTTGGGAGCATTATTTTTTACATTTCAAATTTACTGCGATTTCTCTGGATATTCTGATGTGGCACTTGGCACAGCTCGTCTGTTTGGCATGGAACTTTTACGTAACTTTGCCTTCCCTTACTTTTCGAGAGACATTGCAGAATTTTGGCGTAGATGGCATATTTCGCTCTCCACTTGGTTCAGAGATTACCTTTATATCCCACTTGGCGGAAGTAAGGGCAGCTTGGCCAAGAAAATCAGGAATACGTTCATAATATTTCTTGTGAGCGGATTTTGGCATGGAGCCAGCTGGACTTTTATCATCTGGGGAGGTATAAATGCTCTACTATTTTTGCCGCTTTTGATATTGCAAAATAACAGAAACAATCTCGAAACTGTGGCCCAAGGTAGGCTCTTTCCGAATTTTAAGGAATTAGGGCAAATGTTCGTTACTTTTCATTTTACACTCTTGGCTTGGATATTTTTCAGAGCCGAAAGTGTATCTCACGCCTTTAGTTACATTTCTGAACTCTTTTCGGCAAGTTTTTTCACCGTTCCAAAATTTGAAGGAATCAACAAAGCTATGATTACTTTGGCTTTTGTAGCCGGATTTATGGTCGTGGAATGGCTCGGCAGAGAGCAGCAATACGCCCTCCAAAAGTTTGGGAGCAAATGGAAGCCTGCACTGCGTTATGCATTTTACTATGCTTTAATAGTGATTATGTTCTTATTTGCGGGTTCACAACAGGAGTTTATTTATTTCCAATTCTGACAGATGAAAAACTTTATAAAAAAGTTCGCTCTTTTCATTTCGCCGATTGCTGTTTTGGCTGCTTTGGCTTTGTTTTTCTATATCAAAAGAGATGTTTACTCAGACTTTGAGCATAAAAATAATTTTGCATGGAAATATAACTTTCAACAGCTCAGCGATATATCTACCAAAAAACTCTTGGCCACAGACAAAAACTACAACTCTTTTATTTTTGGGAGTAGTCGCAGCTGCAGTATTTATGGCTGCTACTTGGAGAGTAAATTACCTGGGTCGAGGTTTTTCCATTATGCCAACTGGAACGAACCCATTGGTGGAATTCTTGCCAAGCTCAAATACCTCGAAGCAGAAAAATATGACCTAAAAAACGTAGTCATTTACCTAGACACAGACTATACTTTTGACGGAGAAGCCAAAGCGAGCCCGATGGATCATTACTTAATATTGAAGGAGAGCAAGTTTTATTACTATTATAAACATCTCGTAAGTTTTTTTTCAAATTTTAGCCTTGAGAAACTAAAGATATTGATGGGAGAAGGTGAAAAAGTCAGTTCGTTTGTAAACAGCAAACTAGATGTAAAAACCAACGACTTCAACCATGTATGTTCAGCCGAGGAAATAAGAAAATACAGTTACGTACAGTCTAATTACGATTACAAGCACCGACTTGATTCCCTCAAAAAAGCTGGTTTTATGTACGAAAGACCACAAAATCAACAATATAGAAGCCCTCAAATATCGGAAGAAGAAGAGGTTATGATAAAAGAAATCGCAGTGATTTTAGAAAAACATAAGACGCAATATACAGTAGTATTAACGCCACTTTATGACCAGCAAAAGCTAGACAAGAAGGACTATGACATCTTGAAAAAATATTTCAAAAATAACTTGCATGACTTTTCTGGAAAGAACAAATACACCGGAGACTTTTACAACTATCCAGATAGAACACATTTCCAGAATTATATTTCTAAGGAGATTATTGATTCGGTGGTGGTGAGGTAAAAATCTGGGTTTTCAAACATAACAACATCTACTTGTATTGTCTATTTTGCTAGCGTTTTAAAAAGAACTAAAAAAATAAGTAGCCCCAGAGGGAATCGAACCCACACCAGAGGTACCGGAAACCTCCGTTCTATCCATTAAACTATGGAGCCAAAAATTAAAGTGCAAAGCTAATTTTTTTTTGCCAGTCTTTAAACCTTTTTCTTTTTTAAGTATCCAATACCCGAAAATTCCAGTTCTGGATTAAACTTGTTAAACTTAAAAAAATTAAAGTCATGAAAACTCTTTTTAAAACAATCGCCTTCGTTTTTGCCTTGGTATTGACCGCTAATTACGCTTCTGCACAACACCCACAGAAAAGAAAAGTATTAGACAAAAAAGAAGACCGAAGAGACCGTAAAGAAGATGTAAAAGACAGAGCCGAAGATAGACGCGACACCGCTGAAGATAGACGAGATAGAGCCGAAGATATTCGCGATAAACGCGAAGATAAATGGGATGCCGCTCACAACGGTGGCCGAAAAGATAGATTAGAGGATATCAGAGATAGAAAAGAAGATGTCAGAGACGCCAGAGAGGATAAAAGGGACAGGATGGAAGATAAACGAGACAGAAAAGAGGACGTAAAAGATAGAAAAGAAGATAGAAAAGACCGCAGAAGAGGTTCTTACTAAAACGAAAAAGAGGCGAACAATCAGCCTCTTTTTTTTATATTTTGAAAATCGCTTTTAGCTCTGAAGCCTCCTCTGGCTTCATTCTGCCAGCCAAAACCAATCGTAACTGTCGCCTTCTTAGAGCTCCTTCGAATAGCTCTAGTTCGAGTTCTGTTTCAGGAATGGCTTCGGCTATTTCAATCGGTCTACCAGACTGATCCACAGCCACAAAAGTTAGAAATGCCTGATTCGTTTTGCTTTTTTGCCCTGCCGGAATATTCTCCGAAAACACATCAACTACCACCTCCATAGAAGTATTGAAGGCTCTCGTAATTTTGGCTTCCAAAGTAACCACATTGCCCAGTGGAATAGGATTCACAAAAGATACATTATCTACCGAAGCTGTCACCACAATTCTGTTGCTGTGTTTTTGTGCGGCTATGGCGGCTGCCACGTCCATCATTCGCATCAAATTTCCGCCCATCAAATTCCCCAAGGTATTGGTATCGTTGGGCATCACCATCTCCGTCATGATGGTCAGCGATTCTTTTACATTTTTTGCTTTTGGCATTAGTTTGTTGTTTTTTTTTACAAAAATACGCCCATTAGGGCAATATTTAATGCTTTGCGATTAAAAAGCAAAACAAGTGCAAAGACTGTTTTCTAAAAAAAATCAGACATTAAATTTTGAAAAACTAAAATTATCTGTTTACTTTGAAAAACAAAGTACTTTTTAAACATTCCAAAATGAATTTAAAACCAAGCAAACCCACCATCAGCGTATTGATTCTGATTGCTTTATGTTCCATATTACTCATGATAAGAGTTTATAAAACAGGTACTTTCTTGGGTCTATTCCTAGTTTGGAACCTGTTCTTGGCTATTACTCCTATCCTTTTTATTTTTCTGGCGAAAAAACTACATGACCATTATGGTTTTCAGAAACTGGGCATCAAAATGGCCATACTAACACTTATGACCACTTGGTTGCTCTTTTTCCCAAATTCACCTTACATCATAACCGACCTCATGCATTTGAGCCATTTACCCAAACATTTGCTGTGGTTTGACGCTGTGGGGATTTTTATAACGGCACTGACCGGGCTTATTGTTGGTCTATATTCTATGTATCATTTCCAAATCTTATCCAAAAAGATTTTCGGGAATACCGTGGCCTGGTTCCTCGTCATCAGTAGTGCCATTTTGAGCGGTTTTGGACTATATCTTGGCCGATTCGTAAGGTTCAATAGCTGGGATTTATTCTCCAATCCAACCCACTTAATCAAACAATCGGTTTTAGAAACTGGCAATCCTTTAGCCATACAAACTACTTTGGTTTTTAGTATTGTGCTGATTGGCTTATATTTGTCTTTTTATAATTTAATATCTTTCAAGCATGAAAATATCAAAAATGCTTCGAAGTTTTAAGTTTGCCTTTGTAGGCATGGCACATTTGGTAAGGTTTGAAAACAATGCCCAGTTTCATTTTCTAGCGACTTTGTTAGTCATATTCGCAGGGTATTGGCTCAATATTGACCGAAACGAATGGATCATCATCATTTTTGCGATGGCCTTGGTTTGGTCAGCCGAGGCGTTTAATTCGGCCATAGAAAAACTTTGCGACAAAGTTGAAACCGAGCAAGACCCGCTCATAGGCAAAGTAAAAGACATGGCAGCAGCTGGAGTTTTGTTTTTGGCCATTGCAGCCGCAGTAGTTGGATGTATAATATTTTTACCCAAAATATTTTAAGAGATGAACGAGCACCTCGAAAACCTTAAAGAAATAAGAACGCTCATGGAGCGATCGTCTAAGTTTTTGTCATTGAGTGGATTATCCGGTATTTCTGCTGGTATTATTGCACTTGTTGGAGCTTTTATGGTTTATTCAAAAAAAGTAGAAATCACCGGCAACAGTAACCCTCAAGGAATTCTCGATGCCGCCAATTTAGAAGGCGACTTCAAACTTTACGTTTTCAAAATAGCACTTTTTACACTTCTGGGTGCTTTGATTGGAGGGATTTATTTCACCATTAGAAAAGCAAAAAGATCAAATGAGAAAGTATGGAATAATCTATCTAAAAAATTATTGATAAATTTGACCATTCCTTTGATAGCCGGAGCCATATATTCTCTGGCTTTGGTGCAGCAAAACAACATGTGGATGGCCGCCTCATCTACTTTAATATTTTACGGATTGGCTTTGATTTTCGCCTCAAACTATACCGTTAGAGATGTTTTCTCGCTAGGTTTGTGCGAAATAGCACTCGGTCTGTTGAGTATATTTTTTACAGGTTACACCTTTTTGTTTTGGGTAATTGGCTTCGGCCTTTTACACATTTTATATGGCGGATTGATGTATTTTAAGTACGATAAATGATTTTAGAACAGTTCAATAAAACTTTTGAGAGCAAAGCTCGCTTGGGCATCATGTCGGTATTGATGGTCAATGAGTCTGTGAATTTTAATTCGCTCAAAGAACTATTGAACTTAACCGACGGCAACCTCGCCACACACGTAAAAGCCTTAGAAGAAGCTGGTTATCTTTTAGTTCAAAAAGAATTTATCGGTCGTAAGCCCAACACATTGTACTCTGTAACCGCCGAAGGGCGAAAGGCATTCGAACAACATTTGAGCGTTTTGGAGCAATTTATCAAAAACTCCTAGAGCGTAGCAGTCCATAATTACCGCAAAAATCCGTAAATTGCACACTCAAATTCTATACTATGTCTGACCGTTATATGCAAAGAGGCGTTTCTGCCTCCAAAGAAGATGTTCACAAAGCCATCGAAAAACTAGACAAGGGCCTTTACCCAAAAGCTTTTTGTAAGATTTCACCCGATATTTTGGGAGGAGACGATGACTATTGCAACATCATGCATGCGGATGGTGCAGGTACAAAAACCTCTTTGGCCTATTTGTATTGGAAAGAAACAGGCGACATATCGGTTTGGAAAGGCATTGCCCAAGACTCTATCATCATGAACACGGATGACCTGCTTTGTGTAGGTGCTACGGGTCCAATATTGATGTCGTCGTCAATAGACCGAAACAAAAACAAGATTCCTGGCGAAGTAATTGCCGAAATAATCAATGGAAGTGAGGAAGTTTTGGCCATGCTCAGAGAAAATGGAGTAGAAATTTACAGCACTGGTGGTGAGACTGCAGACGTGGGAGATTTGGTAAAAACGATAACCGTCAATACCACCGTTATTGCCCGCATGAAAAAAGCCGATGTAATTGACAACGCCAACATAAAGGCTGGAAATGTTATCGTTGGATTGGCGTCTTACGGAAAAGCATCTTACGAAACCGAATACAACGGAGGCATGGGTAGCAACGGCCTAACCTCTGCTCGTCATGATGTTTTAGACAATATCTATTCAGAACGATACCCTGAAAGTTATGACCAAGATATTCATAGTTCCTTGGTTTACAGTGGTTCTAAACTCCTTACAGATAAAATATCCATCTCTGAGAATTTGATGGTGAACGTGGGAAAACTGGTACTCTCTCCTACTCGTACCTATGCACCAGTGGTGAAAGAAATACTTACCAAACTGAAAGGAAAAATTGACGGCATGGTGCATTGCAGTGGCGGGGCACAGACCAAAGTCCTTCATTTTGTGGACAATGTACATATCACAAAGGATAACTTGTTCCCTATTCCGCCACTATTCAAACTCATCCAAGAGCAATCTGGCACTTCCTGGTCTGAAATGTACAAAGTCTTCAACATGGGTCACCGCCTTGAGGTCTACCTTTCGCCAGAACACGCCGAAGAAATCATCAAAATATCAGAAAGCTTCGGTATTCCAGCCCAAATTGTAGGGAGAGTGGAGGCTTCAGAGACTAAAAAATTGACTATTTCTAGTGACTTTGGGGTGTTTGAGTATTGAGTTGTTTTGATTAAGCTAGTATTTGATTAGAACACTGATTGGAGGGATTTGACACGGATGAATACTGAACATTACTTCTTTTAACCATTATTGGCAATGTTTGAGTATAATTTCAACATTGAAAAAAAATAGAAATCCGTGTCACATCCGTGTCATCCGTGTTCCATAAACACGGCACACAGCCCAACAGCATGACACCAAAGAACAGTAATTAAAAATCCATTCTTTATATTTACGACTGCAATCAACTTAAGCTGATGAAAGTCTGTAAATTCGTTTTAATCCTATACCTATTCTCTCTAAAAACCATTGCACAAAATACCGCCAAGCCTTGGGCTTATTGGTGGTGGCAAGGAAGTGCCGTAAATAAGGCGGACTTAAGAGCCAATCTTCAAAAATATGCAGAAGCAGGTTTTGGCGGTTTACACATTATTCCTATTTATGGCGTAAAAGGTGAAGAACAGAATTTTATTCATTTTCTGAGCCCAAAATGGCTCGAAATGCTGGAATATACCGTAAAAGAAGCCCAGAATTTAAATTTAGGCATCGATATGACGCTGGGCACAGGCTGGCCTTTTGGCGGAATTGATATAAAACCTGAGCATGCTGCTAAAACTTTTGAGTTAGTTTACGAAGCAGACCGAGCTCCTATTCTAAAACCAAAAATCACCAAACAACAAGTAAAAAGAGCTGCTCCTGGAGCTGAGGGCCTGGTATTGGATCACTTCGACAAAGCCAATGTAGAGCATTACTTATCCAAATTCGACAGCGTTTTTGCAAAGAACAATATCGGTATTCGGGCATTTTATAATGATTCCTACGAGGTTTATGGAGCAGATTGGACGGAGAATTTCTTCGAAAAATTTAAAAGCAAACGTGGCTATGAACTAGGAGAACATCTCAATATTTTCGAAAACAAAACGACATTTACAGAAGAAGAAAAACAAATATACTCTGACTATCAATTGACCATTTCAGAGTTACTTTTAGAGGAATTCACACAGCCTTACGCTGCTTTTGCGAAAAAATACGGTAAACTAAGTCGAAACGAATCGCATGGCTCTCCAGGCAATGTTTTGGATTTATACCCTGCCAATGCAATTCCTGAAACCGAATTTTTTGGATCAAAACCATTTGATATTCCGCTTTATAGACAAGACCCCGAATACAGCGAAAAGCAATTTGGCAAACCAAACAAAATGGTTCTCAAACTGGCCTCTTCGCCAGCAAATATTTTTGGCAAAAAACTGGTGAGTTCAGAAACCGCCACTTGGCTTGGGAATCATTTCAAAGTGAGTTTATCGCAAGTTAAACCCATCATTGACGAGTCATTTCTAGGTGGAGTAAATCATGTTTTCTATCATGGAGCCAACTATACGCCATTGGATGCCCCATGGCCAGGTTGGATGTTTTATGCCTCAACCAACTTCAATTTTAACTCGCACTTTTGGAACGAACTCCCGCTCCTCAACAAATACATAGAAAACTGCCAGAATTTGCTCCAAAAAAGCACGACTGACAATGAAGTTTTGGTGTACTTTCCCATTCAAGACCTTTGGCATAAACCTAAGAAGGGAGTTTATATGATGGATGTGCACAACATAGAAAAGAACGGTATTTTCAATGATAAATACCGTCAACTCTTGAAAGATTTGGAAAAAGCAGGATACGATTTTGATTTTATATCAGATTTACAAATAACCCAAATGGCGGAACAGAAACTAAGTAAGTCAAATTATAAATCAATCATAATTCCAGAAGTAGAATACATGCCACTTCAGACATTGCAGGCGATTAAAAAGTTAAATTCAACGGGAATAAAAGCTATTTTCGAACAAACTTTACCACAGAAAACTACTGGATATTTGGACTTAGAGAGAAATCAGAAAACTTTCGAAAAGGAATTAGCCAGCCTTAAAAATACCGTAAGCACATCGGTTATTTCAAAACTAAAAACACAGACAGATAAGAGAGAGGTCATTCAAGAAAAAGGATTGGATTACTTAAGAAAAAACTACGAAGATGGCCTTTTATATTTCATTGCAAATCAACACCAGTTATTTGAAAAGGGCGAATTGACTTTCGAAAACAAATACAAATACACCTATTTATATAATCCCAAAACCGATTCTTGGTTCGAAATTAAAACACCAAAATCAGGAATCTCAAAAAAAGTAAACTTAGAATTAAAATCGGGAGAGAGCATATTTCTATTTTTCTCAAACATCAAAAAAGACAATAACCAACCTTATTCCATCAAAAGTCATTCGAATAATTTGGACTTGAGTACCAACTGGAACTTAGTTTTTACCGAAGGAAAACCCAAAATACCTAATCCTCAAACTTTCAATACGCTCAAATCCTGGACTTTGGCAGATTCTGCAGCTAGTTTTTACAATGGTTATGGAGAATATAACAAAACTTTTATTCTGCCTGAAAATGCGGTAGGCAAACAAGCTCAAATCCAATTGGGCGATGTTCGTGAAACCGCCGAAGTATGGATTAACGGTATAAATATAGGCACGGCTTGGAGTTTACCTTATAATCTTGAAATACCCGAAGGAATACTAAAAACTCAAAATGAAATAAAAATTAAGGTAAGAAATCTATCTGCCAATCAGATAAAATACTTGGACATCAACAAAGTAAACTGGAAGAAATTCTACGACATCAATATTGTGGATATTCAATATAAACCTTTCGATGCATCTAACTGGAAACCAGTTAATTCCGGCCTTCTTGGTCCAATATTTCTAAAATATTAGGCAAAAAAAGAGTCGCAAGCGACTCTTTTTTCATATTCTTAAAGATCAAAAATTACAATCCTAAACCAGCGTACAATTTAACCTCATCCACACTTATCAGGGAATCGCACATGATTACCAAACGCTCAACCACGTTGCGTAACTCCCTAACGTTACCAGTCCAAGGGAGGTTTTTCATATATTCCATGGCTTCTGGTGAAAATGTCTTAGGTTGATCGCCGTATTCTTCAGCAACATCTCCCAAAAACTTATCCGCCAACAAAGGAATATCGTCCCTACGCTCAGCCAAAGGCGGTACATAAATAGGAATTACGTTCAATCTATGGTAAAGGTCTTCACGGAAGTTTCCTTCAGCTATTTCCTTTTTAAGGTCTTTGTTTGTCGCCGCTATAATCCTTACGTTTATCTTGATTTCCTTTTCGCCACCAACTCGCGTAATTTTATGCTCCTGCAAAGCACGTAACACTTTCGCTTGAGCAGAAAGGCTCATGTCACCAATTTCGTCCAAGAATAGAGTACCATTATCTGCTTGCTCAAACTTACCAATTCGTTGTTTGATGGCAGAGGTAAACGCCCCTTTTTCGTGGCCAAAAAGCTCACTTTCAATAAGTTCAGAAGGAATGGCGGCACAGTTGACCTCAACCAAAGGCTTTTTAAGTCTGTTGCTTTTTTCATGTATCTGCTTCGCAACCATCTCTTTACCAGAACCATTTGGTCCAGTTACCAATATCCTTGCCTCTGTAGGAGCTACACGATCTATGGTTTCCTTCACCTTGGTGATCAATGGCGAATCACCAACTATCTCGTTAAGTTTATAAACCCTTTTCTTAAGTGTCTTTATAACTTCTACGTCATTGCTTTTCTCTATGGCGTTTCTAACCGTCACCAAAAGTCTATTCAAATCAGGTGGCTTGGTGATAAAGTCAAACGCTCCCCTTTTGGTAGCTTCTACGGCATTCTCGACATTGCCAAACGCCGACACCATCACAAACTGAGTAATAACACCCTCTTCTTTTGCCTTTAGAAGAACGTCCAAACCATCCATTTTGGGCATTTTTATGTCGCAGAGAGCCACATCGTACAGGCTTGCCAGCACCATGTCTAGACCTTCCTGACCGTCTTTAGCTTCGTCTACATCATAGCCTTCGTATTCAAGAATGTCTCTCAGAGCATCTCGGATAGTTTTTTCGTCATCAATTACTAAAATTTTGGCCATGGGATAAGAAAAAAATTCTTTGTAAGGTTTATCTAAATATTTCGCAATTTACCCAAAAACTTTGTAAAAATTGACCTCAAGCATCATTATTTGTTACTTTGTTAAAAAAAATCATTAAAGAAAACCATTCTAAAAACATTGTTGACCATCTTTGGTTTTCTAAAAAAGTAGACAAATTGATGAAGAAAGTAGCGGTGATTGGTTGTGGTCCGGGAGGTTTGGCGGTTGCCATAAGGCTCGCCATTTTGAAATATGAGGTGGAAGTTTTTGAATCAAATGCCACTCCCGGAGGTAAAATTAACGAATTCCACTCTGAAGGATTTAGGTTCGATGGTGGCCCATCGCTTTTTACACTTCCCAGCCTCATTGACGAACTCTTCGAACTCGCTGGCAAAAATCCTAAAGACTATTTTAATTATCAAAAACTAGATGAAGTTTGTCGATATTTTTGGGAAGACCAAACACGTCTGACCGTTTCGGCTGATAACCAAGATTTCGACAATAAGGTAACTCAAATACTAAAAGAAAAGCCTGGAAGAATACTTAATTACCTTAATGATAGTGCATTTAAATATGAAATATTGAGTGGGCTATTTATTCATAAAAGTCTTCACAAGCTTTCTACTTGGCTCAGCAAAGATGCCTTCTGTGGTTACCTGAACATTTTCAAAATGGGTATTTTCGGGACATTTCATGGCTTTAATAAACAATCGTTTTCTAATCCCAAGACCGTTCAGATGTTTAACCGCTACGCTACCTATAACGGCTCAAGTCCATATAAAACACCGGCCACTATGAGCATTATTCCGCATTTGGAATATAACATAGGGGCATTTTTGCCAGAAAAAGGGATGTACCATATAGCAGATGCTCTACATAAGCTTGCTGTTGAGTTGGGTGTTAAATTTCATTTTAATACCAAGGTCGAGCGAATAATTGTAGAGAATAAATTGGCAACCGCTGTAAAAACCAGCCAAGGAACGGTGAAAAACTTTGATGCCGTGGTGAGTAACATGGACGTAACCCCCACCTACCTTAAATTGATGCCTGACCAAAAGCCTCCATTGAAAACCCTCAACCAAGAAAAAAGCGGCTCAGGACTGATATTTTATTGGGGAATCAATAGAGAATTTAAAGAGTTGGGGCTACACAATATCTTATTTAGTGAAAACTATGAGACAGAATTTGAACATCAATTCGAGAAAAAAGATATTTTTACCGACCCCACCATTTATATCAATATTACCAGTAAAATTATCGCCTCTGATGCTCCTGCGGGCTCTGAAAATTGGTTTGTTCTTATCAATGCACCTTCAAATACTGGGCAAAACTGGGAAACTATTACACAAAAGACAAAAAAAGCGATTCTTGAAAAAGTAAAAAGAACTCTTCATGTAGACCTAGAACCACACATTGTAACAGAAAGGATTCTTGATCCGGTAAAAATAGAAACAAACACATCGAGCAGTCAGGGAGCTTTGTATGGTAACAGTTCCAATAACAAATATGCTGCATTTCTTCGCCATCCCAATTTTTCAAAAGATATCCAGAACCTATTTTTTGTAGGCGGTAGTGTTCACCCGGGAGGTGGCATTCCGCTGGCGATATCATCCGCAAAAATCACTTCCGAATTTTTGGCACGGAATTTGACACACCTAAATTACATCCCTAATTAATAAATAATAGAGATTTTAATGTTACCTATTTAAAACAATCGGCATTCCAACAAAATAAATATAAGAATATAAAAAAAATATTTTGTGCTATATAACAACCTAATAAACAATAAGATAACCAAAGAATAACCCCTTTAAATAGTAATTCTATTCTTAAAATCAAGAATACGGTATAGTTTTTGTAACCAGATAGTTAAAGCTATTGTGTGAATTTATAAAACTATATATGTGAAAAAGAATACATTACTATTTATTGGGATTTTGTTTTTTTCTTCGCTGATATTTTCTTGCAAAAAGAAAAAAAATGACCCCGCCAGTCAATATGCTAAATGCCCTCTATTGTCGGTAGATGGTCCAACAGGCAACATCCGAAATTATGAATGGGTAGGTAGCAAACTTATCCGTGTATTCAGTCGAGACTCTATTCCAACAGTTGTGATTTTTAGGTATAACAACAAAAACTTGGCTGAGTCTATGGAAATAACTACTGAAGGAACAGCCGAAAAATACCTTGTTAAGTTTGTTTATGGTGCCAATAACATCATCACCAAAAGTAATGTATCTATCAATGGTATTCAATTCATGACCAATGAATTTGTTTATAATGAAAACAACAAACTCTCCAGTATCAAAACTACCGTTGAATTATTTGGAAGAAAAGTTTCCGGAAAAACTCGTCTTGAATATGTAAATGATAATGTCTCTAAGGTTTATTCTTCCATCAACGACGAGTTAGAGACAATTGCCTTTAGTGGTGAAAAATATGATAACAAAAAGCAGTTTTTCCCGGAGGTTTACAAAACAGCAGCTCTTGGTTTTGTTGGTATAGCCAACAACTTCTTCTCTTATTTTGGAGAAAACAACATGACAGCCGGAAAAGTCTACAACGATAAAGGCAAAATTGACCAAGAAACCCAAATCGAATATTTGTATAATAATAGCGGATTACCAATTCAATCCGAAACTGTCTCCACAAGAGGCGGTAAAAAAAGTGTCGAAGTGTGTAGTTATAGCTTCGACTGCAAATGAGTTGGCTTAAGTGCAATTAAACTAATAATCCTAGTGATCAAAAGAAGTCTCCAATTTTTGGAGATTTTCTTTTTTTAGACCCTTTCGATTTCAAATGAATCAAAAAGCAAATTGGTCTCTAATATTTCTTGGCTTTTTTCGTATTGAATGGGCATGGTTTTTGTAAATTTATTGAAATCACAAAATATAAGTTTGAGAGTGGATTGAATAACTCAATCTCATGACCAAAACCTATTTCTAAATAAACAATAAAATGGATTTTTTATCAAAAATAAAAGGCACAATATCAGCTAAAACTGTAGAAAACCTGGCTTCTTTTCTCGGAGAAAACATCCCTGACGTGGAGTCTGGCCTTGGCCTTAGCCTAAATTCATTCTTGGCGGGTTTATTGAAATACGCACATTCGGATGTCGATCTCAAAAACATAATAAATGTACTTAATGACGGTGGACATACAGGCGACATCTTGAACAATATAGAGTCGTTTTCGAGTAATTTTGAAAAAACCCAGCTCCTTGTCACCATTGGAAACAATATCTCGGTACATTTCCTGGGCAATAAAGTTCCACAATTGGTCGAGAAAATTTCTGGCATTTCTGAGGTACGAAAAACCAGTGCAGCTTCTTTGTTGAGCCTTTCAGCACCCATAGTTTTGGGATCTATTGGCAAAACCATGAAAGAAGGAAATCTTGATTTGACAGGTTTGAGAAATCACTTCAAAGAAATAAACGAAGGAGTTATAAACGCACTCCCACCGGCCATTAGTAATATTTTTCAGTTCAAAAAGACATCAAACAACCCTGTACCTGCAGCGGTTCCTCCAATAAAAGACCAGAAAGAAAAAGTAAAAACTGAGAGCAAAACTAACTGGGCGGTAATATTGCCTTGGCTAATCTTAGGTATCGCTGGCTTATCAGTGTTATATTATGCCAAATTCGCCAAAAAAAATACATTTAAGGTTCCCACCGAACAAGCTATAGTCACCGAAAAAACAGAAACTGATCTAAAATCTGAAGATTTTCTACCAGACTCTGCGGTTGCAGCATTACCAGTAGAAAAAAACGTTGTCCCTGTTGAATCTTCAGAGGAAATCAAAAAAACTGAACCAGAAACGATTGCCAAACCTCAGGAAAAGCTCAAGGTTGAAAGTCCTATAACCCTTGAAAAGAAAACAACCACGCCAACAACAGAAAAGAAAGAAACCAAAACCACTATAGAAAAGCCGCTAGAAAAGAAGTCTACTGACTCAAAGCCAGATGAAATAAAAACGCCGAGCGGATGGAGTGCAATAAACGGAAATGTGTTCAAGAAAAACAGTGCAGAAATCACCAGTTCTTCCCTGATAAATGGCATAGTAAATCAATTAAGAAATTCGTCAAAAACAATCAAAATTTCTCCACTATCAGGTGGAAATCGGACTTTAGGCGAAGACAGAGCCTATGCTTTGAGAGACATTTTGATTGAAAAAGGAATTTCTGAGGATCAAATAACTATCTCATCCTCTGTTTCAGGCTCAAATCCCAACGGAATCGTCTACAGAATTGGCAATTAATACCAGATAATATTATTGATTTCTTAACTTTGCCAACAAAAATTCTTCTATGGCAAGTTTAGAAACAGCTCTTATTCATCAGCATATAAGCCCTGAAATCTCTGGTGCAGTAGTACCGCCATTGGTGCAAAGTACCACATTTTGTAGAGATCCTAAAGGAGACTTTATTGAAGGACGAGACATTTATACGAGGGCTTCCAATCCAAACAGAAGACTGTTAGAAAATAAACTCGCCCTTCTGGAGAAAGGAACGGATGCTGCTTGCTTCGCTTCGGGTCAAGCAGCCACCATGAGTATTTTTCATTCCTTAGGTCAGAACTCCCACGTGATTTTGCCCGATGATATCTATTATGGCACCAGGGTAATCTTAGAAAATCTTTACAAAAATTGGAACATTGAGTATACAGTTGTGGATATGGCAAATTCAATAAACATCGAAAAAGCCATCAGACCTAACACCAAACTTGTTTGGATAGAGTCCCCTTCCAATCCTTGTCTTAAAATAGCTGATATTGCCACCATAACTGACATTTGTACCCAAAATAGAATACTGACTGCTGTAGACAATACTTGGTCCTCTCCATATTTCACCAACCCTTTAGCTCTGGGAGCCGATATCGTCATGCATTCAACTACAAAGTATCTCGGTGGCCATTCTGATATTTTGGGAGGAGCAGTAATCTGGGGGGATAAACTTGAGGCTGACAAGGCTCAATCTATAAAAGACTACCAATCTATCGGAGGTGGCGTACCATCTCCGTACGACTGTTGGCTTCTAAACAGAAGCCTTTCCACATTTTTTGTGAGAATGGCCAAACATAACTCTAATGCCGCCGAACTGGCCAATTTTTTAAGTACCCATCCCAAAATAGAAAGAGTGTATTATCCGGGCTTGGTGAATCATCAGAATCATGAGATTGCAAAGAAACAAATGACCAATGGTTTCGGAGGTATGATGTCGATTTTGATAAAAGGTGATGAAAAGAACTGTTTAGCAGTAGCCTCTAAACTTAAGGTATTTCAACATGCCACCAGCCTTGGGGGTGTAGAAAGTTTAGTCGACCACAGAAGAACGGCAGAGGGAGTACATTCAGTTTCCGTCGGTAATCTGCTTAGAATTTCGGTTGGAATCGAAAATATTGAAGATTTAATCGAAGATTTTGCCCAAGCTCTAAGCTAAAGCCAACAAAAAATCGTTATTTTACCATTTAATTCAAAAAAACTCCCAACTGAGGGCTATGATTATTTTCAATTTTATGAAAAAACTTATTTTTCTTTCTTTCATCGTTTTCAACCTTAATGGCCAAAGCTTAAAAACTAAATTCAACTGGCACAACCTAGATCTTTCCGAAGATGGAATAAGGGGAATGAGTACTGAAAAAGCATACGCAGAATTACTTAAAAACAGGACCTCTAAAACGGTGATTGTTGGTGTTATAGACTCTGGAATAGATATAAAACACGAAGACCTGAAAGATAAAATTTGGGTAAATAACAAAGAAATCGCCAACAATGGCATCGACGACGATAACAACGGATTTATAGATGATATAAACGGATGGGATTTTATTGGTGGTAAAGACGGAAAAGACATCGAACAAGAGCAATTGGAGTCTGTAAGACTCTATAAATCTCTTTCAGAAAAATTTGGAGAAAAGCCAAGCAAAAGAATCAAAAAGAAAAATAAGGCTGACTTAGCTTTAATGGAAAAATTAAAGGTCGAAATTGATTCGAAAAAGTCAGAGGCCACGCAGTACTTGCCGATGTACAAAAATATGCTTGAAAAAATTACTCAAGCGGAGGACATCCTTCTCAAATCTATTGGTAAAAGTACTTTAACAAAAGAAGATGTTCAAAAAATCGATGATCAAAATGTAGAGAGAAACGTAAGAGCTGCAAAACAAGTTTGGTTAAATCTCAATGCCATGGGAGCCACTAAGGCCGACATTCAAGACGGAGTAAACCATTTTGAGGAAGAATTGAACTATAATTTAAACGAAAATTTTGACCCAAGAAAAATTGTGGGTGACGACCTCAAAACTTTGGGATATGGAAAATATGGTAACAATGAAGTAACTGGTCCTGATGCCATGCATGGTACACACGTAGCGGGTATAGTTGGAGCTAACAGAAACAACAATATCGGCGTAAAGGGTGTAGCTGATAATGTACGTATTATGACAATCAGATGCGTACCGAATGGTGATGAGAGAGACAAAGACGTAGCCAATGCCATAAAATACGCTGTAGACAATGGAGCCGAAATTATCAACATGAGTTTTGGAAAACCATACTCACCAGAAAAATTCTGGGTAGATGAAGCTATGAAATATGCAGAGTCGAAAGGTGTACTTCTGGTATCTGCAGCAGGTAACGAAAGTGAAGACATTGATGAGCACGTTCATTATCCCACAAGAACCCTAAAAACAGGCTCAGAAATTGGCAACTGGATAACAGTAGGTGCTTCAAATTTCGAAGAAGGAGAAAACCTTCCGGCAGATTTTACAAATTATGGCAAAAAAGGCGTTGATGTATTTGCACCTGGTGTTGCCATCTATTCTACGGTTCCTGGCTCAAAATACGAGGAAAAACAAGGAACGAGCATGGCATCTCCGGCAGTAGCGGGTTTAGCAGCCTTGTTAAAATCTTACTTCCCAGCTTTAACTGCCAAACAAATCAAGACAATAATTCTTGAATCTACAGTTAAGTTAACAGGTCAGGAAGTGAATGTGCCTGGCGAAAAGGCAAAAAAAGATTTTTCGGAACTAAGCAATACTGGAGGTATCGTAAATACCTACAATGCCGTAAAAATGGCTATTCAGATTTCAGAAAAACAATAAACATTAGAGTATTTTAAAGTATTTTTGTCTTCGGAATATTAACCTTTCGAATGAACATAATACTTTTTGACCAGCCCAGCTTCAGGAACCAACTCAAACCAATAACCCTAACTCGGCCAATTGGCAACGTAAGAGTTGGAACACTAACCATTGACGAAAAGTGGCAGAAATATCTGAATGCAGATATTTCATTCTTGACGGAAGGCTATCTTTCTAAGAAATACTCGACCACTTACGCCGAGCAAAATATTTATATTAATGCTTCTTGTTTGCCTAATGAACATTTTGCAAATGCTATTTCAAAGTTATGCGAGAATGAAGCTCTAATGTCGAATGGGATACTTTTGGCTCTTATCACCTCTCAAAAGCTTACTTTTGGAGAGATTAGTTTGTCTAAGACAAATACGATGGAGTATAAAGAATCAGAAATTACTATAATATCTGAGTTACCACACTTGTTTTTGAACAACGGCTCTCAAATATCAGCTGACTTCAAAAAAATTACACTCGGCCGTAAGTCTGCACCAATTGAAGACAAATACACAGCAGTATATAACGAAGATTACATTTTTATAGAAGAAGGAGCATCTATAAAAGCAAGCATACTTAATGCTGAAAATGGTCCTATTTATATTGGAAGAAATGCAGTCATACAAGAAGGAAGTTTAATCATTGGCCCAGCGTCCATAGGCGAAAATGCCATGGTAGCTTTCGGAGCAAAAATTAGACCTAATACCACTCTAGGTCCAGTTTCAAGAGTTGGCGGGGAAGTAGGAAATAGTATTTTTCACGGCTACTCCAACAAAGCACATGATGGTTTTCTGGGCAATTCTTATATAGGCGAATGGTGTAATCTCGGAGCAAATACCAATAATTCAAATCTCAAAAACGACTACAAAACGGTTAAACTATACAATTACGATATTAAGGCTTTATATGACACCCACGAAACATTCTGCGGTACCTTCATGGGTGATTATTCTAAGGCAGGTATAAGTACTATGTTTAACACGGGTACGGTTGTGGGAGTTTCGAGCAATATATTTGGGTCTGATTTTCAAGAAAAATTTATTGATAGTTTCTCTTGGGGAGGCAAATCTGAGGGATACCAAGCTTATAGATTCGAAAAAGCAATTGAAGTTATCAATGCCACCATGGCGAGAAGAGAAAAAAGTCTTAGTTCCGACGAAATAGAAATTTTAAGCTACATTTCACAAAATAAATAACCACCTTATGCTCTTTTCCGAAATTCCTGGCTTAAACGAAATCAAAAAACACCTCATAAATTCGGTAAAAACGAATCATGTAGCACACGCATTACTATTTGATGGGGAAGCAGGTAGTGCCGCTTTACCTATGGCTTTGGCATTTGCAACTTATATCAATTGTATAAATCCGTCAGAGACAGATGCATGTGGCATATGCCCGACTTGTCAAAAAATAAGTAAAATAGCACACCCAGACTTCCTTTTCGCCTACCCAACCGCTGGTGGCAAGAAAGTGTTATCCGAAAATTTCATAAAAGAGTGGCGTTCTTTTATACAAAACAATCCATTCGGTACGCTATCAGAATGGCTAGAAGAAATAGACATCAAACAAGGAAATATACCCGTAGAGGAGTCTCGTCAGATTATTCAGAACCTAAGTTTAAAATCATATGAAGGTGGATATAAAATAGTTTTAATATGGATGGTAGAAGCCATGGGACAGTCAGCAGCAAATGCTTTACTGAAAATATTAGAAGAACCACCTGAAAAAACGATATTCCTCTTGGTTACAGCAAATATCAATAGATTATTAACCACAATTATTTCCCGAACTCAAAGAGTAGCTATAAGAAATTCCAATTCAGATGAGTTGACTCAATTTCTCACAACATCAAGAAACCTAAGTGAAGAAAGAGCAAAACAAATTTACTTTCTCTCGGAGGGTAATATCAACAAGGCACTTGAAATTCTTGAGCAAAAAGACCAAAATGAAAAAACTTGGTTTGCCAATTGGATGAGATATTGCTACGCCTTTGATTTGGGAAAATTAATTCCATTAGCCGACGAATTTGACGCATTAACCAAAGAAAGTCAAAAAGGCCTTTTTGACTATGGTTTAAAGATAATCCGAGAGATCTACCTCCAATGCGTTGGCACAGAAAGTTTGATTAAACTAGAAGGGGATGAGTTACAATTTGTTCAGAAGTTCTCAAAAGTATTTAAATTTGAAAACATCGGACAAATTTCCGACCTTATATCAGAAGCACAAATGCTAATTGAGAGAAACGTAAGAGCTAAAATCGTATTTCTTGATACTTCACTAAGTGTAGCCAAACTGATAAAGTAGTAGAAGCTACTAATTCACAATACCGTGCGAATTCCTAGTTTTGTATTTGTCTAAAGCTATCATTTTCTTTAGTCCTTTAATTGAATTCAACGGGCCTTCATCTATAAAAAGATTAACCATAGCAGCAGGCAAGTCACCACCAGGGTCAGAATGGAAAATATAGGTACCTTTTACACCACCATTTACAACATTTAACGTCCACTTAGCATAGAAGTCCTTAATTCTTACAAAGTTCTTATCCAAAGGTAAGCCTTTCCAATTGCATACATCTTCAGAAATCACTTCCTTAGTCACAGCATTTTGTGATATTTTGTTTATTGCCACTATATCTCTGTCGACAGCTGGCCATGGCATATTTATTCTATTGTGGTATTCCACTTGATTGGGTCCTATTATTCTTAATGTTTTAGAATACTCAACTTTATATATCCACTTATTAAATGAAGGTACGTCCAATAAAGCCTCTACTATCGTACTTAAATTAGAATCAAAAGTAGTTTCAATCTTAACATCCTTGAGGTTTCCATTACCTACCTTACGGTGATATATAGAGATACCATCTATTTTCTTTACAAACTTCCAGTCATTCGATTGTGAATAACTAAAAATAGTAGTAGTTAATATGAAACTTAAAATACCTAAAGTTGACTTCATAATTCTATCCATTTAAAACATATTAAAAACATTATGGCCTCCATAAAATACTCAGCAAATATATCAATGCACAATAAAAATCTGAAAACAACATATGCTGTATAATGACAGAACACTAAGTAATAAAAAACGCTGAGTGTTTCATCATTTATCAAACAAGCGATTTGGAAAATCGCTCCACGAAGCTCCTTATACAAAAAAACCCCAACACTTACGCGTTGAGGTTTAAATATAATAAAAAACTGGCATCTACCTACTCTCCCGGGTTTGATCCAAGTACCATCGGCGGTGCGGGGCTTAACTGCTCTGTTCGAAATGGGAAGAGGTGTTCACCCGCCCTATTGACACCATGAATGACAGCCCCCTAACCCCCAGTGGGGGAACTTGCGTCGGGTATATCTTCTGATTGTCCTATGGACATCTAATTCTTTTGACATTAATGCTTATCTATTCACTCCCACCTTGCGGTATCTGAGCTGCTCCCTGAGCTTAGCCGAAGGGAGTCGATGAAACATTGTGATTGAGAAAGACTGAAAATAAAAATTTAAGAGCTCTCGGTTCATTAGTACTACTCGGCTGCATACATTACTGCACTTCCACCTGTAGCCTATCTACGTCATAATCTCTAACGTTCCTCAAGGGAAGTCTCATCTTGAGGTGGGTTTCACACTTAGATGCTTTCAGCGTTTATCCCGTCCCGACTTAGCTACTCTGCCGTGCCCTTGGCAAGACAACAGATACACCAGCGGTCAGTCCAATTCGGTCCTCTCGTACTAAAATCAGAGCCTCTCAAACTTCCTACGCCCACCACAGATAGGGACCGAACTGTCTCACGACGTTCTGAACCCAGCTCGCGTGCCACTTTAATCGGCGAACAGCCGAACCCTTGGGACCTTCTCCAGCCCCAGGATGTGACGAGCCGACATCGAGGTGCCAAACCTCCCCGTCGATATGAGCTCTTGGGGGAGATCAGCCTGTTATCCCCGGAGTACCTTTTATCCTTTGAGCGATGGCCCTTCCATGCAGAACCACCGGATCACTATATCCTACTTTCGTACCTGTTCGACTTGTTTGTCTCGCAGTCAAGCTCCCTTTTGCTATTGCACTCATCGCACGGTTACCAAGCGTGCTGAGGGAACCTTTGAAAGCCTCCGTTACTCTTTTGGAGGCGACCACCCCAGTCAAACTACCCACCAAGCGGTGTCCCCCATTCCAGGGTTAGGAACCAAATATCAAAAGGGTGGTATTTCAACGTTGGCTAAATGACGCCTGGCGACGCCACATCAATGCCTCCCACCTATCCTACACATCTGATATCCAGTCACAACGCTAAGCTATAGTAAAGGTTCACGGGGTCTTTCCGTCCCGTGGCGGGTAGACGGCATCTTCACCGTCACTACAATTTCGCCGAGCTCACGGCTGAGACAGTGCCCAGATCGTTACACCATTCGTGCAGGTCGGAACTTACCCGACAAGGA